>JAFUYM010000024.1 GCA_017470525.1 Bacteroidaceae bacterium
TCCTCGGTGAACAAATCCTTTGCATACTTGCTGTTGCCCTCGGCAACGCTACGTGTAAACTTGCTTGCAGCCTCTACGACTGCATTGTAATCTGCGATGTTACTTCTCATCTTTTCCTTTGCTTTAAAATTAAACGATGTTTGAATCTGGGTGCAAAGGTACGACGATTCCGCCAAACAGACTTTTCTATTTGGCTCAACTTTTCTTTCCGTTTAGTTCAGAAGCCAAGCGTGACGCCCGCCCCAACCTCTCTGGCAGAGAGATTGCTCAGTTGTTCAAACAGATAGGCGGGACAATCATTACCAATTTTTGAAAATAAATGGAACCGTATGAGAATAAATCGTACCCCTCGGGTACACCATGCCGTACCCGAGGGGTACGCCACATCGTAGTCGAGGGGTACGATTTCTCGTTGATACGTTACAAGGGGAGGGCTTCGATGGGGTCAGAACGGGACTGGCACCATTGTCCCTCGGCATCGAGCACATCGGTGAGGGTTGCCCCTACCCGCTTAAGATTCCCCTTGTCTCATGAAGACTTTGCTTTGCTTCGTCTGCCCATTCTTATAGAGCGTCACCCTGATGTAGATGCCGTTGGATGGTTTAAGAACACGGATTCCGCTGACGGTGTAATAACAGACACTCTCAATTTCATCGAGCATGGTCGGAGAAAGAACGGTATCGGGGACAGCACCAATGAAAGAGTCGTAGGAGGTTACCATGTTGCGAGTCCCTATAGTGGGGTGATAGAACGTCCAGCGTTCGCTTCCTCCGTCGGGGAATCTCCCAACCGTTTCTTTCGACGAATGAGCATTGTATTGCATTGAGTTCTTCCACCGTCCATCAGCCGATTGCAAAATGAGGGTTCCGTTATCGACATTCTTGATTTTGAACGGCAGATGCAATTGAGTGAGTGAGGGCTTTCCGTCACACCAGAGCACCAAATGGCCATTGGGTTGTATGATGGTGCTCACCTCGCTGGCTGCATCAATTTGAAATTTTTCCTGTCCTTTCTCATCTATGCTAAAGTACCACTGAGACACATCGACAGGTTCCCGACTTCGGTTGAACAGTTCAATCCAGTCGGCTCGTTTGCCATAGTCGTTCACATAGATGTCGTTGGCTGCACTGACCTCATTGATGCAGATGGGCGACACGGCTTCCTCCGTTTCTTCATAGATAGCCGTATAAGTGCCACCCTTCGTAATGTGGCATTCCTTCTCATGGCTCAGCCATTTACCCGTCTGGTCTCTCCAACCGATAAAACGGTAGCCTTCGGCTGCACTTGTTTTTACAGATACGGGCGAGAAGAGCACACCCGAGAATTTTCCGAAAGGAACGTCCATGCCATTCAGATGAATCCGTGCGAATGAACAGTTCGTACCTAAGTTCACATCGATTTTATCAGAGAGTGAGTATGACTTCATCAGGGATTGCAAACGAGCCTCCCTGTGGCTTTTCTCCCACATCGTTTCTTGCAGTTTGCGGTAAGTGGCTGCAGTATAGCGATTGTCAAATGAAAGGGCATCCTTCACCAAAGAACAAATGCTGTCGGCTATGTACTGACATCGTTCGGGGGTGTATATGCTGCCATGAAGAATGCAGTATGCCGTCACAAACTGTTGACGGAATTTGCTGTTTTCTTTGAGGTTTCGGTAAAGATACACAATGTCGTTCCAATCTAATCTTTCCACGTTGTCGGTGTTTTCCCATGTCAGGTCTTGGTCGAAGAACACAAAGTGGAACTTGCCATCTTTTTGCGAACGATAACCCTTCACATTGTTGTCATTCAGCACCCAGTCGCTGGTGCCAGTGTAACAGAGCGTAGCCATATAGCGTATAAACTCATCCATGTCGAGAACTTCTGAAATTTGAGCATATCCCTCATCTGTTTCCGCATTGGCTGACCATTGTATCATTTGGTCAAAAGCATCACGGGTGCCACCTCTCTGACGATAACTGCCGCTGCTATATTCAAAGCCGTCCATCTCGTCATCGTCGTAACCGTAATTGGTTGCACCATGAAAACGATTGCTTGGCTCACGCACATTCATCATGGCCAAATATTTGCCGTTAATAAACACATGTGCAGGTTGAAACTCTTGTGCATCAACATAAAATCCGCTCGCCGTCAGCACTTGCTGGGTGATGCCATCCTTGATGCGAGGACCGCCATCCGTCCTATTGTTGTTTCCTCCGTTGCGTATCAGCAGTTGCTTATACTCACAGTATGGTTTACGTGTGAACACGGGATAGGCGAAATGTCCGTTCCCGTCATACAGTTTCTTGGCTTGTACCTTGAACGATGCTGGCTTGAAATGACGACTCCATCCACCCGCCACTTCAAAACTCGCCTCCTGATTGATGACCATCTTGCCATCTGCTGTCAGATACTCGAAGTTGACAGGACGCTCCCAATCCATGTTGAGATTGGACTTTCCCGTCGAGCCTCGTCCCGCTATGCCGTTCCTGCCATCCACATAACAGCCAATCATGTTGTCATAAAGATTGCGAGGGTCTGTGGTGACAGCGACAATAGGCAGATAGTATTCCCGGTCTTTATAGATATAGGAGCGTGTGACCACGCCGCTTGGGAGTTTACCTTCGGAAAACAATCGCAGACGCAACACCGTGGTTTTGGAAATGGAGAAATGCCCATTGGGACTTGTCTTCCCATTCGCAAGTGTCGGAGTGCTACCATCTGTCGTGTAGCGGAGCGTCGTTCCTGAAGGTATCTGCACATGCACATCAAACGCAGAGGTGAAAAGTCTGGAGTCGCTGTCAACCTCGGGAGCCGACAAACATTCTTGTGCGTAATGACCAACATTGGGCAACCCTGGAGTTGGCACACCACAATACTGCCACTCATCAGCCTCCAATCTCACTCTCGCATAACTGCAACGTGGTACGGATTCTGAATAAGTACAAGACAAATCCACATCCTTGCCATTTCTCGATAAATAGATTGTGCCGCCTTTCCTATTCAGTTTGAAACTTACTTGCCGTGCCGCATCGGGGCCATATTCGCCATCAGCCGAATTGTGGTCGAAGAAGATGCACAGATAGCATCCTGACTTCAACACGCCATATCCCGACAGCCTGTGCTTCTTCAGCACTCCGGCATCATCGCTGATATACCAATCGTTCAGCGAAACATCCGCTGGTGTTGAATTGTACAGTTCAATCCAACCGCCATAGTTATTTGAGTAATCGATGGTTTGGTCAATGTTTGCGACACAAACTTCCGTGAATAGAAGCGAACGGAAATTCGCATCTTCACTTTGAGCGTTCAGGTGCAATCCTGCCGTGACTGCCAATAGAACACAAAAGAATCTATTCATAGAATCATTCTATATACATTTTCTTTCCATTCTTGATGTAGATACCCCGCTGAGGACGGTTCACGGGTAGCCCTTGGAGGTTGTAGTACACCTCGTTTGTCTTGGGGTGGCGGGTGGGCTGAATCTGTTGGGGAATGCCGTGCAGACGATATTCCTCATCCAGATAGGCTATACGCTCCGTCACCCATTGTTCCAGACGTTGAAGGGAGTCGAGTTGAGAATTGCGTTGGTAGGGACGCACACCCGTAACGGACAAGGTGGCCTCCCACAAGCGTCCTTCAAGTTTGCAGACATCACCAGCCTTGTACTTTGCCGTGGCAGAATAGTCAGGTGTTGTCTTATATTGTGCCCAGTCGGGACAAGGCTTCCAACCCGCATTGCATATTGCAGAGCCATAACAAGGACTGTCGGGCCATCGGATTTTCTCCTGTTCGTACATCGCCTCCGACACTCGGCTGTACCAGTCGTCCACGATGGGCAAGATGTTGGCAGCCGAAAGTGCCCCGTTCGCCCGCAGTTCGGCATAGCGTTGGCGAAGTTCCTTCTGATAGTAGTTTTCAACCCAGTAGAAGGGACCTTCGATGAGCGGCGAGTGTTCCCACACCGCAGGACGAACCACACCATACAGATTGAGGCCGAAGGTCTGGTCCAAATCGTAGGGTGCCACCAGCCACTTGCGTCCGTCGTAGGTGAACCATTGCCAGTTCTTCAGCGAGCCGTCGCAGTTGCACACAAACTGGTAGAACACATCGTAGTCGAGCAAACTGGCGATGTCGAACCTCTGCTCAAACGCCCGCTTGATGGACAGGCTGTCTGCACCCGACTTCTCAAGGGCCTCCAGTTCGGCATGGTAGCGGCTCAATTGAAGGATGGCGGCTTTGGTGTTGTCCGTAACGAACGGAGCCTTGGGGTGCTGGATGTCAAACTGGCTCCATCCCACGTACCCACGAAACAGGGTGGAATTGTTCAGATTGCCATCCAAGTGAATATGCAGTTCATTCGTCTTCTCCATGTTCATGTTCTTGCGGCTCTTCTTCAATTGCCATGCGTACAAACCTTGAAAAGCCCCGTCAACATACACGGCACAGGGAAAGCCATCAGGAAAGCATCGTGCCCGCTTCGAGGCCTTGGTGTATCCGCCACGCTCCCAATAAGGGGGACGGTCGGCGACGATACTCCGGAAAAGTTTGTAACCTATTTCGCCAATGCCTCGGCAGAAGTCGGTGTAGAAAGCCTTGAAGTGGAAGGCATCCTGCTTCACCCAGTCGCCTATGCGGATGTCGGGCGTAGTGGTGCCTGTCCAGTCGTCATCGCAGAACTGACAGGAGAAGTTACGCTTGGGAAACTTTAGCGACCAGCCGCCCTGCCCTTTCAGCAACGCACGTTTCCGGAAATAGCCTCCATGTCCGTCATGCACTTCCACCCACACCTGCCGAATGTCGGTTTTGGACATCGGGAAGGAGGTCAGCCCCTTGATATTCACCCAGGCAAACCACGGCTCCGCAATCTCGATGTTTTCCGCTTCGCTATAATCCACCACATTCGAACTCGCGTCACCTTGCCGAAGCACTTCCACCATTTCATCAAACGAAGGCAGCGGAATGGTAGGGACAGGCGAAACATACCAATCCACATACATGGTGTCGGCGAGCAGGCTATCCACCTCTTCTGCCCTCAAAGCAATGGGTGCCATCAATAACATACAATACAAAAATGCCGTTCTTTTCATCATTTTTCGGTTTTGAGGTTTTTTCGGTTTTGAGGTTATGCGGCTTTACGGTTGGCTATGAACCGCATAACCGTAAACCCCGAAAACCGTACAACCACACAAGCCTAATTTTCCGCTGCAAAGGTAAGAACAAAACAAACGGGTTGTATCCTTTACCCCATGGAAAATTTCAAGCATCCATTTTCTTTCTAATAGAAAGATTCTGAACCGATTAACGTTTTCTTTCCATACCTACCCCATGGAAAAGTGTTTGAAAGAATGCGGTAGAGGGGAAAAATACGTAAGAAAAATGTCCGAAAAAACGCCAGTCTTGCCCCACTTCTATCGGAGTTCCGTAAGGGTCTTGAGGGATGGAAAAACATTCCCCAATAGTTTTGCTCAGAACCTCCAGAGGGGTGAGACTCTCACCTATGGTACACGTGAGAGTCTCACCTATGACACACATGAGACTCTCACCCCTTTTGGAGCACCGAGGGTGGATAAAACAGAGACGGGGAGGTGTCGGTGTGGACATCTCCCCGTTTCGTCGTTAGGAATGCTTTTGTTATGCGTTCAGTTTCTTCAAGAATGCCTCGGCTTCGGCTGCGAGGTGCTGGGTGTCCTCGTCGGTCAGGAGGAGGACATCGGTCGTCCAACATTCGGGTTGGAGGGCAATGCCTGTCTGCTCGGGAAGCACGTCGGCTTTGATGAAAGTGAGCAGTTCGGTGAGTTTGGCACGGCATTGGGCTGTGGCTGCCTTGCCGCCCGCACCACTAAGGGCGACGGGCTTGCCATTGATGCAGGTGGGAGTGGCATAATCCATCGGAATGACGGGACGGGAGAGCCAGTCGAGCAGGTTCTTCACATGACCGGGATAACTGAAATTGTACTCGGGCGTGAAAATCCACACGCCATCGGCTGCGGCGATTTCGGCACGCACACGAGCCACCTCTGCCTGCTCGGGAGCCTCCTTGTCCTGATTGACGAACGGGAGTGCCGCATAATCCAGATACTTCACTTCTGCCTTGCCCTGGAGCAATGCCTCGGCTTTCTTTGCCAACTGTCGGTTGAACGACTTCTCTCGCCACGAACCGACCACAAACAAAATCTTCTTCATAGGGGTTTCGTATTTTAACGCCCCAAAGTTACAACTATTCTCTGAGAAAAACACATTGAACAATGAACAATTTACAATTAACAGATAATAATTAACGGTTCATTGTTAACTGTTCATTCTTTTTTTGCGATTTTCGGCTGTGATTGTCTCTTATTTTCAAGAAATAAGGGGTTTTGCAGGAGGTTTTCGATTGTTTTGTGTTATATTTGCATCTCTTTTCTATTCTAAACCATTAAAAAAGTAACGATTATGAAGCATTTTTTGAAAACTGCCTTGATGACAACAGCGACAGTGCTGGCTTTGGGTGCCTGCTCTGTAGATAGGGGAAAACTGCTCAATGACCTGGTGGGCAACTGGATGAGTACGGAAGCGACTGATGACGGGAAGGAGTATGAGGTTGCCAGACAGTTCTTTGCCAGCAAGGATGGCGAGACAGGCAATTTCATCGAGGACCAGAAGCGCTATGTGGATGAGGCTGACGGGAATGGAGTCCCGTATCGTCTTCACTATGAAGTGATTGTGTGTGGAACTTATCGGATGGACGCGTCTGGCAATGTGTCGCTCCAGTATGACACGGCTACGGTGGCTCTGATTCCCGAAGAGGAGGATATGGTTGCCTATCAAACGCGTGTGAGGGAATGGGATGCGGCACAGGAGGCTTCGCTATATGCTGACATGGACGACATGGAACTGGAGGATGTCCTCCTGTATGACTTCGAGGCTGAGCGCATTGAGGGCAAGAGGAGCGCATTTGCCAATCGCTCAGACAAGGAGGGGCAAGCAAGCATTCAGGGTCTTAAAATCGAGGACGGGAAACTCACATTCAAGGCTTCCGACGGCAAGGCGCTGTCATGGGAGAGAATCGATGACTTCTTCGAGGAGGACTTCTTCGACGACGATGTATAATTTATAATGTATAATTAACAAAATTCATCAAAGCGTATGATACCTATTATCATTATTATTGCCGTTGTAGTCGTGTTGGGCTTCATCATTGCCGGCATCTACAACAATCTTGTGAAACTTCGCAACAATCGTGAGAATGCTTTTGCTGACATCGACGTGCAGTTGAAGCAGCGCTATGACCTTGTGCCTCAGTTGGTTGCCACCGTTCAGGGCTATGCCAAGCATGAGAAGGAACTGCTGGAATCTATTACAGCCGCCCGTTCTGCCGCCATCAACGCCACCAGCATCGACGACAAAATCAAGGCTGACCAGATGCTCACCTCCGCACTGGCAGGTCTGAAGGTTTCTGTCGAGGCCTATCCTGACCTGAAGGCAAATCAGAACTTCCTCCAGTTGCAGGAAGAACTTTCCGACATCGAGAACAAACTGGCTGCCGTGCGCCGCTACTTCAACTCTGCCACCCGCGAACTCAACAATGCCGTGCAGACCTTCCCCAACAACATCCTGGCTGGCATGTTCGGTTTCCACAAGGAGGCGATGTACGAGATTGAGGCTGCACAGCGAGCAGCGGTGGAGAAGGCTCCCGAAATCAAATTTTAAGACATTGATTCCTGACAACAACGAATTTATCTAATTGAACGAATATAGATAGAAATGGGGCAAGCCCTGACGAATGAATCCTTGCGGATTCTGACGAATGCACATTCGTTTGCATTCGTTATCGTTTGCAACATTTTCTCCATTCGCCCCATTCGTTTAATTCGTTGTTACAAAAATAATACGTCATCAAAATGCAGTACGTAGGCATACAAACTCAAATTATGCGGAACAACTGGAACAGCATGGTGCTGCTCCTGATGTTCCCGTGCATCATTCTGGGTATGCTGTGGGTGTTCTGCTGCATTTTCGGCTTTCAGAGCACTTACACATACGACGGCTACGAGCAGTATTACTTCGATGCTGATTTGGTGAACGAGACGTGGCTTGGTTGGGCACCGTGGGCTGCCATCATCGTGGGCATCTGGCTCTTGATTGCCTACACCTTCAATGCACAGATGATTCAGCATGCTACAGGGGCAAAGCCTTTGGAGCGGAGGGAGAACCCACGCATCTATAATATGGTGGAGAACCTGTGCATGAGTTGCGGCATGCCGATGCCAAAGGTGAACATCATCGAGGACTCGGGGCTGAATGCATTCGCTTCGGGCATCAACCAGAAGTCGTACACGGTGACACTGACCCGAGGCATCATCGACTATCTGGACGACAATGAACTGGAGGGTGTGATTGCCCACGAACTGACCCACATCCGCAACCGCGACACGAAAGTGCTCATCGTCAGCATCGTCTTTGTGGGCATCCTCTCCACTTTGCTCACGCTGCTCACTCGTGGCATCTTGCGAGCCTTTCTGTGGGGTGGTTTCTCGTCTCGTCGTTCCAACAGCAAGAACGGCAACGGCGGTGTGGCGGTCATCGTGGTGATTATTGCCGCCATTGTGTGTGCTGCTATCGCCTATTTCCTCACGCTCCTCACCCGTTTCGCCATTTCCCGCAAACGCGAGTTCATGGCAGATGCTGGCGGTGCCGAACTGACACGCAACCCTCGTGCCCTTGCCTCTGCCCTCCGCAAGATTTCATCCTACCCGGGACTGGGGCACATCAACCGCGAGGACATTGCCCAACTCTACATCATCCACCCCAAGAAACTCAAACAAAGTTTCTTCGACAACCTCCAATCCCTCTTCAGCACCCACCCGAGCACGGAAGAGCGAATCAGGATTTTGGAGCAGTTCTAAGAAAGTGAAAAAATGAAGTGAAAAGTGAAGAGTGAAAAGTGAAAAATTTGCTACCGCACTGTTAGTCATTCTGTTGGCTTACTGCTGCGGTAGCAAATTTTTTACTTTTCACTCTTCACTTTTCACTTCTATTGATTCCTTGTCAGACAGGCGTTTTTCTCCTTGCCATCGGGAGAACGGAACTTCATGGGCACCTCTTTGTCTTTCTTGCCGAGTTGCCGATAGGTGCAGATGTCGGGGATGGGGGTGCCGTCCACTTCCAACAGATAGTCTCCTGTGCGGATGCCTTGTTCGTAGGCAGGAGAGCCTTTACGCACAACGGCTCTGAGTGCTCCGAGCGTATCGCCTGGTCCGGAGGGCACGAAAGAAAGGCTGCCGACATTCGGGTTTTCCACAGCAATCGTGCTTTCCCCATGATACGGCAGAAAGACGAACCGTTTGCGAGGGGCGTCTATAATCACAGACGAACGTTTCAAGAGAGCGGAACCCAAACACAGATTGCGGGAATTTGTACAAGCATATAAATCCTTGAGCGTTAGCCCGCCCACCTGCACTTCGGGGAAGTGCAAGGTTCTTGCCAGCAACGTGTCTCCCTTGAAACCATAAAGCCCGATATGAGTACCCATCATCGTATCGACTGAGCAAGTCAAATTCTCCGCTTCTTTCGCTATTTTCGGACGATGCTCGCCCCATCGCTCCAACAGATGCTCGGGCAAATCAAGCCAATGGTTCATGGCTCCTGTGTCGAACAGCATCTCCACCCAACCGAAAGGCATCTTCACCATGACAAGCGGACGCGACTTCCTCACCAATTGATACTTCACCATCGGCATCCCCTTCTCTTCTTCAGCAAAGAAGCCCTTTCTGTCCGTCACAATCAGCAGGCTGTCCTTCGTGTCCAACTTGAAAGAAAGTCCACTGCCCACAAGGTTAAAACCCAGAAACCCATCAAACTGCCCACACAGAAAATCGTTCATGGCATCCTCGGCAATCATCGGGTAGTTCTCTATGCTCAACTGCCCCAAACGGATGGGAGGGAACCGATATACCGTCTTCTTTTGCACATTCTCGTTACTGTCTGCGATGTCCATCCCATCACCATCCACCCGCTGCATCCAGTCTTCCTCTTCACCCAGCCACGCGCCCATCGCAGCACCCGTATCGAAAAGGAAACGTTTCTTCATTCCCGCTATCTCCACAGGCACAATGACTGCCCCGTCCTCCACCTGCACCTTGATGGTATCCACAAAATCCCTTTGCGAGAACGAGATGGATTTGGACAGAGACACAACACCCATGGTTTGCGAAAAGCACAAACCAACCATGCAAAGCGTACACCACGCCACAAGCATCCTTTTCATCTGCATCATTATAATCATTTTGTCATTGGGACTACAAAGGTACGAATTATCCACGAATAGAAAACAAAGCATCACCACAAAAAAGGCAAATCAGCAAAGAACATTCTTAATATTTAATAAAAGGAAATGAATATCTAACAAAAGAAGTTAAACTTTTTGTCGGGCGCTCATTTTTGTTCCGTTTTGTTTGGAATTATCTAAAAGTTTAGATTAACTTTGCAGCGAAAATCTAAAACATTAAATAAAGATGAAAAGGAATCACGAAGAACGGCAACTGACAAAGTCGGAAATGGAAATCATGAATGTGCTGTGGGATAAGGCAGAGGGCATGACGACCCACGAGATTATCGAGCAGTACCCAGAACCGAAACCTGCGTATTCGACCATTGCCACGTTTCTGAAAATCTTGGTGAACAAGGGATTTGTCAGTTCACGCAAGCAGGAGGGAGGCGGCAAGACCTTTGTGTTCTTCCCGCTACTGAGCCGTGAGGAGTACACGAATCGGGTGATGAAGGAGGTGAAGAGCACCTTCTTCGGAAACTCGCTGAAGTCGATGCTTTCGTTCTTCGCAAAGCAGGAAGAGGTGTCGGAAGAAGAGTTGAGAGAAATCGTAGCAATGATACGAGAACAAAAATGAGTTTGTTTTTGAAAGAAATTGGAATAATTAGAATAATTTTATTCAGAAATTGAAATAAATTTTATTCTTTATTATTTTTGACCCAAATTATTCTAATTATTCCAATTTCTTTCAAAACAACAAACCGCTTGCGGCAAGAAACAATATAATATCAGAACTTTCATTTGAAATTTATGTTATACCTCATCAAATCCGCCATCACATTGGCACTCCTCTACAGTTGTTTCTTTTTCTTCCTGAGCAAAGAGACATTCCATCGGTTCAACCGCTGCATGCTGGTGGGCATCATGCTCGTGTCGCTCGTCGTGCCATTGCTGCACTTCACCACAGAGCACCCGACGGTCATCAACGAAGAATTTTACCAGATGCAGACCTTCATCGAGGAGGGCACAATGCCCGAAGTGGTGGTGCCGACGGAGAAGGCTCCTCGCATCACCTGGGTGCAGGTGGTGGAAAGCATTTACCTGACAGGCGTGGCGGTGATGCTGACACTCACACTGGTGCAAATCCTTTCGTTGGTTCGTCTGATGCACAAAGGTTTGCGGCACACCGACGCACAAGGCAACACGGTCGTGCTCCTCAAGGGCGATGTCACCCCGTTCAGCATTTTCCGCTACATCGTGATGAGTGTACACGACTACGAACACCACCGCCAACACATCCTCACACACGAGCAGGAACACATCCGGCTGGGGCACACCTACGACCTCCTCCTGATGGAGGCGATGAAGACCTTCCAGTGGTTCAATCCGTTCGTCTGGTTCATCAGCCGCGACCTCAAGGCGGTGCATGAGTATGAGGCTGACCAGGCGGTCATCAATCAAGGCATCGATGCAAAACAATATCAACAACTGCTTGTGACAAAGGTGGTAGGCGACAGACTGCAGCCGTTCACCAACAACCTCGGTCACGGTTCACTCAAAAAACGCATTCTTATGATGTACCAAAAGAAATCCAACCGATGGCTCATGCTCAAAGCACTCTGCGCCATCCCCGTGGTGGCATTGACCATCAATGCCTTCGCCACACCCAGCGATACCGACCCCGTGGAGAACATGGTGACGACCCTCGAAAAGACGGAAGTACCTGTTATCAACACCTCTCAATCCGGAAGCATCGAAACGCTTGTGCCTCAGCAGGATACACCCAAAACGGAAGCGATTCCTGAGGATAAGACACCTTTCGCCATCCATCCCGTGAGAGACTCCTACAACCGAATCGTCGGCTTCTCGCACGAAGGCGAACCTGCCGACTGCGACAAGGCATTCAACTGCACCTACGAGTATGTCTTCATCGATGGTCGTCCCGCCACCGAAGAGGAAGTACGCAACTACCAATCGCTCCCCCTTAAGATATTCATGCTCAAACAGACTGACAATGGCACGGCGGAATATAACTACAAGGACAAGCACGGCATCATCTGCTTCATCACAAAAGACGCCACGTCAATGGAACAAGATGACAACGAGCCGCTTCTGGTGGTGGACGGGAAGTTTTTCAAAGTTCCCCTGTCTCTCCGAGGCAAATCGCCGATAGAAGACGAAGACACTGCGGAACTGTTCAAGGCGGTGGGCATCAACAACGAAGATGACGTCGAATCCCTCACCATCCTCGAAGGCACACCTGCCACCACCATCTATGGCGACAGAGCCAAGAACGGTGCCATCGTCATCAAAACCAAGGCGCTGCGGGAGCAACCATTAGACTCCGTCGTCGTGTATCACGGCACAGCCAACTACGCCCCCAAGCCCCAAGAATGACGAAAAACGCGTTAGTAATTAAAGATTAGTAAGTGTACACACCCCTCGCACCGTCAGCGATGATAGTGCGAGGGATAGCGCATCATAAAAAGATTCACAAAATCGTACCCCTCGGGTACGGCAAGGTGTACCCGAGGGGTACGCTGCACCGTAGTCGAGGGGTACGATTCTTATCTACCGAGATACACACTTCCTCTGAGAAACGGTTGCACATGTTTGTCTCGGACGAGGAAACCCATGTCCTCCCTCACTTTTTTCCCCATTTTCTTTTCCATCTCACAAAATAGTCCTATCTTTGCAATGCATTGTCAACAAGACCCAAGCGTGGGTGATGATGCAACATCTTATTGGTAAAATTACAGCATTAATGTTGTTGGTAATATCTGGGAACCTAGGAAACTCTCGATGATATTATAACTTCGACGACAAGTTAATGCCTATGCGATAGCGTAGGCACAACTTATCAGAAGTTATAGGCTATTCCTAGGGCCTCCAGATATGGGTAAGTAGCGTTCTACGCTTTTTCCATGCCTGGAGGTCTTGCAAAATAGTGGATAAATCGGATTGTGTAACCACCATAAATGAAAACAAGATGACAAAACTTGAAAAGCTTTACAGCATCATTGAGAACTCTCGCGATTTGGGAGTAAGACTGAATAAAGATGTCCTCCAGCAAGTCGAAGAGATGGAGGAGGGAATCATCAAGGAAGAAATTCTTCCTGCCTTAAGCAACGATATTGCTCCTCGTTTGGAACCCATCAAACGCGATTTGGTGCTGGTTGTGGAGTACCATCCAAACGAGCCTATTAGCGTAGCCCTAAGTCGTAAGGCAAAGATTAGCGAGATGACAGGTGCCAAAGTGCTGACTCCTCGTAACAGCACACCTGTCAGGAGTGAGGAAGAGCCAGAAGAGACACAACCTCATGAACCCACCAAACATATTGAGAATGTCACCAAAGGTATGAAGGTGACGTTCCCTGATGGAACCATCATTTGGCATCGCCAAGCTATCGACACGTTTATCAATGCTTTAAGGGAAATAGGACTTGAACGTATCGCCACACTCAATATCCAACATGGTGGAGGCTACAATCTTGTCAGCAAAGACAAACGCCCTACTCAGCCTGGTCGCATTTGGCAGCATGAGTGTGATGGCTGGTACATCTATTCCAACATCAGCAACTCGCAAAAAGTGGAAGACCTCCAAATCATCTCGGACTATTATCATCTCAACCTCATCATAGAAGAAGGGAAGCCTAGTCTTGAAACAAAGAAAGCCTATCGTACCCCTGTTATTGACGAAGTGGCTTCATCATGGGATTACTCTATGAAGGATCAATTCCGCAATTTTTTAACTAGACAGAAATCAGAAAGTACCGCCAACAGTTACACCAGTACACTCGACCATTCGGTGAGGGGATGGATTCGCAAGGAGGTGGATGAGCATGCAGACTCTGTTTTTAGTTATACATCGGCAGAGGATGTGCGTCTCTGCATCGAGATGCTGAATGCCTCGCCTAAATACGTCGTTGAAAATGACCGTAAGCATCACTCAATGTCTGCAGCCCTCAACCAGTATCTTGCGTTTATCGAGTATTGGGAAAAGAGGTATAAAGGGTAAGAATGGCGTATCTTTTGCCTTCGAATCCGAAATCAACAGTCTCGGCTATCAGTTCTATGGTCTGACCGAGAACGAAATTGGATGATTAGTGAAACAATCATAATATGGAATTTGTATGGTGAAAAGAAGAAAAAAAGGGCGTAAAGGCGGAACCATCACAGAAGAAATTCTTCAGCGTTGGAAAGAGCAACGCGAAAGACAACGCAAAAATCCACACAATGGAATAAGGAAAAAATGTAGTTCTGTGTGGGAATCCCCTAACAAAAGAACAGACATCAGAAAGATTGTCAACATACAGAATGCTACGGATGTGAATTCCGCAGTGACTTGTTTCACCTGGCCTACATTGAAATACAATCGAGAGGGTGACTTTTATGTACAAGACGTTATCGGCAACGATGAAGAATTACTGGCTTATTATCACAAGAAAATGAAAGCCTATTTTGGATTTGAGCATGTACTCAAAAGGGATACAAAAAAAAATAATGTTCTAATGAGCACGCACAGAACGCCTGTAGTTCAACAAACGAAAATAATCGTTCGTAAGTCCCACGCACCCAAAGTGAACGATAGAAAAGATGACATCACAAATCAACAACAAACATTCGATACTCTGAAACCAAAAACTTGGATATTAGACTGGGAAATGGTCGATTTCCATGATGGTTATTTTGTTGTTCATTCGCCAGACGACAGAGCATACGACTTTATTCCACATCGTGTAGAATGTAAGAAAGCGATGTCTTCTTTCAACTATATCCGCAAATATATAAAGGCAAAGGTTCCAACGGTTTTTTGTACGATTTTTGCAAAAAGACTTAACATCACAAGTCCAATACTTATTGATGAGGCTATTCTGGCTTTTTCGAAAGTAGCAAGACAAAGGGGCATTAAAGTTCCTACAGACAGATCTCCCCAACGGCCTCTGTCCCAGATCCCTTTTTGTCAAGCTCTCTCGAAAGCCCAGCAATTGTCACCAGAAGGTTTCAAGAAATACAAGTCGAAGTTCATAGACTTTTTGGTAAGCAAACAAAGTAAAGAACACAAGATTATTCCTTGTGTGGAGAGTTTGGCACATTCGAACAGAGAAACATCGGAAGCGGCTTTTCTATTTACCATACAATGCCTATCTGGCAAGATGTTGGTTGTGCATGAAAATGTCAATCCGGATCGTTCTACATTGATGTTTGTTGTGTTCAAAGATAATTTCAACAAAACAATCAGAACCATCTATGACTTTCTGCAAAGTGCGGAAATCAACAAAAGAAGCAGCATTAGGGAGGGGAGTGTGAAATGTGATGCGGATGTCATAACTTATAAGTCCATCAATCATGACAATTATTCTTCTTGGCAAAAGGGCATAGAACGGTATCTTAAAACGGCAATTCGCATACCTCGCAAGGAGGCAGATTTGATGAAGACAAAATTTCACTCTCTTAGTCGCCTTCTTAGAGAGGT
Source organism: Bacteroidaceae bacterium (assembly GCA_017470525.1). Classification (GTDB taxonomy): domain Bacteria; phylum Bacteroidota; class Bacteroidia; order Bacteroidales; family Bacteroidaceae; genus Minthosoma. Next base: position 15,705 of record JAFUYM010000024.1, read on the forward strand.
TCAAACAAAAGAGAATTTCGAAAAGGTTCGTCCTTTCTTTGAAAAATGCAAATTGCCTCTCACAAGAAAAGTAAGACCTGCAGAAATCTTGGCATTGATACCCAATTCAAGTTGCCGTATAGATAGCGATGGCAATAAAATATTACCAATCCGAGAAGGCTGCTGGTCTCTTGAAAAGTTGCTGGCACTGATAGAAAAGAAATGAAATTGACCGTCTTGTATATCAACTCTATGGCTTGACAGATGAAGAAATAAAGATTGTGGAAGGAGAAAAAGGAGAGAAATGAAGAAGAAAACTTAATTTTTGAGTTAATTGTTTGGTCGTTTCAGAATAACTTCGTACCTTTGCCATAGATAACTTAAAAGTTAAGAATCTGGATGAAACAAGAGTATTGCGTCGAACTGATAGAAGAATACGAAAAGGTCAATTTCTATAGCATCAAGATGAAGGATGCTGAATTGACTGAACTGGAGGCTTTCTTTGAGAAATTTCCAGAGGGTTGCGAGTGTGACAATGAGATAGATGTCATTATTTCATGGATAGACCAGATAGCCGAGCGCGGTGCTTTGGAACGCTATTTTCGCCCTGAGGGTAAATATGGCGATGGAGTCGGAGTGATTCCTATTGACGTAGGCAATAAGATCAGATTATACTGTCTGCGTTTGTCTGACAAGATACTCGTTTTTGGCAATGGAGGCATTAAGGATGCAAGAAGTTGGCAAGAGAGTGAGACGCTGGCAGCATACGTAAAGATGCTTATTAACACCAGTAGGTTTATCTCGTCACGTATAAAAGACGGCACTATCGTTCTGGTAGACAAAGAAATAGTAGGTAACTTAAATTTTACGAGATATGAAGAGGAGTAAGATTTTGGAAGAGAGACGCAAGCGTGTGAATCCAGAGACGCGCGAGGCTGTGGCAATGTCGTTTCTTATTGTTGACCGGATTCATGACATTCTGGACGAAAAGGGTTTGAAGCAAAAGGACCTCGCGACTCGGTTGGGAAAAAGTGAGGCAGAGATCAGCAAGTGGATGCGTGGCACCCACAACTTCACAATTGACACGCTAGTTTCTATAGAAGCAGCACTCGGTGCACCTATCCTACAGGTGTATCATACCGATAGGACTCCCTACGAATTCGAACCAATGATAGCGGCAGAACCTGCCTATTGAGGCCTCATTTCATTGGACCAATCTTTCTGAGCCTTTCTGCCTTAGTGTTATATTGCTTTCAGCGTGAATGCCATATCAAAGTTATCATCTGTCCGCTATCCACATACTTCTGCCAAGCGTCTTCATTGTGGCTGATATCAGAATATCGGATAGAATCGAGGGGAAAGAGACGGGACGAGGGAGAAGAGGTGAGAACTATTCAGATTTTATCTCGTCTATCCTTTTCCTGGTATATATGGAATCTCGTCATCTTCCTTCAGAATCATCTCGTATGAATCCTTGTAGGGAGTTTCCTTAAGATACTGTCTTATTCTGACAACAAGATCTTGCGCTTCTACGATTCTTGGCTCTAAAGTTTCTTGGGAAATGGCATAAGTAGTTGTGTAATCAGATGCTTCGCGTATAGATTTGAGACGAGAAAATAGTTTGCCATCTTGTGGTGTAAAAATACCAGTCTGGACATAATAATTGCCAAAGCGATTAATGGTTGTTTTGTGTGTCCCCACTTCAATCCCATCATGGATGAAAAGAGCAACAACAGCATGATAAACGGCATAATACAAGCGGTTCGCAATCGTATCCCAAAATTTGTTCTGGTGAAACAATTGAATCTGAGAGATAATATTGCTTGCCTTTTCAAACTCCAAGTTGACCAAGGTCTTCCTGTCTTCCAAGTCCAAACTCATACAATCACAATCTTGTCGCGTTCAACATTTCTATAAAAAGGGGTAATGGATTCCTTTTGCCATTCTTGGCGGGTAAGCATGATGGGGGAAATGACCTCATTGGTCTGCCATCCAAGCACGGTGAATGGGTAGGCTATGTCATCATAGTCCTTTTCTTCGATAGTGGCTTTGTCAAGCAGAATGAGAATGTCCCAATCAGATGTGGCATGGGCATCTCCTCTGGCTCTGGAACCATAAAGGAGCACGGTACCACCTGTTGGCAGAATTTTGTCTGCCACTTGGCGCATCCTTGCTATCATCTCTTGTTTGACCATCGCTGTTTTATATTATACACAGGCAAAGGTAAGAATATCTTTTCATATACCAAAACTTTGTGTGGATTTTTTCATTAAGCAGCATGTCGCTTCACTCATATCCAATCATCTTTCTACCGCAAGACTTTCATTCTTAGTTAATAGGATAAATTCCAAATCCATACCACAGATAGGACGATTGATCGCAATGCAGAGATAACCAACTGTCAAAGTGCCTTTGCCACTTCTTCCAAGTACTTTTTATCTATTTCGTCGAAGGTGTTCAGGTCTTTGCTGTCGATGTCGAGCACGGCAATCACTTCACCATTTCTCTTGACGGGGACAACAATCTCGCTGCGGCTCAAACTGGAGCAAGCGATGTGCCCAGGAAACTGCTCTACATCGGGCACGATGACAGTTCCCTCCCGTTCCCATGCCGTGCCGCACACGCCCTTCCCTTTCTTGATGCGGGTACATGCCAAGGGACCTTGAAAGGGTCCGAGAACAAGTATCCCCTCGGTAACCCGATAGAACCCTGTCCACCAGAACCCAAAGGTCTCTTGCAACATACTTGCCACATTTGCCATGTTGGCAATGAGGTCAGTTTCCCCTTCCACCACCGCCTTGATTTGTGGCACCAACTCTCGGTACTTCTCTTCCTTCGAGCCTACTGTGATTTTCAATTCTTCTGCCATCTTGCTGAATTTTTCGGCAAAGATACGATGAAAAAAACTGATACAAAAAATTCATGAAGAATTCGTGACTCATTCATGGTGATTATATGTTTTAGAAACACAAATTATCACAAATGAGCCACAAATTCATCATGAATGATTTCTATTTATGCGTGTGATTCAGGCGGCAGACTTTGGAAGTGGCGTGTGCTCCACACTTGCAGCAGGAATAGGACACTAATGATGATGCCCACTTTGTAAGGAGCAGTGAGGTCGGCTTCGTCAAACAGGGATTGGGAGATAGGCATGACGAGGAGGGGTGAAACGAACTGTCCGAGATAGAGGGCGGCGGAAAGCAGGGGCATCACCGTGGTGGCAGAATTCTTGCCGCCCTTGATGGAGGCGATGGTGTTGAGATAAGGAACACCCACACCAGTGGCAATGCCGATGAAAGCAGCACCAAGGATGATAGCAGTCACACTCTGACTCAGCACAAAAAAAACATAGCCCAGAAGGAAAGCAAGCGGTGCGAAATACTTGATAGGCTTGCGGAAAAGGTGCATCAGCCTTCCAAAGAGCAAACCGACAAAGAAGGCAACCACATCGAGTGCCACCATGATGATGGTGATAACTGTTGCGGTGAGCGTGGTTTGCTTGCTGGTGATGATGGCAAAATTGGTGGGGAAGATGAAGAAGATGGTCATGAGCAGCAACATGCCGATGACGGAAGGATGGAACTTGAGCAACTGCCGAGGCTCAAAGGCTTTGCCACGTTTATTTGCCGAATCCAACTGTTCGTCGGGCAACCATCGCCACACCATCACCACGGCAATCAAGGCGAGCAGATAGACAAGGAAACCGTAGTTCCATTCAATGGCGGCGAGGATGCCAGCCAAGAGGGTTGCCACCACACCGCCCATCTGGTTCATGGCTGCCGAAAGCCCCATCAACCGTGCCTGTTCTTCGGGAGGGAAATAATAGGCAAGCAGCCCTGTAGAGAGAGGCATGATGAGCCCCACACTGATGCCCAACAAAGCGCGCATCGACAAGAGCACATAGAGGTCATTGACAAAGAAGCAACCTGCACCTGCTGCCACATAAAGAAGAAGCCCCGTGAGGGCAATCGCCCGAGTACGGAGCATCCGACTGATGGGCAGGAAGAAAAGGTTGGTGACGATGATGAAGAGTGCAGGAATGCTGACAATGAGTTGCACCAACAAGTCGGGTGCATCGGCAAAATGTTGTTTGATGATTCCCAAGGCTGGAGCAATTGCCGCACCAGCCATGACCGTGAGGAGCGACATCGACAGGATGGTCGATGTCAACGAACGTGATACTTTTTCCATTCTGATTTACTGTTTGTTATGAACTCTAATAATTGCCAAGTTCTCTGTTCATAACTGGACTTACACGAGGCATCCAACCTCGCCACTCGTTACTGTGTCCTGAACTTTGCGGGTGCAAAGGTACGAAAAAAATGGCGATAAAGCGATAAAAACCGATATTTTTCCGTAATTTTGCACACGTTATGACACTGGACATTTTGATATGCACGATTGACAAAGGAATCCTAAGGGTTCCAGAAGTGTTGATGCCGTCACAAGGCGGGGTCAGGTATGTGGTGTCAATGCAATATACATCGGAAGAGATGAAGAAGTTGGTGCCTCAAGTGTTGAAGGAACGGGAAGATGTGAAGGTGGTGTTCTTGGAGGGAAAGGGACTAAGCAGGAATCGGAACCATGCTCTTGAGTATGCGAAGGGGGATGTAGTGGTGATTGCGGATGATGACAACAGATATACGCCAGAATTGATAGACAATGTCTTTGAGGCATACAACACGCATCCCGAAGCCGATGTGATTCTTTTTCAAGCACTCAACATGGAAGGAAAGCCACTACACCCCTACCCTGCTGACTATGTCTGCTCGGTGGAGATGACTTTCAGAAGGACGGTGAAAGTGCGGTTTGACGAACGCTTCGGATTGGGAAGTCTGACACTTTGTGCTGGTGAAGAAGAGGTGTGGATGAAGGATGCCAGAGAGACTGGATGCCGCATCATTTATATGGCAAAACCGATGGTGATGACCCCAGCGGGCACAACAGGAGAAAACTTTTTGGAGAACAAGAAGTTGCAGATGACCAAAGGGGCAACATTCCGCTATGTATATGGAACGTCTAATGCCATGTGGCGAACGGTGAAAGAGGCGGGATGGTGGTTCGTGCATCGAGGTGCAAACCCCTTCCCCATCTTGATGAATATGTTAAAGGGAATAAGGTATTTAGAGTGATGAGTTAGAGGGTGCTGTAGTAATCAAGGTATTGCTGTGCCACTTTGATGTAATCGTGATGTTTCTTCACATACTCCACGCTTTGCTGCTTCAAGAGGGGAATGCGTTCGGGATGAAGCACCAGTTTTTCGATTTCTTCATAGCAACTCTCGTAAGTGGGCTGCACATTGATGATGGGGCGCAGTTCCTTCTCTTCCAAGATTTCATAGTTTTCAGGTTCACCTCCACCAATGTTGATGATGCCCTTCGACATGGCAAGCAGGGAATTCATGGCAGGTGTATAACTGTAGAGTTGGTCGAGAATAGCATCGGCACTATCCATCATTGCTTGATATTGAACAAAAGGCACCCCCTCGGCTACTTGCAAATTCAATCTGTCGGAGTATTTCTTCTGCACCGCCTTGGCTGCTGTCAGCATGATGTCGGTGCCTTTGTAGGCTGAGCGGTCTTTGCTGATGCCACAAAAGAGGACCACTTCACCATGATGTTCATGCAGCACGTCCTTCGCTGGCACTTTCACAGGAAAAGGGATGAACACCATTTTGTCCTTGAACTGTTGATAAGTTATCCAATACTCATAAAGACCCGCTACAATACCATCGCAATCGCTGGCAATCAGTTTGTTCAACGTCTCTTTGGGAGTGCCGATCCAGTCGGTACGGAACCTTTTAGCCTCATGGTCAGTGCGAATGGTATCGCCAAAGTTGAAGTCACTGTAGCGAAGGGGGCGCTGGTAGGTATTGACGTGTGCCCAATAATAATCCATGCCAAAAGCACCCATCACCATCTTGCTGTTGTGGCGACGCAGATAGCGATAGAAAGGAGCAAGGCGTTCCGCTTTCAGTTCAAAAAAAATGGGATTGATGAGTTGCACTACGTCATAGCCACGAAACTTCGGCAACGCCTTCATCAATCGCCAAAGGAAAGAAGCGTTACCGCGAAACCCGAACTCACGTTGCAGGTCAATATCCCTTGGGTAATCCTTCCAATGGTCGCCATCGCTTGCCACCACACACTCATGCCCCAAGGCACGAAAGCCCTCGGCAAGTGTGGCATGCACATTCGAATAATCACCCAAAAGAAGAATTCGCATTCCTTTTCCTAATTTTTCAGATGCAAAGATAAGAAAAAATAATTCATAATTCATAATT
>JAFUYM010000025.1 GCA_017470525.1 Bacteroidaceae bacterium
CCTCAAGTCGCATCGTGGGGTAAGGGGATGGTGGCTACATATTGATGTTGTGCTGTTGCTTTTTACTGAAAGCTGCTACTAACGACTCATAAATCTACCCTTAATCGTGTATTGGATGATAGTTGCGGATTTTAGGATAATCTCATATAATCATCACGAAAGCGACATGAAAAGATTTTCACTTCTTCTCTTGCTGGCAAGCATTGCCACAGCAAGCATCAACGCACAAGACACCGATTCCATCAACAGCCCCGACCTGCCTGTTGAGAACGCCAAATTCCCTGAAGAGCACCCTGGCGGATGGAACTTCGACGTGCTCTTCTCACCCAAAAGGGAGTCCAAATACTGGTATCCGCGCGAAGCATTCAACTTCTCCTTTGGCTTCATCGGCGGAGTGAACCAAGCCGAAGGAGTTCATCTCAACATGGGGCAATCCTTCGAGATTGAGTTGGGCAACATCCTCAGAGCACAGACCCCTGTGGGCAGGAACGGCGTGTTCGTCATCGGCTTGGGCATCGGATGGAGGAATTACCGCATGACGAACCGACAGATGTTTGCCAAGCACGAGGATGGCAGCATCAGCGTCGAGCCTTATCCCGAGGGTGCCGACCCGAAGTTCAGCCGCATCAAGACCTTCGGCTTCATCCTTCCGCTGAAGTATTACCACAAGGTCGGGCATGGTCGCCGCACTTTCTTCGCCGTGGGTCCCGAACTCTACTACATGCCTCATGCCAGCCTGAAGACCCGCTACCGAACTGAGGAAGGCAAACAAACCCTGAAGGACAACAAACTGCACTTCAACAAGTTCTCCGTAGGCATCGGCGCAGAGTTTTGTGTGCAGGGGCTGGGCGTCTATTACAAATACAACCCCTTCAACTTGCTCGACACCGATTATGGACCCAAGTTCAGCACCATGACGGTCGGTCTGAAGGTGACATTATGACCATGCCTCCATCAAAAGCATTTCACACTCAAGAAAACCATCCTTTCACAACCTCTTTTTCGCACTGCTCCAGTCCGACGTGTCGGACTGGAGCAGTGCGGTTCATCGGACTGGAGCAGTCCGATTTCGTCCCGCAGCAATTATCATACATTCAACACAAAATAAGCCTGTCGAGACCTTTTTCCGTTTTTTGTTATGGGCAGATTCAAAAATATTCTGTAACTTTGGCACATCATTGAAAAAGGAAGAACTAACTCATCAATTCTAATATGGAAACATTTTTACAAACCGAATGGTTAGGACTCACCACCGGAGCATGGCTGACGCTTGTGATTATCATTGGCATGTTCCTCGCGCTTATTTTCACGAAAATACAGACTTGGGCGGCATTCGCCACCGCCACGATGGTGCTGTTCCTCACGGGAGTGCTCTCTGCCAAGGACACCTTTGCAGGCTTCAGCAGTTCCAGCGTGGTGGTCGTGGTCATCCTGTTCATCGTCATTGCAGGTTTGACCTATACAGGGGTGCTGCAATGGATATCAAAGTACCTGATGGGCACCCCGAAGAGTGTTTCTGGTGCGATTGTCCGGGTGATGGCACCCGTGGCAGTGCTCAGCGCCTTCCTCAGCAACACGACGGTGGTGGCACTGTTCATCAACATCGTGAAGGACTGGAGCCGCAAGTTGGGCATTGCCCCCTCCAAACTGCTGATTCCGCTGAGTTACGCCTCAGGCATGGGCGGCATCTGCACCCTCATCGGCACACCACCCAACCTGATTATTTCGGGCATGTACCAAGAAGACACGGGCACAGAACTCAGCATCTTTGCCACAACAGGTGTGGGACTCTTTTGCCTGGCAGTCGGCATCCTTAGCATGCTCGCCATGCAGAAACTGCTGCCTGTGCGGGAGACACCCGACGAGAAGATGAACGTGACGGGAGCCACCATCGAACTGAAAGTGCCAGCAAGAAGCCACTTGGTTGGGCAGTGCGTCGAGGCACTTGACCTTGCTGCCACCGACAGCAACTGCCGTCTCATGGGCATTGTCAGTTTCGACGGTGAGGTGAACAACAACGTGCAGAATGATGACTACCTGTTGGGAGGCGACACACTCGTCTTCACGGGCGACCGCACCTCCATCTTGTCCCTTGCCAAGCGCAGCGGACTGGAATGTTCGGTGGCTGACATGGAGATAGAGCCTGAGCGCGGCAAGAAAACCGCCGTGGCGGGACTGGTCATGATAGGCATGGTCGCCCTCTCCGCTTTCGAGGTCATGCCCCTTCTGCAAGCCGCAGCCTTGGCAGCCATCCTCATGGTGGTTCTCGGATGCTGCACCACCAGCCAGGCATTCAAGAGCATCGACTGGCAAATCTTCATCATCTTCGCTTGTAGCGTTGCCTTCGGTTCTGCCATCGAAAAGACGGGATTGGCTGAGATGATTGCCAACGGACTCCTATCCATTTGCGGCACCAATCCCTACGTCGTGCTCATCGCCATCTGCCTTGTCGGCACGTTCATGACCGAGTTCATCAGCAACACCACCTGTGGAGCCATGTTCTACCCCATCGCCATGTCGGCAGCAGCCGCCTGTGGAGCCAATCCGCTCACCTTCGCCATTGCCCTCATGATTGCCGTCAGTTCCAGTTTTGCCACCCCCATCGGTTCGCCCACCCACATGCTGGTTTATATCCCCGGCGGCTACCGATTCACCGACTTCACCAAGATTGGCTTCTGGATGAACCTCATCATCCTTGCCGCCAACATCTTCATCACCACACTGGTTTATCCGCTGTGATGCTTTCCTGCACGGATGCAGACTAAGAAAAGTCCACGACGTGCAGTCTTCGCAGCATGTGTAAAAATAAACACAGCGGGCACATTTTTGTTTACAATAAACAGAAAGTGCCCGCTGTGCTTACGGTTCGCTATAATCAAGTCAACAGGATGGTTCCTACTTCAGCAACTGTGCCGCAGGATGCCCGACAGCCTTTAAGCCTTTGGCTACGCTCTGGGCATTGAGTTGGGCTCCCTGAAGTGAGGTGTGGGTGTGGTCGTGGTTGAAGTAGGCGGCGGCTTTCTTCTGCCCCAGTTTGTCGAGGGCATCGGCTGTGAGGTTGTGGACATCGATGAGGGTGATGCCGGTCGCTTGGGCTACATCACGACACCACTTGCCGTAGGTCTCATTGCGACGCTCTATATAGGACTTGCCTGCCTTTTCCTTGACGGGGTAGATGAATCCCCTGGAATGTCCATCGCCCTGATGCCATTCGTTGCGCGGGGTGAGTGTGAGCAGAATGGGGGTAGCCCCTTTCTCTTGTGCATCACGTATCATCTTCTTGAGATACCAGCCATAGGAGTAGATGACCTTGTAGATGCCGCTGCTTTCCATGTGATAGACAGCACAGGAGTCTTTGGCTGAGGCTATGACACCACGTTCCTTGCCATCCTTGATGCCACCGATGTCGTTGTGCCCAAACTGGATGAAGACGAAATCGCCAGGTTCGAGGGAGTTATACACCACTTCCCAAAGTCCTTCGTCGATGTAGGTGCGGCTGCTGCGACCGGCACGTGCCTGATTCTGGAAGACGCACTTGGTGGAATCGAAAACGGTGTAGGCCTGACTGCCCCAGCCCCACATGCCGTCGGGCTTCTTGTCCTCGTTCTTGCCTGTGGAGTCGCCGCAAAGGAAGACCATGGGCTTGCCCTGCTGACGCTTCTGGTCGCACCGAACAGGGATGACCTTGTCGTTCAGATAGGTCTTGAAGGTTGCCAGTTGGGGGTCGGTAGAAGCCAAGATGCCTTCGGCTGCACTGGCTGCATTCATGCGGGCACCGTAGGCTGAGGAGTGGATTTTGTCAAGATAGAAATGGTAGTTGGTCTTCCAAGGACCATACTTTTCCAGTTTGAGGGCTGAGATGTCGTTGAGGTCAATCACTGGCACGTTCATCTCTTTGCCAATGGCAAAGATGGCTGGAGTGAAGTCGGTGAGTTTACGCTGAATCTTAGTGGGGTCGTCCTTCTCGTAGTCGTTGCGAGGAGTCAATGTGAAGAGAATGGGAGTAGCACCCTTGGCACGGATTTCGTTGATGAAGCGGCGAGTGTAACCACCGAAGGTATAAACGGTCTCTTGCTTTTTCGTCACCTTATTATAGATAGAGATGGAATCTTCCTTCACTTCAAGGTGTCCATTGGGACGATAAGACGAACGGGCACGGATGGAATCAATGGGTCCGTTATCGTTGTGCCCCAGTTCAAGGAACACATAATCGCCTTTCTGCACGGCTTCGAGCACAGGCTTCCACAACTGATTGTAAAAAGTGCGTGGGGAGGTGCCTCCAAGGGCATGATTCTCGACGGTGATTTTGTTCTCGTCATAGTATTCGTGGGCATAGAATCCCCAGCCCCACTGACCGTTGCTGCCGTTGCCGAGGGTGCCTGTGCGCATGGTGCTGTTGCCCACGAGGAAGAGCACGGGGTTATTGCCCTTGCGACTGCTGCCTGGGATGGGACGTGCCTGATTGGCGATGTCGATGGAGTCGGCTGTGAGGTCGCGCACTCCGTTGATGTCTATCCAGATGTCGCGCTGAGCATGAAGGATTGAAGAATTGAAGAATTGAAGAATTGAAGTCGTCAATAAGACAGTGAGTAACTTTTTCATATAGGTCAAGTTTTAATTAGTTGTAAGCGTTCGAGTTCTTTCTCAAAATTGGGAGTGAACACATTGTTCCCAAGGTTCTCTTTGATTTCTTGCGGAGTCCAAAAACGTCCTCCATCCAGTTCGTCAGAAGGAGTTATCGCGCCGTCATACACGGTCTTGTAGGCAAACACGAGTTCCTTCTCACGGTCGCTTTCAAAGACATACTGCGTGATGCGTTCTGGCGTAAAGTCGGTGACGCCCAACTCTTCGCGCACCTCTCGCTTCAAGGCATCTTCCACACATTCCCCCAAATCCACATGTCCACCCACTGCTGTGTCCCACTTACCTGGCTGGATGTCTTTCCATGCCGGACGTTTCTGCAAATAGAGTTCACCTTGACTGTTGAACACATGCAGATGCACCACAGGATGCAGGAGTTTGCTGCCGCTGTGGCACTCACCACGAGTGGCTGCACCTGTGATGTTGCCGTCTTCATCGACAATTGGGAACATTTCTTCGTTGTTATCTTTCATGAGGGGTTTTGCGGTTATGGGGTTGTACGGTTATGCGGTTTTAGGGGATGAGGAGTGAGGAATCTCCATAACTGAGGAAACGGAAATCATGTGAGAGGGCATAGTCATACACCTTCTTCCAGTCACCTTTCAAGAAGGCGGACACGAGCAACAAAAGCGTGGATTGGGGCTGATGGAAGTTCGTGACCATCTGCTTGACGATATGATATTCGTAGCCAGGGGCAATGATGATTTGCGTGGAGGAATGGAGAACATCAAGATGATGCTTGTCCATATAGGAAAGAAGAGACTGTAGGGATTTGAGAGTTGAAGGTTGAGGGTTGAGGGTTTCATAGGGCATCCACTGCGGCACATGCAGTTCCTCAGCACCTTGGGCGGCAAGGATGCCCATGTAGTAGAGGCTTTCAAGGGTGCGCACACTGGTGGTGCCCACGGCAATGGCTTCCCCTCCGTGAGCAATCAGTTTCTCGATGGTCTGCCGACGCACGGCAATATGTTCGGTGTGCATGTCATGTCCCCCTATTTCCTCACTCTTCACAGGCTTGAACGTACCAGCACCCACATGCAGAGTCAGTTCCTCGCGGTCAATCCCTGCTGCATCGAGGGCATTCAACACCCGCTCGGTGAAGTGCAGCCCTGCTGTCGGTGCTGCCACCGAACCTTTGATTTTGGAATAGACGGTCTGATAGGTGGTCTTGTCGCTCTCCTGCGTTTCGCGGTTCAGATAAGGAGGAATCGGCAATTCACCCACGGCATCCAACAGTTCTGCCCATGTGTAGTTTCCGCCCCATGTAAATTCGATGAGATGAGAAGTGCCATGAATGCCCTTACGTTCACAAGCCAACGTCACTTTTTCGCCATCAGGCATTTCAATTTCTCTCAGCAACGCCCCCTCTTTCCACTTCTTCAGATTGCCCACCAGACAATACCACTGCACCCTTCCTTTTTGCGAAAAGTTCAACTGGTAGTCGTTAGGCACGGCTGGTTCGAGACAAAAGACCTCGATGAGTGCGCCAAGCCCCCCAGCCCCCGAAGGGGGTCTTTTCCTGAAATGGAGACGAGCCTGAATGACTTTAGTATTGTTAAACACCATTAAAGCCCCCTTGGGCAAATACTGAGGCAGCGATGTGAACACATCTTCACTCACCTTACCCTGCCGATAGATCAACAACTTGCTGGCATCACGCTTCGCCAGAGGGAACTTGGCAATGCGCTCATCGGGCAAGTCATAGTTATAGTCTGCAATATGTATATTCTTTGGATTCAACATCTTTACCATTCAATCAATCTTTCAAAAAACGAACCTCCTTAAACTCGTAACGCACCACATTGCCGTTCCCAAACCGCAGATGCAAATGCCCCGTAGGTTCCACTTCTGCAATCTCAGCCATGAACTCGCCCCGTACATCGCTGTAACGATGGAAGCCTTCACGGCGATAGAGGTGTTCCATGTATTGTTGCCTCACTTCTTCGCCATTCCCTTCCATCAACTTCTGATAGCCTGTCTGAAAGTTCTTCATCACAGATGAAAGGATTTCCTCGCGGTCATGTTCCTGACCTGTCAGCAACCTCAGCGAAGTGGGGTTCGGTGCATCACTTCTGAACACCCTCTGATTCACGTTGATGCCCACACCAATGATACAGTTGGCAATGCTTCTGCCCTGCAAATCACACTCAATCAACGTGCCGCTAATCTTCTCCTCGCCTACATAGATGTCGTTAGGCCACTTCACGGTCACTCCCGTCACATACTGCGACAATGTCTGACGAACAGCCACTGCCATGCACTGTGAGAGGAGAAACTGACGGGTGGCGGGTATGAAAATCGGGTGACACAACAAAGAGAACGTCAAGTTCTTGCCCCGTTCCGTCTCCCACGAATTACCCTGTTGCCCTCGTCCCTTCGTCTGGTCGTCAGCCACCACCAACGTAAAGCCAGGCAGGGCATCAGCAGACACAACCTGCCCCGTCCGTTCAGACTCCAACATCTCACGGACAAACAGGTTGGTCGAATCCACCGTTGAAAGATTGATGCGAGAAATGCTCACCATACTTTGCAAATTTCATGCAAAGGTAACACAAAATGACAAAAAACACCCCCCATGAAGCACTATTTTACCCTCCCAACGAGAAAAAAAGGGCTTTTTATTGTGATTTTAACAAACATTTCCCTACATTTGCGACGGAAAATGATTTCTCCGAGAAAATATACACACTAACCTATTCTGTCTTTATGCGGCTCATCCGTTTAGTCATATTATCATTTGCATTGGCTTTTCCTTTGTCCTCGCTTGCACAATACAAAACATTTAGCAAGAATGAGATAGAGGCGGTATTGACTGAACTGGATAGTGCTATTGCCAACAAGAATCTGTATCAAGCGATGCGCCAGCAGCGTGTCGATAGTTTGGAGCGAGTGGTCAGCACAAGCCCCCCAGATGTGTATTTAGCGAAATGTAAAGAACTATATGAGGCGCTTTCCGACTTCAATGGCAGACAAGCCCTGAAGGTGTTGGAACGCATTGAAAGAACAGACGAATACGCTAACGACATCAATCTGAGGACATGGGTGCAATTAAACGAATCGCGCACATACGGAACAATGGGGCTTTATCACAAAGCCAACAACATCACCAACCAGATTGACCCCACCAAACTCTCAAAGGAAGAGCGGCTGCAATATTACCACACAGCCCGAAGCAACTACGAGAAGATTTCCGAATATATGTCTGACATCAGCGTAGTGCAAGATGAGGAAAAAATGATGATTACCTATTTCGACAGCATCTTGGCACTTCAGCCAGAGGGGGGTGGAAGGGACATCACTATTGCCAACAAGGAAATCTATCTCAATCATCCGCAGAAAGCCCTTGAAGCCATCATGCCCCGTTTCCCGAAAGCGAAAGGAAAAGAGCATGTCTATATGTGCATGGCATTGGCATCCATCTACAAATTGCTCAACAACCAAGCAAACCACATCTATTACCTCGCCCTCACAGCAGTGGAGGACATCAAGGGCGGCACAACTGAATATCAGTCACTTCCCTACCTCGTTTATGCACTCTACGAGGAGAATGAGATTGAACGTGCCTACGCCTATCTGATGTGTACGATGGAAGATGCCAACACCTATCCCTCACGCAGTCTTGCGCTCGACGTGTCAAAGTATTTCCCCGTCATCAACTCATCGTACAGTTCACATCAGAAAGACATGGAAGACAGTGAGAAACTGAAACGCAACTCACTTGCCTTCACCTTTGCCCTTTTGGCTTTGTCCATCTGTGTGGCATTCTATTTGGGATGGCACCAGAACAATGCCGCCGCCGAGAGAAAACGTGCAGACGAACTGCAGAAGGCACTCGACCAAGCAGCCATTGCCGACCGCGTGAAGACCGTCTTCATCCAAAACATGAGACACGAAATCCGTACACCGCTCAATGCCATCATGGGCTTTGCGCAACTCATGTCCAACGACCTCTCGGACGAAGAACGCTCCCTCTACAATGGCTATATCCAAGAGAGCAACGACCAACTGCTCTCCACCCTCGACAGCATTATTGACGTGAGCAACATGGAAGTAGGCACATTCAACTTCCATTTCACCGAAGTGGATGTGGACCAACTCTGCAACGAATGGATGGAAGAGACACGCCAACTGCTTCCTGCTGGCGTCGAGTACATCTACGAGCCGCAGCGCAACGGACTGACACTCAAAACCGACCAGAAACGTGTCGGACAGGTGCTCCACAACCTTCTCTCCAACGCCTGCAAGAACACCACCAGCGGAAAAATCACGCTCACCGTCACCCATGACACCTCCGACGACAACATCCTGTTCACGGTAACTGACACAGGCATCGGCATACCTCCAGACAAGACGGATGTCATTTTCGAGCACTTTGAGAAACTCGACCACTACAGCCCAGGACTTGGATTGGGTCTCTACGTGTGCCGTCTCATCGCACGTGCCTTGGGAGGCGACATCCATCTCGACACAGCCTACACAGGCGGCGCACGGTTCATCTTCACCGTTCCTCGCGACAAGACACCCGAAGGAGAAGGTGCACAGACCTTGCTGGAACAAGCGAGACTGCAAGCAACAATTCATCATTCATAATCCACAATTCATAATTAGGCCAACGCGATGCATTTTCATCGGGCAACAAACCGAATGGCAATCATGAATTATGAATTGTGAATTAAAAAAAAGAAACATGAATCTGCGACGCACGATACATCTTTTTATCACAGCACCAACCCGCGCCATCCATCGGCGCGGGTTTGGTGTGCAGTCACCATGGGCATACGAACTCATCCGCGACGTCCTCTTCGAGCCACTGCCCTACTATGCCTACCAGGAACAGCACCTCGACACCCCCCAACAGCAGCAACTCTTCCGCATCCGCAACCACTTCCGCCACCAGCCCATCGTCATCATCGACGAACAGGCAGGGCAGGCAGCACAGCGTTACGAAGAGGAACTGCACACCATCACCCCCGACACCATCCTCATCCTGGAACACACCCACAATGAGAACGCCCCGCTGTGGAACTCCATCGTCCATGACCCACGTGCCATTGTCACCTTCGACATGGGACAGCGCGGCATGGTCATTTTCGACAAGAAACGCATCAAACAAAACTATCTCCTCTAAACCTCAACTCCCATGAACATCTACACCCGAACAGGCGACCAAGGCCAAACCTCACTCGTAGGCGGACAGCGCGTCAGCAAAAGTTGCGCCCGTCTCGAATCCTACGGCACCATCGATGAACTCTGTTCCCAAATCGGGCTGCTCATCACCTACTGCACCGCCCCCCACGACAGTGAATTTCTCACCAACATTCAAAACACCCTTTTTGTCGTGGGCGGCTATCTTGCCACCGACAATTCACAACGTGAAGTGCGCACAGGCAATATCGTAACCCCCGACATGGTGACCGACCTCGAGCAAGAGATAGACCGCATCAACGCCACCTTGCCCCCCTTCCGTTGCTTCATCCTGCCGGGAGGATGCCGTGCCGCCGCCCTTGCCCACGTGTGCCGCACCGTCTGCCGCCGTGCCGAACGCCGCATCCTCGCCCTCTGCGAAGAAGGAGCCCAAGTCGATGCACAGGTCATAGCCTACGTCAACCGTCTCAGCGACTATCTCTTCGTTTTGGCACGAAAACTCAATGCAGATGAAAAACATCCTGAAATAATTTGGCAGAGAACAAAATAAGTTGTACTTTTGCGCCCAAAATCAAAAACATATACAAGAACTATGTATTGGACACTTGAATTAGCATCAAAACTGGAAGACGCCCCTTGGCCAGCCACCAAGGAAGAACTCATCGACTATGCCACCCGCTCAGGCGCACCGCTCGAAGTGATAGAAAACCTCGAAGAAATCGAGGACGAGGGAGACATCTATGAATCTATCGAAGAAATCTGGCCCGACTACCCCTCCAAGGAAGACTTTCTGTGGGACGAAGAGGAGTATTAAGACCGCATCCTGATTCAGCAGCCTATCAATCAGTAAGATAAACAAAGTAAGTTTATTTGGCTCGCTGATTCATTTTTCTGCGGTATGGATGGCAAGAAACCCATGATTGAGGAACAAGATGTTTATCGCAGAGGGATTTCTTATCTTTTTGTTTTTTGTTGGACAAAATCGCACTGCTCCAGTCCGATGCATCGGACTGGAGCAGTGCGGCATGTCGGACTGGAGCAGTCCGAAAGAGAAGTTATCGCTTCGCTCAGAAATCAAAGACGTATGTGATGCTGTTAGCCGAACATCGTCTCTAACTTCTTTAACTTCAAAGAGAGTCAAACTCCCCAAACTTAAATTAATTGTTAATAATTCATTATTTTACAGCCCATCTGATACAAACTTTCGTGCTTTAGGCTTTCATTTATAGTTTTTTCGTTATCTTTGCAACAAGAAATGAAACCTAAATCACAAGTCACATGAAACATCTTACAATGGAACGGAGCCTTTCGGGGCTTCTCATCGGGGCGGTTTGCAGTATGGCAGCCATGACCGCCTGCACCACAAAAACAACGGAAATGGCAGAAAAAGAATCCCCAACGGTGGGCAACCCCTACCTGCCTCTGTGGGAGCATATCCCCGATGGAGAGCCCTATGTGTTTGAAGACCCCGACCAGCCCGGAAAGTACCGTGTCTATATCTACGGCTCGCACGACAGCATGATTACTGGCTACTGCGGACGTGAGCAGGTGGTGTGGTCGGCATCGGTCGATAGCCTCTACTGCTGGCGATATGACGGCGAAATCCTGCGTGTGGACAAGAACGGGAAAGGCGAACCCATCAATGCCGAAGGGAAGGCGGATGTACTGTATGCACCCGACGTGACGATGGTGAAGAATGCAGACGGCACGAAGACGTATTATCTCTACCCGAACAATCAGGAATGGGGACGCAATGGCATGGTGGCAAAGAGCAACCGCCCCGACGGTCCCTTCGAGGTGTGCAACTGGAACAAGGAGAATCCTTTCCAAACAGATGGTGTGCTGAAGTTCGACCCTGCCGTGTTTGTGGATGATGACGGTCGTGTGTATGGCTACTGGGGCTTCGAACGTTCCTATGCAGCCGAGTTTGACCCTGAAACGATGGCAACCGTAAAGCCTGGCACAGAAATTGTGGAAGACATGATTCCTGGACACAAACAAGATGAGGTGTTCCGTTTCTTCGAGGCTTCTTCCATCCGAAAAATCAAAGACAAGTATGTGTTCATCTACAGCCGTTTCACCCGGGATGGAGAGTTCGGGTTGCCTATTTCCAACTACACTTTGGCATACGCATATAGCGACCATCCATTAGGTCCATGGACGTATGGCGGCACTATCATCGACGGTCGTGGACGCGAAATCAACGAGCAAGGCGACACCATTGCCTCCGCCTCCCCCGACGGCAACACGCACGGTAGCATCTGTGAAATCAATGGACAATGGTATGTGTTTTACCACCGTCAAACTGGCATCAATGAATATGCCCGTCAGGCGATGGTGGCTCCCATCACCGTAAAGGTGGAAGAGGGCAAAGGCGGCAAGGTAGAAATCAGCGAAGGCGAATATAACTCTGAAGGCTTCGCATTAAATGGTCTGAACCCACTGGAACGCCACTCTGCCGGCATCGCCTGCTGGTACACGGCTCCGAAACCCGCTATACATGCGTGGCCCAACAACACCTTCTTTGGTTCTTACGTAGATGCAGGGTATGGTGGCGAATCAGGCATGAGCAAGGAAGAGGCGCAGGCAACAAGCGCCAAGTATGATGCTCCTTACGACCTTCGCTACAACACCAATCCTGTTGTGAACAACACGGACGGATCCATCGTGGGCTACAAATACTTCAACTTCAACAGCACAGAAGGACGTGATAATGTACAACTCCTATTACTCCTCACCCCAGAGGGCATTGACGGGACCATCGAAATCATGGCAGACCGTCCTTGGACTTCACAAGGAGGAAAACTGTTAGGCACTTATAAACTGAGTGCCAACGATGGAACAGAAAAAACATGGGTGCATACAGACCTGCCAGAATTGGGTAAACTGAAGGGTAAGCATGCCATCTTCTTCAAGTTCAAGTCAGACACCAAGGAGAAATCCCTCTGCACCCTCCACGAATTCGTATTTCAATCAATAAATGAAGGTTAGAACCATGAGAGTTTGTTATGTTGTAGCGATGGTGGCTGAAGCCAAGCCATTCATCGAACGGTATGGCATCAAGGAAGTGGAGGGGTTCTTTGCCCCCCTTCCTTGCAGGCTGTACGAGGGTGAAGTGAAGGGGATGACCCTGAACGTAGTGCTGAACGGTCAGCAGAACGGCAGCGACCTCGTGGGTTGTGAGGCGGCAACGGTGGCAACGCTGAGTGCCATCCAACGACTGAAGCCCGACCTCATCATCAATTCGGGCACTTGTGGGGCATTCCGTGCCAACGGTGCAGGGATTGCCGATGTATTTATTGGCAACGGAGTGATGTTCCACGACCGACGTGTGCCGGGCGATGATGCTTGGGGCACCCAAAGTCTGGGGAACTACGCCGTGTGGGAAGGCTCTCAAGCCTTGGCTGAGGCATTGGGACTGAAAATGGGGAAGGTGACCACAGGTTCGTCATTAGACATGCAACCTTGCGACCTCGACATGATTCAGCGACATGGCGGCGAGTTGAAAGACATGGAAGGAGCCGCCGTTGGCTTCGTCTGCTCACTCCTGCACACCCCCATCCTTTACGTGAAATCCGTCACCGACCTCTGCGACGGAGGGGCTGAAACCTTCGAGGAGTTTTCCCGCAATCTTGGCAAAGCATGCGAGGCTCTGAAAGTGGCGAATGAGCAGGTGATTGACTATCTAACGGGGCAAATACGCGTTGTTTAATGTTTTTTAACTTTTAGTTCCCGACGGTACGGTAAAATTTTTCATAAATTTGCACACAAGAGCGTGTTTCCACTTAAGAAGTCCCCAAAAGACGGAAGAAGTTGGAAGTGAAGTGATTAGTTTATAACATGACAGACATTATTCTTTCGAGTTTCCTGAGCCTTTTTGCCTTATTTGGCAAGGAGGAGCAAGTAGATGAGGAACGGGCAAAAGCAATGCTCGTCAACTACTTGCGTCACCAGTTCGGAATCAGGAACATCGATACTTATATTGGTCTGTATAGTGATATGCGTGTTGCCTACGAGATGTCGGAAGACTTGAATGTGGCAGATGTGGTGGAGTCTATCTGCACGAACCTGCATGGGCAGATACGTGCAACAGAAGAGCCACTGCTGCTGTTGCGACTCATGGAGTTCTGCGGCAACAAAGAGGGAAAGGTACACGGCATTTTCCAAGTCATGGCTGAGAAATTCCACATTTCCGAAAGCCTGTTCCAAGATTTTGTGGATTTTGTGAACGGAACGGAAACAAAGAATGTCATGTTACATCGGCTGGACGGATTTGATGGTGAACTGAAAACCTTATACAATGACAGCAGCAAGACATTGGTCTTCACATACATAGGCAGCGAAACCGTACTGTTGAATGATGTCCCTGTGTTGTCGGGAGCCTATCAGGTGTGGATGCAGAGCAGTGTACTAAAAGGACACAACGGAAAACCCGTTTATTATTCCACCATCATCGATGCCCACAACAAGAAAATAGGGCTGGCAGACAGCACACGGGAGGAAAAGGTGGAATTTCGCGGACGCAACATCAACTTCCGATTCCCGAACAGCGACAACGGCATGCACAACCTCAGTTTCACTCTGCATAGCGGCGAGTTGCTTGCCATCATGGGTGGTTCGGGCACAGGCAAATCGACCTTGCTTTCCATTCTCAATGGTAGCATCATTCCACAAGAAGGCAGCATCACCATCAACGGGCATGACATATCAGAGCCAGAAGCCAAACTGCTGATTGGCTTTGTTCCACAAGATGACTTGCTAATTGAAGAACTCACGGTGTATCAAAACCTGTGGTTCACTGCCAAACTCTGTTTCGATGGGATGCCCGACGAAGAAATTGACCGCCGTGTGATGAAAACGCTGAAAGACTTAGGGCTTGACGCTGCCAAGGACTTGAAGGTTGGCTCAGCCATTAACAAATACATATCGGGGGGGCAGCGAAAACGACTGAATATCGCACTGGAACTGATACGTGAGCCATCCGTGCTGTTCCTCGACGAACCCACCTCTGGGCTTTCATCGACTGACACGGAGAAGGTGGTGAACTTGCTGAAAGAACAGACCTGCAAGGGCAAGTTGATTGTGGTGAACATCCATCAACCATCCAGCGATGTGTATAAACTGTTCGACCGCCTGTGGCTACTCGATCGAGGTGGATACCCCGTGTTCGACGGCAATCCCATTGATGCCATCACCTATTTCAAGGAAGCGGCAAACTATGCAGATGCAGAAACAAGCACCTGCCCGACTTGCGGGAACGTGAACCCCGAGATTGTCTTGAACATCATTGATGAGAAGGCACTGAACCACAGTGGTGAAATCTCTGATAACCGCAAGATGACACCACAGGAATGGCATCGTCTCTATTTGGAGAGAAGACCAGAGCAACCTGCACCCCAAATTAGCGCAGTGCCATCTTCCGACCAGAAGAAACCCCATGCGTTCAAGCAGTTCGCCATCTTCCTGCAACGCAACATCAAGACAAAAATCACGAACCTCCAATACCTGAGCATCACTCTGCTGGAAGCCCCCCTGCTTGCCATCGTCTGTGCTTTGCTCACACGCTATGCCCCAGCAGAAGGCTACAGCGTGAGGGACAACAAGAATCTGGTCAGTTACTTCTTCATGGCAGTGATTGTAGCAACATTCATCGGCATGAGCGGAAGTGCAGAAGAAATCATCAAAGACCGCTCGTTGCTGAAACGAGAGAAATTCCTGCACCTCTCCTACAGCAGTTACATTTGGTCGAAAATCATCTATATGGCAGGCATTTCGTTAATACAAACCTGCCTGTTCATCCTCATCGGCAATACCATCATGGACTTGCAAGGACTCTTCGGCATGTGGTGGCTCATCCTATTCATCACCGCCTTCCTTTCAAATCTGATAGGTCTGTTGCTCTCGCAAAGCCTCAGTTCTGTCATTGCCATCTACATCAGCATCCCGATGCTGCTCATTCCTCAGATACTGCTTTGCGGACTGGTTGTCAGTTTCCCTGACCTCACCCCTAAGAGCACCACAGGAAATGTGCCTGTCATTGGCGACATCATCCCCTCAAGATGGGCATACGAAGCGTTGGCTGTCACATCCTTCACCGACAATGAGTACGAAAAAGACCTCTTCGAACTGGACAAGAAAAAATACGAGAACCTCTACTATAACTCCGTCTTCCTCTATGAATTGCAGTCGCAACTGGAGACGATGAATGATGAGCAGAAGAACGGAAAAGAAGTGAAGCCCGAACATCTGGAAGTGATACGGACAAACCTGCCGCTCCTGGCTCGGTATGAAGGCGTGAAGCCATATCAGGGCGATTATTCTTACGTTTCATTACACCAATACATGAAAGAGACGGAACGGTATCTTGTAAAGGAAGGGAACAAGGCGACACTGAAGGAAGATGCCCAGATGGCAAAGATGATACGAGAGAAAGGCAAAGATGCAGTCCTTGCATTGAAGCGTGACCACTGCAACTTGAAACTGAAGGATTTAGTGACAGGAGCCGACCAAGGACGAGTCATCGACATCGTAGATAGTTATATCGTGCCTCGTGCCGGCATTGTTTATCTGACACCTCACGACCCGTTGGGAAGAGCCCCATTCTACAGCAGCGAGAAACTGCTTGGCAAATGGCACGTCAAGACGCTCTGCTTCAACCTTGCCGTCATGTGCATCATGAGCATCATCCTCGCCATCCTCCTCTTCACAGACTGTCCCGGGAAGTATGTCAGGAAAGAAGGTTAC
Organism: Bacteroidaceae bacterium; assembly: GCA_017470525.1. GTDB lineage: Bacteria > Bacteroidota > Bacteroidia > Bacteroidales > Bacteroidaceae > Minthosoma. The sequence goes on from JAFUYM010000025.1 coordinate 16,531, forward strand.
TAAACAAAACATACGCGGGGTTGCCCATCATCCCCTTGTTCCAATCAAGAAACAAATCACAACATTCTAATAACATAACAATAAACAAAATTCTAACAATGAAGAAATTATCTTATTTCGCTGTCGCTCTTACAGCCGTTGCTTTTGCAGCATGCACTGGCAACAAAACTCAAAACACTCAAGACGGAACTGATTCTGTCAAGTCTTTCGAACAGGAGCAAATTGAGGAAAACATCAAAGTACAAATGGACAGCCTCGCCGCAGAGTTTGGCAAACTGAAGTCCGTGCCAATCATCAAAACTGAAGATGATGGCAAGATTGAACTCACCGACGAGGAGAAGCAGGTGAAACCTGACTATCTGCTCGCCCCCTCTGTGGCTGAAAACGCTGTCACACTGGCAGAAAAGTATCGTGCCCTCAGCGCACTGGCTGTGGACAAGGAAGTGGCTAAACTCTACGACATGCCAACTGACGAGTACGATGAAGCCATCACAAAACTTGCCACCGACATCAATGACCCTTCTTTCAAGGTGCTGGATGGTGCTGACAATGTCTTCGAGGCTTCAGGTGCCCTCTATGAGGCAATGAACGAAAACAGCCGCATCAACTATTTCTGGCAGTTGGCTTCCACCTCCATCGTTGAGCAACTCTTTGTCACGACCCAAAAGACAGACAAGTTTATTACGGCATTCGATGACGACGCAGTTTCCAACATCACATTCCGTGTAGCACTGCTTCAAGATGCCATCCAGCGTCTGTCCGAGTACGACCCAGAGATTAAGCCTGTTGCAGAGGCTATCAAGCCACTTGCTGTGCTCAACGCCATCTCCGTGGATGAGTTTAAGAGCCAACTTGAAGAGGCGAAGGAAGAAATCGCGAAGTCTCGCAATGCACTCCTCAAGTAAGAAAAAGCCATCCAACACAAAAGAAGGCGGAAGTGTCATCCAAACACTTCCGCCTTCTTGTATTTTTTATCTCCGAAACCTATCACTCCTCTACTCGTTAGAGTTGTCTTCCTCCAACGAATGGAACGAACTTCCATCGAAGCAATGGGTGCAAATCTGGCATTTGTCCAGTCCAATCGCCTCCACAATGGTCTCCAGTTTCGAGAACTTGAGGCTGTCGAGGTTCAACCGACGGGCTATCTCTCCCACCATCGCCTTGTATTCGGGCGAATCAGTGGTGGCATACGCCTTGATGCGCTCGGCTGGCACCTCCACATTCTGTGCTGTCTGAGCATCAGCCAGCATCGTGGCAGTGCGCGAATGAGTCTCCAAGTCCTTGATGACACGACGTGTAATCAATTCCAGTTCAGACTTCGAGGCAGAGAAATTCACAAACGGACAAGCATAAATCAGCGGTGGACAAGCAATGCGCATGTGTACCTCTTTGGCACCCAGTTCCTTGAGCACCTTGGTATTCTCTCTCAGTTGAGTTCCGCGCACAATGGAGTCGTCGCAGAACAAACAACGTTTGCCTCTCAACATGTCTTTGTTGGGAATCAACTTCATCTTTGCCACCAGGTTGCGCACCTCTTGATTTGGTGGCATGAACGAGCGTGGCCAAGTGGGTGTATATTTGCTGATGCCTCTACGGTAGGGGATTTTGCTTCCTGCACTGTAACCCACAGCCATGCCGATGCCCGAGTCGGGGATGCCACCCACGGCATCGACCTCCACATCATCGTTCTCCCCCATCACGCGACCTGTCTCGAAACGCACATCCTCCACATTCTTGCCTTCGTATGAAGAGGTGGGGAAACCGTAATATATCCAGAGGAAGGCACACATCTGCATCTTCTTGTTCGGCTTGCGCAACTGCTCCATGCCATCGGCACGTAGCCGCACAATCTCGCCTGGTCCCACGTAATAGGTGGTCTCATAGCCCAGATTGGGGAATGCCGTGTTCTCGCTGGTGGCAGCCATTGCTCCCTCCTTCTGTCCGATGACAATCGGGGTGCGCCCCCAAGCATCACGTGCAGCGATGATGCCGTCTTCTGTCAGCAGCAACATGGAGCAGGAGCCTTTCACTGTCTTGAACACATTCTCAATGCCGTCCACGAAGTTCTTTCCTTGCACAATCAACACGCCAATCAACTCGGTCGGATTGATTTTGCCCGATGAGAACTCCGACAAATACATGTTCTCCTCCAGCAACCTGCCCGCAATCTCTTCCATATTGTTGATTTTTGCCACCGTCACAATGGCAAACCTGCCCAAATGGCTGTTGAAGAGCATGGGTTGCGCATCTGTGTCGCTGATGATGCCAATGCCTGCCTCGCCTTCAAACTTTGACAACTCCGCCTCAAAACGAGTGCGAAAATAAGTGCTTTCAAGATTGTGGATGGCACGGTAGAAGCCTTTTTCCTTGCTGTATGTTGCCATACCGCCACGGCGTGTGCCAAGATGCGACTGATAATCGGTGCCATAGAAAAGGTCAGCCGCACACTTTTCCATCGATACGGTTCCGAAGAATCCTCCCATAAATTGTTCGTCAATTTGAAATTCAGGATGCAAAGGTAAGAAATAAAAGTGAAAAGTGACCTAAAAAAATAAGAAATGTGTTTTCAAGCGTGCTTGAAAAGTGAAAAATTTGCTGCCGCAGCAGTAAACCAACAGAATGACCAACAAATACGGCAGCAAATTTTTCACTTTTCACTCTTCACTTTTCACGTCTTTTTTGTACCTTTGCAAAAATAAAAGAAGAGAACCATGAGAAAAAGAGCAGACTACATCCAAAGCATCGAGATTCAGGCTTTGTGGAAGGGTGGCAGACACATCATCTGGAACCTGCAACCTGACGTGAACATCCTCAGCGGCATCAACGGTGTGGGCAAGAGCACCATCATCAACCACTCCGCCCGCACCCTCAGCATGATAGACAAAGACGAAATCCGACTGGACGAAGCACCTCAAGGAGTCGCCATCCGTCTCATGCCCGAAGATGCCACCTACATCAAGTTCGACGTCATCCGTTCCTTCGACCGTCCGCTCCTGCACAGCGACCTTTTGGAGAAACTCTCCGACTCGCGCGTGAAGACCGAACTCGACTGGCAGATTTACCGTCTGCAGAAGCGGTTCCTCGACTATCAGGTGAACATCGGCAATCGCATCATCGAACTGCTCACCAGCGGCAACCCCGACGACCAACTCAAGGCAGCCGAAGTCAGTGCCCCCAAGAAGCAGTTTCAGGACATGATAGACGAACTCTTTTCCGACACCCACAAAAAGATAGACCGCAAGAGCAACGAAATCCAGTTCATACAAACCAACAGCAGCGGCACCACCGAACTCATCACCCCCTACCAACTCTCCAGCGGCGAAAAGCAGATGCTCGCCATCCTCATGACCGTGCTGGTGGAGAACCGTGAGCCTTACGCCCTGCTGATGGACGAGCCCGAGATTTCCCTTCACATCGACTGGCAGCAACGCCTCATCGACCTCATCCGCCAACTCAACCCCAATGCCCAAATCATCCTCTCCACCCACTCCCCCGCCCTCATCATGGACGGATGGATGAGCAACGTGACAGAAGTGGAAGAAATCAGTAATTAAGGAGGAAACGCTTCGCGCCTTTAGAAAAACAAGAACCTTTTGCTCGGCGTAGCCAAAAAGCAAAAAAATATAAGACAAAATATTTTTTCTTGTTTTCTTTTATTTTCTTTTATTTTTCTAAAGGCGCGAAGCGTAAAAATAACTATTATATATGTCTCGCCATCTTACAGCCAACCTCTCCTCAGCCTACATCGAGGCAGCCAACCGCCTCCGTCCCAAGACGAAGAAGCGGAAGATTGTGGCATACGTCGAATCGTATGACGACATCTTCTTCTGGCGCAGTGTGCTGAGCGAGTTCGAGGACGAACAGACCGCCTTCGAGGTGATGCTTCCATCGCGTACCAACCTCAACCGAGGCAAGAAGACTGCCATGATGAACCGCCTCGGCTCCTCGCTGGGAGGCTACATGATTGCCTGTGTCGATGCCGACATGGACTATCTCCTGCAACGCTGCACCCCCTCCTCCCAGCGCATGCTCGACAATCCCTACGTCATCCACACCTATGCCTATGCCATCGAGAGTTACCAGTGCTATGCACCCAGCCTCCACAACGTCTGCGTGATGGCTACCCTCAACGACCGCGACATTTTCAACTTCGAGGAATACCTCAAGCAATACTCCGAAATCATATACGAACTCTTCGTGTGGATGGTTTGGCTGCATCGCCACGGACGCTTCAACGACATGCCGCTCAACAACTTCAACAACATCGTCGCCGTGGAGCAACTCAACGTGCAGAACCCAGCCGAAGCCCTCGAACGAGTGCGTCGTAATGCCAACCGAAAAGTGGCGTGGCTGCAACAACACGTGAAAGAAGCCAAGGGCAAACTCACCCGACTGAAAGAAGAACTCTCCGATTTGGGCGTACACAAAGAAAACACCTATATGTTCATCCAGGGGCATCACCTCATGGAAAACGTCGTTTCCGCTGCCATCGAACCCGTCTGCACCATCCTCCGCCGCCAGCGCGAGAAGGACATCAAGCAACTCGCCAACGGCAACCAGCAGCAACTCAACAACGAACTCGCCAGTTACTCCCACAGCCAGTTCCAACCCACCCAGATGCTTCGCCGCAACACCCAATACAAAGAGTGCGAAGCATACCAGATGCTCCGCACTCGTGTTGCTACATTCTTGAAAGAACGAACCTAATTACTTCACCTTGATTCTGATGACATTGGCAGAATAAGGTTCTGCCTTAAAGGTCATCTTCTTGCTCAACTTGATACCCTTGGTCTGAGGAGCAACAGGCTGTGCATCGTAGTTGTTCTCCACGTCGAGCGAAGCGCCGCTCAAAGTGGTGAGAGATGCCTGTGCAGGAATCTTGAACTTGCTCAAGTCGATGGTAGCGTCCTTCGCTTCGGCTGCCGCATTGATGAGTTTAATGTACAACTCGCCTTTCTCGGTGTTGAGCACAGCGGAAGTTCCCTGATACTTATCGCCACCTTCAAACTTCGCCACATCGCCATAATAGTAGTCACCGGCTGTAGTGCCGAACATCTGCTGCACGTAGTAACTGCAAGTCAAGATGACACGCTGGTTGTCGAAGTAAATGAGGTCCGGATTCCATGATTCATGTCCTTTTTTGCAGAAGAGAGGCGCATAACTGGTCATGGTGACCACATCGCCGTTTCGCTCGATGCCCAGCAGATAAAGTCCCTCGTAGAGTGCGTCAGCCAATTTCTTGTCCTTGGCTGCATATTCGCCCAGATAGACCTTCGTCTTGCGGTCGCGTGGGTAGTTGTCGTAGTTCTGCTGATTGTTCAGGAAGTAGTCACGAGGCTCGTAGTAGTGCTCATCAAGCACATCCACGCCTGTCTCTTCAGCGATTCTCCATCCGTTGTCGAAGTCAGGGTTGCCCTTGTGGGAACCTGGACCTGCCGTGCCTACAATCACGATGTCAGGATATTTCGCACGTACTCTGTCGTAAATGTATTTGAATCGCTCTTCAAACTCCTTAGTGATCTTCTCCTCGTTGCCAAGACCCAGATACTTCAGGTTGAAGGGCTTCGGATGGCCAGCCTCGGCACGTTTCTTGCCCCATTTAGTGTTCACGTCACCGTTTGCCCACTCGATGAGGTCAAGGGCTTCGTCCACCCATTCGTCCATTTCGCTCATAGGCACCACGTCCTGCGCCTGTGTTCTCATGCCCCAACCACCGTTGGTACCTTGACAACTCACGCCGCAAGGAAGAATCGGCAGCGGCTCCATACCCAAATCTTCACAGAACTGGAAATACTCATAGTAACCGAGACCCATCGACTGATGGTAACCCCAAGTGTTCTTGATGCCACGCCGCTGCTCCTTCGGACCAATGGTAGTTTTCCAACGATAGGTGTCCCAGAAACCGTCACCACCACCATGCACCACGCAACCACCAGGGAAACGCATGAACTTAGGCTGCAAGCCTTCCAGAGCCTCAGCCAAATCCTTTCTCAGACCGTGTCCCTTGTACGTGTCCTCGGGCATGAGCGAAACCATATCCACATCAAGGTCGCCTTGGTTGAGCACCAGAATCTGCAAGATGGCATTGGCACAATCCTCAGAGGCTGTCAGCACGGCTTCATACTTCTTCCATGACTTGTCGCCCACGTTGAGTGTGGTCTCTGCCAGCACCTTCGGGTCTTTGCCCCATCCTTGCGACTGACCTAACACCACGCGCACCTGCTTGGCATCGCCGAAATTGCGGAAGAACACAGAGAAGTCGTACTTCGCCCCAGCCTTCACGCTGATGCCGTCGAAGCCCCCGTTTTCCAAGCCGAATCCTTTCCAACCCGCATAGTCGTAATACTCCTTCACACGCTCAGTGTGCAGTCTCATGTAAGTAGGATTATTGGGGTGAATCGGGTTGTCCATCCTCACCTGCAAAGTACCCAGCGAGTGCCCCGGACGAATCTGCTTCCACGATGTACCGGGTCCCCAGCCATCGCGTTCAGCAGGACTGAACTCAAACGAGCCGTTCTCCACCAGTTCGGCATACAGACCTCCATCTGCCGAGTAACTGATATCCTCGAAGAAGATACCAATCAGTTCCTTACTAATCTGCTTGCCCCCTGCTGGAGCCTTCACCTTCTGCGCCGTCATCGTCGAAGGTGCCACCAATGCTGCCGCCAAAGCCACAGCCTGCAATGTGTTACGTAATCTCATATTTGTTTTGGTTTTAGTTTTTCTATAAAATAGTTTTTGTCTGTCAAGAAACACTCCGAATGGTGAATTATGAATTATCAAATCACGTTGCAAAGGTACAAAAAATTACCTGCCCGTTCTATCAGGCAGGTAACAAAAACTATTACAGATGTAACATTACGGCTTAAACACCACGTTTTCCACATGGTTGCCCACAAACATGGGCACGTAATCGGCGGTCTTGTACCATTTGGGTTTGCCTAGCATATCATCATAGATGGCTTGCCCATTGATTTTGAGTCCTTCGAAGGTGATGTTCTTCACGGCACGGTCAGGAGAGTAGCCGTTCAGGACGGACATATAGAGCTGTTCTCCATAGTAACGGATATTGCGGAACGTCACGTTCTCCACTCCAAGACCAGGGGCAGCACAGTACTTGTCATTCCACCCCACCTTCACATGCAAGAGGCAGCCCTGATGAAGGTTCTCGATGCGGATATTGTCGAAAAGCACGTTGCGGACAAGGTTGTTGTCGCCGCAATTGATGGCAAGGCAACCTTGGTAATCGACCTGCGGTTCGCTCTGGCAGAGGATGTCGATGTTCTCATAGATGAGGTTCTCCACGGTGTCACGCCTTTCGGGATGAGGACCAGCGGCGGCTCCATGCAAGCCGATAAAGATGGGATGCGCCACGTCTGCCCAAAGGGTGGAATTCTTCATGCGGACATTTCTGACAGAACCTTCAAAACCCTTGCGAGTGGCATATGCCGTGGTGCAGTCGTCGGAGTTGCGACAGAAGACACGGTCGTACAGCACATCCGACGAGGCAAAGACGTTGAGTCCGTCGCCCCATCCGGGGTGAGAAATGCTGCACACATTGTGAAGGGTCACATGCTCAGAGCCTCCCACAGGACAGGTGTTCACCACCAGCCCATCCACCAGCACGTTCTTCGAGCGATACACATGGCAACCCTCATAGCCACGACCCGGACGAGCCACACCACGACCGAGAATGCTCACGTTCTCCGCATCGTCGATGGCAAACGTGCCTGTGAAATAAGCACCACCAGCCAGATAGACGGTCGTGTTCGATGCCACCCGAATCGTGTCCTCCTCGTACAGTCCCGGAGCATAATAGACGAAGTTCCGCTTCTCTCTCTTCGCCTCCTTCTTTGCCACTTCGGCAGAGACAGGCGGCTTGGAGGTGAAGAGCAAGAGGTTATTGGTGATGTCGCCATCAAACTCCACGCTCACGTTTTCGGGCTGGAAGAGCAGGAACTGCACCGTGGAGTCGTTCTGCACATTGGCAATGGTACCACGATAGTCGGGGCGCACCCTCGCACTCTTGTACTTCTTATTTTTGCACACCACCCTCACAAACACATCGCCCGTGAAATCAAAGAACGCATACGAAATCTCCCTCACCCCATGCTTGCCAGCGCCAAGAGGCGCATTCACCTTCGCCATATAGGTGTCAATCTTCGTCCATTCCTTGCTGCTCCGTGGCTGAATGAACACGTCATAGTCATGTTTCAGCGGCGCACCTTCGGGAGCTGGATAGGTATAGACCTGATGCAGTTTCGTGTATTCCTTCACCTTGGGCTTCTCGCCCTTCACAATCCGTTCCGTGTAAGGCATCTGCAAGCCCTTCCGCTTCACATAGTGGTTGTAGGGCAGTTCGTAGATGTCCCACAACTTGCCACGGCTCATCTGCCCGGGTTCTGTCCAGTCGTTGTACAACCCCGTGCAATCCGTCCACGTGGTGAAGGGCACGTCATAGCCAAGGTTGTACTTTGCCGTATATTCAAAGCCCTTCAGCAGTCGGTTGTCGAGTGCACCCCAGAGGTCATCCCCCTGCTCCCACGCCATTTCGCACGTCTGTGCCAAGGCCTCCAACCCCAGTTGCACATGCCCTTGGTCACGACCCGTCTCCTGACATTGCCCTGTCTCGCCGATGTACTTGGGTAGCGAACCATTGTCGTTGGCATGAAGGAAATAATCAACAGATGCTTTGTACAGCACACTATCCTCCAAGAAAATGGCACACGCCATCCGCTGACGATTCACAATCGCGCCCCAATTGCCGTTGGCGTAGGGACTGTCAGCCTCAAACTTGTCAAGCGTCGGCAAGATGGCACGGCGCACCATGGCAGTCCATTCGTCCGTCTGGTGAGCCTTCATCAGCGTCATGGCTCTCACCAAGTCATACCCCTGGATGGTACACAGCGGTGCATCATGTCCGTCGAAGCGTTGCAGGGTTTTGGCGTACGCATTGATGATTGCCACCGCCTTGTCCGCTTCCCCCTTCACGGCAAAGTCGTATGCCGCCTTCATGTCCCGTTCACTCCCATTCTTCGAGCCACGGAACTGCCCATCGCGAGCCACCACCTCGTAGGGACCCGCCATCTTGTAGTCTGTTTGTGCTTGCATCATCCCACAGGATGCCATCACAGCAAGCATCGCCATCAATACATTCTTCATATCTATCATTTTTTTGATTCCTCATCTCCATTTACGAACGAAGAAACAAAAACACTTACATGCAACTCATAAAAGTTCATGCATGATGCAAATTTACATCTTTTTTCTCTCATTTTCTTGCCTACGCGATATTTTTTCACGATATGACCAAAAAGGCACAAAAAAACCTGCCCATTCTATCAGGCAGGTAATAAAATTTTCACAAATGCAGCAGTGCCGTTCCGTCCCTTTCTTATACAAAATCGGGAGCAACCCTTCATTTCAGTTCCTCGGGAAGGACGGGCATGGCACCATGCTGGGTGCAGACAAAGGCACTCACCTTCACAGCACGTTCATGGGCTTCCTTCACCGTCTTGCCCAGCAGCAGCGAGGAAACAAACGTAGCCGTAAACGAGTCGCCAGCACCTACCGTGTCCGCCACTTCCACCTTCGGAGTGCCTTGCACACTCATCTCACCATCTGGGGTGAACACATACGAACCATTCACGCCACAAGTCAGAATGAGCATCCGCAAATTGTACTTCATCAGAATGGCACGGCACTTGCTCTCGAAGTCAATGCTCTGCCAAATGGTGTCAAAGTCCTCGTCACTCTCGGGCAAAGCCCCAAACACACGACTCACCGTCACCAGTTCCTCATCGTTAATCTTCAGGATGTTGCACATTTCCAGCGATGCCTCAATCACCTCTTTCGTGAAAAAGTTCTGCCGCAAGTTGATGTCAAACACTTTCAGGGCATCCTTCGGCATATCATCAATGAAACTCCGGATGGTGTTGCGACTCACATACGACCGCTGTGCCAGCGAACCCCAGCACACGGCATCAGCCCGACGAGCCAAGTCAGCCAACGCCTCCGAGTAGGGGATGTTGTCCCATGCCACACCCGTCTTGATGTCATACTGAGGAATGCCGTTCTTGTCCAGCGTTACCTGCACCGTACCCGTCTCGTAGGGCACCTTCGGGATGACCACCTTCTGATTTACCTGTTGGCAAATCTCCAAGATTTCATCGCCCAGTGCATCGTCGCCCACCGCACTGGCAGCATACGAGTCCAGTCCGAACTGTCCACAATGATACGCAAAATTCGTTGGCGCACCGCCAAACTTTCTTCCTTCGGGGAGGCAATCCCATAGTGCCTCGCCTATACCTACTACAGTCTTCATATTATTTAAGTTTAGATTTAGGAAATACCAAATTAGTCAACACCACCTCGCCATTGTTGCCAAACACTTCTACCGAACACTCGTCCACAAACACCCGCAGACTCGTCAACTTGCGATGCACGGGAGCCACCGTCACGGCAGGGAACGACTGGCTGAACGAGGTGTCGCCACACTTCGTGCGGTCACACGTCAGCGTCATCGCCTTCTGGTCATAACTGATGCGGAACTCGTCGCCCTCAGGGTTCGTCAGGGTGATGGCAGTCGAGCCGTTCACCCTGTACGTCTTGTCCAGCCCCTTGCCGTCATACTCCTTGGCAGGTCGGCTGCCCAGATAGCACTCCTTGCCCACCCGGTAGAGGAACACGTCGCGGGCAATCGAGTTGGCAGAGCGGAACTGCTGCGTCGGCACGTCGTTGGCATACTCCCAGTTCGACATCCACGCAATCACCGTGTGCCTCCCCTCGGGGGCGTTCGACCACGACACCGTGGCATAGTGGTCCTTGCCATAGTCCATCCACAGAGCCTTACCGTCCTGATAGCGGGCAGCCTCATCCACCGTAAACGTGTGTCCATCGAAGTCGCCCACAAGATACTGCGTGGCCGAGCCGCCGAAAGGCCCACCCGGATTGATGTTGCACAGCAGCACCCACTTGCTCTCCTTCGAGCCCTCCACCTGCACTTTCATCAGGTCGGGACACTCCCACACACCGCCATGACAGCCCAGCCCCGTGCCGAAGCGAGACTCCTCCGTCCAGTTCTTCAAGTCGGGTGACGAATAGATACGCATCTCCTGCCCAGCCGCCAAAATCAGATTCCAAGCCCCCGTGTCCTCATTCCAGAACATGTTCGGGTCGCGGAAGTCAGCCACATCCGCTGTCAGAATCGGGTTGCCCCCATACTTCTGGAACGTCCTGCCGCCATCCGTCGAGTAAGCCAGACACTGGCTCTGCACAGCGTCAGCCGCCGTGTAGAGAGCCACCACAGCCCCCCGTCCGAATCCAGCCGTGCCCTCCTTGTCCACCACACACGAGCCCGAGAAGATGGCGCCATGAGCATCAGGAGCAATCGCCACCGCCTCGTGCCGCCAGTGGACGAGGTCGGTCGAAGTCGAGTGCCCCCAGTTCATGTTGCCCCACATCGAGCCGTAGGGGTTGTACTGATAGAAGAGATGCCACGTGCCGTCCTCATAGAACATGCCGTTCGGGTCGTTCATCCAGCCATACAGCGGCGTGTGATGAAACACAGGGCGATACCGCTCACGGTTCGTCGTGTCGAACGAGTCAGCAAGTCTGATTTCCTTCAGAAAGACCTCGCCAGCCACCCCGCCCCTGTTGGAGCGGTCTATATGTACATGAGTCCACAAAGCCAGGTTCCTGCCCCTCCACTCGTCCAGCAGCAGAGGCACATAATAGTCCACCTTGTTCAGAGCCAGCCGCACATTGATAATCCTCTGCTGCACACCCTCTGCCACCAGACGGATTTGTGCCTCGGGAGCCTTCTCCTCCACAGGCAGCAGCAGATACTTCTCTTTTACATCGGATGACAACTTGACTATGCAGTTATCATCTGCAAGACGTGTCACTTCCACCTGCTGTGCCTTTGCCCCCAAGAGGCTGTCACACAACAGAAAGGAAACCAACATCCATTTCGTTTGAAAAGTTCTTCGGAGCGTTGCCCGAAGTGTTACCATTCTTGTCATAGGCTTAAGTAGTTTAATATTACCATTTATCAATTTTTTGAAAAAGTTCTTCGGAGCGTTGCCCGAAGTTTCAGTTCCCCACTCGCACCGTTGTTCGCAAGTGTCGAGGGTCGTTGGAGATAATCGTCCACACCACATCCTGCTTGCCTTCCACCCACTTGGGCGGAATCTTCACCACAAGTGGTTTCTTGCCAATAGTTACATCTGTTGATAGCAGGTCACCTTTCTCGCTGTAGATGCGATGCACCACCAGTTCTCCACTGCCCACATTACGCAGGGTCATCATGGTGGCTCCTGTTGGCAGCCGCCTTTCTGTCTGAAGTTCAGAATCATGGGCACCAGGCTTCGTGTTGTCTATCACCATCACCTTCATGTTCATCTTCACTTTCTCACCAAACACTTCCACCGTTTTGCTGAACTGCTGTGCTCCCCATCCCACACGTTCGTCGGCCACCAGTGTGACAGGTATCGTTCCCCTGCCATATACCGCCACCTGCATCTGCTTGCTTTCGCCTCGTTTCATTTCTCCAAAATCCAGTCGCGTAGTCGAAAGTCTCAACTTGCCCACACGGACAGGATAAGCCTTCCCGATGCTCTCTTCCGAAGAAACGACCTCACCCTCCAGTTCCAGGTTCAGCCCCACCGTGTCAGTCAGCGACACCACCTGCACCCGAGCCGACTCCAAAAACTCGCCACCCTTTCCCTTCGGGTCAAACAAGAGCGTCACAGCCACAGAATCACCGCTGCTCACCCACTTTTTAGCATCATACGTAGCGGTGGTACATCCGCACGATGTCCACACATGTGCCACTCTCACAGCATCTTCCCCTTGGTTATGAAGCCAGAAAGTCCGTTTCACTGCACCATCCTCTTCATGCACCGAGCCTACAGAAAGAGTGGTTGCCAAAACCAACAATTTGATGGGACCAATCATCACTTCTTGCTATTGACGATTTTTTTACCGTTCACAATGCAGATACCCTCCTTGACCACAGGCAGTTTCCGACCTGTCAAATCGTAGATACCAGCAGGAGCCGACATATTAGAAAAGTTCTTCGGAGCGTTGCCCGAAGTTTCCATCTCTTTTTCCACATTCACACTTTCGATGGCTGTAGTTCCTCCACCAGTGAGGTTCCATGCCTCAAATGTCACGTCCTCCAATGCCCCTTCATTCAGCAACTCCACACCCACAGCATCGGTGTCCGTACAGAACACACGCACACTGGTAGCCCACTCGTCATTGACGAAAATGTCCAACACCGAACCATCCAGAAATACGTCCAGACTCATCTTCTCACCTTGCTTCACCACTCTGGGGAGCACACTCTTGTAGAGTCCGTCGAACACCCCCGCATCGTTCACCTTTCTTTCCAGAGAGGTCATATCCACACAGAGCGTGTTATCTGCTGGATGATAATATATCTTGGCAGATTTTTCACCATATTTCAGAAGTTCCACGCCAACGTCGCTATCTGCCACACCAAACTCAATCAAAGCCTCCACCTGTCTGCCTCCAACAGAAGCCTTCTCCTCCGAGCGTAATGCCCTCAAGCCACTGTAAGGCTTCTGCACCAACTTGCCGCTGGCATCCAGACTCCACTCTCGAGGCAGACTGTAGCAGTGAGCATACCCCATTCGGTAGTTCTCCTCGCTTGCCAACTTGTCAGGCACAATGCCTAAGGCTATCGTCTTGCCATCAGCCGTCTGCAAGATTGTAGGCGAGAGCATACCATATCCTTCGCGAGCCATGCCACTCAGTTCCACTGTTTGAGGTGTGGAAGACTCAGGCACGAAATGCCCCCGAGCATCCACGTTGCCCACATAGTAAATCGTTCTCACACCTGCATCCGAACCCTGCGGCGTGACCGTCATGAGCCACTTGTCACCCATTTTTGTCACATTGGGCATCTCCCAAAACGTACCACATTGCGAGGCCTTTTCGCCTGTGTAGAACAAATCACCCGTATTGCTCCAAGTTTTGGTCTGAGCATCATACTTGTGCAATGTGCAAGTACCCACACCGTCCTTGCTGCTGCCAACAATCAGGAAAGCCCCCTCATTGGTGCGGAAGAAGTAAGGGTCGCGAAAATCGTCGGAAAGACCAGCAGGGCGACCAGCAATCAGCGGATTCGCTTCGTCCTTCCGCCATGTCAGCAAGTCATCACCGACAGGTCGTGCCATGTCGATGGTCGCCTTCACGTTGTCCACCCCCGTATAGACCAGCCACGGCTCACCACCCGTCACGAGACCATCCTGCATCACACATCCCGACCAGCATCCCTTCTTGTCATACACATCTCCCGGGGTCAATGCAGCAGGTGCTTCCTCCCATGTCAGCAAGTCCGTGCTCAGCAGATGTCCCCAATGCAGACGTGCCATGTAAGGACCGTTGCCATTCTTCTGGAAAAACAAATGATACTTGCCGTCAGCCATAACCATCCCATGACACTCATTAGTCCATCCATGAGACGGCATACCGTGCCAGCGAGGATGCAGCACATCCCCGTCCCATGCCGATGCAGGCACAGCGAGGTCCGCCGCACCACCACCGACACTGAGCCGGGACAGTTCGTCAGCACTGAGCACCCTGTTCCATATCTTCACCTCGTCTATTGCCCCATTGAAAGTGTTGATGTCAAACACCCCGCTCTTCATCACCTCGCTGCCCTTGCCCATACGCCAGTTGGCCGCACCCACCGTCAGTTCGTAGGGACACTTCGCCTGCCCCACCTGCTTGCCGTTGCGATAGAGCACAATCTGGTTGCTCGACTGATCCAGCGTCACCGCCAAGTGCGTCCACTCATACATGGGCATGACATCCTCCGCCACACAGGTCAGCACCCAACTCTTCAGATAGCACTTGAACTGATAGCCGCCCTGCGAGTTGAGCATCAGGGCGAACCCCGTCTTCCTGTCATCGTCCAGATTCCCTGCCACCACCCCATACGTCGGGGTTGCCTCAGCCTCTGCCACATTCATCATCGGGTAAGACTCCACCGCACACCACAGCGACAATGTCATGGCACTGCCACCCAACTTCGCATAACTGAGTGCACCCTCCACATAGTTTGAATATCCGTCCAGACGGAGAGCACCACCTTCCACCCCCTTGGCGGCTGGCAGCACATGCACACCCCTCACCGAGAGCGGCGAGCCCGACACCTGTTCCGTCACTGTGCCGTCCTGCTGCGGCTCCATCGGGAAATAATACTCCTGAGCCATCGCCCCCGTCAACGAGGAGCCTGCCCAGAGAAGAGACAAAAAGAGTTGTTTCGTTTGCATGATGAATGGGGTATTAAAAGCCTCAAAAAGTGGTGTGACTCAGCCCACTTGAGAGGTGACGAGCATACCCCCGAGAGGAAAACTCCCAGGGGTTTGCTCTGGTTATTACTTCAGATAATCAATACAGTTTTTCGTGAATCGCTCGATGTTGCCCTGATAAGCATTCTGCGTGCCCTCCTGAGGTGCATTCTGTCGGAACTCGTATGTGGAGAGACCGCAAGCGATGATGGAGCCAGCAAAGTCAGTTGTAGGATGAAACTCGATGACACCAGCACAGCAATAGTCAGCCACATGTCCCCAAGTAGTCAGCACCGTAGAGTTGGTTGCATCCTGCCAGTTAGCCACCACATTGGGCTGGCCAGAGAAGCCATAAGCGTTCAAGTCCCACATGCAGTTGTGGTCTTCACGCAGACCAGGACCCTCCATCGGATAAGTTTCAAAACCATAGCCATTGGGGTCGCCAGCCTCCAGACCCACGAAGGCAGCGTGGTCACGGTGGTCGTATGCAGCATCCATCTTACAGCCAATCACACTGTTCATACACCACACATCCGTGCCCGTTCCACCTTCGCCATCGCCATAGATGCCCGGTGCATACTGAGCGTCTATACGACCTATGAAAGAAACCAACTGAGTAGCCTGCTTAGTCAGGAAAAGTTTGCCACCATCCTGCACGTATGCCTTCAGAGCAGCCACGTCCGAAGATGACAGCGGAAGATTGCCATGCCCCAAGCCAATGCGGTCAATCTGAATCCAAATCATCGACACCTCGTCGGGCGAGAGCGATGAGAGGTCGGAAGAGTGAACAAACACACCCGTCTCTGCATCCACATACTGAGCCTTGAACCATTCTGCTGCTGCCACTTCATCATCGTCTGGCAGGTCTGTATAGTTCTGAACTGTCAGATAATAGCCGACCTTCAGTTTCGACTCTACAGTGATGGCTATAGTAACACCCTCAGACACGCGACCATTGTCATAAATCGCCTTCACCGTGTAAAGATGCTCCTGATTATCGTCAGCATTTGCAATCGTGTAGGTGTTACCCTCCACTGCCACAATCTGCACACCGTCTTTCAGCACAGCAGCCTGTGTAGCACCGTCTGGCAGCGTCCAAGTCAATGTCAACGCTCTGCCTTCAATGGCATAGTTATAGTTAGAGACTGGAATGGAATAGGGAGTGTTGTCATATTTCACATCTTCGCATGAGGTCAGCACTGCAACCAGCGACAGCATCATTGTGAAAATAAAAGATATCTTTTTCATAATTGTCTTCTTTTTTTGATGGTTATATAAATATATGTGTATGTTATTTCTTTGATGAGGAGTTTATTGAGCATCAGGAGCAGCCTTGTAAAGCCCGTTACTGTTGGTGATTTCATCCAGCGGAACAGGGAGGAACAGTTCACTCTCTGTCAACGATGCTCCAACCAGATAGGTGCGCAACTGACTTTCTGATGCATAATATGCATTCATGGTCTCCACGGCAGTGCCCCAGCGGACGAGGTCGAACCAACGGTGTCCCTCCATGGCAAGTTCCAGACGACGTTCCATTCGCACAGCCTTGCGGGCACGAATCTGATTCCAGTTGGTGGCAGAATATTCGCCCACCTTGTAGTTGACATTGATGGGGTCGATATCCACAGGTGCATAATCTGGATCTACGCTTCGTGCAGCCTTTCGACGAACGGAGTTGATGAGGTCACGCGCCTTGTCCAGTTCCTTATTCTGCTCAATCAGGCTCTCAGCATAAAGGAGCACCACATCGGCATAACGAAGCAGACAGAAGTTGAGCGAACTGCATCCCCAAGGCCATTCCGTTGTAGCACGAGCATCATTGGGGTCTATCAGACCCTTCTTTCCAGAATATTCGCCATAGAGGTCGTATGCACGGCACCAGCCTGCGGTGTAGGTGTAGCCACGGAAGGGAATGCCGATGCGTCCGACGGTGAAATCAAGCCGTGGGTCAACATTGCCTGCGTAAGAGAGTGACACGTGTTCTGATGGAGCGTTCCCGTCAATGTAGGGAAGCCCGTTGGCATCAGTGCGGAAGGCATCCACAAGATTCTGACTGCCAAGGAAGAAATCGTCGCCTGTGCCAAAAAGGTCACCGTCACTATAGGTGGTGTTGAGCAGATTAGACCAATTGATGTGGGCATTGTTGTCGGCAGTGGAGCATTGAATGGCAAGGATGGACTCATAGGTGTTGTTAAAGTCAATCTTCGACATGTCCAAATAGTTGTTGTAAAGTTGGTATTTACCGCTATTCACCACAATGGCTGCCCACTTCTCCGTTTCAGCCCAGTCACTGATTTGTGCAGACACTTTAGCATGAAGTGCGGCGGCGGCATAACGTCCTACACGCCCAGCAGTTGGTGCATTCTCTGGCATGTTTTCGTAGGCATCCTCTAGGTCTTGACAGATAAACTTGTAGATGTCAGCCTGAGTGTATGTCATATTGTCCACCGTGTTGGGGTCATCATTCTCTGTGATGTAGGGCAGATACTTAAAGATGCGCACAAGGTCGAAGTAGTAATAGGCACGAAGGAATTTGAGTTCTCCGATGAGCCCAGCAGCATTTTCAACCGACGAAGCCTGAATGGCAAGCATCGCCTTGTGCACACGCGAGATGGCATAGTAGTTGTTCTGCCATTTGTTCAGACAACTGATGTTGTCACTGGTGAGGTTGGCAATTTCGAGTTGGTGCACGTTGCCTTCCATCGAGGTGGCTCCACCGCCTTTGTAGGCATCGTCGGAACGGACATCGAAAATCCAGTTGGTGGAGGGTCCTGCAAAGGCTTCATTGTTGCCAAAATAGTGTGCTTCGAGACCTGCGTATGCTGATGCCAAAAGCCCCTGTGTGGCTTCCGCATCAAGTTGGTCTTTAGTGAACTGCCCGTAGGGAGCCCGATCAAGAAGGTCGGAGCAGGATGTTGTACTCATGAGAGCGGCTGAAGCCAAGAGCACTGTATATAGAATCTTTTTCTTCATATCTGTACCTTTTTAGAATGTTACATTAAAACCGAGTGTAAAAGTACGGCTACGTGGATAAGGACCATTGTCAGTTCTTGAACCGTAGGCGCCAATGGCAATTTCTGGGTCGAGTCCATCGTAACCAGTGATGGTGAAGAGGTTTTCCACCTGTCCGAACACATTAAGATTGGAAGCGAAGAACTTCTTGCGGATTTTCTCAGGGAGAGAATAGGAGAGTTTAATGTATTTCATCTTAAAATAAGAGCCATCCTCGATGTAGTAGGTTGACATGCGCATCTCATTGTTATCGTCAGTGAACGCGATAGCAGGCACAGAGGCTCCAGTGTTGGTGGGAGTCCATGCATTGAGGGTCTCACTGCCACGGTTGGAGGTAGCATTGCCGTAGCCGAAGAAGTGGAGTTGCTTTTTGGTCATGTTGTAGATGTCAAATCCAAACTCTCCCGTGAAGAACATGCTGAGCGTCCACTGCTTCCAGTGCAGGTCAAGATTGAGACCCATAGAGAAGTCAGCCGACGGGTCGCCTATGATACAGCGGTCACTCTCGTTGATGATGCCGTCACCATTGAGGTCACGATATTTCAGTCTGCCCGGGGCTGCACCTTGCTGAGTGGCATGGTTGTACACTTCTGTCTGGTTTTGGAAGAGACCATCCACCACATAGCCGTAGTAAACACCCATAGGCTGACCTTCCATCAGGCGGATGTCGCCGCCGATGCTTTTCTGCTGGTCATTGAGTTTGAGCACCTTATTCTTATAGTGTGCCATGTTGAGTGAGCCTTCCCATGAGAAGTCACCGTAGGAAGGTGAGCGATAGTCGATGGTGGCTTCGATACCCACGTTGCGCATGTCGCCTGTGTTCTGCCACTGAATGGCATTTTCGCCTGCCACAGAGAGCACAGGGGGCTGAGTGAGCATGTCGCGTGTCTTCTTGATGTAGAAGTCGCCCGAAAAACCGAGCGAACCGCCCAGGAACCGCATGTCAAGACCGATGTTGGTTTGAGTGGTAGTTTCCCACTTGATGTTGGTATTACCACTCGATGCAAGCACTACACCTGCCACAGTGGAAGTGCCTGTGCCATTGAGGTCGTAGGCGGCATTGCCCTTGTTGTAGGCATACATGCTGTAGGTGGCATAGTTGCCAATCTCCGAGTTACCATTCTGTCCCCATGCCAAACGTAGTTTAATGTCATCTATCACGTCGTTAGCATGGAAGAAGGGTTCGCTGGAGATGCGCCAAGCGGCACTGACAGCAGGAAACACACCAGAATTGTCATGCTTGCCCAGACGTGAACTCTGGTCACGACGCAGGGTGAAACTGGCAAGATAGCGGTCGGCATAGTTGTAGTCGGCTTTACCGAAAAGGGAGAAAAGCCCCCAAGAGGTCTTGCCACCATCATTGGTCTGTACACCTTCACCTGCACCGAGGGTCATGTAATTCTTGTCGAGGAAGGCATACTGGTCGCGATAGGCGGAGAATCCGTCGTAATGATAGCCAATGGCTTCAGTACCCAACAGGGCTGTGAGCGTGTGCTCGCCCCATTTGTGGTTGTAGTTGGCAGTATTTGTCCATGTCCAAGTGTCACCCTTTCCGTAAGTTCGACTTACGCTGGCTGTTCCGCTGGCTTCGAGAGGACGGCCATAGCCCGTATTGTCGAACTGTATATGGTCTATGCCGAAAGAACTCTTGAGAGCGAGTCCTTCAATAGGGTTGAGTTGCAGATAGGCATTGCCAAAGATGCGCCAACTCTCATTGGTGTTGTCACGACTGTTGTATAGTTCATGCACAGGATTGGTGATGTCAGAACTGAGAGCCTGCAACGGAGAACTGAAGGAGCCGTCGGGCTGACGAACAGGCAGACCCGGGAACTGACGCATAGCGTTGAAGGGGATGCCAGCATCGCCTCCTGTGGCTCCGATGTTGTTGTTCCATTTGGCAAGCATAAGGTTTTCGCCCACCTCTATATATTTGCTGATTTTGTAGGTCGAGTTAAGACGTACGGTATAGCGGTCATAAGTGCTGCGTTCCATCACACCATCCTGCTTGATGTAGTTGCCAGAAAAGAGCATGGTGCCCTTGTCGGAGGCGTTGCTGACGGAGGCATTGACATTGTGAGTCCAGGCTGTGCGATACACCTCATCCTGCCAGTCAGTATCGGCAAGCCGATAGCCGTTCACAGAAGGGTTGAGATAAGCATTGCCGTGAGTATCGTATGTGAAATAAGGATTATAGGCAGCCTGACCAGAGTTGGTCATGGCACGATAATAGGCAGTTCCCCACTCATTGGCTGAGAGCATGTCATGCTTTTTTGCCACCACTTGTGCACTGGCTGTATAGCCTACATTGACAGAGAGTTTGTCGCCTTTCCCCTTCTTTGTCGTGATGATGACCACACCATTGGCTGCCCGGCTACCGTAGATGCTGGCAGAGGATGCATCCTTCAAGATTTGAAGGCTCTCGATGTCGGCAGGATTGATGGAGTTGAGATTTTCGGTGGTTGCCACACCGTCAATGATGTAGAGAGGCGAGTTGTTGCCGTTAAAGTTACTCATGCCTCGAATCTGGATGCTGGAACTTCCGCCGCCAGGTGCGGGGTCTGTCACGACGTTCACACCAGAGATGCGCCCCTGAAGGGAGTTAAGCATGTTGGGCGAACCTTCACTTTGGGGCTTTTTCATGTCCATCACACCAACGGCACCCGTGAGGTCTGCCTTGCGGACAGTCTGATAGCCCACAACCACCATTTCGTCCAACAGTTCTGTGTTTTCCTCCAGCACCACATTCATCGTGGCTTGAGGCTGGAGCACCTGTGTCTTGTAACCGACGAAGGAGATGGTGATGGTTTTGCCTTTGGGGACGGTGAGGGTGAACCTGCCGTCCAAATCGGTGGCGACACCATTGCTGGTGCCAGTCTCCACGACAGTGGCTCCCATGACGGGTTCGTTGAACACATTCTCAGTCACGGTGCCGTTGACCGTGATGGTCTGTGCCCATACCACCAGAGGAGCGACCAATGTCAAAAGACTCAATAGAAGTTTTTTCATCATAGTGGGTTTTGTTTAATAGAATTAGTAATAAATGTTTCGTTTGGTTTTTCTGCTGCAAAGGTAGAGCAAATCACATTTATCACTAAAAACAAATGTTGCAACGACTGCAAAAGTTGTTTCAACGCAACATTTTTGCGAGAGGTTGCAACATTTTTTTCTATCTCCTCAAGGTTTCCGTGGGTGCCACTCCAAAGAGGTCTTTGTAACACTTGGCAAAATAGGAGGGGCTGGAGAATCCGACGGTGTAGGCGGCTTCGCTGATGTTGTGGTCGCCTCCCTCGAGCAGTTCCCGTCCCCGCGTCAGTCGGGCAATGCGCAGCAGTTCGTTGGGTGAATGTCCTGTGAGGGCTTTGATGCGACGGTACAGTTGCACACGCCCCAGATTCATTTCGGCTCCCAACATATCGACCGTGAGTTCAGGGTTGTCCATCTGATGAGCCACAACTGTATTGAATTTGTCAAGGAACCGCTGGTCTTGGGGTGCCAGTGCCTCGCCCCGTTCCTTCAGTTCCTCGCTGTGCTCCATCTCCACCTCGATTTCCTTCCGTTCGGCAGTGGTCATCTGTGCCTCGATGAGTTTGTCACGCTCTGTCTCCAGTTCGTCGCGCTGCCGCTGCAGGAGTTCGTTCTTGTGCTGCAGTTTGGCGTTCATGCGGTGCTTCATCAGCACAAAGCGGATGCCGAGCACAATGACTGCCAACAGGAGCAGGGCGAGGGCGATGAAAGTCCACATCACCATTTTCTGAGCGGAATAGTCCTTGAAGAACTGGTCGAGGCGTGTGTTGAGAAACTCGATTTTCCTGTCTTGGTCGGCAATGTGGCTTGCCTGTATGCGCATCAAGTGTACATTTCCTTTATTGACAAGGCTGGTCTCGAACACCTGTTCGCGCTGATAGGGCAGTCCGTTCAGGATGCAAGCGGCGGTGTGAATCGCCTTGTCGCCGCCTGTCTGATAGAGGAAAGAGGCTTCGAGGGTACCATCCTCCACCCGCCCCACTCCCACGGTGTCGTCGAGCAGGGCATCCACCCCAATGAACAGCGGCAAACGAGGATAGTGGAGCCGTCCCGATGCCATGCCCTGCTCGATGGCTTCACGGGCACCAATCGCCATGCGGTCATTGTAGGCAAAGACAATGTCGACAGGAGAGTCGGCAAGCAGCGGCATGACACTGTCCACCACCTCGACGGCACGCCGACGCTGCCAGTTAGCCACGAGGTCAGCAGCAATGCGGATGCTGGGAAAAGAGTCAAGCACTTCGTGCAGTCCCTGCTTGCGTTCCTGCGACGAGGTGGACGAAGCCAGACCTTCGATTTCCACGATGGTGCCGCCCTGGGGCAGGAGGTCGAGGATGTAGTGGGCTGCCTTTCTGCCCACCTCCACATTGTCACCACCCACAAAGGCGGTGTATTTCTCGCTGTTAATCTTGCGGTCAACCAGCACCACAGGGATGCCCGCATCGTATGCTTTCTCGATGACAGGGCGGAGCGGTTCCCATTCATTCGGTGCCACGACGATGGCATCCACTTGCCGCTCGATGAAACGCTCGATGTCGGCAATCTGCTTTTTCGTGTCGTCGGGAGTGGAATGGATTTCCACATCGAGGTCGGTATGGAAGAACGCCTCGCGCCGCATCTCCTCATTCATCTGGTTGCGCCACTCGTCCATCGAGCACTGCGAAACAGCCACGATTTTCTTCTTCTCCGTCTGACACGAAAGAAGCAGAAAGGCATAGATGCACAAATGCAGGAAAACAGATAATAGGCTCTTGTTCATGGTTTATTGCATGTTTACAGGTGCAAAGATAAAAGAAAAAGTTGGAATCTTCGCAGATTCCAACCCACTTTTTAACAAACTAATCTTTATCTAATACCTAAAACATATCATATATCATCATTTTCTTGTCCAAAAACAGAAGAGATAAAGCACTCCGAGCGCCATGACCGCCACGGCTCCTGCCTGCCCCATCATGTCGGAAGCAAAGCCCATGAGCAACGGGAAGAGCGTTCCGCCAAAGAGCCCCATAATCATGAGTCCGCTCACCTCATTCTGCTTTTCGGGCACCGCCTCGAGGGCACGGGCAAAGCAGAGGGAGAAGACGTTGGAGTTGCCATAACCGACAAGAGCGATGGCAGTGTAGAGCATCCAGCGAGAGGTGCCGAAGAACATGCCGAGCATGGAAAGAGCCATGAGCACCACCGAGAGAAGCAGGAAGGTGCGATTGCTGACCCGTTGCAAGATGAAACTGCCCGTGAAGCAGCCAATGGTGCGGAAAATAAAGTAGAGACTGGTGGCAAAGGCAGCCTCGTTGAGCGTCATGCCCAGCCGCTCCATCAGCAGTTTGGGAGCAGTGGTGTTGGTGCCCACATCGATGCCCACATGACATACGATGCCAAAGAAGCAAAGCAGCACAAGAGGGTTGCCCAGCAGTTTGAGGGCACCGCCAAAGGCTTTGCCGACAGATTCGCCACGGTCTGCGGCAGGTTCTTCATGGATGGAAGTGGCAAAGAGCAACAGAGTGGCAATGATGCCTATAATGAGATAGGTAGGGAAGAGCACACGCCAGCCAAGACCGAAAGAAGGGATGGTGGCGGCAGCACCCCACATGGCGATATAAGGAGCCATGAACGAGGCGATTGCCTTGACAAACTGTCCGAAAGTGAGAGTGGAAGCCAAGTTACCGCCCTGCATCACGGTGGACACAAGGGGGTTGAGCGAAGTCTGCATCAGTGCGTTGCCGATGCCAAGGAGGGAAAAAGCGATGAGCATCACGTAGAAATTCTCTCCAAAGATGGGGATAAGCAGCGCCACAGCGGTGACAACAAGGGAGAGGAGCACGGTGTTCTTCCGTCCTATCCTGTTCATCAAGAGGCTAGTGGGCACACTGAACAGGAGAAACCAGAAGAAGACGAGCGAGGGGAAGAGGTTAGCCATTGAATCGGAAAGGCTGAGGTCTTCCTTCACATAGTTGGAGGCAATGCCCACGAGGTCAACGAAGCCCATGGCAAAAAAGCAGAACATCACGGGCACGATTTTGGTCAGGTTTTTTGTAGTCATGTTGAGATGATAAGATGATTAAAGTTTTTCGCTGGCAAAGTTACGGTTTTCCATCTGGCTGGAAGGAAAGATTTGTTGCATGAGACAACAAATTTGTTGCGAAGAAACATTTTTTAGAAGACTGGTAACATTTTTCAGGGTCAGAACCTTACAACCACCCTGCCTTCAATGGGGCTCTTCTGGAATTTCAGAGATGCATTGCCTAAAAGGAAGAATGACCAGCAAGCCGCATGGCAATTATAAATTATGAATTAAAATTTATATCCACCCAACCCCTTGAACTGCCATGCGGTGCGATGCTGAACAAGCCATACTTTGCACCTATCCATTTGCCTTCACGGGCCTGGAAGGGTTCGGGAAGACTGGTATAGTGTTGACCGTCGAGGCTGTAGGAAAGATGACACACTGCCCCCTTCTCACAGTGGATGCCGAAGGAGATGTGGCAGTCGTAGTTCGTCTTTGCACCTGCCCCATATTTTCGAGCCTTCACCTGAACGAGCACCTGCTCCGTCTCCTCGCCACCGTTGTCGGCATCCCTGCAGGTGATGCGCTTGAGGAGGAACTGCCCGTTCTGCAACTCCACAGAGAGACGGCAATAATCGCGCCCCATGATGATGAAGCCCGACTGCTGACCGTCTGCCTTTGCGGTGATGGTCAGATGCAGCGTGTCGGCGAAGGTCTCGCCATCAAACTTTTTCAGATACAAGTTCGGCACTTCCCACATATTCTTGAACTGGGCAGACACGTTGTGCCCATAGACACGCACCCCGTTAGGAGTCGGGAAGCCAAAAGCATCCTGATAGTTGGCATGCCACTGGTAAAGAAGACCCTCTCCCCCGACCCCTCTCCCATAAAGGGCAAGGGGGGAACCCTTCGGGGTGTTTGTCTTTGAAGAACCGACCGCATGGCTCCCCTCGCCCTTTACGGGAGAGGGGTCGGGGGAGAGGGTCTTCTTCATCATGGGAAAACCATTCTTCATCTTCACATCCAGCAGGTGCAGGATGCGACCGTATGCCCCACGTTCCTGAAAACAGACGAACTTGTCTGCCACCCAACCGCCCTGATGGATGCCGTCTTGGTTGAACACCACCTTGCTCTCGTAGGGACCATACACATTTTTACTCCTTAATGCCACCTGCCACCCATGTTCCACGCCACCAGCAGGAGCAAGGATGTAGTAGTAGCCATCCTTCTTGTAGAATTTCGGTCCCTCTATCGTGTGGTTGCCCTCTACTTGTCCATCATACACCAACACAGGCTTCCCTATCACCCGGATGCCATCTGCTGACAATTCCCTCACTGTCAGCACACTGTTAAAACCGCATCGGCTGTTTGCCCAACCATTCACGAGGTAACACCTGCCATCCTCGTCCCACAACGGGCATGTGTCAATCACACCCTTTCCCTCCATCACCAACACAGGCTCACTCCATCGTCCCCGAGGATTGTCCGTCTTCACCATAAAGACACCATAGTCGGGGTCGCCCCAATAAATATAATAGGTATCACCATGCCTCCTGATGCTTGGAGCCCATACCCCACAACCATGCTGCACCGTGTTGTAATGCTCCACAGGCAAAAGTCGCTCCACCGCATAATTCACCAACTCCCAATGCACCAAGTCCGTGCTGTGCAGAATGGGCAAGCCCGGTGTACACTGGAAACTGCTCGCCGTGAGCCAGTAGTCGCCCTCCGTGCCTTCACACACATCAGGGTCGCTGTAGTCAGCAAAAACGATTTGTGCCTGTGCAGACATGATGCCACACAGGGTCAGAAGAAAAATCTGCAACGTAGTCTTAAGTTTCATTGTGGATAGTTTTTGAGTCTTAAAAGTGCTTCCAGATAGTAGTAATCGGCATAGTTGATGCTGGCATCCACCTCTGTGCCAGCAGGCATGTTGCCCACACTGTGCAGGAGGAAGGCAGGATTTTTCTCGCGGCTCTGGTAGTCGGCAGAACTGAGAGTGATGAGCATCCGTTTTGCCTCCTTCATGTAGCACTCCGACACAGGCGTTTCCACATATTGTGCCAGTTCTACGAGAGCACTCGCCGCAATGGCGGCGGCACTGGCATCGCGGAAGGAGTGCGGTATCATCGGGTCGCCCATGTCCCACCAAGGGATGCCATCGTCAGGCAAACGGGACAGATACGCCTCCGTCACCTGCTGGGCAAAGTCGAGGAAACGCTGCTCCCCAGTGTAGCGATAGACCATTGTATAGCCATAAATCGCCCATGCTTGTCCACGGCTCCACAGGGTGTTGTCTCCAAAGCCCTGATGAGTGCAGTTGTACAGATGCCTGCCCGTCACAGGGTCATACACCGCCACATGATTCGCCGTATGGTCGGGACGGAACTGATACTTCATCGTCGTGTCAGCATGACACACTGCTATGTCATAGTTCTCCTTCTTGCCAGAGAAGAAGAGCAGTTCGAGGTTCATCATATTGTCCATGATGGTGTTATGTCCACCAAACATCGCCACATTTCTCGGCCATGACAGCAACGTGCCTACACGGGGATTGAACAGCGTGGCAAGCGAGTCGGCAGCCGCAAGCAGCACCTCCCTGTAATGCTCATCATGCGTCGTCTCCCACCCTTTCAGATAAGAGCCAATCATGATGAATCCCAAGTCGTGGTCGTAGATGGGGCTGTACGCCAGATACTCCAACTCCTGGGTGAAGCGTCGAGCCTCAAGTGTGTCAGCACACATCCAAAGAATGCCAGGAAAGAACCCTGCACACCACTCATCGGGTCTCTTCACGCTTCTCAAGTTCCAATGGTGCTCTGCCGCACCCACATATCGGGGAGTCAACGTGTAGTCTATCTTCCCATCCCTTCCACGCAATTCCCTCAAAGTCCGCTCCACCTGCCCACGGCAATACTCCACCTGCCCATCCACATCCAGCACCTGCGCCACAGCCACAGAGCCACGGCAAAGATACGCCAAAGCCACGAGAACGGCAAGAAAACAAGCCCTGTTTTTCATCTTTTACGCAATTTTTTGTTCATCAACGATTCTTTTTCAGGAGGCAAAAGCACGGCGAACCTGCTCACGCACCACCTTACGGCTGACAAAAAGGTGCGCCTCCACCGTCCGAGGACTGATGTGGAGTTGCTCGGAAATCTCGGCAATGCTGCGCCCCTCAAAGCGAGAAAGCCCATACACCATCCGACGCTTCTCGGGCATCGCACGAAGCACACACCTCTCACATTCCTCAATCTCATGGACACGCACCGTTTGTGCCGTGCTCTCCACCGCCACACCCTCATGCGTGTACATATCACATATATGCTCCCACATCCGCTTGCGCCGCAAGTGGTCAACCATCAGATGGCGGCACGTGGTGAAAAGCAATCCCTTCACAGAGTCAGCATGCAGACCCACCTGCATCTCCAGCAGTCGCACGAAAGCATCCTGCACGATGTCTTCGGCAAGGGCGATATCCCGCACCCGTACATTGACATAGTTGACAAGCAACTGGCGATACTGAATGAAAGCAAACTTAATCATGTCCATAAGAGTCAGTCTAAAGGTTGTTATGCTGCAAAGTTACATCTTTCTCCACTCTCTTCAATACTTTTCCCACCAATTGTTTTCCGAGTAAATAGAAATGGAATAAATATTTGTCATATTATTTATTTTCAACTATTTGACCAATTACTATTTCTTTGTCCTGAATTATTTTAAGGACAAAAGTTTGGTGTATTTCTTCAAAAAACGTTACCTTTGCAACCACTAACCTCACACAACATATATGGCACCACACATCATTTCCTTTCTTTGCTGCTGGCTGATGGCAATTGCTCTCAGCGGTCAACCCATGCGGCACTCCGACCAACTGACCTCGTATGACGGTTTAGGGCACGAAACCGTGTTCAAAATATACAAAGACCGTCAAGGTCTGCTGTGGCTCGGCACCAACAAGGGAATACGTTCATACAATGGGCACACGGTCTGCAAGATACACAGCGATGCCGAGATGGGATTTGTCTATACCCTCGAAGAAACGGCAGAAGGACAGTTGCTGGCAGGAAGTTCCACGGGACTTTATGAGATTGACCGTAAAAAAAGAACGGCACGACACATTGCCAAAGAGGTGGAAGATGTCAATTCCATCTGTGGCGACCTGATAGGTGGGACGGGCGGACTGTGGAAGAAGAAAGAAGGCAAATACCAAGCGATGCCTATCGAAAGCAGCGTCATCTCCAAGGGAAATGCCGTGACAGACATCATCCCCGATGGGAAAAACGGCGTATGGGTCAGCACCACAAAACGACTGGTACACCTGCCCCTTTCTGACGGCAAGATGCAGAAGTACAGCATCCCCGACTCCTTGATGGCTGGCAACATCAACCGCATCTGTCTGATTGGCAATCAGATTCATATCGGCACACGCAATGACGGGCTGTTGACATTCGACACCCAAACCCACCAGACACGGCGAGGATTGAGCGTACCTTCCAACGTGATTACCGACGTGAACACCGACGGCAAACGCTACCTCTATGTCTCCACCGATGGCAATGGTGCCTACACCCTCGACGTGCTGCATGACAGCATCGTGGAAGAGCACCACGGGAGAACCGATGCTATCTACACCTTTTGGAGAGACAAACAACTTGGAATCAATTATTTCGGTTACTATTTGGAAGGCTTTTCCCACAACCTCTACACCCGCCACCTTGTCAGCACCTACCAGCACAAAGAATTGGACACACGCTCTCTGCCCACACGCAGTTTCTGCCGCTACGGGCACCTGCTTGCCATCGGCACGAGGAAAGGACTTTACCTCGTGGATGAAACACTGAACAATACCTGCCACATCACTCCCAATGAACTGGGAGCCAACATCGTGACCAACATCGTGTTTTTCCAAGGGCAATTTGTCGTGGCCACTTACGAGAAAGGGCTACGAAGACTCAGCACCGACGGTGTGCTTACTCCCCTGCTCGATAAAGGCAGTTTTTCCCACCTCTGCCCCTCCCCCGACGGCAATCGGCTCTTTGCCATCAGCAATATGGGCGTGACAGTGATGGACGAGCAATTGTCCGTCATCAAACAATTCGACAGCCACAACAGCGAACTGCCTGACGAGTATCTGACCGACATCCTGTTCGACCAGACTGGCAAAGCGTGGATTGGAAGCCTGTCACAACTCTGTGTCTATGACCCGCTGCTCCACACGATTCAGTCGAACGGTTTCCCTCAGAATTTCTTCAACGAAATGCCTTCTCTGAAATTCTCCATGGCAGCCGATGGAGAGATGCTGGCATGGTCGGGCAACCGGCTCTACAAATCACGAATCGACTTCAGCGCTTACGAAAAGGTGAACATCTGCCAACGCCTTCACATCGACGAAATCAACTTCATTCTATGGCATCAGAACCACTACTGGATGGGCACGAGCGAAGGACTCTTTGTGGTCGATAAAGACTTCTCGTCACACATTCAGCATTTGAGCGAGGCGGACGGCTTGCCGTCCCTTCGTTTCCAGAGCCAGGAGTGGCAGGTAGAAGCAGATGGCACCCTCTGGATGGCAACCGACAGGGGCATTGTAACCATGACGAAAGAGCAGCAGAATCACTTGGGCGACAGCATTCCCGGCAAGGTGGCGATGAACACACTGATATGGGACGGGAGCCGACTCGCAGCCTTTCAGCCCCTCCTGCTCAACTATGGCACCGATTTAGGAAAGATGTACGAATGGGTGCTGGATGGCAATGCACCCCAAGTGTGTGCCGATGGAGAAATGGCTGCACCTACGGAACAAATATGGGGAAGGCATCGACTGAAGGTGCAGTTGCTGGGGCATCCCGAAACACAGATGGAGATGACCTACATCTATCTGCCATCGCCCCTCTTCTGGGCATGTACTGCCATCTTGCTGCTCATCGGCTTGAGCATTTGGCTGGCACGACACGAGGCGGTGAACACCTACAAAGCCGAGGAAGACGAGAAAAAACGATTGGCAGAGGAGGCACGGCAGGCTAAACTTTATGAGCGGCAACGACTGACGGAAGATGAGCGAACTGACATATATAATAAAGTACGCATGTATTTGGGTGAGCATCCCGACTATCGGAACGTATCCTTCCGTCTGGGCGATTTGGCAGATAGAGTGGGCATCTCGTCGGCACGGCTCTCCCAAATGTTCAGCATTCACCTCCACACCTCCTTTGCAGACTATGTGAACCGTCTCCGCATCGAGGATTTCAAGACGAGGGCAAAGGATGCCGCCTGCAACCAGTACACCACTGTCGCCCTTGCCGAGATGTGCGGACTGAAGAAGTCAGCCTTTTTTGCTGCCTTCAAGAAATATGAAGGATGCACCCCTAATGAATGGATGGAACGGGAGGGCATCGAACGAAAATGAGTCTCCAGCACCGTACCCCTCGGGTATGACCAGGCGCACCCCTCGAGTACAACCAACCGTACCCCTCGGGTACGATTCTGGAAATACTTGCATTTTGTCATTTTCCCCTAAGTGTTTTCTCCTTTTCATTCGTATAAGAGGGAAAAAGACTGAAAAACGAAACGATGATGAAAACTTTTCTGAAAGTGACGCTGACGGTACTGGGTGTATGCGTCGGCACAACAGCGACAGCACAAGAGTACAACACGGAGCGTGGGTTCATCCACCCTGGTGGTCTGCACACTCAGGCAGACTTCGACCGCATCAAGCAACAGTTGGCAGATGGCAACGAGAAGGTGAAGGCTGCCTACAACGTGCTGAAGAGTGCAGCCTATTCACAGGCTTCGGCAGCCACCTATCCTGTGGAGACGATTGTGCGAGGCGGCAGTGGCGAGAACTACATCAACGCGGCACGGGGTGCCACGATTGCCTACCAGAATGCCTTGCGTTGGAAGATAGACGGCACCAAAGCCAATGCCGACCATGCGGTGAAAGTGCTGATGGATTGGTGCAACACCACCAAAGCCATCAGCGGCACGTCCGACCAGTGTCTGGCAAAAGGGCTTTATGGCTATGAGTTTGCCCAAGCAGCCGAATTGATGCGTGACTACGAGGGATGGAGTCGTGAGGACTTCCACAAGTTTCAAGAGTGGATGCTTCAGGTGTGGTATCCCGGCTGCATCGGGTTCTTGCGCAACCGCAACGGCACGTGGGAGAACACTGGCAAATGGTGGCAGGCTCCCGGACACTACTGGAGCAACTGGGGTCTGTGCAACGCCTTGGCAGTCATCAGCATCGGTGTGCTGTGCGACGATGTGTTCATCTACAACCAAGGCATGTCCTTCATCAAATACGACCAAGTGGGCACCTTCAAAGACCCACGCACCGACAACCCCATCCTGAACGATGGCTTGACGGAGTTCTGGGGCAATCTGGTGGTGACCACGACCGAATCGGAGTTGGAAACAGGAGCCTACGGCAAACTGGGACAGACGAACGAGAGCGGACGCGACACGGGGCATGCGGCAATGGCGTTGGGACTTGCCATCGACATCGCTCACCAAGGGTGGAACCAAGGGGATGACCTCTTCGCCTACATGGACCACCGCATTGCCGCTGGCATCGAATATGTGGCTGCTCAGACACAGAGCGTAGAAGGATTGCCTTGGACGAACTACAAGTATGGCACCAATGGCATCTATTACACAGATGGTCGCTGTTGGGAGATGACAGCACCTGCCCTTGGTGCACAGATGCGACCCTATTGGGGCACCGTCATCGGTCATTACGAGGGTGTGAAAGGCGTGAAGATGCCTTTCTCCGAACAGGCATACAACGAGATGGGCATCGATGCCGGCGGACAAGGCAGCACCTCGGGCGGCTACGACCACTTGGGCTATTCGGTGCTGATGAACACACGCGACCAGCAACTGGCTACTGCCGACCAAGTGCCGACGGAACTCTCTCCCCAAATCACCTACAACGGCAAGACCATTGCCCACAGCGAACTGGGTGGATTGACCAACACCTATCAGACCACCGCCCTCACCAACCGTGCATTGGCAGCAGGCACCGTCCTCACCCTCTCGCCTCAACTGCCCGAGGGCACGACCGACACGGGTAACTGGCAATGGAACACAGGTGAGACCACCCGCGAAATCACGGTCACCGCCGATCGGTCTTTCATCTACAGAGCCACCTACACCAACGAACATGGCATTGAAAGCCAGATTTGTTTTCCCATCGCGGTGCAGGGCGATTGCCATCCCACTCCTGTCAAAACCTCCATCACCTATAATGGCACAACGACCGAGAATGCGACTGACATCACAATCCTCTACGGCGGTTCCGTCACGCTTGGCGTGACAGACAATGCAGGTTATGGCAATTACAAATGGAGCACCAATGCCACGGCACAGTCCATCACTGTGTCTGGCATCCGAGCCAACAAAGACGTGACCTGCACGTTCTACAACCAAGGTGGATGTGCAACGACCGTGACTTTCCACATCACCGTGCGTGATGTCCGTCCAGACCTCATCCTCAACGACAACACATTGCAAGACACGCTCACCGTCATCTGTACAGAAGGCGACAAAGTCACGCTTACCCCCACCACTGCAGCCACTCGCAGAAACGGTACATGGCTGTGGGACAATGGTAGTGCCGAAAACAGCCTAAGCATTGACAGCGTGGAGACCAGCACTTTCCACACCGTCACTTACACTATCGGCGATGCCATCACCACTCTTCATTATTCCATCTATGTGAAAGATGCCACCGACCGCCTTTTTCCAATGGGCAACTACCTTATCCGTCACCGTGACAGCGGCATGCTGCTCACCAACCGTGGGGACTCAGCGGTATTGGCACTTCCCATTCATGGTATGGAGGAATCCACAGAAGCACACTATGATGCCACCCAGGTGTGGTTCATCGACAACCCTGGCACAGCACGTTATGATTTCATCTCTCTTGCCGATTCCACCCACATGACCCAGACAGGAGTCATGAAGAAAAACACCTTTCGCCCACACCGCCTCAGTTTCGCCAAAGGCACTGACTACTGTGCCATCAGTAACAGCAGTAGCCAGTACTGGGTGGTGGAGAGCGACCTCAACATCCTCTACGGCACCACAAAAAAACTGACCGACTATCCCTTTGAACTGATTCCAGCAGACCACTCCTCCACATCCATCACCTCCCCCGTTCCCCCATCTCCATCCCCCATCACCATCTATGACCTCTCGGGACGCCGACTGTCTGGCATCCCCGCCAAGGGGTTCTACATCAGCAACGGAAAAAAATATTGGGCAAGATAGTTTTTTAGGTAATTATTTGGGGGTGTCGGAGAAAAGACGTACCTTTGCAATCGACTAACTGACTCATTATTGACCTTCATATACTCATGAAAAGACTTGTTTTCTGCGTGTGGGCTGTGTTCGTCCTTGTCATGACGATGACGGCTCAATCGGTTTCCACGGGTGGACGGTTTCCCCGTGCCATACGCCATTCTGACCGACTGACTTCCTACAAGGGGTTGGGGCATGTGAGTGTGTTCGACTTCTACAAGGACAAGACGGGGCTGGTGTGGATTGCCACCAACAGGGGTGTCTGTTCGTACAACGGGCACGTGGTGAGGCGCATGAGAGGCTGGGGAGAGACTGGACTGGTGCTGACACTCAACGAGGCGGAAGACGGCAGACTGCTGGCTGGATGTGCCACGGGGCTTTACGAGATTGACCGCAAGGAGGAGGCGATGCGGAGGATTGCACCCGACATCACCGATGTGAATGCCATCTGCGGCTCGCTGGTGGGTGGCTCCTGCGGTCTATGGAAGAAGGAGGGGGATGGATATGTGCCTGTCCCCATCGAAGGGAACATCATCTCGAGAGGCAACTATGTGACGGACATTGTACGCGACGGAGAAGATTATGTGTGGGTGAGCACGGCGAAGAGGCTCATACATCTGTCGCTGAAGGACGGAGGGATGGACAGGTATGGCATTCCTGACTCGCTGCTGACGCACAACATACGATGCATCTGTCTTGTGGGCAGGCTTCTCTATGTGGGCACACGCAACAATGGTCTGCTCACGTTCGACACGCGCTCTCACCAGACTTATCGGGGAGTGTCGGTGCCATCGAATGTCATCACCGACCTCCGTTCGGACGGCAAGCGGTTTCTCTATGTTGCCACGGACGGCAAGGGCGCTTACACCATCGACACGAAGACCCGCGAGGTGGTGAAGGTGTCGGAGGGCAAAACGGATGCTGTTTATACGTTCGGGCACGACCCGCTACTGAACATTGATTATCTGGGTTATTATCTGGAGGGGTTCAGCCACGAACTGACCACACGGCAGATGGTGGGTATTTATGGCAATGGCGACATTGCAACCGACACGCTGGCGACCAGAAGCCTGTGCCGTGAGGGGCAACAGATGGTGGTGGGCACCCGTAAGGGGCTTTACCTCATCGACGAGGCAAAGGGCTCAACTCGCTACTTCTCTCCTCAAGAACTGGGCGCCAGCATCGTGACGAATGTGTGCCACTTCGGAGGGGTGTTCGTGGTGGCGACTTACGAGAGCGGACTGCGGAGGCTGACGACAGACGGGCTGCTTTTGCCACTGGTGGATAATGGCAGTTTCTCTTCCTTGCGCACTGACCCCAAGGGGGAACGTCTCTATGCTGCGGGCAACACGGGCGTGACGATTTTCAACCAGCGGTTAGAGGTGGTGCAGCACTTTGACAGCAAGAACAGCGAATTGGCTGACGAGTACCTGACGGATGTGCTGCCCGACGGGTCGGGCAAGGCATGGGTGGGCAGCCTCTCGCGCCTCTATCTCTACGACCCCGTGATGCAGACGGTGCAGGCGGGTGGTTTCCCACAGGGTTTCTTCAATCTGGCTCCTTCGCTTCACTTCACCATGACTGCCGACGGCGACATTCTGGCTTGGTCGGGCACCCATCTCTACAAAACCAAAACGGATTGCAGCAGTTATGAGGAGATTCCGCTTTACGAGCGTTTCCACATCGGCGACATTGCTTTTATCCGCTGGCACAAGGGGCACTACTGGATTGGCACGAGCCAAGGTCTGTTCATCACCGACAAGGATTTCTCTACGGGTGCACTCCACTTGAGCGAAGCCGACGGACTTCCGTCGCCACGGTTCCAAAATCAGGAGTGTCTGACCACGACAGACGGCTCTCTTTGGATGATGACCGACCGTGGCATCGTCGTCATCACCCCCTCCCAACAGCAGCATCTGCGCGACAGCATCCCTGCCCATGTGATGCTGAATGATGTGGAGTGGGACGGCAGCAAACTCAGTGCGTTCCAACCTCTTCTGCTCAACTACAGCACCGACTTGGGGAAGATGTACGAATATACCCTCGACGGAAACGACACTTTGGTATGTACCGACGGCGACATGGTGCCTCTGGGATGGCAACACTGGGGCAGACATCGGCTCACGGTGTGGCTCATGGGGCATCCTGAAACCCAGATGCAACTTTCCTACTGGTATTTGCCTTCTGCCCTCTTCTGGGCAATCTGCATCATCTTCGTGCTCCTCGGAGTGTCCTTGTGGTTGGTGTACCGCGACAGGCACTTCCACAAGCAGCAGTTCTCACGGTAAAAGAACAAGTCATGCCATGAAAATAAGGTAGGCAGCCCATGGGGCTGCTTTTTTTGCTGATTTTTTTTGTATTGTGTCTAATTTGCACTATATTTGCCGAAAAAATAGGTAGGAATGACGGAAGAACTGATTTTACTGCGCATCACAGGCGAGGACAGACCTGGGCTGACGGCGAGTATCATGGATGTGTTGGCACGATATGATGTGGACATTCAGGACATAGGACAGGCGGACATTCACTCGACACTCTCGCTGGGCATCCTCATCAGGGTGGCTGAGCAGAATTCGGGCTATGTGATGAAGGAACTGCTCTTCAAGGCGAGTGAACTGGGGGTGAACATCGGTTTCCACCCGGTGACGATGGACGAGTATGAGGCATGGGTGGGACGGCAAGGCAAGAACCGCTACATCCTGACGGTGCTGGGCAGGCAACTGAGGGCACAACAGATTGAGGCGGTGAGCAAACTAATTGCCGACCAAGGACTGAACATCGACGGCATCAAGCGGTTGTCGGGACGGGCGAGCATCCTGCACCCGAAGGAGAAGACGAGGGCTTGCATCCAGTTTTCGGTGCGCGGCACTCCGAAGGACAGGGAGGCGCTGCATGCGGAACTGCTGAGGATGTCGAGCGAACTGGAGGTGGACGGGTCTTTCCAGACGGATGACATGTACCGACGGATGCGCCGACTGATTTGCTTCGACATGGATTCGACACTGATCCAGACGGAGGTGATTGACGAACTGGCACGGAAGCATGGGGTGTATGACGAGGTGGCTGCCATCACGGCAAGCGCGATGAGGGGTGAGATTGATTTCAAGGAGAGTTTCACGAAGAGGTGCAAATTGCTGAAGGGGCTGGATGTGAGCGTGATGCGTGAGATTGCGGAAAACTTGCCGTTCACGGAGGGTGTTGACCGTCTGATGTATGTGCTGAAGAAGTATGGGTATAAGATTGCCATTCTGAGCGGTGGCTTCACGTTCTTCGGTGAGTATATCCAAAAACGGTATGGCATCGACTATGTGTATGCGAATGAGTTGGAGATTGACGAGACGGGGCATCTGACAGGGAATTATGTGGGTGAGATTGTGGATGGCAGACGGAAGGCTGAACTGCTGAAACTGATTGCGCAGGTGGAGAAGGTGGATTTGCAGCAGACCATTGCTGTGGGCGACGGGGCAAACGACCTGCCGATGCTGTCGCAGGCGGGTCTGGGCATCGCGTTCCATGCCAAGCCGCGCGTGGTGGCAAATGCACAACAGAGCATCAACACCATCGGACTGGACGGGGTGCTGTATTTCTTGGGGTTCAAGGACTCGTATCTGGACGAGAAAGGAAGGGAATGAGGATTTGTAATGAACTAAAACCTATTGATATATGAAAAAGAGACTCTTTTTAGGGATGATGGTTTTGAGTGCCATCACGGCACAAGCACAAACGAGTGCTGACTTCATGCAAGCCATGAAGAAGGCGGATGTGGACATCACTTTCGACGTGACGGACACGGGCAAGGAATACAGGGTGAAATGGGGCATGGACACGGCTTGGAATTGGGATTTCAATGTGAACCGTGGCATCGCCCATATTGGCAAGGGAAATTTTGAAACGGGTCGCATCTCGTTCCAACCCACAGCCGAAGTCATTGACAAGGGGGATGGCACTTACGAACTGACCGCCAACCAGAAGTCGGCAATGCGTAGCCGATGCAACAACATCCTGCTGACAGGATGCAACAAGGTGGAAATCAACAACGACCAAGAGGATGCGCTCAATCAGGAAAACGGCAACTACGAGAAGTACCAAAGCCTCTATCTAAACAAACCTGAGGCATGGTATAAACTCATCAAGGCGAGTGTGGCATACGCCAAGGAGTGCGGTGTGGAGGTGGTGAGCATCGCTCCCTTCAATGAGCCTGACTATGCAGGTTGGGGACAGGGCTCGAAAGCCAGCATGAAGGAGATTTGCCGCCTCATCAAGGCTGACCCCTATTTTGATGGCATCCGCATCAGTGCGGGCAACACGCTCAACTGCGACTATGCACTGGAGTGGTATAACTATTGCCTCGACTACATCGACGAGGGCAACACCCACCAATTGGCTGGTTCGTTTGACAACTATGCCAACTTCTTCGCAAAGGTGAAAGCAGATGGCAAGGTGGCGACAGCCGATGAACTGCACAATGTGGGCGAAGCCATTGTGGGTGTGGAGTATGGCATGGAAACAGGCATCTGGTGGGGCTTCGACTCGAAGGCTCGCGGTCAGTTCTGCATCGACTCCAACGAGGGGGTGCGCATCGGCTATGGTGAGAACCGCAGTGCCTGGACAAGCGGTGCAGTGTATCGCAACGAGAAGACTGGCGAGGTGCACGGCTACCTTGGCTCGTCCGAACGTCAGGCGGTAGCCTCTTCCTTCTCCTTCATCAGCACCACAAAGGATGTGTTTTTCAACGGATATGGTCCCACTCGCATGTATGTTTATGACGTGCCAGGCGGAAAGTCGGGCAGTTATCAGAAAGGGCAAATCAACGCCGAGCGCCTCTTCGACATCACGTGGGGCGAAGACGTGGCACCAGGAGTCATCGATGGCACCTACCAAATCATGAATGCATCATCGAGGAAACTGCTCACCTACATGGGCACCAGCCCTGCCCAGAGCGCATCGCGAAAGACATCGGGCACCACACAACAGTGGAAAGTCTATCCTGGCTATACCGACGGCGACATCTCCTACTGGTTCATCGACAATGCCAACTCAAGCAGCAACATTACAAAAGTGAATCTGAACGTACTGAACAATAACTTGAATGCAGGGGCATCCGTCATCTGCTGGGATGCTGGGCATGCCATGAACGAACAGTGGTATTTGAAATACGCGAAAGACGGCTACTACTACATCATCAGCCGACTGAGCAACAAATACCTCTATTGCAGCAGCACCACCTCTGGCACTGCTTTGTCTCTGCAAAATGCCCCTACCGAATCGACCACGGAGAGCAACCTGAAGAAATACCTGTGGCGATTCATGCCCACCGATGCCAAGGCTGAAACCACAGCACCTGCCGCGCCGACTGCACTGAATGCCAAGCAGCGGATAGGTAGCGTAGAACTGACATGGACGGCACCAACAGATGAGGACGTGACCTCCTACACCATCCTGCGAGGAGAGATGACAACAGGCAATGGGCAAGAGACGACAGAGTACAGCACCATCGGACGCAACATCACCACCACATCCTTCATAGACAACACAGCCACACCAGGCAAGCATTACCTCTACAAAGTCTTGGCTGTGGATTATTCTGGCAACCGCTCCGAAGCATCAGAGGCACTTGAAGCCGCTCCACTCACAGAGAAAGCCTTGCTGTGCCAGTTGCAGTTTGACGGCGACCTGACCGACCAATCCGCCAATGCCTTCAATGCCTCCATCTCTGGCACTGAAACCTATTCTTCCACCTCCCTGCTTGTCAAGTCGGGTGAGAAGAGTCTGAAGATGGATGGCAACACCTACGCCATGCTGCCCTATGCCGCAACCCATCAGGACGAAATCACCATTGCCACTTGGATGCGCCAAAGTGCCGCTGGCAACTGGATGCGCCTGTTCGACTTCGGCAACGGCACCGACCAATACATGTTCTTCACCCCATCGAACGGCAGCGAGATGCGCTTCGTGATGAAGAACGGAGGCGACGAGCAGATACTCACTAACAAGAAGTCGCTCAGCCGCACCACCTGGCACCACGTAGCCATCACCCTGAAACCTGTCGGTGAGAAGGTGCAAGCCATCCTCTACATCGACGGAGAGAACATCGCTGAAAGCAGCGACTTCACCATCAAACCATCCGACATTGCCCCGTCGCTCTGCTACATCGGACGTTCCATGTTCGCTTCCGACCCCTACTTCAACGGCAGCATCGACGATTTCCGCATCTACAACTACGCCCTCACAGCCGACGAGGTGGCAGGCATCATGACTGACTCAGAAGTGGTGTCAAAAGACATCAAGGACTACTACGAGGAAGCCGTCAGCACCAGCATCAAGCGTGTGAAGGACAACGAACAAGAGGCAAAAGGCACCCATGTACGGTACGACCTGAGCGGAAAGCCCGTTCAAGAAGAGGCAAAAGGCATTCTCATCCAGAACGGAAAGAAAATCTATGTGAAATAATTGAAACGGACACTGTTACATATCATCGGACTGTTGGGAGCAATGACCTGTTGCGCCCAACAGTTTGTTTTCTCTTCCATTGACACCTCCGATGGGCTGAGCGACAATTTTGTGCTCCACATCCTGCAACTGCACGATGGCAGAATTGCCGCAACCACCTTGCATCACATCGACCTGTGGGACGGACACACCTTCCAAAGCATCCAGAAAGAAAAAGAGTCCTCCCAATTGCTCAAAGGCTACAGGGGGGCTTACCATGTCTATGCCGACAAGGACAACCGCCTTTGGGTGAAAGACTACAAGAAACTGTGGTGCTATGATGCCCACCTCCACCCCATTGCCGACTGTCTGCCCGATAGTGCCGACGATGTGTACGTGGACGACCGTGGAGAAGTCTTCTTTGTTCGGCAAGACACGACCAATCTCCTGCTCGACCTCCAGACACTTCGCGACAAGCAATACCGTTTCTATGCCAACGGGGATGTGGTCTGCTACGACGGCAAGAAGAAACTCTACACCGTACAAGCACACCTCGATTCCACAGCCATCACGTCCTTAGTCATCGCCGACACCCTCCGACAGCGTTTCTACCAACTCATCGACCAGAAACTTTGCCTCGAATTTGACACAAAGACCCGTCGATGGACAGAAATCTTCCGTGCCAACCAACTGCACACCATCGCACAGACCGATGCCCACACCGCCTACATCGTCAGCCGTGATGGCATGTGGCGGATAGACCTTGATTCCCGAAAGGCTGAAACCATCGAGCAAGTGATGATGGCAGACGGCTCTTACATCTCCTCCAGTCGCCTAAACACCATCTACACCGACCGAGACGGAACCGTCTGGCTCGGTTCCTACGACCACGGGATGCTGAAGGGAGTGCGAAACAACGGACAATTGGCTGTTGATAATGGACCGTTGACTGTTGAAGAGAAGCAACACCCCATCAGCATGGAACAACTATGGGGCATCCTGACAGGGATTGCCTGTGGCATACTCTTCGTCTTCCTCGGATATCTCTGGCATCGGCGCAAAAAGACCCATTTAGAGAAAACGGAAAAAGAGGAAGCCCAAGCCCCCGTAGCAACACCCACCACCCCGATTGACCACGAACTCATCAACCGCGCCACCACCTTC
Organism: Bacteroidaceae bacterium; assembly: GCA_017470525.1. Lineage (GTDB taxonomy): Bacteria > Bacteroidota > Bacteroidia > Bacteroidales > Bacteroidaceae > Minthosoma. The sequence continues at coordinate 57,787 of JAFUYM010000025.1, forward strand.
GTGGAACAAAACCTCACCACACCCAACTACACCGTCGAACGGCTAGCACAAGACCTCTGCATGGACCGCACCGGACTCTACAAGAAGATGACCTCGATGCTCGGCAAGACACCCACCGCCTTCATCCGCAGCATCCGAGTGCAACACGCCGTCAAACTCATTCAAACGGGGACACTCACCATGACCGAGGTGGCAGAACAATCAGGGTTCAGTTCTGCATCCTACATGGCAAAATGCTTTCAGGAAGACCTCGGCAAGAATCCTTCCGAACTCCGTGAAAATCAACCGTAACACCCTGTTGAATCAACACGAAAATCAACCACACTACTCTGTTGAATCAACCAGACTACTCTCCAAAATCAACAACGATACCTTGTTGAATCAACCAGAGCGTTCTTTTCCATCACCCCAAAAGCACTACCTTTGCATCGAAAACCAATTCACCAAAAACTATACACATTATGAAGAAAAACATCTCTTTTCTCATTTCTGCCATCTCCCTTCTCTGTATGCCAGTCGGCACACACGCGCAGAAAGTTGAGTTCTACACACCCAACACCGTCCGTATTGTGAAAGACAACGGACAGCCTGTGGAGAAAAAGTCGCTTGTGGTCATTGCCTCGCCCGAAAAGGTGAAGGTGAGCCAAACCAAGCAAGGCGCTGCCACCATCTACAAATCCTCCGCCCTCACCGTCAAGGTCGAGAATGGCAAGGTGTCCTTCTCCGACGCGAAAGGCAACCTCCTGACCAGCGAAGGCGAGAGCACCTTCACTCCCATCACGAAAGGTCCTGACACAGGAGCCTTCCGCGTGAAGCAAACCTTCTCTGTCACAGCCGACGAAGGCATCTACGGCATCGGGCTTCTCCAGAACGGCAAGATGAGCCAGCGCGGAGAGAACCGCCGCATGGAACAGAGCAACCTCGAAGACTTTGCCCATTTCTATCAGACCATCAAGGGCTACGGCATCTATTGGGACAACTACTCCCCCACCCATCTCGCCACCCCTGCCGAAAGACAGGCAGGCGCGGTTGAACTCGAGTCGGAAGTAGGCAAACTTATCGACTACTACTTCATCTACGGCGGCGATGCCGACGGCGTCATCGCCGAAATGCGCCACCTCTCAGGCTCCGTGCCCATGTTCCCCCTCTGGACGTATGGATTCCATCAGTCACGCGAACGCTACAAGTCACAGAACGAACTGCTGGAGGTGGTGCACAAGTACCGCGACCTCAAGATACCTTTCGACGGCATCATTCAGGACTGGCAGTACTGGGGCAGCAACTACAATTGGAACGCCATGGAGTTCATCAACCCCGAATTTGACCGCGCACAAGACATGATTGACGAAGTGCACCGCCAGAATGCCCACATGAGCATCTCCATCTGGGCATCGTTCGGTCCCGAGACCAAAGCCTTCAAGGAACTCAAGCCCAAGGGTCTCATGCTCGACTTCGACACATGGCCCCAGAGCGGACTCTCCCAATGGCCCCCACGCAAGGACTACCCCAGCGGTGTGCGTTGCTACGACGTCTATAGCAAAGAAGCCCGCGATGTCTATTGGAAAAACCTCTCCCGACTGCACAAGATGGGCATCGATGCCTGGTGGATGGACTCCACCGACCCCGACCAGATGGACCTGACCGAAGAGCAGCGCGACCAGCCCACCTCGATGGGTTCTTACCGCAGTGTGCGCAATGCCTTCCCCCTCATGACCGTAGGCGGAGTGTATGACAACCAACGTGCCGTAGATGAGTCGAAGCGCGTCTTCATCCTCACACGCTCCTACTTTGCAGGCCAGCAGCGTTATGGCGCCAACACCTGGAGCGGCGACATCGGCTCCTCATGGGACTCCTTCCGCAAGCAGGTGCCCATCTGCCTCAACTACACGCTCACAGCCAACCCCAACGTCAATGCTGACATCGGTGGTTTCTTCGCAGGTTCTTACAGCACACAGGGACACAACTCAGCCACCCGCAATCCACAATACCAGGAACTCTACGTGCGCTGGATGCAGTTCGGTGCCTTCACACCCATGATGCGCAGCCACGGAGCCGATGTGTATCGCGAAATCTACTACTACGGCAAGCAGGGCGAACCCGTCTATGATGCCCTCGTCGATGCCATCCGTCTCCGTTACCGCTTCCTGCCCTACATCTACAGCCAGTCATGGCAGGTGACCAAAAACAATGACTCCTTCATGCGCGCCCTTTTCATGGACTTCAAGGCTGACAAGCAGACCTGGAACAACAACCGCGAATTCCTCTTCGGACACAACGTGCTCGTATGCCCCGTCATCGACCCGCTCTACACACAAGAGAAGATTGTCCGCACCGACCCCATGTCAGGCTGGGACAAGCAGGACTTGAAGCGCGAGACCTACGCGCCAGTGGATTGGAATGCCCCCAAGACCTTCGGCGTCTATCTGCCAGCAGGAGCACAGTGGTATGACTATTGGACCAACACCCGACTCAACGGTGGTCAGACCCTCCAAGCCGCAGCACCGCTCAACCACGCACCACTTTACATCAAGGCAGGCTCCATTCTGCCCCTTGGTCCAGCCGTGCAGTATGCCAACGAAAACAAGTTCGACAACCTCGACCTCGTCGTCTATCCCGGTGCCGATGCCACCTTCACCCTCTACGAAGACGAAGGCGATAACTACAACTACGAGAAAGGCGCATACAGCACCATCCTCCTCACATGGAACGACCGCAGCAAGACCCTCACCATCGGCAAGCGCACAGGCTCGTTCGACGGCATGCTGACCACCCGCACCTTCCATGTCAAAATCGTCGGCGGCACAGAAAAGACCGTCACCTACAACGGAAAGGCAATGACGGTGAAATAACCCTTCGCCATTTCCTGCCACTCCAACCATACCATCCGCGAAACCGTAACAAGTTTCGCGGATCTTTTTGTATCCTTGTGCCTCAGTTCCTATTCATGCCATCACTCTTATGTACCTCTTCATGTCGTCACCCGTAGCCTCTTCCAACTTTGGCTTGATAACACTAAAATATTTGGCTTGAATATACATTTTGATTTGGCTTGATTATAACTTTGTGTATTCAAGCCAAATTGAAAGTTGTATTCAAGCCAAATCTGATTGGATAGTCAGGCTAAATATAAAGGAGTATACGAGTAACTGATTCAACAGGTGGCGGATGGAAGACAGAAGAAGCAACAGGCATGAAGAGGCTAGAAACCTGTTGCTTGTCCTTTTTGAGAGGACAAACGATGTGTTGATTTGTCTGAAATGACATGTTTTTCCGTCTTTTCTTTTGCATTACGGAGAGAATTATTTATCTTTGCAAAATATAACTAAGATAAAAACAATGAGACAGACAAAACTATGGGTGATCACCGCCATCCTCACCATTTGCGGAATGATGGCGTTCGCATCATGCACGGCGAACGACCCAAATCCATCGGAACAGCAGCCCACCATACAGCGTATTGTTGAGCGTGGAAAGTTGATGGTTGGAACCACAGGCGACTACCGACCACTGTCGTACAGAGAGGCTGATGGCAACTACTGGGGCTTCGGCATTGAGATGGCAGAGAAGATGGCAGAGCGTATTGGGGTTGGTATCGAATACGTGCAGACCTCGTGGCCCACGTTGACAGCAGACGTGTTGGCAGAGCCACAGACCTTTGACTTCGCCATTGGGGGCATCACCATCACAGATGCCCGAAAGGAAACGATGCTGATGAGCGACGGCTATCTATGCAACGGCAAGACCATCCTCTGCCGCGCCGACGAGGCCGACCGCTATCAGTCGTTGGCTGACATCGACCAGCCCGAAGTGCGCGTGATGGTGAATCCCGGCGGTCTGAACGAGAAGTTCGCCAACGAGAACCTGACCCACGCACAGATCATCGTTCACCAGAAGAACGAGGAGATTCCCTCGCAGGTGGCTGAGGGCAACGCCGACGTGATGATAACGGAAATCACCGAAGCCCCGTGGTATGTGCAGAACGACGCGCGCCTCGCCGCCCCACTGCTGAACGCTCCCTTCACCTACGGCGAAATCGGTGTGCTGATGTGCAAGGGGCAAGACGACCTGCTCGCCCTCGTCAACAGCGTCATCGCCCAGATGAAGGCAGACGGCTCACTGCGCCAACTCCACGAGAAATACGGGCTGGTGTATGGGTACTAAATAGTATCAATGGATAAAGCAGTTATAATCAAATTAAAACAGAATAATGAAACAGACAATACTATGGGTGCTCGCCGCCATCCTGACACTCAGCGGCGCAATGAGTGCTGTGGCGCAGACCTCGGACGGGGCTGCCTACACAATTACGAGAATCTCCAACCCCGACTGCGGGGAGCGGCAGCCCGATGGTCTCGTGCCAGGCGGCGACCGTGAGAACAGTTATGCCTGGCGCATGGCCCTGCGCGGTGACGAGATTTACATTGCCACGGCACGCAACATTGCCAGCGTACTGGTGAACATGTATGGTGCAAGGATGACCAGCGACCATCTGACGATGGATGACTTCTGGGCACTGATTGACGCGGTGGACAACGGCGACATCCTGCGCAATGATGCCAACGAGGGGGCTAACATCATCAGTTACAACCGCACGACGGGCGAGTTCCGCGTGGTGTACACCGCTGAGAACGGCATCTATTTCCGCTCGGCAGTCACCTTCGGCGATAATGTCTATTTCGGCTCGTACAGTGCCAATCCCGATGCCGAGCAATACATCCTGAGGCTCGACAGCGAGGGCGAGTTCACGAAGGTGTTCACCACCCACGGTTCGGTGTCGATGAGAGCCAACTGCGTCTACGACGACCACCTGTTCTTCGCCGGTGTGGAGGAAAGGGAACTGACCATCGAGGAGATGCTGGAGATGCTCTTCTCGGGCAAAGGCACACCGACCTACATGGCCGTGCTGCGCAAGTCGGTCGATGATGACACGGTGTGGGAGCGCGTTGCCGACTACCGCGACTTCGGCGACCTGCCTTACGACAATATCATGTCTTCATGGGCAGGCAGTCCAATCTGGGAACTGGCGTCACACGCCGGATATATCTATGCCACCGCACCGAGCACGGCGGGCTTCGTCATCTGGCGCGGCCATCCTGCCGCCGACGGCGAACAAGCCAACGACTACGGATGGCATTGGGAAGAGGTGGCAGGACTGAACAACGGCATCAACAACCCCGGCCTGAGCAGCGTCGCGGGTGGCGAACCCAGCACCATGCGCTCGCTGATAGGCTCCGTATTTGAATACCAGGGCAGGCTCTATGCCTACAATTTCGACCATTCCTTCGGTGGCGAGGCAGCGGCTTTCGCCGGCATCATGCAGAAACTTGGCGGGCAGAACGTGAAGGCAAACGACTATCTGGAATACATCTACAACACGCTGCACAACCCGCAGAAGATATGGAGGCTGGACGACGAGACCGGACGCTTTGAGGAGTGCACGGAGTTCACACGGCTCATGGAGGGCACCACCAATGAGTACGTCTGGCGCATGGGCGAATACGACGGACAACTGTACATCGCCACCATGGATGCAGGCATCTTCTATGGTTACCTGACGCAACTCACCAACGGCAGCCTCATCAACATGAGTGCCGAAGAACTGCAGACGAAGGTGCAGTATATTGCCAACGCCATCAGCATCCTTGCAAGGGTGAAGGCAAACAACACCAAGGATGAACTGCAAACGAAATTAGAGACGCTGAAAGGTCTGCTCGCCATCCTACAACCAGGAGACGGGGAATCCGAGGCAGAACTTGCAGAGAAGATTGGCACGCTCGTGGAAACCGCGAAATTACTCATTCAGGCCAAACTTGATGCCATGGACGGCGAAACGCTGCTTGACAAACTGCTCATAGAGGCACTGACGAAAGCGAAGGAGCACATCGAGGACCTTGCCGACAGAATTGACGTGGAGGGGGTCAAGAAATACCTCTACATCAACAACATCGTGAAAAACAGCGAATGGGGCTTCGACCTCTACCGCACCACTGACGGGGAAACCTTCGAGACCATCACCACCAGCGGCATGGGCGACAAGTACAACTACGGCTGTCCTTCGTTTCTCGCCACTGACGAGGGTCTCTATTTCGGCACTTGCAATCCGTTCTACGGAGCACAACTCTACCTTCTCACCAACAATCAGCATGCTAGCAAGGTCGTTACCAGCATTGACAGCCTAGCCGCAAGACGTGACCTTGACAACTGTTATTATACCACCAGCGGACAGAAGTTCAATCATCGACCCACTGCCAAAGGTATCTATATCCACGGTGGAAAGAAGGTCGTGATTAAATAGAAGAAGATTGAACTATTATAATAAACAAGCAAAATGAAAAAGTTAATACAATGGGTGCTCGCCGCCACCCTCGTTTGCGGCGCAAGCATATTCACGGCATGTTCGTCGGACGAGGACGACAATCCCGTCGTGCCGACCGACGAGGTGGAGGCGCAGTTGCAGCAAATGACGCTGCGCGAAAAGGTGGGGCAGTTGTTCTACGTGCGGCCCGAGTGCCTCGACACCACCATCCACTTCAATCTGCCCAGCAGCGTTGACGTCAGTTCGGACGACATCCGGGAAATCAAACTGCAGGCCGTGAACGCCACGATGCGGGGCGTCAACGAGAAGTACCCCGTGGGCGGCATCATCCTCTACGCCCACAACATCGAGGACGAGGC
>JAFUYM010000026.1 GCA_017470525.1 Bacteroidaceae bacterium
GAAAAGTGAAAAGTGAAAAGTGAAAAATTTGCTACCATACTGATAGGGGGATGCATTTCATTCCTTTTAAGTGGAATGCGGCAGCAAATTTTTCACTTTTCACTTTTCACTTTTCATTTAATTTTGTACCTTTGTGACTCAATCCAACAAAGACATGAAAAAATTGTTCCTTCTCGATGCATACGCATTGATTTACAGAGCCTACTACGGTTTCATCAAGAATCCACGCATCAACAGCAAAGGCGAAAACACTTCGGCTGTGCTGGGTTTCGTGAACACTTTGGAAGAGATTCTCACTAAAGAGAACCCCGACTACATCGGTGTGGCGTTCGACCCACATGGTCCTACGTTCCGTCACGAGGCATTCACTGAGTATAAAGCCCAGCGCGAAGAGACACCGGAAGGCATCCGTTTCGCTGTACCCATTATTAAAGATGTGTTGAAGGCATACCGCATTCCTGTGCTGGAGGTGCAAGGATTTGAGGCAGACGATGTGATTGGCACTTTGGCAAAACAGAGCGAATCCATCGGGGAACTTGACACATACATGATGACTCCCGACAAGGATTACGGGCAACTGGTGGCAAGGAACGTGAAGATGTATAAACCACGATTCGATGGTGGTTTTGACATCTTAGGCGAAGCGGAGGTGAAGGCAAAATATGGCATCAGCGATGTGAAACAAGTGATTGACCTGTTGGGATTGATGGGCGACTCGTCCGACAACTATCCTGGATGCCCAGGCGTAGGTGAAAAGACTGCGGTGAAACTGATTAACGAGTTTGGCAGCATCGAAGGATTGCTGGCAGGCACGGAACAATTGAAGGGTGCCATCAAGAAGAAGGTGGAGGAGCATGTGGAGGACATCAAGATGTCGAAGTTCTTGGCTGCCATCAGGACAGACGTGCCCATCACGCTCGACTTGGAAAATCTGAAACGAGAACCCATCGATGAAGAAGCACTGAGAGAAATTTTTGAGCGGTTGGAGTTTCGGACATTGTTGAGGAAAAAGTTGGGAGGAAATGAAACAGGGGCACCCTCCCCTGCCGGAGGTTCGGTGACAGAATCACCGAAAACAAAAAAAGGGCAAATGGGAGATCTGTTCAGTGGTGATTTGTTCGGTGAGGTGACTCCGAAGGCAAAAACCACCGATTCGGGGGCAAAAAATGAGGCAAAATTTGCGACCGAGGAGGCGGACGGTCTATTTTTTTCAAATCTCAGCGACTTGAGTAACACACCCCACGATTACCAACTGATTGATTCAGAGGAAAAAATCGAAAAATTAGTTGCAAAAATATTGACTTTCGATTTTGTCAGTTTAGACACAGAAACCACTTCTGTGGATGCTGTATCGGCAAAATTGGTCGGTTTGAGTTTCTCTGTCAAGGAAGGCGAAGCATTTTACGTGCCTGTGCCCCAACATGAGAAGTGGGAAGGTGACGATTTTGAAAAAGCGTTAAGAATTGTTAATAAGTTCAGATGCGTGTATGAAGAGCCCCGAATTTTGAAAATCGGGCAAAACATCAAATACGACATGATGGTGCTCGCCAACTATGGCATCCACCTCGAAGGTCAGTTCTTCGACACGATGATTGCACATTACATCCTTGCCCCAGAGTTGCGACACGGCATGGATTATCTCGCTGAGGTCTATCTGAAATATCGAACCATCCATATCGATGCCCTGATTGGGTCGGGCAAGAAACAGCGGAGCATGAGCGAACTCGACCCGAAGGACGTGTATGAATATGCAGCGGAAGATGCCGACGTGACCCTCAAACTGAAAAACCTGCTGGAAAAAGAACTGCACGAGAAGGGGCTTTGGAAACTCTTTGCCGAAGTGGAGATGCCCCTCGTCCCGGTGTTGGCACGTATGGAGATGAACGGTGCCCGCATCGACGAGGCATCATTGGCAGAAACCTCCAAGGTGTTCACCGAGCGCATGGATGCCATCGAGAGAGAGATTCGTGAAGTGGCAGGGGCAGCACTCAACATCAGTTCGCCCAAACAGATTGGCGAATTGCTGTTCGACCAACTGAAGATTGACTCCCATCCCAAGAAGACCAAGACGGGGCAATACGTGACCGACGAAGCCACCCTGCTCACCCTGAAAAGCAAACACCCGATTGTGGAGAAGATTCTCGATTATCGGGGCTACAAGAAACTTCTGAGCACTTATATTGACACGCTGCCGAAGTTGGTGAACCCACGAACGGGACACATCCACACCTCTTACAATCAGGCGGTTACAGCCACAGGACGACTCTCCTCCAGCAACCCCAATTTGCAGAACATCCCTATCCGCGACGAGAACGGCAAGGAAGTGCGCAAAGCCTTCATCCCCGACGAAGGCGAACTCTTCTTCTCTGCCGACTACAGCCAGATAGAACTGCGCCTGATGGCACACCTCAGCCAAGACCCCAACATGGTGGCAGACTTCAATTCGGGACACGACATCCACCAAGCCACCGCCGCCAAAATCTTCAAGGTGCCCCTACAAGAAGTGACCAGCGACATGAGACGGAAAGCCAAAACCGCCAATTTCGGCATCATCTACGGCATCTCCGCCTTTGGATTGGCTGAACGCATGGAAGTGAGCCGAGGCGAAGCGAGACAACTCATCGACGACTATTTTGCCACCTATCCAGGGGTGAAGCAGTATATGGACAAGAGCATTGAAAAAGCGCGGCAAATGGGCTATACGGAAACCCTCTTAGGTCGCCGCTGCCAACTGCCCGACATCAACTCCCGCAACGCGGTGGTGCGTGGTTATGCCGAACGCAATGCCATCAACGCCCCCATCCAGGGCACGGCAGCCGACATCATCAAAGTCGCCATGATCCACATTGATAAAAGAATGCGGGAAGAAGGGCTACGCTCCAAGATGATACTGCAAGTACACGACGAACTCAATTTCTCCGTCCTGCCCGAAGAGAAAGAACGGCTGCAAGAGTTGGTCATCAACGAGATGCAGAATGCCATCCAACTCTCCGTCCCCCTCCTTGCCGACAGCGGCTGGGGCGACAACTGGCTGGCAGCACACTAAGATTGAAAGAAAACCATAGATTCAACAGATTTCCCATGCACCCAAGTGCCGCCATCGTTCTTCTATTATTGATGTACGCATGCGGAGGGAGGGCACAAGAGACCTTCACCGTAATGTCCTACAACATCGAGAATGCTTTCGACACCATTCACGATGCAGGAAAGAATGACCTTGAATATTGTGCTGACGGAGAGAGAAAATGGAGCACTTCACGACTCTACAAAAAGTTGAAAGGGGTGAGTAAAGTGATTGCCGCTGCCGATGAAAAAAGACCCCTCGATTTGATTGGATTGTGCGAAGTGGAAAACGACACGGTGATGGAATATCTCACACACCGCACTCCCCTCTCCAATATGGGTTATCAGTATGTCATGACCCAATCCGACGATGAGCGAGGCATTGATGTCGCCCTACTCTACTCCCCTTTCACTTTCCATCCCATAGAAATTCAACAGATTAAGCCCAACATACACAAGCATACCACACGCGATATCCTGCACGTCGCAGGCACCCTTGCCAACCACGACACCCTCGATGTTTATGTCCTTCACCTGCCCTCCAAACGAGGAGGCAGCGAGGCACAAAACCTGAGCATGAGCATCTGCCAGCAACTCAAGGCAAACACCGACTCTGTGCGGCAACACCGCCAACACCCCAACCTCCTCATCATGGGCGACTTCAACGCCGAAACCCGCTCTCCCCAACTCAAACTCCTCACCCGTAGCCACCACCTCATCGACCGCACCGCCCGCCTCACTCCTGGCACCTACAAATACCAAGGCGAGTGGTCCACTCTCGACCACATCCTCACCCACACCACTACCCTATCCCATCAACAAACCCGCATCTTGAACCTACCTTTCCTCATGGAAACCGACAAGACAAATGGAGGCGAGAAGCCCTACCGCACCTATCTCGGACCCATTTACCAAGGCGGTATCAGCGACCACCTGCCCGTAGTCACACGCTTCACGCTCCAACACTGATTTTCAAGCACAGATTGGCAGATTTCCCCATACAGAATCTATGCCATCAAATCCAAATCTGCTGCCAGGCGTCGGAAGGCAGACAACATGAGGGTCGTGTCCAATTCAACGCCATCAGCAGAAGTGAAAATGCAGATGCGCTCCTCTGTGTCGAGACGGGTGATGTAGTTGATATTCACCAAAGTACTGCGGTCAGCCCGCACGAAATTATCTCCCTTGAGCATCGCCGCCAAGGTGCTGATGCCCATCGTCACGATTTCCGAACCCCTGAATGTTGCCAACTCCGTGTAGTTCCTGTTCGCTTTCAGATAGACAATGTCAGCCGGTTTCACCACCAACATTCCACTTGTCGTGTGCAGTGTCAACTGATCCTCCGTTTCCACCTTGTCCGTCATCTTCACAATGTCCTGTGCCAACTCCGTCTGTTGGGCATTCATCGCCTCCTCACGGATGGTACGAATCAACTGTTCCCGTTCGTGCTTCTCATGCAGCAGCCTTATCATCTTTCTGCGGTGACGACGCTTCTCGTACGCACGGGTCAGCCACCACACGGCAGCCACCAGCAGCCCCAAAGCCACGGCATACACCCACCAGTGCTGCCACCAGCGCAAAGGCGGACGAACAATCGTGTCGGCTCTACCTTCAGCCACCAATGCCGCTGGTTGCAGAGAGGTCATCCCCTCCACTCCACACATCCACACCGTTCCATCGGCAGCCTCAGTCATGCGCGCCTTCAGCGGTTCAATCATGGTGAAGCCATTCGTGTGGTCAAAGAAACACACGTCACTGAGGCGGTAGTCGCCACTGACACGGCACACAAAAAGCCCGTCAATCGCTGCCACCAGCAGATAGCCCCGTGGCGACACATGCAGCGAACGCACCTCATGCCCCTCCAGTTCCGGCATCTGGCTGTTCAGTTCCATCACCTCCCCCTTTCGGATGAGAAAAAGCGAGTCGCCCGAAGCGAAAAACACAGCCCCACGACCATCAGCCTCCATCGTGGTGACAATCAACTTCTGCTGATGGAAGTCGTACTTCTCCACAGCAGCATGACCGCCTCCATTTTTCGACCCTCCGCGATGCCACGGCAAGGCATACAGACCAAACGTGCTGCCCACCCACAAGCGTCCTTCGCCATCGGCGGCGGCACACCACGGATGTGGCACCTCCTCTGTCAGCACCTTCGTCTTTCCTGTCTTCGGGTCGTAGTCAGCAATCTGCTGGCGTGTCACCAGAATCAGATGCCCGTCTGCCTCGACGATGTACTGGTATCGCTCGTATGGCAGCCCCAACCAACTCACCGTCGTGTCGCTGATGCAAGCCACATCGTTCCTGCCAGCCAAATAGACACAACCCTCCACCTTGGCAGCGCTGGGAATAAAGAAATTGTCGGGGTCGTCCACCACCGTCTGCCCGCCAACAATGATTTTCCCGTTGAGTGTACCCATCACGACACGTCCGCTGGCATCGGTGACAAGGGCACGTGCGATGTCGTTCTCATCCGTCAGCAGATGGTTGGTGAAATGCCTTCCAAAGAAACAATACAAACCCTGATAAGTAGCCACCCAAAGCCGTCCCCAACGGTCGATGAACATGTCCTTAATCAGATTTGCCCCACCGAGCAACTTGCTGACCTCATGCCCATCGAAGGCATAACAGCAATGCTCGTCGGCAATCAGCAATTCCTTGCCCGCATCCCTCACAATCAGTCCATAACCCGTCTGCCAGACGTCGAAAGGCGTGTGCATCTTCACACTGTCACCCACCACCCGATAGATGCCATCTTGGGCAAAGGCATAAAGCACCTTTCCCCAGCGGTGGAGTGCGTAGAAACTGTCATTCTTCGAGATTCGTTCAGCCTTTCCTCCCTTCATGCTCACCCGTTCCAGCCCTCGGTCAGTAGGAATATACACCCATGCGGAATCCACATACAACCTGCGGTCGGGAGTCATGCGGTCAAAGTCATCATGTGCCATGAGCCGCTCCACCGTCACCTCATCGCCCTTGGCTGGAACCATCCGTCCCAACCATCGGTGCGCCTCCTGCTCATCCTCCATCAGCACCCATCCTTCAGGCAGGTCGCCACTGTTGAAGTTGTTCAGCAGCCACTTCCCTCCAGGAGTCAACTCCCCTTGCTCCACATCATCCTGCCCCACCAGCCATCGGTGACGGAAATCGAGTGCCCACGTCCGTCGTTCCACCTCGGCAAATCCGACAATATTGTAACGTTTCCCCTTCAGGAAAGGTGTGAACGACGCTCCGTCGTAGCGCACCAGCCCCGACAGTGTTCCCATGTAGATGTACCCCCACGAGTCCTGCCACACACGCTCCACTTGCATCTGCGGCAGTCCGTCCTGTGTGGTGTATCTTCTGAAGGCTGGGCTGCTGCTCACCTGTGCCCCGAGTGGAAATATTGCTATCCCAACCATCACGATGGCAGTTGCCATCCGTGTCCATTTTGTCAAATTCAATTTCATGATAAGTCTATTTGCCATCGAAAATTTCGACCACAAAAGTACATGAAAGTTACAAAAAAAGCAAACAAAAGTGAAAAAAAGCGTCCAAACCCTTTTCGTTCGTCCAAAAAAAGGGGGTGTTCGTCCAAAATGAAAAAAAGTAGTGCCTAAAGTTCCGGAAAATATTTTCGCCTTTGGCGGACGAAGGCGAAAACCACACACCAATAGGACAAAATTATCTTTTCTTAAAAAGAGATTGCACAAAATGTGATGAAAAGGTCGATTTCTCGTCTTTTCATCAAAAAGCATGTAATTGTTTTAATGATAGATGCTTGCAGAAAAACGGGCACTCAGCACGAAATGACAGGCGCTGGGTGCTCGTAATTTTATCCGCTGAGTGCGCCAAATCATACGCGCTGGGTGCGCATATAGGAAAATATTGACATCGATGATTCTATCCCGAACCATCCATAAAAAATATTCATGAATTCAACTTTCGGAAGTTCATGAATTTTATCTCAATTTATCATAATAATTGGCTACAGCAAACAAAAACGTGTGCATTTTGTTTAAGATTATACACATAAAAAGGCTGTGAAACAAAACTTTCAATTTTGAAACATTGCCCTCTCCCATGACAAAAAACTTTCAATTTTGAAACATCGTCATTTGGTTCGTCCAAAAAAGGGGGGTGTTCGTCCAAAAGTGCAAATTTTTTTTCAAATTCCTTTTGATTTATTCGACAAATGTTATAACTTTGGGGCGAAAAATATAATCAATGTAAAAATCATACTAACATGAAAAAACTAAAACTTTTGCTAACCCTCATGGTTCTCTGCACCACAACCATCGTTTGGGCAGACGACGTCAAGATTCCGACCACCGAGGGGGAACCCCTTCGACTTGACGAAGGGTGTGGTCACCAGCGAAGACACCCACCAGCACTTCACCAGCAACGGCTTGGAGTGGATGCGTGACGGCGATTACATCACCTTCACCTTGCAGAACGAGCAGGATGTTGATGACTATGCCGTGACAATGAATGCCGACACAGGCAACAACGGCGTAACCATCGACTTCAACCTGAAGAACCAACAGGGTGTCACTGTGGTTGACACCACTTTCGCTATCGAACGCAAGGGATGGTACAGCACCAAGTCTTATCTCATCAAGCCGCTGGCGATGGCGAAAGGGAAATACACCCTGACCCTCACCTTCCACTCCAGCCCTGGCAACACCACGGGCAACATCAAGAGCATCAATTTCAAGCATCTTGAGTCCGTTGCCATTCCGACGGATGATGACCATCTCTTCGACTTGACAAAGGGTTTCTTTATCAGCAGCAACTCCCGCGAGAAATTCACCGACAACGGTGTGGAGTACATGTACAACAATGACCTGCTGGAATACATCGTGCAGAACGAGCAGGATGCCGACATCTACAACTTCTACGTGGAAGCCGCCAACGGTGGCGGAACCGCCACACTCGACCTCAGCCTGAAGCGTGCAGATGGCACCACCGTGGCAGACACCACCTTCGCCATCGCCAACAATGGCTGGAGCAACTATTCCATGTATTCCATGCGGATACGGGCGATGAAGAAAGGTAAATATACCCTGACCTTCACCTTCCACCAACTCACAAACACCTCTTGGAGTGCCGTCAACATCAAGAGCATCAGTTTCAAGAAGCCATTGAGCCTGAAACCTGGCGATGACGTGGAGATAGCGAACCCAGAGTTTGACGACGGATCGAACGGCTGGACACGTGAGAACGGGCTTGGAAACGGCACTTATAGCCTGTTCGACAACAACCTCTCGCTCATGTACTTCAATTACGGCAAGGGCTCGCTCTCTCAAACCCTCTACAACCTGCCCGATGGTCTCTACCTGCTGCGTCTGAACGCCTACGACAGTTCACCTGGATGGAACGGCATCGACCCCAAAGAGACAGATTTCTACGTCTTTCTGAACAACCGCATGGTGCCGATGAAGACAGCCTACGACGATGCCGTGAGTTACCGCAACATCTACCGTCTGCAAGACGGCGTGACCAACACAACCAATGGTGACTACCGTCGCCTTCCCGACGGACGCTGGGCACCCACCCACCAAGTGGAGTGGAACGAGGCACTTGCCATGAAGGAGCGGCTTTACGAGAACTGTGTGGTGGTTGCCATCACCAACGGACAAGCCACCTTCGGATGGAAGAAGACCATCGACCGAGGTGCTCGCATCCCCTGCGACCACGCCCGTCTGACCTACCTTTCGGAGAGCACCGACCTCAATGCCTATGCAAAGACCATCCAAGCCACTATTATAAATAATGAGGACATCTCTGCCGCCATCGAGCACACCACGCTGACCAACGACCTCAAGGAGCGGCTTTCCTCTCAGGAGCAGGCGATACGCACGGAACTTGCCGCCAAACGGGCACATGCTCCAGAGGCCATCGCCGCAGCCAATGCCTTCATCAACACAGACTTGGCCTATCAGACCGACGGCGAACTTATTGATGCCATCCTCCATGCCGAGCACCTCATGCAACGCCTACTGCTGCCGTTCTACGAGCTGACGCTTTCCTCGTCTGCCACACTTGCCAGCTTCATCGAGGCGCAGGGCATCCAGACCACCGACAGCATCAGCCTGAAACTGAACGGCACACCCAGCAGCGACGACCTCGCCACCCTGAAGACCCTCACCAAACTTACCGAACTCGACCTGAGCGAAACCACGCTCACCACCCTACCCAACCAGGCGTTTGCCGACATGAAGTTCCTCACATGGGTGACCCTGCCTGCCAAACTGGAAGCCATCGGCAACCGAACCTTCCTTTCCTGCTGGCGATTGCGCGACATGACAGTGCCCACCACCCTCAAAAGCATCGATGAATATGCCTTTTGGACTTGCATCAGTCTCGACCATGCCATCCTCCCAGAAGGGGTGACAGTGGGCAGCGGCGTTTACAGCGGTTCCGGCGTCAAGTCTGTCGTGCTGCCCAAGTCAATGACAGAAATTCCCTATAACATCTTTTCCAACTGCAACGAACTTGCCCACATCCAATTCTCGAAGCAGGAGATCATCGGTGAGTCGGCCTTCGAAAATTGCCGTTCCCTCACCACCATCACCCTGCCCGAAGGCGTGAAACGGATGAACGACTTTTGCTTCGGCTCATGCACAGGACTGACATCCGCCAACCTGCCCAGCACGCTGACACTGGTGTTACGTCCTTTCGGCAACTGCAAGAACCTGAAAGAACTGACCTGCCTCACCTTTGCGCCACCCTATCCCAATGGGGTAACCATCGCAGGCGACTTCTATGGCAACGTCGATGCCACCCTCCGTGTGCCCAAACTATCTGTGGCATCCTACCAAGAGGCAGTACGGTGGAAAGAGTTCGACGTGGTGGGCATCGACACCTTGCCTTCCTTCATCAACATCATCTCGCCCCTCACCTTCGACACCTCCATCGGGCTGCCTGCCGACTACAAGCCCAACCTCACCTTCTCAGGACTCTATTCCTACTGGGGCGGCAATGTCAATTTCATTGCCACCCGTGGCACACTCACCGTCGAAGGTTCCACCATGCTCTCCACCAAACGGTTCACCCAATACTATACCCCCTTCGCTCAACGGTCGATGGCGAACCGAGGTGCATGGGGCCCTGGCTACACCTCGCTCATCAACAACGGACAGTTGCGTGCCGACACCGTCACCATCGACCTCTGCCTCTACGAGAACTGCTGGGAGTTCCTCTCCTTCCCCTTCGATGTGCGGGTGGGCGACATCCGCTACCGCTTCGCCGATGTGCCTTTGGCCATCTACGGCTACGATGCCCAGAAACGTGCAGAGGGCAAACAGAGCGAGGCATGGGTGGAGATGACTGCCGATAGCATCCTGCATGCCGGCAGAGGCTACATCTGGCAAACCACCATCCCTCAGAACCAAGTGGCATGGCGTTCCGAAACATACGGTGGCAACTTCAACTACCAGTATAACAACTTCTATATCGATGCCATGCAGAACGCCACCAAGCCGCTCTTCTTCCGCACAGGCGACGTGGAGGTGACGCTCGAGAAGCACCATTCCGAATACGCTCACGACCGCTCGTGGAACTTCATCGGCAACCCCTATCCTTGCTACTTCGACATCCGTTGCATCGAGACCACGGCACCCCTCATCGTGTGGACCTTCACTGGTTCTAACTCTGGCAGATACCAAGCCTACTCACCGCTTGACGATGACCTCATCCTCTTCCCCGGTCAGGCATTCTTCATGCAGTGCCCACTCGAACAGGACAAGGTGGTCTTCCTGAAGGAAGGGCGTCAACACGACCTCGCCATACACTATGAAACACCAGAGAGTTCTGCTCGTAGACGTGCCAAGGCGATGATGCCTCAGCGTCAGGTGTTCAACCTGCTGCTGGGCGGAACGTCAGAAGAACAAGCAACCCCAAAGACTCTCGACCGCACCCGTTTCGTCATCAACCCTCAGGCTACCCTCGACTATGAGCCAGGACGCGATGCCAGCAAGTTCTTCAGCCTCAACGCTGGCACCGCCCACCTCTACACCCATGAGCGTGGGGTACGCTATGCCATCGACGAGCGACCCCTTGCCGACGGCACTGTACAACTCGGCTTGCAGTTGCCCGCTACCGGCACCTACACCTTGCAACTTGACACCAAGGCGAACGAGGCAGTCACCCTCATCGACCAGACCACTGGCAAGGAGACCCGTCTGGACGGCGACTCCAAGGGCTACACCTTCCAAGCCAACGCTGGCACCAGCGATGACCGCTTCATCCTCTACTTAGGCGATGCCGCCACTGGCATCCGTGAAACCGCAACATCCCCACAGCAAAGAGAACAGCAGTTCTACGACCTGCAAGGTCGCCCCGTCAGCCATCCGCAGAAGGGCATCTATATTCAGAACAACAAAAAAGTCATCATCAAATAAGCGAAAACCATGAAGAAACTATTCAGTATATGCATCGTGCTGCTTTGCCAGATGGCAGCCTTCGCCCAGAGCGAAAACACGAAACACACCATCACCATCCTTGCCGACCCCGAAGGCTCGTCCACCGTTTACTACAGTTGGAAATACGTTTCTTCCATCGAGAAGGAGACAGGCGAGCAGGTGGTCCTTACGGTAGACCCCAGCACAGGTTACGTGCTGGACACGCTCGTGTCAGCAGAGATTGACACCAAGAACGTCAGCAATTACGACAATCAATGGACGATTTCGTTCACCATGCCCGACAAAGACGTGACCATTACCGCTCACGCTCACTATGCCCCTGAACTGCCCGCCAACCCCAACGAGAGTGGATGGGACGAAGGGACGGGGAGTATCGTCGTCAATCACTTCGCGCCTGGTGGATTGTATGATGCCATCTACAACACCCTCTACAACCCCGAAACCTACAATGCCGACCTCTCGAAGGTGACCGCCATCACGGCGGTGGGAACCATCACGGAAGGTGACTGGCGGAGCATCCTCCTTTACAACTATTTCGAGAACCTCACCTACCTCGACCTAAGCCGAACCGTAGGCTTGAGCGAACTGGGCATCAGGTACTACAATCCGGGCAGTAGAGACAACGAGACGCTGACCACACTGCTGCTCCCTGCCACCATCGACAGCATAGGAAACTATGCCTACCTTGACAGGCTCAAGGCACTCAAAAGCCTCACCATCTATGCCACCACACCCCCCAAGTTAATCACAGACGATTTGGAGCAACTGCCGGCAGATATGGTTCTCTATGTCCCTGCCGAATCGCTGCCCCTCTATATGGAGGCAGACGGATGGAAAGATTTAGAGATACAACCCATCACCCAAGGTGTACACTCGCTCACGGTGAACTTGCCACAAGGCACCACTGCCAGCAGTTTCAAGGATATGTTCCTCGAACTGGTCAACACCCAGACGGCACGTGTGCAACGCTACGTGATGACCAGCAGCACCCAATACACCTTCCCCAACCTCATCAACGATACACATTATAATATATACATCAGGAATGCGCAAGGCGACATCCTTGCCCGCATGGAAGGAGTCGATGTGAAGAGACAAAACGTGAGCGTGACCCTCAGCAACGTGACCACCCCACAAGACATCACCCTGCAACTCATCACCCCCGATGGGAAGGACGTGACCGACCAAGCCACCACCACGTGGACCGACCAGCGCGGCAACTACATCGCCACAGGCAACACCCTCGGCAGTCAGATGAACGGCACCCAGGTGCGATTCAGCGTGAAACTGCCCGAAGCACTGGGCATCCTGTATCAGTTGCCTGCCGACTCGCTCATCACCGTGGGAGGAAACGCCACACTCTCCGTTCGCTTGCAGCCATTGCCCAAGGTGGAACTGAGCGGCACCGTGACAGCCGAAGCCACGGGTTCTCCCATCCGCAACGCCAACATCGCGGTGACCCAACTGCTCAACGGACGCTATTCGCAAACGCTGACCACCACCACCGATGCCAACGGCAATTGGACACTCACCGTCCCCGACGCCCCTGCCACCATTACGGCTGCTGCCACCGACTACGTGTCCTCCATCCTTGCGGTCGAGGCGTTCTCCGCCTTGACGGAATCTGTGTCCTTCGCCCTGCGTGACCTCACAGGCACCCGGCTCTATCTGAACATCTACTATCGCCCAGCCGTGCGAGAAGGCGAGATGATGGATGGCGACGAGGCCTATGCCGACTATCAGGGCATCAGTTATACCGTCTATGACGAGACCCACCAACGGGCACTCCCGAACCTCAAGGTACAGTACCCCTACATGGTGCTGCAAGACGAGGAACTGGCGGAGGGTACACAACTGCGTGTGACCGCCACCAGTTCGACAGGGGCGTTCATGCCTGTGACTGCCACCTGCCTGGTGAAGGCTGACGACAGCACCATCGTCACGCTGCCCATCACACAGTTAGGGCAGTTGAAGGCGACCTTCAGCCAGACAGACAACCTTGCCGTGGTGGGTCTGCTCTACGATGGGGATGGTAACTTGAGGGGCACCTACAGTTACGACGAGGCACAACTGACCCTCACCGACATCCCCGATGGTGACTACACCCTCGTCACCATGGGCGAAAGCCGCCTCTTCAATGGCATCAACACCCTCGACGGTCTCACGGAGATGGGGCTTGAAGCAGGTCGTGAGTACGTGAGCAACACGGTAAGCATCGAAAGCGGACGCATCGACAGTCTGCACAACCAAGTGATACCCTCGTTTGACGAAACCATCTTCTCCTACACGACCGACGAAACCCTCTTTTCTGCCAACAAGACACAGGTCACCGTGGGCAACTACGTGACCCTGCGGACGCAGGTGGCATACAAGAGCAGCGTGACCCCTCGTAAGGTGAAGATGTTCTTCGACCTGCCCGAAGGATGCTCTCTGGTGGAGGGTTCCGTGATGGCTGGCAGCAGCCTGGCGACCTACAGCATGGACGGCAACCGACTGACCGTGCCACTCACCAACGCCACCGACATTGTACGGTTCTGCGTCGTGCCTACCAAGGAGGGCTACTATGAGACACAGGCGAGCGTCACCTTCACCAGTGCAGCCCGAGAGCGGATTCAGCCCCTCGGCTCTGTCGGCATCACTGCAGATGCACTCAGCATCAGCGTACCTCAGCGGTCGGGAAGCGGCATCGTGCCCGTCAGCGGCACAGCCATCGGCGGCTCGCAGGTACAAATCTACGATGATGAAGTGCTCATCGGTCAGACCGAAGCAAGTCCTGCTGGCTATTGGAAGGTGCAGTGCGCCCTCAACAACCCCTACAACCTGAGCGAGCACACTATTTACGCCCTCATCACCACCCCCGAAGGGGTGCAGATGCAAACAGCAGCCAGCACCGTCACCATCAGCCACGGAACACTGAAACCTGTGGTGACAGGAAGGTTCTACAACAAGTATCATGGGGAAACGTGGAACATCAAGTGGGATTTACGCAATGCCACTGTCAATCCCACCAGTTACGGCTGGCCTACGGACGACGACAACGTACCTTTCACATTCTTGATTGATTTCATGGATGAAGAAGATGTCGTAGCAAACGATACGACAGTCATATCAAATGTCATACTTTATGTTCTGCTCAAGGACAACAGCGTTATCCAACTCAACAGCACATACAGCAAGAACAGATGGGTTGCACAACACAGTTTCAACCACGACGCAACACCGATGAACGTGTATGTGGAGTATGTACAGGATGAGAAGTTGCTTGCTGACCTCCAACAAAAAGATGATTTAATCGCTGAGGTTGAAGCCCACTTAGCCGAAGGGCAACAGTTGGCAAGGGAAATCCATGCCCTTTTCGACGAACCCGTGGATTTTGAAGGGAAAGAAATGTTCGATGAACTTAAACAATTGCTTGCTATTGAAGAACCCGACGAGAAAACGACAGCCCGCATCGACAGTCTTCTCGTAGAAATTGTAGGGCAGGAAGCCATTGACAACGTTGTACTGGAAGAGCAAGCAGATATTGATGAACTGAACAATCTTCTGGCAATTCCTGTTGAAGAAGCCACACTCGAAACAGAAATGCGCATCGAAGAACTGGTGAACAGCATCATGGCTGTAAAACAACCCGAAAAATCCGAACTCGTCACTCTGATGGACACCCTAAACGCACAAAGAGAGGAATGGCGTGAGCAAATGCTTGACATGCTTTCCATCATGTATTTGACCGATACCACTACTTTGGTGAAGCCTGATGGCGACATGGAATTCGATGATGATACAAACAAGCACTATACCACCTGCAAACTCGAGAGCGTCAATGCTGAAGAATTGTTAGCACAAGGTTATGAAGAGTATTCAACGACCGACGGGTACACCATCTATTACCTAAGGACAGACAATCAGATTAGTTACGTTGACACCCGCGATGCCATTCTTTACACGGTGGAACTGGATGAGGAGACTATGGCAAAAGCACGTCGAGCGGCTAATAATGGTCTTGGTGGCATTCTAAAAACGTTCCTCTTTGATGAGCAATGCAGGACAAACGCAGAGGATTTCGCGCTGAACTTTGAAAAGTTAGTAGCCCAGTGGGCATTATATTCCCCAGATAACGATGCCTTTATCAACAACACTGTAACCACAGGAATGGGTATTGCGAAAGCTTTTATTCCTGTATTGCAGTGCCTATGGAAATCTGGATTAGATAACTTACTGAAGGGCGTTGGTGATGCATATACCAAATTTACAACAGAAATCAAAGAAAAAGCCTGGAATAAAGTCGAGAATGACTACCAGAAGGCTACAGAAGACTTGGCAAAAGCCACCAAACAGCGTTCAGCACGAGAGTGGACAAAGGCAGAGTTGACAGGGCATAAGATGCAACTTGAGGCTCAACTTTTGTATGCGTCGTCGGAAAGGGCAGAAGAACTGAGGGGAATGCTTGACATCAATCAGCGCGAACTGAATGCTGTTAAAGATGGATTGAAAGAAACTTACAAGTGGGTGGATGATGCTACGAATGCGCTGAACATCGCCAAGAGCAATAAGAAATTTATTGAGGGCGTCATTAAGGAGACTGAAAAGATTTATAACACCGTCAACGGATTCCTAAAATCACTGCCTAAAGTTATCAATGGCATCGACAAGATGCACAGTACGACCAAGTGGCTTGCTAAGTTCGGAGGTACAGCCATCGGTGCTTTACTGCAAGTTTACCCATTATGTTGTGTTGTTCAAGAGGTTATTACTGACGTAGAAGCATGGCTTAAAACATACCAAGCCATCAGGGCGAAAATCCCATGTGAAGGCAATCCAGATGAGGCTCTTGCAATCTACGTTGAGACTTTGGCCAAATTCTATCTGTATGCTAATGCTGGCTTTAACCAGATAAAACTGGATGCAGGTTCGCTGGCTCTTGATATTGTTTCGTTGACAGGTGTCACAGTAACATGGTACGTTTCAGTGATTATGGATGTTGTATCTGTACTCCATGCAGTATTTCGTCCTGGCATGTCGCAAAGTGCTCGAAAGAAACTCGATGCTCGCATCAGGGCACTTGACTGTACACCAAAGAAGAAACCACAAAAAGATGCCATGTTGGGTAGTTACTACAAGAACCTGATTACTACAGGAGATCCCTTCCCACCCAGCACAAACTCCACCTCTGTCTATGACCCGTCTGGCTTCGTCTATGAGGCTGTGAACTCGAACCGTCTGGAGGGTGTGACCGCCACTTGCTACTACAAGGAGACGGTGGAAGATATGTATGGCGACCTGCACGAGAACATCGTGGTTTGGGATGCCGAGAACTATGCACAGGAGAATCCGCTCTTCACCGACAGTGAAGGCAAGTACGCTTGGGATGTGCCACAGGGCTTGTGGCAGGTGAAGTTCGAGAAGGAAGGTTACGAGACCACCCGCTCGGAGTGGTTGCCTGTGCCACCGCCACAACTGGAGGTGAACGTGGGTATGACCCAACTGCGCCAACCCGTGGTGAGCCGCGTGAAGGCATACCCAGAGGGCATCGACATCACGTTTGACAAGTACATGCGCCCCCAGACACTGACGGCGGAGAATATCTTCGTGACCAAGGGCGGACAGACGATTGGCGGCAAGATGGAATTGCTCAACTCGGACAGTGGCTATGAGACACCCGACTCCGTATATGCTTCGAAGGTGCGCTTCGTGCCTTCCACACCGCTGACAGCGAACGACAAGGTGCAACTGACCGTGAGGAAGACCGTGGAGAGTTATGCCGGCATCCAGATGGAAAGCGACTACACCCAGCAGTTTGACGTGGAACTGCGTGTGCTGAGCATTGAGACGGATTCGTTGCTCTACTTGGCTGACGATGCAACACAATCGCTCACCGTACAGGCACTGCCCGTCGAGGCTGCCAAGGGCAAGAGCCTCAGCGTTGCCACGATGAATCCCGACGTGGTTGACCTGAGTGCGGAGGCATTGACATTGGATGCCAACGGTCAAGCCCAAGTGACCCTCACCGCCACGGGTCTCGGCACCAGTGCCGTCAAATTCTCCTTGACGGACGACGACCTCACTGCCTCCACCCTCGTACTTGTGGCAGATGCCGAGAGCATGATGGTGGATGAACCGACCGCTTCGCGCATGAGCGGCACGGAAATCTACCGTGGCACGGAAATCAAACTGACCTGCCAGACGGCGGGTGCCACCATCCTCTACACGCTGGATGGTTCCTGCCCCTGCGATGCCGACTCGAAGAGCGTACGAACCTACACGGGTCCGATTGTGGCAACAGGCGACAACCTCATCATCCGTGCGATGGCTGTGGCTAATGGCATGGGCGAGAGCGATGTGGTAGAATACCGCTATAAGGTAATAGACCTCCCTGTCGTTATTGAAACGGTGACGACAGACGATGGCATCGAAATGAGGGTGCCTGTGGCATACTACCGCTTGGATGGTCGCCGCATGAGCAAACTCGGACGTGGCATCAACATCGTGCGCCATGCTGACGGACGGGTGGAGAAAGTTCTTATTAAGTAGAACTTTCGTCCACCTGAGGTGCAGTGCTCGACTGGTGGAAAGGCAACAAAGGAAGCCCGAACCAGCGGACGCCAAGCACAAAGGTGGACAGGTGAACAAGGTGGTGGTGAAGTAAACCATTCTGCTCTGACAAAACTCTCATCCCTTGTTACTCCCTTCTCACAACCTCTAAACCGACATCGACGACATCGGTTGAGCGACATCGACGACATCGACCAACCGACGTCGTCGATGTCGGTTTAGGGGCGGTGGAAGCCCCTTCTGCGGAACTGCTTATGGAGGAAAGAAAGAACTACCACAAGTTCCTACGTTGTTCATTTCAACACACGTGAGTGCCGTTTTTTCAATTCCTAGTGTTTTTTTGCACTTATTTGATGGAAAAATTAGTTAATATTCAGAAACAAACGGAATAGAAAAGGAAAAATGTTGTATCTTTGCCCCAAATTTGTGAAAGGAAGATGGTTACAATCAAGAAAGTAGAGACAAAAAAGGAACTGAAGCAGTTCATCCGTTTCAATTACGAACTATACAAAGATAATGCCTATTCGGTGCCAGACTTGTATGAGGATATGCTGAACACTTTCTCGGACAAGAATGCCGCGATGGAGTTTTGTGAGGCTGCCTATTTTCTGGCATACAAGGAAGGAAAACTGGTGGGAAGAGTGGCTGCCATCATCAACAAGAAGGCAAACAAGACATGGGGACTGAAAAACGTGAGGTTCGGATGGATTGACTTTATAGATGATGAGGAAGTGAGCGAGGCTCTGCTGAAGGCGGTGGAAGAGTGGGGCAAGGAGAGGGGCATGGACACGATTCAGGGTCCATTAGGCTTCACAGACATGGATGCAGAGGGCATGCTGATTGAGGGGTTTGAGGAACTCTCCACCATGGCAACCATCTACAACTACCCCTACTACCAGCATCACATTGAGCGGCTGGGCTTTGAGAAGGATGCCGACTGGATTGAGATGCTGATGACGGTGCCGAAGGAGACGGGCATCCCTGAACGGTTGAGCCGCATTGCGGAGATTGTGATGAAGAAGTATGACCTGCGCATCAAGAAATACACGTCGGCAAAGAAGATTGCCAAGGAGTATGGTCAGGAGATTTTCAGTGTCATCAACGAGGCGTTCAAACCGCTGTTTGGATATAGCGAATTGAGCCAAAAGCAGATAGACCAATATGTGAGGATGTATCTGCCTGTGCTCGACCTGAAGTTGGTGAGCCTCATCACGGAGGCAAACGGGCGACTGGTGGCTGTGGGCATTTCGATGCCGTCGATGTCGAAAGCCCTCCAAAAGGCGAAGGGAAAGTTGACTCCTTTCGGTTGGTGGCATCTGCTGAAGGCACTCAAAATCAAGAAGCCGAAGACCCTTGACTTGATGTTGGTGGGTGTGTTGCCCGAATACCAAAGCAAGGGTGTCAATTCCATCCTTTTCTACGACCTCCTGCCTATCTATATTTCGGAGGGGTACGACTATGTGGAAACCAATCCTGAACTGGAATCGAACGACAAGGTGCAACAGCAATGGATTTACTTTGAGAGAAGACAGCACAAACGCCGCCGTTGCTACAAGAAGGAAATAGAAGTGAAGAATGAAAAGTGAAAAGTGAAAAATTTGCTACCGCAAAGAAACAATGGAAGAACTGAACCTAAACAACAATACCCCCCAAGTTGATTATGATGATGCGAACATCATCACGCTGACTGGCGTGGAGCATATCCGTCTGCGTCCGGGCATGTACATCGGTCGGTTGGGCGATGGCAGCCATGCAGAGGATGGCATCTATGTGTTGCTGAAAGAGATTATCGACAACAGCATCGACGAGTTCAAGATGCAGGCTGGCAAGCGCATTGAGGTGGATGTGAAGGATAATCTTGCGGTGACGGTGCGCGACTATGGCCGTGGCATTCCTCAGGGAAAGATGATTGAGGCGGTGTCTATCCTCAACACGGGTGGCAAATACGACTCGAAGGCGTTTCAGAAGTCGATTGGCTTGAATGGTGTGGGTACGAAGGCTGTGAATGCGCTTTCGGCTCATTTCGAGGTGAGCAGTTACCGCGACGGAGTGGTGAGAAAGGCTGTGTTTGAGAAGGGAAAACTGGTGGATGACCAGACGGAGAAGACGAAGGAGGAAAACGGTACGCTGATTTATTTTAAGCCTGACGAATCGCTGTTTCTGAACTATCAGTTTCAGGATGAGTTTGTGAGCAACATGCTGCGCAACTACACCTACCTGAACACAGGGTTGGAGATTTACTACAACGGCAGCCGCATCGTGAGCCGCAACGGACTGAAAGACCTCTTGAAGGACACGATGGACACGACTCCGCTGTATGAGATTATCCACCTGAAGGGGGATGACATTGAGATTGCTTTCACACACACGAATCAGCAATATGGTGAGGAGTACCATTCGTTTGTGAATGGTCAGCACACGATTCAGGGAGGTACGCATCAGAGTGCCTTCAAGGAGCACATTGCCCGCACCATCAAGGAGTTTTACGGCAAAAACTATGAGTACAGCGACATCCGTTCGGGCATCATCGCTGCCATTGCCATCAATGTGCAGGAGCCGCAGTTTGAATCGCAAACGAAGATTAAGTTGGGTTCGTTGACGATGGAACCCAACGGGGGCATCAGCGTGAACAAGTTTGTGGGCGACTTCATCAAGACAGAGGTGGATAACTACCTGCACAAGAACCTGGAGGTGGCTGAAATCATCGAGGACAAAATCAGGGCTAACGAACGCGACCGCAAAGCCATTGCCGGTGTGACGAAACTGGCACGTGAACGGGCTAAGAAAGCCAACCTGCACAACCGAAAACTGCGTGACTGCAAGATTCACCTCAACGATGCGAAAGGCGAACTGAAAGAAGAAAGTTCCATTTTCATCACCGAGGGTGACTCTGCCAGCGGCAGCATCACGAAGAGCCGCGATGTGATGACCCAGGCTGTGTTCTCGCTGAGAGGAAAACCACTCAACTCATACGGGTTGACCAAGAAGGTGGTGTATGAGAACGAGGAGTTCAACCTGCTGCAAGCCGCGCTTAACATAGAAGATGGCATTGACGGGTTGCGCTACAATAAAGTGATTGTCGCCACCGATGCGGATGTGGACGGCATGCACATCCGACTGCTGATGATTACGTTCTTCTTGCAGTTCTTCCCCGAACTGATTAAGACGGGGCATGTGTATATCTTGCAGACTCCGCTGTTCCGTGTTAGAAACAGGAAGAAGCGCATCAGGAAGACTGCCTTGGAGCAATACATGAAGGAGCATCCCGACAGCAAGGGAGATTTCATCACCCTGTATTGCTACAGTGAGGAGGAACGGCTGAAGGCGATTGAAATGCTGGGTCCTGAGCCAGAAATCACCCGATTCAAGGGATTGGGTGAGATTTCGCCCGACGAGTTCAAGAACTTCATTGGTCCCGACATGCGTCTGGAGTCTGTGACTCTGCGCAAGACTGACCAGGTGAAGGAACTGCTGGAGTACTACATGGGCAAGAACACCATGCAAAGGCAGAACTTCATCATCAATAACCTGGTGATTGAGGAGGATAAACCTGAAGAGGAGATGGTGGAGGTGGAAAATGAATAGAGTGGCTTTGTTTGCTGGCAGTTTCGACCCTTTCACGAAAGGGCATCAGAACATCGTTGACCGCGCCTTGCAGTGTGTGGCTGACGAGGTGGTGATTGCTATCGGCATCAACTATGAAAAGAAATATATGTTCACGCTGGAGGAACGGCTGCAAGCCATCCGAAACGTGTATGAGGGGAATGACCGTGTGCGTATTGAGACCTACGAAGGCTTGACCACAGATTATGCCAAGAGGGTAGGGGCAAGTTTCCTGCTGCGAGGTGTGAGAAGTGTGAAAGACTATGAGTTTGAACGCGACATGGCAGAGGTGAACAAACGGCTGACGGGCATTGAAACCTTGCTGATGTTCACCGACCCAGAACTTTCGTGTGTCAGTTCGAGCATTGTGCGCGAACTGATCTCTTATCACAAAAACGTAAACGATTTCTTACCCTGAATATGAAGCGAATAAAAGCAAGCATTGCATGGATGCTGGTGGTTTTTGCCATGCCTGTCATGGCGCAACAAAAGGCGCAATCTGAGTTGGACAATCAGATTCGCAAGTTCATCATTGCCCAAAGTGCCATCAATCAATTGTATGTAGATACCGTGAACATCAGCAAACTGACGGAAGATGCCATCCGTGGAATGCTGACGGAACTTGACCCTCATTCCACCTACACGACCGCCAAGGATGTGGAGTCGCTGAATGAGCCGCTGAATGGTTCGTTCGATGGCATCGGTGTGCAGTTTAACATGAGTGAGGACACACTGGTGGTCATACAGCCCATCAGTGGCGGACCCTCGGAGAAAGAGGGCATCATTGCCGGCGACATGATTGTGACGGTGAACGACACGACCATTGCCGGGGTGAAGATGTCACGCGAGGAAATCATGAAACGTCTGCGCGGTCCTAAAGGCACGAAGGTGCATCTGGGCATCATCCGACACGGCATCAAAGGCATACAGAACTTTACGGTCACCCGCGACAAGATTCCTGTCTATACCATTGATGCCTATTACATGGTGGATGAAGAAACGGGCTACATCCATGTGAGCAGTTTCGGCTCCACCACGAATGCCGAGTTCATCAAGGCTGCCACCAACCTGCTGTCAAGGGGCATGAAGAACCTCATCATCGACCTGCAAGGCAATGGTGGCGGTTATCTGCAAGCCGCTGTGGATTTCTCCAACAACTTCCTTGACAATAATGAGATGATTGTTTATACGGAAGGTCGCAAGACGGGACGCCAAGAATATCATGCCACCAAGGGAAAGATGAATCTTAACAGAATCGTTGTGCTGGTGGATGGTTACACGGCTTCTGCTTCCGAGATTGTGTCAGGTGCTTTGCAGGACAACGACCGAGGCATCATCGTCGGTCGCCGCACTTTTGCCAAAGGTCTTGTGCAACGTCCGATTGAATTGCCCGATGGGTCTCTCATCCGTCTGACCATTGCCCACTATTACAGCCCTGTGGGTCGTTGTTTCCAAAAACCTTATGTGAAAGGCGACCGCAAGAAGTATGATATGGACATGCTCGACCGCTTGAACAGCGGAGAGTTGATGAGTGCCGACAGCATCCACTTCCCCGATTCTCTGAAATACACGACGAAGGGAGGTCGCATCGTCTATGGAGGCGGTGGCATCATGCCCGATGTATATGTGCCGCTCGACACCATCACCTACACCCGTCTGCACCGCGAAATGAATGCCAAAAGTTGCATCAACTTCACGATTCTGAAATGGCTTGACAAGCACCGCAAGCAGGTCATCAAGGAATACGAAGTGGATAAATACCGCAAGGCACGTTCACGACAGGCAAACAACAAAGACTTTGAACCAGCAGACCTCCGTGCGGGCTTTGAGCGTTTCAAGCAAGAGTTCACCATCACCCAAGACATGATGGATATCCTGCTCGACAAGGTGAAAGAGGCGAAAATTGTTTACACAGATTCCACGCTTCAGGCTTCCATGCCATTGCTGAAGACACAGATGAAGGCTCTGGTGGCACGTGACATCTGGGATATGTCTGAATATTATGAGATAATCAATCCAACCAGCGAAATCTTCAAGAAAGGTTTGCAAGCCATCAAGGACGACGAACTTTTCAAGAACATACATCCGAACTGATATGATAAGTTACAATGTTGACGGTGTGAAAATGCCTGCCATCCGTCGCCGCGACACCAGCGCATGGATAAAGGCTGTTGCTGCCACATACGGCAAAAGGGTGGGGGACATCGCCTACATCTTCTGCGACGACGAGAAGATTCTGGAGGTCAATCGACAGTATCTCCAGCATGACTACTACACCGACATCATCACTTTCGACTACTGCGACGATGCCCTCCTCACAGGCAAGAAAGACACCATCGCGGGCGACCTCTTCATCAGCCTCGACACCGTGCGTTCCAATGCTGAGCAACAAGGCACCACTTATGAAGAAGAACTGCACCGCGTCATCATCCACGGAGTGCTCCACCTCTGCGGCATCAACGACAAAGGTCCTGGCGAACGGGAAATTATGGAAGCAGCAGAGAACAAGGCACTCGCCATGCTCTCATAGAGAAATTCTAACTTTTCTAGCCTATCTAGAATAACTAGAATGACTAGTAGGGCTAGAAAGGCTAGAAAGGCTAAAAAGGCTAAAAGGATTAGACAAACAACAGAATAGATAAAAAACCACAAACAATATGAAAATCTTTCAACACGTTTCCGATATCGGCGACCTCCGCAAAGCCCTCGACGAGGCTTTTGAAATCAAGGCTGACCGTTACAAGTATCAGCAGTTGGGTAAGAACAAAACTGCGATGCTCATTTTCTTCAATAACTCTCTCCGCACTCGCCTCTCCACCCAAAAGGCAGCCCTCAACCTCGGCATGAACGTCATCGTGCTCGATGTAAATCAAGGTGCTTGGAAATTGGAGACAGAGCGCGGTGTCATCATGGAAAGCGACAAGAGCGAACATCTCTTGGAAGCCATTCCTGTGATGGGGTGCTATTGCGACATCATCGGTGTGCGTTCCTTTGCCCGGTTTGAATCTCGCAAGGATGATTACGAAGAGAAGATTCTCAATCAGTTCATCCAGTACAGCGGTCGCCCCGTCTTCTTCATGGAGAGTGCCACCGTGCATCCTTTGCAGGCATTTGCCGACCTCATCACCATTGAGGAGTACAAGAACAAGACGCTGATTGAGCCAAATCCGTTGTTTGGTGGCAATGCCATCCAACGCACTCCCAACCAGCGTCCGAAGGTGGTGCTCTCATGGGCACCGCATCCCAAGGCACTTCCACAGGCTGTGCCCAATTCCTTTGCAGAATGGATGAATGCTGCCGACGTGGATTTCGTGGTCACACATCCTGAAGGCTACGAACTCGACCCGCAATTTGTGGGCGATGCCAAGGTGGAATACGACCAGATGAAAGCATTCGAGGGAGCGGATTTCATCTATGCCAAGAACTGGAGTTGCCCGGGTGTGACCCGTCCTGAAGAGTATGGCAAGGTGTTGGGTGATTATCATGATTACGCTGCATGGACCGTATCTGACCGCCAGATGGCAGTGACCAACAACGCTTTCTTCATGCATTGTCTGCCCGTACGCCGCAACATGATTGTGACGGACGATGTGATTGAGGCACCCACCTCCATTGTGATTCCAGAGGCAGCCAACCGCGAGATTTCTGCAACGGTGGTGCTGAAACGGATGCTGGAAACGCTATAAGAGGTATTTTCTAGCCAAACTAGCCCTTCTAGCCCTACTAGAAATACTAGAAGGGCTAGATAAACTGGAAAGGCTAAACAAACAACAAAAAAGGCTGCAATCAACTTGCAGCCTTTTTTGTTGCCCTTATCATGCACCACACGCCTAAGATGGCGAAGGGGATGCTGAGCAATTGTCCCATATCTAAGAACATGTTCTGCTCAAATTCCACCTGCTCTTTCTTCAGAAATTCGACAAAGAAGCGGAAGATGAAGATGGTGGCGAGGCAGAAACCGAAATAAAAGCCCGTTCCGACGGCTATGGGCGACGTTTGGCGCATGCCCTGTGCCTTGTACCAGTGCAGATAAATCAGGGTTCCTACGACAAAAATGATGAAGTAGGCAATGGCTTCATACAATTGGGCAGGATGGCGAGGCACCAGTTCGCCGTTCACCATCGACTCATGGCTGTGGAAGATGAATGCCCAAGCCACATCGGTGGTCTTGCCCACAATCTCGGAATTCATCAGGTTGCCCAAACGAATCAGACAAGCCATCGGAGGCACGGCAATGGCAATGCAATCCATCACCACCCAAGGCTTCACCTTCGTCTTTTTCCAATAGAGCATCATGGCGATGATGAGACCGATGGTGCCGCCATGAGAAGCCAACCCTTCATATCCCGTGAATTTCCATCCGCCATCGGGCATCTGATGAATCGGCAGGAGCATTTCGATGAAACCCTTCCAACTGGTCATGTAGTAACTCCACTCATAAAAGAGGCAATGTCCCAAGCGCGCCCCTATCAGCACACCCAAGAAACAATAGAAGAAGAGCGGTTCAAACTTCTCGTCCTTGATTTTCAGATGCTTATAGAGCCGCTGCACAATGAGGTATGCCACCAGAAAACCCAAACACCACAACAAGCCATACCACCTGACGCTGTATGAGCCGATTGAGAAAGCCTCAACCGATGGCTGCCAATCAATAAAGAGAGTTTCCATTTTGCTATCCTTTGCAAGTGTGCTGCGACAGAATTGCAGCACACAGTTTTACACATTAAAGCGGAAGTGCATGATGTCGCCGTCCTGCACCACATAATCCTTTCCTTCCACACCCAACTTGCCTGCTTCGCGCACAGCGGCTTCACTGCCATACTTCACATAATCCTCGTACTTGATGACCTCAGCACGAATGAAGCCCTTCTCGAAATCGGTGTGAATCACACCTGCACACTGCGGTGCTTTCCATCCCTTCCTGAAGGTCCATGCCTTCACCTCCATTTCGCCAGCGGTGATGAAAGTTTGCAGGTTCAGCAGGGCATAAATCGCTTTAATCAGACGGTTGCAACCACTTTCCTCCAAACCCATATCTTCGAGGAACATCTGCTTCTCCTCATAACTTTCCAACTCAGCGATGTCGGCTTCGGTTTGCGCGCTGATGACAATGAGTTCTGCCTCCTCGCCCTTGATGGCTTCACGCACCCTATCCACGTAGGCATTGCCCGTTTTCGCACTGGCATCATCCACATTGCACACATACAGCACAGGCTTGGTGGTGAGCAGGAACATCTGCTTGGCTGCCTGTACTTCTTCCTCATTTTCAGGCACTACGACACGTGCCGAGAGTCCCTTCTCCAGTGCTTCCTTATAGCGAAGCAGCAAGCCATATTCCACCTTGGCAGCCTTGTCGTGACCCACATTGGCAAGTTTCTCGGTCTTCTTCAGGCGCATCTCCACCGTTTCCAAGTCCTTCAGTTGCAATTCCGTGTCAATAATTTCCTTATCGCGCACTGGGTCAACGCTGCCATCCACATGTACGATGTTGCCGTTGTCAAAACAGCGCAACACATGGATAATCGCATCACACTCACGGATGTTGCCCAAGAACTGGTTGCCCAATCCTTCACCCTTGCTGGCACCCTTCACCAGACCTGCAATATCCACAATGTCGCACACCGCTGGCACAATCCTGCCTGGATGCACCAGTTCCGCCAGTTTCGTCAGTCGTTCATCAGGCACACTCACCTGTCCCAACTGCGCATCTATCGTACAAAAAGGAAAATTCGCTGCCTGCGCCTTTGCGCTCGACAAGCAATTAAAAAGTGTTGATTTGCCCACATTCGGCAAACCTACAATACCTGCTTTCAAAGCCATTTCTTGTTTCTTTTCTAACCAACAATTTGTAAATCTGCTGCAAAGGTACGGAATATTTTGGAAAGAAAGGGAAAACACCTGCACAAAATCTTTTCTTCGTGGGAGAAAAAGAGCCTACACGCTCCACCTCCGCGCCCCTGCTTCCACAACCTCTAAAGGGGAGAGAGTCTTACCCTTCCAAGGGAGAGAGTCTTACCCTTTAAGGGGTGAGAGTCACTCCCCTTTAGGGGTGCTGAAACAGCCCTGAAAAGGGTGATGGCAGAAACGGGAAAGTGGAGCACCCAGAAGCATTTGGGCGAGGAATGCAAAAGCAGGGCAATGGAGAACTTTGGGATAGGGTGGTGGAGAACTTTAGGGTAGGGTGGTGGAGAAGCCACCACGAATTGAAAAATGCACACAGAGAAAAAGGTTTTTTCAAGAAATAATGTAAGTTCGTAGAACTTTATATTGGGGTTTCGGGGAAAATGTCGTACCTTTGCAGGAAAATTCACATCTGTTATTTTATGATTTACTTTTTCAGAACACCAGCACAGAGCGTGATAGCCACTCAAGTGAACCATGAACTCTCTGCTGATGAAACCCGTGAACTTTGCTGGCTGTATGGCGAGGCTCAACCCGAAAGTGAGAACAATTTGCAGGGATTCTTCGTAGGTCCTCGCCGTGAAATGATTACTCCTTGGAGCACCAATGCTGTGGAAATCACACAGAACATGGCGATTCAGGGTGTGCAGCGCATTGAGGAGTATTTCCCTGTGGAGAGTGAGGACGCAGAACATGACCCCATGCTGCAACGCATGTACAAGGGCTTGAATCAGGACATCTTTACGGTGAACATCGAACCTGCACCGATTCTGCATATTGAGAATCTCGAAGAATATAATGAGCAGGAGGGACTTGCTCTCTCGCCCGAGGAGATAGAATACCTGCACAAGGTGGAGGGTCAGTTGGGCAGAAAGTTGACCGACTCCGAGGTGTTTGGTTTTGCGCAGATTAACTCCGAACATTGCCGCCACAAGATTTTCGGCGGCACGTTCATCATCGACGGCAAGGAGAAGGAGAGTTCACTCTTCCAGATGATTAAGAAGACAACCCAAGAGAACCCCAACAAGATTCTCTCAGCATATAAAGACAACGTGGCGTTCAGTCAAGGTCCTGTGGTGGAGCAGTTTGCTCCTGCCGACCACTCGACGAGCGACTATTTTGAAGTGAAGGACATCGAGTCGGTGATTTCGCTGAAGGCTGAAACGCACAACTTCCCCACGACGGTGGAGCCGTTCAACGGTGCTGCTACGGGTACGGGCGGTGAAATCCGTGACCGTATGGGTGGCGGTGTCGGCTCCTGGCCAATTGCTGGTACGGCGGTGTATATGACCAGTTACCCACGCAATGGGGTGGCTCCGAGTCAGCCACATAGTTATCCGAAGTGGACAAAGTCAGATAAGGAGGGCGACATCCGTCCTTGGGAAGAGATTCTGCCTATCAGAAAGTGGCTGTATCAGACTCCTGAGCAGATTCTGATTAAGGCATCGAACGGTGCCAGTGACTTTGGCAATAAGTTTGGTCAGCCGCTGATTTGTGGTTCTGTGCTCACGTTCGAGCATGCCGAACAGCAGGGCGACACGACAGAAGAATACGGCTACGACAAGGTGATTATGCTGGCTGGTGGTGTGGGTTACGGCACCAAGCGCGACTGCCTGAAGGGTACGCCTGAAAAGGGCAACAAGATTGTGGTGGTCGGTGGCGACAACTACCGCATCGGTCTCGGTGGCGGGTCTGTGTCTTCTGTAGATACGGGTCGCTATTCGTCGGGCATCGAGTTGAACGCTGTGCAACGTGCCAACCCCGAGATGCAGAAACGCGCCAACAACCTCGTTCGCGCGCTGTGTGAGGAGGAGGTGAATCCTGTGGTGAGCATTCACGACCACGGCTCCGCAGGACACGTCAATTGCCTGTCTGAATTGGTGGAAGAATGTGGTGGTCTCATCGACATGACCAAGTTGCCAATTGGCGACCAAACACTCTCTTCGAAGGAGATTATTGCCAACGAGAGTCAGGAGCGCATGGGTCTTCTCATCGACGAAAAGCATATTGAGCACGTGCGTCAGATTGCAGAGCGTGAACGCGCACCGCTGTATGTGGTGGGTGAAACGACGGGCGATGCACACTTCGCCTTCCAACAGGGAGACGGTGTACGTCCGTTTGACTTGGATGTGGCACAGATGTTCGGTCATTCGCCCAAGACCTACATGAGGGATGAAACGGTGGAGAGGAAGTATGAGGATGTGGGTTATTCCTACAAGGAAATCGAGGCATATCTGGAGAACGTGCTGCAACTGGAGGCTGTGGCTTGTAAGGACTGGTTGACCAACAAGGTGGACCGTTCGGTGACGGGTAAGATTGCCCGTCAGCAGTGCCAAGGCGAGATTCAGTTGCCACTCAGCGACTGCGGTGTGGTGGCATTGGATTATCGGGGCGAGAAGGGTATCGCCACTGCCATCGGTCATGCACCACAGGCAGGTTTGGCAGACCCAGCAGCGGGCAGTGTGCTCTCTGTGGCTGAATCGCTCACGAATCTCGTGTGGGCACCCATGGCTGAAGGTCTTGACTCAGTGAGCCTGTCGGCAAACTGGATGTGGCCCTGCCGTTCGCAGAAGGGTGAGGATGCACGTCTGTATCAGGGTGTGCAGGCATTGAGCGACTTCTGCTGTGCTTTGCAAGTGAATGTGCCGACAGGTAAGGATTCACTCTCCATGACACAGAAGTATCCTGACGGCAGCAAGATTATCTCGCCGGGAACGGTGATTGTATCGTCAGGCGGTGAGGTGAGCGACGTGAAGAAAGTGGTTAGCCCTGTGTTGGTGAACGATGCGAACACAACGCTTTATCATATCGACTTCTCGTTCGACAAACTGAGATTGGGCGGTTCTGCCTTTGCTCAGAGCCTTGGCAAAGTGGGTAGCGATGTGCCGACGGTGAAGAACCCTGAGTATTTCAGAGATGCGTTCTTGGCTGTGCAGGAATTGGTGAAGGAGGAACTCCTTTTGGCGGGTCACGACATTAGTGCAGGTGGTTTGATTACGACGCTGCTGGAGATGACGTTTGCCAATCAGAAAGGCGGTATCAAGGCAGACTTGAACGGCATTGCAGAGAAAGACCCTGTGAAGTTGCTCTTTGCTGAGAACCCCGGGGTGGTGATTCAGGTGAAGAATGCAGACAAGCGAGATGTGGAGACGATTCTGAACAAGGCAGGTGTTGGTTTCGTGGAAATCGGACATCCTATTGAGGAACGCCAGATTGTGGTGAAGAAGGGTGGTCGCAACCGCTATTTCGACATCGACAAACTGCGCGATATTTGGTACAGCACTTCTTACCGCCTCGACACAAAGCAGTCGTTCAACGGCATGGCAAAGGAGCGTTTTGAGAACTATAAAAAGCAACCGATTGAGCACAAGTTCCCTGCTTCCTTCACGGGCCAGTTGGCACAGTATGGCATCAGCGCTGACCGCCGCGAACGTACTGGCGTGAAGGCAGCCATCATCCGCGAGAAGGGTACGAACGGTGAGCGCGAAATGGCTTACTCGTTGTATCTGGCGGGCTTCGACGTGAAGGATGTGATGATGACCGACCTTGTGAGTGGTCGTGAGACCTTGGAGGACATCAACATGATTGTATTCTGTGGTGGTTTCTCCAACTCCGACGTGCTGGGCAGTGCGAAGGGATGGGCAGGTGCCTTCCTGTTCAATCCGAAGGCAAAGGCAGCACTCGATGCGTTCTATGCCCGTGAGGACACGCTGTCATTAGGTATCTGCAACGGATGCCAGTTGATGGTGGAACTCGGTTTGATTAACAACAACCATGCGGTGACGGACGCGAAGGATTATGCGCAGATGTTGCACAATGTGAGCCACAAGTTTGAGAGTGAGTTTGTGACCCTCCAGATTCCAGAGAACAAGTCTGTCATGTTCGGTTCGCTGAGTGGTAGCAAGTTAGGCTTGTGGGTGGCTCATGGTGAGGGCAACTTCCGTCTGCCAAAGGCTGAAAGCGACTACCATATCGTAGCCAAATACAACTATTCTGGCTATCCAGCCAATCCTAACGGTTCTACCTATGATGTGGCTGGTATCGCAT
Organism: Bacteroidaceae bacterium; assembly: GCA_017470525.1. Lineage (GTDB taxonomy): Bacteria > Bacteroidota > Bacteroidia > Bacteroidales > Bacteroidaceae > Minthosoma. The sequence goes on from JAFUYM010000026.1 coordinate 31,566, forward strand.
CGGCTGATGGTCGCCACTTGGCAATGATGCCGCACCTCGAACGTGCTATCTTCCCATGGCAACAGGCAAACTACCCTGCTGACAGGAAGGGCGATGAGGTGACTCCTTGGATTGAAGCATTTGTGAACGCACGAAAGTGGGTGGAAAAAAAGAAGGGGCAATAGGATTTTCTAGCCCTTCTAGCCTCTCTAGCCCGACTAGAAAGACTAGAAAGACTAGATGTTACTAGAAAGGCTAGATATACTAGAAGGGCTAGAATGACTAGATAAACTAGAAAAAGGAAACAAATAGCGCATGGGCATCTACACCGACATCTTCCTCACATTCGCCAAAATCGGTAGTTTCACCCTTGGGGGAGGCTACGCTATGGTGCAGATAATGGAGAAGGAAGTGGTGGATAAGAAGCACTGGTTGAGCCATGAGGAGTTTATGGACACGCTGGTGGTGGCACAGAGCACTCCTGGCCTCTTTGCCATCGACATGGCATCGCACATCGGCTTGAAACTGAAAGGTGTGACTGGAGGCGTTGTGGGAGCATTGGCTACCGCACTGCCTTCCATTATTGCGATACTCCTCATAGCCATGTTTTTCCAGACCTTTAAGGACAATATCTATGTGGAGAAAGTCTTTATGGGTGTGCGACCTTGTGTGGTGGCGTTGATTCTCGCTCCTTGCTTCACGATGGCGAGGAAGGCGAAACTGAATAAGTACAACTGGTGGATTCCTGTGGTGACGGCTGTGCTGATTGCAGCCTTCGGAGTGTCGCCCATCTGGTGCATCCTTGTGGCTGGCATTGGCGGATTCCTGTGGGGTAAATTGAAAGATTGAAGTTTTATTGAAGGAATGATATTCTTAGAATTGTTTTACGTCTTCTCGAAAATCGGCATCTTCAACTTTGGAGGTGGCTATGCGATGTTGTCGCTGATTCAGGATGAAGTGGTGAACAAGCACCATTGGATGACGATTAACGAATTTACGGATATCGTGGCAGTCAGTCAATCAACCCCAGGACCTATCGGCATCAACTGCGCCACCTACACGGGTTACACGGCTGTGATTCATGAGGGTTATCCTACTTGGGCAGCGGTGTTAGGAGCGGTTTTGGCTTCGCTGAGCGTGATTTGGTTGCCGTTCATCCTGATGGTGAGCATCAGCAAGTTCCTCATCAAGCACCATGATTCGAAGGCGGTGACCAGCATCTTTAGCACGTTGCGCCCTGTGATTGTGGGTTTGCTGGCTGCAGCGGCTCTGATGCTGATGTCGAAGGAGAACTTCGGTGACCCAACAGAGTCTCCGTTTGTGTTTGTGTTGAGCATCATCCTCTTTTTGTTCGCCTTTGTGGGGACAAGACTATATAAAGTGCATCCGATTGTGATGATTCTGTTGTGTGGATTGGCAGGATTGCTGATTTATTGATGGGAAGCATGGAAGAACAAAAGCGCAAGGAAGAGAAGGGGAGCAAGGAAGGAGTGCGGACACACACCTTTGAGAACGGGTTGCGGTTGATACAGATAGCCTCCCCGACGAATGTGGCATATTGTGGCATCAGCATCGATGCTGGCACAAGAGACGAAGAACGTGGGGAAGAGGGAATGGCGCACTTCTGCGAACACATGATGTTCAAAGGAACAGAAAAGCGCAAGGCATGGCACATTATCAACCGAATGGAAGCAGTGGGCGGCGACTTAAACGCCTACACGAACAAAGAAGAGACGGTGGTGTATGCCGCCTTTATGAAGGAGCACTTTCAACGGGCAGCAGAACTCATCTTCGACATCGTGTTTCACAGCACTTTCCCACAGCACGAGATGGACAAGGAGTGTGAGGTGATTGTGGATGAAATCGAAAGTTACAACGATACACCTGCCGATCTCATCTTCGACCGTTTTGAAGACCTGATTTACGAGGGGCATGCGTTAGGGCACGACATCCTCGGCACAGCGGAAAACGTGAGACGGTTTCAGACAGAGGATGCGCTCAGATTCACCCAAAGGCAATACCGACCCGAAAAGATGGTGTTCTTTTTGTTTGGGAACGTGGCGTTTGAACAAGCAAAGAGAGTGGTGGGAAAGATGATGGAGGGAATGGAGAAAGCGGAAAAGACGAGGACGGAAGAGAAGAGCAGAAAGATAGAAGCGAGAGGAGGACGTTTTGTGGAAGAACGCGGCACCCATCAGGCACATGTGATGATTGGCAGGGCGGCATACGGTTCTGAAGATGACAAACGGATTGCCCTTTACTTCCTCAACAACATCTTGGGGGGTCCTGGCATGAATTCGCGGTTGAACATCGCCTTGCGGGAGCACGAAGGATTGGTTTATACAGTAGAAAGCACCCTGACGAACTATACAGACACTTCCACCTGGGCGATTTACTTCGGATGTGACGCAGAGGATGTGGAGCGATGCCTGAAGACGGTGCGACAGGAGTTGGATCAACTGGTGAACGAACCCCTCACCGAACGGCAGTTCCATGCTGCCCTCAAACAAATCAAGGGGCAGATAGGTGTGGCTTGCGACAACTTTGAAAACTATGCCCTCGACATGGCAAAGGCATACTTGCACTACAACAAGTTCGAGGGAATGAAAGATACGATTGAACACTTGCAGAAACTCACCCCGCAACTCTTGCAGGAGGTGGCGAAAGAGGTGTTCGACGAAAAAGGTTTAACAACATTGATATTCAGATAATGAGGAAAGTAATAGGAATCGGAGAAACCATTCTCGACATCATTTTCAAGAACGAACAACCCACAGCAGCAGTGCCGGGTGGTTCTACATTCAATGGTGTCATCTCTTTGGGACGGATAGGAGTGCCTGTGACGATGATTACAGAGACAGGCAACGACCGTGTGGGCAGAACGATCAAGCAGTTCATGGAAGACAACGGCATCGACAGCACACATGTGTGTATGTATGAAGATGGGCGTACTGCCATTTCGCTTGCTTATCTGAACGAGCGAAACGACGCTGAATACACGTTCTACAAGGACTACCCCAATGCCCGACTGGATGTGGAATGGCCTGTGGTCAATAAGGATGACATCGTGATGATGGGGTCTTATTTTGTGCTGAATCCCGTCTTGCGAGGCAAGGTGAAAGAGTTTCTTGATTATGCCACGAAGCAGGAAGCACTCATCTATTATGATATCAATTTCCGTTCCTCTCATGCTTCGGAAGCCATTAAACTGTATTCCACCATTCTGGAGAATTTCGAGTATGCCAGCATCGTGCGTGGTTCGACAGAAGACTTCCAGAATATGTTCCGCCTGACAGACCCTGAAAAGGCGTATAAGCAGGAAGTGTTTTATCACTGCAAGCAGATGATTTGCACCGATGCGGAAGGGGAGATTTGTTTGTTTTCCCCAAGTGTCAACAAGAGATATAAAGTCAATAAAATAGAAACGGTTTCTACTATCGGAGCGGGCGACAACTTCAATGCTGGCATCATCTTCGGGTTGATGCAGGAAGGCATTGGTCGTGATAACATTGCTGCCCTCAGCGAAGAGCAGTGGAACCGCATCATCGCTCATGGCATGGCATTTGCCGCAGAAGTGTGCCAGAGCCTCAACAATTCAATCAGTAAAGAATTTGCAATAAATTATGGAAGAAAGTAACAACATGCAAGAAACTATGGACAACGACATGTCTATCATCAACGAACAACCGATGGCTGAGAAAGAACAGCCTATCGTGGACAACGAACAATCAACGGACGAAAATGCCGAACAACCTGTGGTGGATGCTTTCAAGGCAACAGACACCACCTTCGAGGCATTGGGTGTTTCGGGCGAGATTCTGAAAGCCATCCAAGAGATGGGGTATGTGACTCCTATGCCCGTGCAGGAAAAGGTGATTCCTTATCTGTTGGGACACAACAACGATGTGGTCGCCCTCGCTCAAACCGGCACTGGCAAGACAGCAGCATACGGGTTGCCCGTATTGCAGAAAATCGACACCAGCCGCAACGATGTACAAGCCATCATCATGGCACCGACCCGAGAACTGTGCCTCCAAATCACGGATGACCTGAAGGATTATTCCAAATACATCAAGGGACTGCATGTGCTCGCGGTGTATGGAGGTGCCAGCATCGAGCCTCAGATTCGCGCCCTGAAGAAAGGTGTGCAGGTGATTGTTGCCACACCTGGTCGTTTGGTCGATCTCATGGAGCGGAAAGTGGCAAAACTTGGTACCGTGGAAAATGTGGTGCTGGATGAGGCGGACGAAATGCTCAACATGGGTTTCTCGGAGAGCATCGACACCATTCTGGCAGGAGTGCCAGCAGAACGCAACACACTGCTCTTCTCTGCCACCATGAGCAAGGAAATTGAACGCATCTCGAAGAATTACCTGCACGATGCCAAGGAAATCGTGGTGGGCAGCCGTAACGAGGGTGCTGAACATGTGAACCACATCTATTATATGGTGAGCGCGCGCGACAAGTACAATGCACTGAAGCGCGTGGCTGACTACTATCCCGAAATCTACGCCATCATTTTCTGCCGCACCCGCATGGAGACGCAAGAGATAGCCGACAAACTTATCCGCGACGGCTACAATGCCGAATCGCTTCATGGCGAACTTTCGCAGGCACAACGCGACCTGACTATGCAGAAGTTCCGCCAGCACCGTGTGCAGTTGTTGGTGGCTACCGATGTGGCTGCCCGAGGTTTGGATGTGGATGAACTCACCCACGTCATCAATTATGGTTTGCCCGATGACATCGAGAGTTATACTCACCGTTCGGGCAGAACGGGACGTGCAGGACGTTCGGGCACTTCCATCTCCATCATCCATGTGAAGGAGAAGCGGAAGGTGCGCGATATCGAAAATCAGATTAAGAAGAAGTTTGTGCCAGGCATCCTGCCAACAGGTCAGGAAATCTGTGCCAAGCAACTCTATAAAGTCATCGACGACATTGAAAAGGTCGAGGTGGATGAAGAGGAGATTGCACCATTCCTCCCAGAGGTGTATCGCAAGTTCGACATGATGGAGAAGGAAGACCTTATCAAGCGTATGGTGTCGATGGAATTTAATACGTTCCTCAATTACTATAAGAACGCACCTGAAATCATCCAGCCATCGGAGAAGGGTGACAGAGGACGGGACAGAGACAATGCAGGAGGTGAGAAGCGCAACAGGGGCGAACGTCGCAGTCGTGGCGGAGAACGTAGCCGCACGGCTGAGGCTGGCTACACGCGTCTATTCATCAACCTCGGCAAGAAAGACGGCATCAACCCCAAAGTGTTCATGGGATTCATCAATCGCGTGGCACAGGGACAGCACATCGACCTTGGTCGCATCGACCTCATGCAGAACTTCTCATTCTTTGAGGTGCCAGAGCAGCAAACGGGCACTGTCCTGCATGTGTTGAATGGCACAGACTTTGACGGCAGAAAAGTGAATGTGGAAGTAACTGACCAAGCAGAAGGACAGCGTGGAGGTGACAAAAAGCGTGGTGGCAAAGAAGGGGGTAGTTTCCGCTCTGTGAGAGGCGAACGCACCAACCGTAAGGAAGACCGCCGTGACCGCAGAGAAAATCGCTCATACGGCGAGAAAAAGGGCAAAAAAGGCAGCGGAATCGTTCGTGGTGCTGCTGCCAAACCATCGCGGGAAGAACGTGGACAAAAAGAAGCACACACTCCGAAAGGTGCTGCTGAATGGGCAAAGTTCTTCGAAGGGCAGGTGGAAGGGCAACCTTTCTACGATGTATTTAAGAAAAAGAAGAAGAAATAGTGTCTTTTTATGAATCAACTCTATTGGAATCATGCCTACCAAGGCATCAACAGCGACTTCAGCACTCGCGAGACACAGCCAGTGATTGGCATCACAGGCAACTACAATCAGGAAACCTGCACGTTGGCTGAGGGTTACTATCAATCGGTGGTGAAGGCAGGAGGCATCCCCTTCATCATTCCTCCTTTCTTCGAGACCGACCGTCTCGGGGCGTTGCTCGACCGTCTTGATGGCATCCTTTTTAGTGGTGGAGGTGATATCAATCCGCTGTTGTTGGGAGAGGAGCCTGTAAAAGAGTTGCATGGCATCACTCCCGAGCGCGACAGGCAAGAGTTGCTGTTGGCACGTTTGGCGTATGACCGTCAGATTCCGATGTTGGGCATTTGTAAAGGCATTCAAGTCATCAACGCTGCTCTTGGAGGGACAAACTATCAGGATATTCACACGCAGATGGAGGGAGTGAAGATGAAACATTCGCAGGATGAGGATAGGAGATTTCCATCACATACGGTGAGCATCACGAAGGGGTCGATGTTGGCTTCATTGTTTGGGGGTGTTGGTTTTGCTGCAACGGCGTTGCAGCAAAGAGAACACAAAGAGATGCTGTTAGCGGTCAATTCTTTCCATCATCAGGCATGCAGGGAGGTGGCTCCGGGGTTGAAAGTATCGGCGATGAGTCCAGATGGGGTGATTGAAGCGGTGGAAAGCAGTGAGTTCAAATCCATTTTAGGTGTACAATGGCATCCTGAGACTTACATCTTGAGGGGTAGCAGGGAAATGATGCCAATTTTTGAATGGCTCATTCAGGAAAGTGCTGAGTTCAAACGTGCCAAGAAACTGCACGACAAGATGCTTACGCTGGACAGCCATTGCGACACACCGATGTTCTTCCACCAAGGCATCAATTTTGCTTCGCGTGACCCCAAAATCCTCGTGGATTTACATAAAATGACGGAAGGACACCTCGATGCAACGATTATGGTTGCCTATCTGGAACAGCAGGAACGCGACAAGGCATCCTTGGAAAACGCAACGGCAAAAGCCAATCAGATTCTCACCCAAATCGAAGAGATGGCTGCCAAGAACTGCACCGCTGTCGATATCGCTTACACCCCCGACGACCTGTGGCGACTGAAGCGGGAGGGCAAACGCGCTATCATGTTAGGCATTGAGAACGGTTATGCGATTGGTAAGGACATCAGCAACGTGGAGGCTTTCCGCAAACGTGGCGTGGTGTATATGACGTTGTGTCACAACGGTGACAACGACCTCTGCGACTCTGCACGAGGCAAGCATGAACATGGCGGTGTGAGCGATTTCGGTGCGAAAGTGATTCAGGAGATGAACCGCGTGGGCATGATGGTCGATTTGAGCCATGCCGGTGAGGAGAGTTTCTATGATGCTTTACAAATCAGCAAGACTCCCATCGTGTGCAGCCATTCGTCTGCCCGTGCCTTGTGCGACCATCCACGCAATCTGACTGATGCTCAGATGCGCGCATTGGCTAAGGTTGGTGGTGTGGCACAGGTGACGCTTTATCATGGTTTTCTGGTGAAAGATTCGGTCGATTACAATCCACAAAATCAACTTCGCGCCTTTGCTTCGGAGACAGAAGGAGTGCGAGAAGCCACCATTCTTGATGCCATTGAGCACCTGAATCACATGGTGAACGTGATGGGCATTGAGCACGTGGGCATCGGCACCGACTTCGATGGTGACGGTGGCATTCGTGGCTGTGCATCAGCCAGCGAACTCATCAACTTCACCCGTCGTTTGCTGAAGGAACGCTACACAGAAGAACAAATTCAGATGATTTGGGGCGGTAATTTTCTCCGCGTGATGAGAGAGGTGCAAGCCTATAAGGGATAAGCCCACAAAATTATCCTATTTTTTCTTCTTTTTCTTAAATACATCATATTCTTATAACAGGTACATGAAAACATGGATTGAAATAGATGGCAAGATGACGGATTTGGAAAGTCTGTTGTCGGTAGGTAGGCGAATTGTCACATTGGGCAGATATTCGGAGGAGGCTTACAATGTAGTGGCGATGGAGGATGAAAGGATGGATGTGTTTCAGTGCCAATTTGTAAGGAACGGAGAAGGGTGGAAGGTGCAGAACGGACAATGGAGGACAGATTGCCCCAAGGGGATTCGTTCAAGGCTACAACACGCTTGCAGCATGTGCATGGGCAGATGTGTGAATGTGCGCCCTGCCCGTCCCACATACGACTGGAGAATGCCAGAAAAGGCAACGTTGGTGAATGGTGTAGAAATTCTGTCGGAAGAAGGGGTTGATTTGAAAGATGGAGACATGATCGAAGCAGGCAGTACAAGGCTGAAAGTTGCTGTTACGGAATAGGGGAGGAGCATCGGGAAAGAAGGACAAAAGGGCAAACATCGATAAGAAAAACAAAAAGAGAATAAACAAAAAAGCCGCAAGTGGATGCACCTGCGGCTTTTTCTTTGTCTGTACGGGAAGGGGATTATTTCTCGCTCAGATAGAAAGAGAGTTCCACTTCATAGTCCTTTCCACTATCTGTAATTGTTGCACCGAGTGTGAGGGTGTAATAATTCGTCTTTTTATACTGACGTACATCAAAGACTGCTTCACCGTTCTCAAATCTGTTACCCATGTCATCACTGTCCCAGTCGTAGTGGATGTAGCCCTTGCTGGCATCTTCCCATGACCACTTACCGATGTAGTGCTCACCATTCTCGAAGAAGATGCAGAAAGTCCCTGCTTGTGTGAACTCAACACTGGTGATGACCATGTCCTCATTGAAGTGTTCGTTGATGGTGGCTACGCTCTTGGCATAGTCGAGGATATCGTTGAGGCTGGCTGGGTTTTCAGCAGGTCTTTCAAACTGCTTGATGCCAGTAACGCTACCTTTATGGCGAAGGCGTGTAGTGGCAACTGTCCATTCGCGGCAAAGAGCAGTCGTTACATCGTCAGAAGCGATTTTTTCGACAACATCAGCCTCAAATTCAGTGGCATCGATTTCGGCACCATTCTTCATGTTGATGGTTACGTTAGCCTTGTTGGTGTTTGGCACGATGGTAACCACCAGTTCGCAATATGGATTGCCCTGGTCGTCCAAAATAATGTAGAGGGTACCCTGAATGGTGTAAGTGCCGATGATGTAATGTGTGTTGCCATTCTTGCCAGAAGCACGACGTTGGTGAGCATTATAAAGTAGGTTCGGAACCTCAATGATGGCTTTTCCTGTCTCTGTGAGTTGAAGACTTGTGAGAGGTGCGCTTTCAGAGAATGAGAGGTTGAGTGCTTTGTGAGGCAAATTAGCCCTCAGTTCGGGTGCATTTCCTGAAGTGGCAGAAGAGGTCAAATCGCCTACATCTTCTCCGTCACTACTACATGCTGCAAATGTCAGCACCAAGGCTAACATGGAAAGATAAAAAAGATTTTTTTTCATGATGTTTGTTTTTTGATTAAATGAATGAATAATGATTTTGCGATTGATTAGAAAATGTTGTAATAGATGCGGAAGTTCAAGACTGGATAGACAGAAATGCTTTCAATCGTCTTGACTGCATCGTGGAAGTCCTCATCGTCAATATCTTCCTTGTGCATTTTCACCCAACCTTCTTCATCGGGTGAATAAACCTTGAGGGCTGGCTTTCCCCAGAACATCACGCCAAGGTCGAAGGCGGTGCCAATTTTATGCTTGGAAGAGATGGGGCGACCAAAACCAATTCCTACGTAAGGCTTGAAACTCTGGGTTTGAAGTTTGAATTTAATCAAACCATCGGCATCAGGGTGAATGAACACACTACCGATTTCAAGTCCTTCTCCCGCACTGATTCCAAGGTCGCCATCACTGCGGATGGTACAAAGGTCTGGAAGACCTGCATAGAAACCTCCTGTCAGGTGGAAAGAACTTTGCTTGAAGGGATAGACATCGAGCAAGAGTTTGTAGTCCGACATGTGAACACGACCTAAGATGTCCACATTGTGTTCTTTACCCTTTACGGTGTAGTTCACGTCTGTCTTGATGCTGAAGCGGGGCAGGGTAGTGAAGCCTGTTCTTACTGTGAGGTAATGAGTCACTGGCGAGGCTATTTCAAAACCCCATCCTGTGGTTCCTACTTCTGCACCGATGGCTACGTGGTCAAAGATTTTTTCTTGTGCAGATAGAGTGTTTGTTGTCAGCATTGCCGCAACAAGTCCCAACAGATAAAATACTTTTTTCATCAGTTCTTTACTTTTTTTAAGGTTAATATAATTGTTAATAATTTGTCACTTTGGGTTATCAATTCTGTCATTAAAAGGCTTAATATACTTAAGAACTATTTGCAAAGATATGTAAAAATCATAGTGATTACCAAGAAAAAGGGTGTTTTTTTCGCTTTTTATGGTGAAAAAAGGATAAGTCGGGTAAAAAAATACAAAAAAGAGGGGGATGATGGGAATTTATGAGAAAAATGAAAATGACGGAAATAGGTCAGATAAGATGAAGAAGTTCTGAGGGATGATGGATGAGGGTTTTGGCACCTGATTGGAGGAGGAAGTCTTGGTCGCGAAATCCCCAAGTGACGGAAATGCAGGGAAGTTGCGAATTTTGGGCTGTTTGGATATCTACTTCGCTGTCGCCGATGTAGATGCTGTTGGATGAAAGGATTTGGGTGGCATGGAGGAGGGAAAGTTGACGAATGGATTCGTGTACCATGTCAGGGGCTGGTTTGCGCTGAATGGTTGGGGTTTCGCCAATGGCTATGTCTATGCAGTCAGCAAAGAAGTGTTGGTGGAGAATCTTGACGGCAGGGTCGAGTTTATTGCTCACGATGGCGGTGAAGAGTCCTCTTTGTTTACAAGCATGGAGCATGGGCAGGATGCCTTCGAAAGGGGCTGTCTTGTCCATGGAGTGTTCCACATAGTAGGTGCGGAAAGTGTCCAACACATGGGCTTTCAAGATTTCGTCTGCTTGGGGACAGACGTGGTTCACACTTTGATAGATGAGTTTCTTGATACCATTGCCAAGAAAGCGTCTTGTGTCGTTTTTTTCCACAAGGGGAAGTCCTGCCTGTTGAAGAGCAAAGCAAACACTGGCATGTAGGTCGTCTAAAGTGTTCAGCAGTGTGCCGTCAAGGTCGAAGATAAGGGTGTTTATCATCTGATGTCCTCCAAAAATCTCAGTTCTGCTTCGAGCATTTCCAGTTTTGCCATTCGGTAGCCTGCTTTACGTGCCTCTTGGATAGGTCGGGTGTAGAGGTAGTCGATTTCCATGGGGCGATGGAACTCATAGTCGAGTTTCATGCTGGGCGAATAGGGAGTCATGTGGAGCGTGTTGTCAATCATCTTGTCAGCAAAAGTGTCGTCGATGTTCTTCACTCCACAGGCTTGGGCTGCTTGAATCACCTCCATCATCTGGTCTTTGACCAGTTGCATGGTGTGAGGATTTTGCAAGAGAAGGTCAGTCTGCGTGTTGAGTGCCACGGTCATCCCGTTGAAGGGCATGTTCCACACGGCTTTCTTCCATCGCGCTTCGAAATATTCCACTTCGTTGGCATCCACTCCTGCCTCGCGAAAATCACTGACCACGGCATCTATCACTGAAGGGTTCTTGCACGAGTAGTTGCCGATGTTGATGTAGCCATAACATTGGTGGTTCACCCTGCCAGGTTCCGACTTGGCACAGCAAATAAAAGCCAATCCTGCTGCCAGTTCCACCTTTGGGAACATCTTCTGCACGTCTTCTTCAATGCCAATGCCATTCTGAATCAGCACCACGAGGGTGTCTTCCTTCAGGAGGGGTGGCAGGAGGTCTTGCAAGAGGTGGTTGTTCACCGATTTCAGTCCCACCAAGACCACATCACACTGTGGCATGTCTTGGGTGCTCCGATAGGCATTCACTGGATCAAGATGAAAACTGCCATCGCAGGAATCGACCTGCAAGCCGTGCTGCTTCACATGGTCATAGTCGCGATGGAAGAGGAAATGCACCTCTTTGCCGATTTGCGCTAACTTGCCACCATAGAAGCCTCCGATGGCTCCTGTGCCAATCACTCCGTATTTCATGTTGTTTCTCTATTTATCATTTTCTTATTTGATGGTCACTTTCAGCGGGTTTCTCACACCTTTGGCTGCATCGCTGAGATGGGCTTCCCAGTCGGTGAGGGAATGGAAGTTGGTGGAGGGGTTTTTGTCCCATCCTGAGCCAAAATAGTAGGTGTAGGAAGTGGTTGGCTTGTAGGTGGTGGTGGCAAGGATATGACCTGTGGCGATGCCGTTCTCACGTTGCTGGTAGGAGACCTTGATGGCTTTGTCGGGATAGAGGAGTCCGATGTAGATTTTGCCCATCTGCTGGGAGAGTTCTTCCTTGTATTTGGCATTATAGACAGAGGGGTCACCAAGGTCTTCATAGCCTAAGTAGCCACTTTCCTGAGAGAGGACGTAGGCTGAAGGATTGCTCTTGTGGATGACGGTTCCCGATGCCATCTGAACGGGTTTGGTGAGTCCTTCGTAAGAAAGGGTGACACGGTTGAAATGAGTGCCGGCATCGAGGGAGATGATGCGGGTTTCGGTCACTTGCTCCCCTTCGTAGTCTTGGGTGGGGTAGGTGAATTTGACGGTGAAGCGGAGAGGTCCTTGGTCGAGGATTTCAAAGGTCTTGTAGCATTGGGGCATGAAGAGGCTTCCATCCGCCTTCAACAGGGCGTTGGCTCCACCTCCGAGGGTAGGACCTACGGTGTAGCAATCCATCCCTTTTCCGTGGTCGATATGGTAGCAGAAAGCGTTATACACCTGGTCTGCCAAATCGTGATAGCCTCGGTCGTGGAGTTGCTTGCTCACGGAGCGCATTTCCTGGTTCTGTTCGGAGGCATACCAATAGTCGAGCATGAGGTCAGAGGTGCTTTTGTTGAAGAGGTCATAACCCACGGCTCCTCCATGTCCATAGACGCGATATGCCACACGGTCATTTTCCCAACCAAATTCGTCCTGCCGTTCGGTGAAAAGGCGACCCTTGGCTCTGACTTCATACTGATGCGGAGTGCCTTTCTTCACATAATAGAGAGATTTTCCCTTGGCTCCCACTCCTGCCTGAAAGATGAGTTTACCGTTCCATGTGAGTTGCGAGGGGATTTCCTTTCCGTCGGCATCGGTCACGATGATTTGTTCTGTGCCCAGTTTCTTTTTCAACACAGAAAAGTCCACCTCAACCACTTCCACACGTGCTTTTGTGAGGGGGTTAGACACGGTGATGGTCACACGGTCGGCTGCATTCATCAGGACAGCCGACAAGAAGGTCAATAAGAAAATAAAGGTCTTTTTCATAAGTCAGTATCATTAGTTTGCCACAAAGATAAAGAGAATCATTCACATGGCAAAGGAAAACACGAAAAAAGACTCCAATACGTTGAGTACTGGAGCCTTCTTTGATTGATGAGATTTATTTTTAACAACGAATGATACGAATTTTTCGAATTTTTTCTTTTTCAATGCCGTGGGACGGCGACGAATGGAAACGAATTGAAAGTGTTTTCTTCACAAGGATGAGTCAGACACCCTGCATTCGTCAGAATCCGCAAGGATTCAATTCGTCGGGGCTTGCCCCATTTCCATATTCGTGAAATTAGATAAATTCGTTGTTGAAAAAAATGATTCGTTGTTCTACATCATGCCACCCATGCCTGGAGCACCCATTGGCATTTCGGGTTTGTCCTCCTTAGCGTCGCAGATGACACACTCGGTGGTGAGGAACATACCAGCGATGGATGCAGCGTTCTCGAGGGCTACACGACAAACCTTGGCTGGGTCGATGATGCCCGATTCGCGGAGGTTCTCGTAGGTGTCCTTACGGGCGTTGTAGCCGAAGTCACCCTTGCCATTGCGCACTTTCTCCACCACAACTGAGCCTTCCAGACCGGCGTTCTCCACAATCTGACGGAGTGGCTCTTCGATGGCACGCTTCACAATCTTGATACCAGTGGTTTCGTCAGCGTTCTCACCTTCCAGACCTTCGAGGCTTTCGAGCGAACGGATGAAGGCTACACCACCACCAGGCACGATGCCTTCTTCGATGGCAGCACGTGTAGCACAGAGAGCGTCATCTACACGGTCTTTCTTTTCCTTCATCTCCACTTCGGAAGCAGCACCTACGTAGAGCACAGCCACACCGCCTGAGAGTTTAGCCAGACGCTCCTGCAGTTTCTCCTTGTCGTAGTCGGAAGTGGTGTTCTTGATTTCGTTCTTAATCTGGTTCACACGGTCCTGAATGTTCTCCTTCTGCCCCTTGCCACCCACGATGGTTGTGTTGTCCTTCGTGATGGTCACCTTCTCGGCAGAACCCAACATCTCGATGGTAGCCTGTTCGAGTTTCAAGCCCTTCTCTTCAGAGATGACGATACCACCTGTCAGGATAGCGATGTCTTCGAGCATAGCCTTGCGACGGTCGCCAAAACCAGGAGCCTTGACAGCACAAATCTTCAGTTGAGCGCGCAGACGGTTCACAACGAGTGTGGTCAATGCCTCACTCTCCACGTCTTCAGCAATGACGAGGATAGGACGACCTGTCTGAGCAGCAGGATTCAGGATAGGCAGGAACTCCTGAAGGTTCGAAATCTTCTTGTCGTAGATGAGGATGAGCGGATTTTCCATCTCACACTCCATCTTCTCCGTGTTCGTCACGAAGTAAGGAGACAAGTAGCCACGGTCGAACTGCATACCTTCTACCACACCAATGGTGGTCTCACGGCTCTTAGCCTCTTCGATGGTGATGACACCGTCCTTGCTGACCTTCTTCATGGCGTCAGCAATCAACTTGCCAATCTCCTGGTCGTTGTTGGCAGAGACGGTAGCCACCTGCTCAATCTTGCCATAGTCGTCGCCCACCTGCTCGCTCTGAGCCTTGATGTGCTCAACCACCTTTGTGACAGCCTTGTCGATACCGCGCTTCAGGTCCATCGGGTTGGCTCCAGCAGCCACGTTCTTCAATCCTGTAGCCACAATGCTCTGAGCCAGTACGGTAGCCGTTGTGGTACCATCACCAGCATCATCACCGGTCTTGGATGCCACACTCTTCACCAACTGCGCACCCGTGTTCTGGAAAGCGTCAGCCAGTTCAATTTCCTTAGCCACTGTCACACCATCCTTGGTGATGTGAGGAGCACCAAACTTCTTTTCGATGATTACGTTACGTCCCTTAGGACCCAGTGTCACCTTCACTGCATTTGCGAGTTCGTCCACACCCTTCTTCAGTTGCTCACGAGCCTCAATATTGAATTTTAATTCTTTAGCCATAACACTAATGTTTTTAAATGAAATTATTTTTTTAACAACGAATGATACGAATTTTTCGAATTTTTTCTTTTTCAATGCCGTGGGACGGCGACGAATGGAAACGAATTGAAAGTGTTTTCTTCACAGGGGATGAGTCAGACACCCTGCATTCGTCAGAATCCGAAAGGATTCCATTCGTCGGGGCTTGCCCCATTTCCATATTCGTGAAATTAGATAAATTCGTTGTTTTTATTAAATTCTATTCGTTGTTTCTAAAAATTAATTGTTTCTATTAATTATTTCAGTATTGCAAGTACATCACTTTGTCTCATGATGAGATATTTCACACCTTCGTATTCCAGTTCTGAGCCTGAATACTTTCCGTAGAGCACCTGGTCGCCCACCTTGAGCACCATTTCCTCGTCCTTTGTGCCGTTTCCAGCGGCAACCACTTCGCCCTGCAGGGGCTTTTCCTTAGCGGTGTCGGGAATGATGATTCCGCCCACCGTCTTTTCTTCTGCTGGCTTGGGGAGCACGAGCACCCTGTCTGCCAATGGTTGAATGTTCATAGTCTTCTGAGTTTTTAGAGTTTGTATTTCAATATAGAATTTATTTTTTAATGATGTATGGATTTCAAATTCCACAGAATCCTACCCACAAATGACATGCCACCCACCGACATCAACTGACAGGGGTGACAAACTGACATAAACAGGGTGACAAAAAGGAAAAAAGGGATGATTCACCACCCCATCATGGAAGCAGGAGTGATGTGCAATGTGTGGCAAAGACGACGGGCTATTTTCAAGGTCGGTTCTGTGCGCCCGGACACATAATCGCTGATGCGTGAAGGACTCACTCCCACTTCCTGCGCCAACTGCTTCTGGGTCATCTTCCTCTCTTCGAGCGAGAGTGCAATCAGTTGAGCCACAGTTGGTTTGCTGATGGGATAATGCTCCTTCTCGTAGGCAATCACAATGTCCGACATCAGTGTCAACTCCACCGCATTGCGGTCATTGGCAGGTGTGTTGTCATCCACCAGCGGAAGCAATTCCTCTATCCGCTGAAGTGCAAACTCATATTGTTCCTTCGTCATCTGGCTCATGTGCCCTCCTTTCGTTTATATGGTTGAAGCATCAATCTTGTCATAATCGGCATGAGTGCCGACAAAACGGATGAAAATGTGTCCAATCGTGAATTTCACCACCACAATCAGCCGGTACTTGTTCCCTCTGATGTTGAACACATAGTGCTGGTTCCCCACATAATCCGTAGCAGGAAAATCCACCTTGATGTCCGAAAGACTGTGCCATTCCGCCTGTTCAGCGATGTCATACCAGCGTTCAAGAGCAGTCTGGGCATCTCCATGTCCCTCGGAACTGTAAAATTCCACCAATTTTCTATGTGACACGATTCTCATTTCACCTGCAAAAATAGGCAATAATTTTGATTTCCGCAAGAATCTAACCAAAAAATTTTGATTTCCGCCATCATTATACGACAAATTCTTCTTTCTCCTGCCTGAAAACAACACAAAAAGCCCTCATGCATCTGTGTCCATGCACAAGGGCTCCCTAAACTCTCATTCCAATCCTTCCAATCTAATCTAATAAGGCTTCTTTCTATCCATTTCTTTCCAATCCGAAAAATCCGTTAAATCCGTTTCATCATCGCGAAGCGATATGTTTTTTATAAAGACAAGTTCCTTCGGAACGATTGAGCGGATTGAGCGGATGAAGAAATTGGAATCCGAAAAATCCGCTGAATCCAGCGCGAAGCGCGATGTCTCAATTCATGAGGGTATGTCAAAATACATGCTTATATAGCCTCTGAATCGATGTCGTCGACATCGACTGACCGACGTCGACGACATCGGTTAACCGACATCGACGACGTCGATTTCGAGGAGTTGAGACGACGTGATTTGACACACCATTATCGAACCTTTCAAAAACCCACCTTCAACATCCTAAACCCATACTTACAACCTCTGTGAACTTCCTTCCACAATTCTCACAAGTCTTCACCCACAACCCTCGTGAGCCTGCTGACACATCCTTGTCAGACACCCATAATATCGCTTGTTCATCATTTTAAAATCTTTATATGTTAATCAAACTTCAATCAATTTATTTAACAGAAAGACATTAACAAACCTTTTCTTTTTTATTCTTCACCCAACTTTTTTCCTCAAATCCTTGTTTGTAAACAAATGATTCCGTATATTTGCCCCGTCGATTGCACGAAGACTCTTCTGAGTCCGGAAGCATGAGACAGGGCGTTTAGCAAAATTACCTCTACCAGAATCTGGACAATTCTTGACTGAAGGTGATGAGCATGAACGCTCACATCAATGGTATATGATGCCATCATTGGCTTATTATATCGTTTGGTGTGGGCATTGCTTATTATTCAGTCAGGGCAGTCCAGAGCCAAGGTAGGTAATAAGCCATTAGTTCCCACGCCTTTCTTTATGTCTTTTTACTAACCGCTGATGTCTGGGAATTGGTAGGCAAGAAAAGCAAATCTTTATGAAAAAACTAACTTTAATTCTATTATTCACCTCTGCCTTGCTGCAAGGTAGTGCACAAGAAGCCACGTGCCATCTATTATTCCAATTCGCTGGTGAAGATGAATATCAAAAAGAAAAGGCGTTTGTCAATGATGTTCTTAGCGAATACACTTTTGATTCAGAAGAACAAAAGAATGCTGCAATTAATGAGGCTTTGAAGTTCTATGCTGAAAATAAAGAAGCAATCTTGATGGACTTGAAAATAGAAGAAACTAATCAACTTTTCAGTGAGATTATGGACATAAAGGCTGCAAAAAGAGAAGCCATGTGGACAAATGTACTTAATGGTACGGTGGCAGGATTGCAGACTCTATCTACTCAACAAGGCAATACACAGACTTATACAGCACCGACAAATTCGTATTCTACGCAATCAGCCACAAATACGAACACTTACACCGCACCAACTACAAGACAAACTACAACAACTTATCAACAAATAAATCCAGCAGTTCAACAGGAAGTGGCAAGACTGAGAAATCTGGCAAGAAACACTTCTGACCCTCAAAAAGCACAAGCATATTTACTTGAAGCAGAGAGGATAGAAAGAGAGGGAAAATTGCCAACGAGCACATCTGTATCCACACAAAATGAATCTGTCGTGACAGGTGCTGCACTAATCAATGGTACACTGGTTGCTGTTCAACTGAAAGTGGTGAATAATAAGGTTACAGCGATAAAACTGAGTAACCCTCGTCCAGATTTGAATGAATTGAGCAGTTGGTATCCCATTGGAAATGTCACTGTTCAAGCAACAAGTTTCCAGTATGATGGTGAAATATCAAAAAGTTATTCACGAAAGTTCCTTTACACTTTACCTGTCGCCAATGGAGGTTCAACAACCATTTTTTTTAACTAATAAAATCGATTACATTATGAAAAAGTATATATTCTTCATCGCAACATGTTTCATGTTTGGAACATCTGTATATGCTCAAAAGATAACATATAATAAAATGTATAATGGAGTGAATCGTTTATGCACTGAACCCCTTAAGATAAAAATGGAAGATGACGTCCTATTTGCATTAAATATCTTTTTTGATAAAGAAAATTACGAATTCTTTATTGAGATAGGAACTGAGAAAGATAAAATGTACAATTTCCCAGAAGAAGCAAAGTTGTTATTCAAAACAATGGATGGTTCAGTTATTGAATTAAAATCATGCTATACGTACATAACAAAAGGAGTGGATTACAGACAAATTGACTACAGAATTCCTGGCGCATATTATCCAATTTCTGAAAAACAACTACAATCTTTATTCACAGGAGTCTCGAAAGTTAGAGTGGAGTTACTATCTTACAACAAAAAAGAGAAAACCATTTTCAAGGACTTTCAAGATGTTGAATATAAGAAAGATACATTTGGCAAATTCTTGCAAAAGTCATACACAAAATTAATGACTGAAAAAAGCAAGATAGATAAACAAAATGCAGCATTGTTGAACAAAGATGCATCAGCAGATTTTTAATAATCCTAAATACTTACGATTATGAAAGTTATAATAATTTCCTTATTTTTGGTGGCTGCTACAACTGCACAGGCGCAATTTGTACAGTACACGCCAGTTACAACACCAACTACACCTAAAAGTAATTCATATAGTTATTCAGACCCATTCAGTGATATTGATGCAGAAATAGCAAGGCATCATTATCAAAATCAAGTTGTGGAAAGTGATATTATTAATTCATGTGCTATAAATCCTAATACTGGTAACGTCTATTCTATACAAGTAAAGACAGAAATGAAACGTAATGGAAATTACACTTTAAAATGTATAGGAATAAAGATGAATAATAAATGGATAAGTTGCGAAAGTGATTTATCGGACTTGAGAGATGCATATAAAGAGGCTAAAACTCAATCTGATAAAAGTTTTCTGTTAGAACTAATGGAGATAGCAAATTTTGCATTTATATATAACAAAACTCTCTATCTAATTCCAAAGCCTGAACAATAACATCTAATGTATATAAAAAATGGGGGCGCACCACAATGATGTGCCCCCGTTTTCTTTCAAAGCAACAGATACATTGCCTCGTCCAATCTGATGGTTTCGACTTTTGGGAAGTCCAAATCTTTCAGTTCATTGTAGTGGCGGTCTTCAGTGACTATGAACTTGGCATTGGCAACTACGGCACAATCCACAAACTTGTTGTCAAGAACGAGACGTGCCATCTTTGCTACAGATTATGGTC
Organism: Bacteroidaceae bacterium; assembly: GCA_017470525.1. GTDB lineage: Bacteria > Bacteroidota > Bacteroidia > Bacteroidales > Bacteroidaceae > Minthosoma. Next base: position 51,319 of record JAFUYM010000026.1, read on the forward strand.
TTGCATGAAAATCTTCATGGCGAAGGGCATCCAGCCGCTCTTGGTTCAAGATTCCCGCATTCCAAAGTCTGTCAGACTCAGCATCCAGTTTCTCCTGAAAATGCTGGGTGAGCACTTTCTTTATTTCGAGAACAAACTCCTCGCTGTTGTTGAAGGAAAACAGTTTCAGAAGATGCATCTGAGTGGGGTTGAGCGTATTTGCTTGTATCATAATGAAAGAATGATGTTATGTGTTATCGCGTTGCAAAATTACAATCAATATTGCTATCCACCAAATTATTTCAACTTTTTTTCATAGAAACCACCACACGACATACATGTACCACCTTTTTTATTCCCAACCAAAGGAAACCACAGATTTTTTTCAGATGAACAAATTTCCTTCAGCCAGGCACAGCAACACACATCATTATATATATTCTCTTTTTTTCTTTTATTTTTAAAAACTTATTTGTTGATGTTAATAGTGTGTGGATAGTGTGGATAAGTTTTTGAAGTGGTTTGTTGTCAGTGGGTTAGGATGTTGGGAAGTGGATGAGAGGGTATTGAAAATTGGTGGAAAAAAAAGAATAAGTTTTTTTGGTGGTCTCGGAGGAAATGGGGTATATAAATCATTTTCGGATGGGCAAGAAAAGTTGTTAGAAGTTGTTATGAACTTATCAAGTGAATGTGAACAGGGTTGTTGACCGAAAGTGTTGATAAGTCACTGCCGCAGCAGTTCCATGAACCGCTTCTTCATGGCTGCCTTCAGTTCTCCTTCGTTGAGGATGTAGTCATTGATGACTTCTTCGAAGGCGCGTTCCGCTTTCTGTCGCATCTGGGCTTTGCCTGCACGGAGTCCTGAGGAGAGGTCGGTCTTGGGCAGGAGTTGTCTGTTGAAATTTCCGTCGCTCATAGTTCCTTTGTCGATAACTTTGTTGATAAATCGTGGGCAAATTTACGATAAATTATTGGTTTATTCGCCTTAATCGGGTGATTTTTATTAACTTTGCACTTGTCAATACTGATTTTAATAACTTATGGACACTCTGTTGAAATCTGACGAATTGTATATGCGCCGTTGTCTTCAGTTGGCACGTAATGGCTGGATGAATGCTCAACCTAACCCGATGGTGGGGGCTGTCATTGTTTGCGATGGCAGGATTATCGGGGAGGGTTATCATGTGCGTTGTGGAGAAGGACATGCCGAGGTGAATGCTTGCGCATCGGTCAGGAAGGAAGATGAGCACCTGTTGACGAGCAGCACAATTTATGTGAGTCTGGAACCTTGCAGTCATTATGGCAAGACGCCTCCTTGTGCAGACTTGTTGATAAGCAAGGGTTTCCGTCGTTGTGTGATTGGTTGTCAAGACCCGTTTGCGAAGGTGCAGGGAAGAGGCATCCAGAAGTTGAAGGACGCTGGCATGGAAGTGACGGTAGGTGTGTTGGAAAAGGAATGCAGGGCGCTGAACAAGCGTTTCATGACGTTTCACGGCAAGCATCGTCCCTTTGTCACCTTGAAGTGGGCTGAATCGGCTGATGGATTCATCGATGGTCAGATTTCCAATGCGCACACCCAGATGCTGTGTCATAAGTTGAGGGCGGAGCATCAAGCTATTCTGGTGGGGAGAAGGACTTTTGAGGTGGATAACCCTTCGCTGAACACGCGCGAATGGTATGGCAATTCTCCCAAGCGCTTTGTGGTGTCTTCTCAACCGCTGGACTTGCCCGAGGGCTATCATCACATCTTGTCAACAAGTGTTGATAACCTTCTTCATCAGTTGTACGAAGAGGGCATCCAGACTGTCCTTGTGGAGGGTGGGGCGAAACTCCATCAGTCATTTATCGACAGCGGACTATGGGATGAATGCTATGTGGAGAAGGGCACTCAAGTCCTTCATGGAAGTGTGTCTGCTCCTGTCCTTTCGCACGAGGCAGTGGTGGCAGAGCGTTCGTTTTTCGAATCAAATGGTTTCAATTCCCCACTTATATCTTATAATAAGTACCTCAATTTGAAAAATATTGAACGCTAATCCGCTAATTGTAAATTAAAAAGCCTAACTTTGCACCCAAAAGTTATATATAACAGACAAAATGAGCGCAAGGACTCTTGCTAACACCCTGACACAGGTTGTGGAGGAACTGGCACAGCCGGAATCCTACAAGTTTCTCTATCATGAGCATAGCAACGGTGTACAATTGCCTTCAGGCGAGGTGTTGCAGAAAATCATCGACCTGGCTCGGGAAATCCTCTTTCCTGGCTATTACGGTCATTCATGTATTGAGACAAACACATTAAAGTATCATCTTGGGGTTGCTACGGAGCAACTCTATTCACTTCTCGTCACACAGATTCAGGCTGGTTTGGCTTTCTCCAATTTTGAGGAAGGCACTGCCGTGTTTGCTGCTTACAACCAGAACACGGTCAATGCTGAGATGCTTCGCATGGCAGAAGAAAGAGCAAAAGTGTTCGTCAGTCACCTGCCTGAATTGAGACGGGTGTTGGCAACCGATGTGGTAGCAGCCTTCAATGGTGACCCCGCAGCCAAGAACTATGGGGAAATCATCAGTTGCTATCCTGTCATCAAGGAATTGACGGTCTATCGTGTGGCACACGAACTGTGGAACCTCGATGTGCCCCTCATTCCGCGCATGTTGACAGAAATGGCACATTCGGAGACTGGTATCGACATCCATCCGGGAGCCACCATCGGTGAATACTTCACCATCGACCACGGCACAGGTGTGGTGATTGGCGAAACCTCCATCATAGGCAATAATGTGAAACTGTATCAGGGTGTCACCTTAGGAGCCAAGAGTTTCCCGCTGGACGAAGATGGAAACCCCATCAAGGGCATCCCTCGTCATCCGATTCTGGAAGACGATGTGATTGTCTATTCCAATGCTTCCATCTTAGGCAGAATCACCATCGGCAAGGGAGCCATGATTGGTGGTAACATTTGGGTGACACAAGATGTTCCGGCAGGAGCAAGTATAACGCAAAAAAGAGTATGACAGAATTCAAAATCATAGCCAAGACCTTCCAAGGGTTGGAAGAGGTGTTGGCAAAGGAACTCATCAATTTGGGTGCCAACAATGTAGAGATAGGACGTCGGATGGTGGCTTTCACTGGTAACAAGGAAATGCTCTACAAGGCAAACTTCTGCACACGTACAGCCGTGAAGGTGCTCAAACCCATCAAGGAGTTTAAGGCTACCGATGCAGACGAAGTGTATGAAGTGGTGAAGCAGATAGACTGGGAGCAATACATGGATGTGAAGAACACCTTCCTGGTTGACTCCGTCGTTTTCAGTGAAAATTTCCGCCACTCCAAGTTTGTGGCATACCGTGTGAAGGACGCCATTGCTGATTATTGGCGCGACAAGACAGGTGACCGTCCCAATGTGGGCATCAGCAACCCCGACATTCGCATCAACGTGCACATCGCTGAGGATTTGGTCACTGTTTCCCTCGACTCGTCAGGAGAAAGCCTGCACCAACGTGGTTACAAGACAGCCACTGTCTCAGCACCCATCAACGAAGTGTTGGCAGCAGGTCTCATCATGTTGACAGGTTGGGATGGTGAATGTGACTTGATTGACCCCTTCTGTGGTTCAGGCACCATCTTGATAGAAGCAGCCCTGATAGCCTTGAATGTCTATCCGGGTGTGTTCCGCAAGGAGTATGCTTTTGAGAAGTGGAAGGACTTTGATGCTGACCTCTTCGACCGCATCTACAATGATGACAGTCAGGAGCGGGAGTTCAATCACAAGATTTATGGTTATGATATCAACCGTCAGGCTGTACAAATCTCTATTGACAATGTGCAAAACGCTGGTGTGAAGGAAGTGGTGAGTGTGGAACAAAGGGACTTCTACGAGTTTGAGCAGCCCCTCGACAAAGCCATCATCATAACCAATCCTCCATACGGAGACCGCATCACCACCGATGACATTTATGACCTCTACGAAACCATTGGCAAGAACCTGAAACGCAATTTTGTGGGCAACGATGCATGGATTATCACACACCATGAGGAGTTGTTCGACAGGATTGGTTTCCGCCCATCCACCAAATATGCCCTGTTCAATGGTTCTTTGGAATGTGAGTTCCGCAAGTACCAGATTTTCGATGGCAAGTTGAAAGACCGTCGTGAAGAAGGTATGGACATCAAGTCGGATGATGAACGTCGCCACAACCTGAAATTTAAGCCTCACAAGAAGAATGAGGATGGAGAATGGGGAGAAGACCGCCAGACGGATGATGAAAACCACTACTTCAAATCGAAGCCCTACAAGGACAAGCCCTACAAAGAACGTGGCAGCAAGGACTACAACTATGAGGAAAGACCCAAGAGCAGAAATGAACGCTGGAAGATGCTGGAGGCTGAAGACGAAGAAGAGGCTGAAATCATCAACCGTCATTTAGGCAAATGGGGAGACCGCGTGGTTCGCCCTTCAAAAGGTGGAAAACCTTTTGACCGCAGAGACAGCAAACCTTTCGACCGCAGGGATAGCAAACCTTTCGACCGCAGGGACGGCAAGAGAAAGGATGACAACCGAGGTGAAGAAAGGGAACGCTACACCACCAGAGAATCGCGTCAGGAAGCCCGCAAGGAGTTCTTCTCTAACCCCAACGGCGACACTAAGAAAAATTTTGGAAAATCCTATAACGAGGGTCGCAAAGGTTTTCAAGAAGAGAGACGTCCACACAGAGATGGTGAGCGACCTGCTCGTAAATTTGATGGACAGAAAGGGGGAGGTCGTCCGTTTCCAGGAAAAAAGGGTGACCAGAAGTAAAGACGAACCGTAAAGATTCAACATTGTATAGATGACCGAAGGAAAGCAAAAATCCTTTGGTCATCAATTGTTTTGCCAGTTGAGGCTTCCCCCTGAATCCATGAATCACCCAAGGCTGTGGTTGCTTTCCCTCCTGTTGGCAGTCCTTTTCGAGTTGTTCGCGCAGAGACAGGATTTCGTTGTAAGCCCTCACACAATGAATCACCATCGGTTTCCCCACTTCTTCAGCCAAAGCAACGTGAGCCTTGAAAGCCTCTGTTTGCACCGAAAGAGCCTCACCACGCACCTTATCAAGTCCACACTCACCAATTGCCCACACAGAGTCTTTCATCGCCATAGCGCGGACGAGCGTAAAGGTCTTTTGCCAATCATTGGTGACGTGCCAGGGATGAATCCCCACCGACAACCTAACAGGAGCAGGATAAACCTCCTCCACATGGGCAATGTCCACATTCAGTAAACAAGGCACTTCATCAATCTGGTAAGTATGGAAATTGAACATCATCGTCAATGAAACTTGAGCATCTTGTCAATGGAAATAAGGCATCCTCACCAATGGAATTTTTCGGGCACAGGGTCGTAACCATGACCTCCCCACGGATGGCATCTCAAAACACGTCGGCAAGCCAGATAGAATCCCTTGAACGGACCATGCTTCTGAATGGCATCGATGGCATATTGCGAACAAGTGGGAGTGAATCGGCATGTAGGTGGAAACATCGGTGAAATAGCCAACCGATAAAATCGGATGGGCAACATCAAAAGAAAAGAAAGGGCAGCATTGATGACTTGAAAAATGGAAGAGAAGATTTTCATAAAAGTATTTTTATGACCGTGTTTTCACAAAGGCATTTCCATGACTGCATTTCACAGTTTCTCTGAGATTCTGACAAGTGCCTTGGTCACACTCTTCTTCACAGCAGGAAAAGTAGGCAGCACATCAGTGATGCACACAAAGGCAATCACCAATCTGTATGTTTTCCCTTCCATAGCCTCCCAAAGAATATGCTTGTTCAGTCGATAAGCCTCCCTCACCAGCCTTTTCATCCTGTTTCTATCTACCGCATGACGAAACCTCTTTTTGGGAACAGAAACCAAGATAGACACGGGAGGCTCTATGGAAAAATGAGCCGAACCAGAAAGACTATCCGCACCAGATGGGTTGGAAACATCCTTCTCTTCCTCCATCTTCATATAAACAACTCGCAGGGGAAACACTGCCATTGAAGCATTTCCTCCTGCGAAAAGTTTGTCTATTGTGAGTTGGCTGGTGAGCCGCTCTGATTTCTTCAGTGTATGTTTTATCATAGAGTCTTGGCGTATGCCTCTATGATGGCTGGCACGGAGCGAAGTTCAGCAGTAGGCTGATAATCCACATGCAGACCAGCATCTTCCGCAGCCTTCACTGTCTTTGCACCCAAACAAGCCACCTTGATTTTGTTCTGCTTGAAGTCGGGGAAATTCTTGACAAGCGAGTTGATACCTTCTGGTGAGAAGAACACCAGCATGTTGTAGTCGAACACCTCATCAGCGGTGAAGTCGTTAGCCACCGTGTAGTACATGACAGCCTCGTCGTGGTCGAGTTCAGCCTCGTCCAGCATCTTCTTCATGTCATCGTTGTGAGCCGACGACTGAGGCACAAAATACTTCTCGTTACTGTGCTTCACCATGATAGGAATCAAATCGGCAATGTGTCCACTCTCTGGAAAGAAGTTCTTGCGCTTGCGGTACTGCACATATTTCTGGATGTAGAGCGAAACTTGCTCCGACACACAGAAGTATTTCATATCGTCAGGAATGTTCACACGCAACTCCTTGCACAGACCAAAGAAATGGTCTATGGCATGGCGGGAAGTGAAAACAATTGCTGTATGACCTGGAATAGATACCTTCTGCTGACGAAAATCCTTGGCAGACATCGGCTCTATCTTGATGAATGGTCGGAAAACCAAATCGATGTCGTATTTTTTTGCCACCTCGAAATAGGGTGACTTTTCTGTCTGCGGTTTGGGTTGAGATACTAAGATCTTTGTTGCCATCAATATAACAAATTTTTGACGATAAAATTGTCACTTATCCACACTGTCAAATGCCCCAACACCAACACTGGAAGCAGTTCGACGGTGCAAAAGTACAAAATATTTAACAAATAGCCATATTTTTTAACCTTAAAGTTAGTTATAAGTTTATAAAACAATAGCATTTCATATAAAATTGCTACCAAAATGGCACTTGAAATGACAATGTCATCATAAGAATTGGCATAGACATCCACCAGTGCAATCGGGTAGAAAACAAAGGCTGTCATGGAGGTCAAGAACAGGTAATTTCTCATCCATTGCTTGCTGGATTCCGCATCGAAAAACACCCAGTTCACCAACGCATACAGCCACGCTTTTGCATAGATGAAGAGGAAGAATGCCACAAATCCTGCGGCATAAAGCCAATAGGGAATGCTCATGGCTGTGCTCAGCCGCGACTGGTTGAAGAGGTCATCAAGATAGATGGCTGACACACTCAAAGCACTGATGGAGGTCAGCACCAGAATCTCAATTGCTTCACTTGCATTCTCTGCCACATCCTCATCGACATACTTCCGCTTGGCGGTGAAGAAATTCTTGAGGCGATAGGCAATCACGCTGCGACTGTGAAACAAGATGAAAGCCAGCAGGAAGAACATCACAGCCATTCCCCCCACAACATAGTCGTCATAGGCTACATTATAGGTACGCTCCACCATTGCCACAGTGCGATCTGGCACGGTAGCCCCCATTTGATAGAACTCCGTGCTGTTGATGGCATTCGAGTCCCTCGTTATCAAAAGGCTGTCGTAATCCCCCATGATTCTAAAGGGCAAAAACCTCCTTTATCTGTCCTTGATACTTTTCCGTTTCCTCCCAGGGGAAAAGGGTCACTTCCATCTCCTTGTCGCCTTGATAGCGATTGGTGAATTTCTTGATGACCCGTTCCGTCTTTCTTCCAAAGTGCCCGTAGGATGCAGTTTCCAGATAGATGGGCTTGCGCAGGTCGAACCGTTCCTCAATTGCCTTGGGGCGCAAGTCGAAAATCTCTCCAATCTTCGTAGCAATCTCTCCATCAGAGAGTGCCACCTTCGAGGTACCATACGTGTTCACATAGATGCTCACAGGCTTTGCCACACCGATGGCATAACTCAATTGCACCAGCACTTCATCTGCAACACCAGCCACCACCAGGTTCTTAGCGATGTGGCGAGCAGCATACGCAGCCGACCTATCCACCTTGCTGGGGTCTTTGCCCGAGAAAGCACCTCCACCATGGGCACCCTTGCCACCATAGGTATCCACGATAATCTTTCTTCCCGTCAAACCCGTATCGCCATGAGGACCGCCAATCACAAACTTACCCGTCGGGTTGATATGATAGGTGATGCCCTCCTTGAAGAGTTGCTTCACATGCTCATCTCCAATCTCGGCAATGACACGTGGAATGAGGATGTTGATAATGTCATCTTTGATGCGGCGAAGCATCATTTTGTCAGCCTCCTCTTGTGTGAGGTGATTCTCTGCATTGGGCACAATGAACTCATCATGCTGGGTGCTCACCACGATGGTGTGCACGCGCTGTGGCTTTCCGTCATCACCATATTCAATCGTCACCTGACTCTTCGCATCGGGACGCAGATAAGTGACCTCCTTCCCATTCGGACGGATATACGTCATCACCTTTCCTTCCCGTCTGATGTCAGCCAACACACGCAAGATGCGATGAGAGAGGTCCAACGGAAGCGGCATGCAGTTTTCAGTCTCATTGGTAGCATAACCAAACATCATGCCTTGGTCGCCAGCACCCTGTTCCTCCGGCACTTCACGTTCCACTCCACGGTTGATGTCACCACTCTGCTCATGAATGGCATTCAGCACTCCACAACTTTCACCGTCAAACTTATAAGAAGACCTTGTGTAGCCAATCCGGTTGATGGTCTCACGAGCCACCTCCTGCAGGTCCACATAAGCATTGCTCTTCACCTCACCAGCCACTACCACCTGACCTGTAGTGACCAGCGTTTCGCAAGCCACCTTCGATTCGGGGTCGTAAGCCAGCAAGTTATCCAACACAGCATCGCTGATTTGGTCAGCCACTTTGTCGGGATGTCCCTCCGACACAGATTCTGATGTAAATAAATATCCCATAACAAATTGATAATTAAAAGAATTAATAATTAATAATGTATGGGGAAAGAATTGGGGAAGATGCACAGACAAATACGCACCTCGCAGGGGAGGCTTCCGTGGTTGTCGTTTTAGCATTTTTTACTGTGGTTGCAAGCAGCCCAAATCTGTCCACATTTTAATTTCGGCTGCAAAGGTACGGAAATAATTGATAATAGCCAATTGATCATTGATAAATTTACCTTTCGGGTCACTTTTTTGCTCAACTCCCCACTTTTTCCTACCTTTCCTCCCTATAAAACAAAAACAAAAAAATTATCGGAACAAATTATCGTTAATTATCGGCAATTATCGTTTATCTTGCGCCGCAGCGCAAGAGCCTGCCCCATAAAATTATTTGCTCCTTCGCCGTCAAAACGGCTTGGAAAAACGATAATTGCCGATAATTAACGATAATTTGTTCCGATAATTTTTTTGTTTTTTCTTTGTCCGATGGAGGCGAAACTTCGGTATCAGGCAAATGCCTCTTCCACAGCCTCTTTTACAATGTTTCCACAGCCTCTAAAGGGGAGAGAGTCTTACCCTTCCAAGGGAGAGAGTCTTACCCTTTAAGGGGTGAGAGTCACTCCCCTTTAGGGGTTTAAAGTGTACCGTTTTGCAGGTATTGCAATAAAGTCTGTAGATTGGCATCTTTCAGCACCACTCGCTTCTGCTTGTCGAGCAAATAGAGAGTAGGGGTGAAAGGCACATAATACTCTGTTTTCAAATCTTCTTTCTTCATGCGCACCACGTTCAACAGAGGGTTCTGCATGATGAGTGGCTCCTGCTTCATTTGTGCCTCCAAGCGTTGGCAACGTCGGCAATCAGGGTCGTAAAAAATGAGCAACGTCTGTTCTCCCTCCATGCGATGAAGGTGTTTCCGCTTTCCATTGAGGTCAGTCACCATGATGTCAGTCGCCACCATGCCCACTTGATTCTTTGCCAATTGCTGCAAGAGCCATTCCCGCTGAGGAGTCTGTGGCAACGCGCGAAGCAGATGGGCATACACCACATCATTATGTAAGGGAGATTCGGGGTCAACCAAATAGCGTTCCATCTGTTCCGTAAAGAACGAAACACTCCCTGGATGCTTTGCCAAAGAGTCGGCAAAAACCATCGCCCCACGTGCAGCAGAAAGCGAGTCAGCATGCTGCATGAGATTCATGAAATCCACCATGCCCTGCTCTCCCACCTGACGATTCGTCGCCGTGCTGTCAGCAAACACATAATGCTGCCAAAAATGCTCCAGCATGTAACGGAGCCGCGCCTCAGGCTCCTCCATCTCATCGGGAATGTCAGGATAGGGAAAGGCTGCCTCCTGTGCCCTCACAGAGAGGACACAGCAAAGCAGCCCAATCATCATATAAATCTTACGTGCCATGTGCATTATGGCTCAGAAGTTGAGTCGGTGTTGGAGTCAGAATCAGAATTTGTCCCCGATGTGGTAGTAGCCTCCTTGCCGATGGTCACATGCGTATCGCCCGTCACCTCTGCATTGTTGCCGCCACCAAACACATTACCCCTAATGTCAGCACCTTCCACCGTATGGGTGCGTTCTGTATCTGTAGTATCTTCTTCCACTTCCACCTCTTCCTCTTCATTCTCACCATTCACTTTCTTTTTCACAGTCTTCTTGGCAGGTGTCATAAACACTTCACTCTCTGTCGTGCCAATGTTCACATACGTATCGCCATCCACTTTTGCCGCATTGCCACCACCAAACACTTTGTTGATGGCACCAATCTTGTCAGCATCATGAGCAGGCAGAAAGACTGGGACTTTTTGGTTTTGAATGACGCGATTGCCGTCATCGTCATATTCAAAATCACCATCCTCTGTGCGGACATATTCCTTAAATTCAATCTCCTTATGACCGATATGGTTTGCGATTGTAGTGCCATCTGTGTATGTATAGGAACCGTCTTTGTAATCACCCTCACACACATTGATGTTCACATGTGTATCGCCCGTCACCACGGCAGTCTTACCATAACCACCGCCATACACCTCACCGATGCTGGTGAAAGAACGTACATTGAGTGTAGGGCCATCTTTCCTTTCTGTCTTGGAACCATCTTTGAAAGGTGCCGTATAAGGAGCCTGATTGCCGCCACCATAAAGTTGTCCGATGATGATAGGCTTACATCCCGTTTCCTCAATGTTCACCGTGATGGTGCCTTTGATGTCTCCTTTTACATTGTTGCCACCAAACACACGGTCGAACGTGCCGTTAGTGATGGTCAGATTCACATCGCCCTCTATTTGGGCATCCTCTGCACCACCGTATGCTACAGTCAAGCCCGGAATGCATGCCATCTCCAATCTTGATTCAGCATCCATCGACGCACTCTTGCCGCCTCCGTAAGCCTCATCCACATCGAAATCACAGCCACTCTCATCCTCCAGCATCGTCACAGCAGAAATACGCACATTACCCTTCGTATTGGAACCGCCGTACACACGGTGTATCTTACCACCACGAATCTTCACGCGAGCCTCACCTGTGCCGTAAGTATATTTGTTGATAAATTCATCTGTTTGTCTATCTGCCTTAGTAGGATACGTATCTTCTACGTCAAAGTAGTTCTTGAAACCTACATTAGCACCAGGGTTATCTGAACCATCAGGCAGTTTGTCCTTACCATTGCCACCGCCAAACACCTCGTCTATCTCATACGTTTCATCAATCTCCACCTGTGTGGCAGGAGTGGAAGCCGCATTGCCACCGCCATACACCTGTTGGATGCTGGTATATCCACAACCCTCGATGATGACTCTTGTGGAACCGTTTTCCAAATCTGTCGGTTCGTATGCCGCCATGTTGCCACCACCATAAACGGCATGTAGGTCGTAGCGTCCAGGCACCTTAGCATTCGTCACAGCCGCTTTCCCTTCAGAAGCCGCAGCATTGGCAATTTGAGAAGCATCCTTGTTTTGTGTCTTATGAATATGTACGGTGACAGTACCCAGTGGCGATGTGTTCATGTTGTTACAACCGAAAATGTCGCCCAGCACCACACAACCCTTGTCTGTGTCCGCCACATTTTCGTTCAGGTCAACAGTGACGTTGCGAGAAATGCCCAAAGAGTTAGCCGTGTGATAGGTGTCATCGGTCGTGCCCATACCACCACCGAAGACGTTCTGATGGATGGTGCCACCCTTCAGAGCCACCGTGATGTTGCCGTGGTTTTCAGGATTGTCGGTGTGCAACTTACCATAGTTTGCTGCATTAGGATCAGTGAAGTAAGTACCCACCGAGGCAAGTTGCCCGCCGCCATAGACGGAACCTTTAATAGAACCATCCAAAATGGTAAGATTAATATTGCCACTCACGACTCCAGCAGTCAGTGCGGTAGAGGAACCTTTACCACCACCAAACACATTCCCGTCGTAGCCAGAAGCACCGTCACAACCGATAACAGGCGCTGACTTTCCTTCACCTGTTTCTTTACTGATGGTCGTCATGGCATTATCCAATACGTGACCGTCCTCACCACTACCATAAACAGAGCCGTAGATGATGCCGCCAGTAATCTCAATATCCACGCTTCCCACGTTGGTCATCGTATTGAAATAGGTACGCGGGTCGCCCTTTCCTGCACCAAAGAGGTTGCCAGTCATTGGATTTTCCTTAATCTGTTCCAAGGTACGCGGTACGCCGATTGTACCGCCAGACATTTTCACCGTACTTTTACCCTTAACGTCGGTATATTCATTAGCACCATAGACATTGGTCAAGATATGACCACCCTTGATTTCTACCAAGGTATTGCCCTCCACCCATCCTGCCGAACGAACCCATCCGTAGCCTGTACCATCACTCTTCTCGTAGGGGTAGTAGCCAGAGCCACCGCCGAACACACAGCCAATCCATGTTTTACCGTCAGAAGGATGCGAAGTGCTACCAGGGGAGAAGTCTTCGGGAATGTTATCCTTGTATTTTCCTGTTACATAATATTTATCGTAGTATGGGTCGAAAGTTTCATATACCCATTCGGGGGACTCTGTAGTGCCAATATTCCTTCCGTAAGGGAAGTGAGAGCACTCGACCAGAGCATTCGAATCGGTGACAGGCGTTGTGAGAGGATTGATGAACTGTTCATCTTCATAGCGCTTGGGTTTGAGCACATCATTCACGGTTTCTGTCTGGTTTTTTCCCACACCAATCTGACAGTCATCCTGAATCGTTACGTGCGTATTGCCAAGCACACGTCCGAACTCACCACCACCTATGATGGACTCCAGAATGAAGGCATCACCGCCGACGGTCACATCGGTTTCATTAACGTAAGCAGTGAAGTGCGTATCTGGGTTATCCTCTGGGTCCTCGATTAAACCTCTTCCTCCACCCCATATCCAGCCTTCCCTGACAGGACCACTTTCTCTTGTCATACCCTCTGTTGCCACCTCTATGGGACCAATCTGACCGCCAGTAACAACAATCGTACATTTGCCAGTGTTTTCTGCACATGACACAGGCTTGCCAATACAGTCGTCATGAGGAGTATGACCAAAGATTGTTACATCTGTTGCTGCCGTTGACCTTGTAAATGTTCCTACCGAACCGGAAAGTCCACCACCAAAGATACCGTTAAAGACATAACCGTCCTCCATCGCCACATAGGTATTGCCCATCACATCAGCCTCGTTGCCGCCACCATAGACACTGCCATTGATGGTACCAGCCAAGATAATGATGGTGTCATTGTCAAGCGACTTACTTTCATTACCACCACCAAACACGTTTTCTTCTATTGTGCCACCGTCGATGGTGAGTTTAATGGCACCTGTCACGTTGCCCAAGGATGCCATCGTCTCTGTAGTTAATCCTGTCGAGAGGGTTTTGTTGGTAGGGTTATTGTCACCGAGTGTACCACCTGCCTGCCAGTTCCATGTTTCAGGGTCAACGGTTCCAAATTCGGTGAACAGAGCCATATCTGTCTTGTATATAGAGTATGTGGGTTGTGTGTCGGTATAGACTTTGATTTCGTTCGACTCAGCCTTGAAGCCACCACCGAAGGCACTGCCTTCTACTGTACAGCCTGTTAATGTGGAGGTGACCGTACCATTCACCTTACCTTGACAACCAGCACCGTAGAAGTCTTTCAAAATGGTACAGCCATCCAGCACATTAGTGACATTGCCAGTTGTGGCTAACGAGAACTGTGCATAGCCAGTATAGAAACGAGCCACAGCCTGGTAACCGTTGGAGTGGTAGATGTATTCCATTTTATAGCAGGTGCCGATGCCATAGTTTTCCTTATTCGTCAACCGTTTGTAGTTGGTGAATGCTAATGGATAAATAATATCGTTATTAGTTGCAACAGTGTTATTTTGGTCTTCACGGTTGTATGTAATAGACGTTCCTCCGAAGCCTGCTCCATAGTATTCACCAAAGGTGGTATTGATGGCATGGGTAGTGACGGTCTTGCCGTCGTTCATATCACCGAATTCGGGACCACCACAATAGAAATCGACCTTGCTGTTGTTGATGGTGATATCAATATCTCCCGTAATGGGGGCTGCAGCCGAGGTGCCGCCGCCAAAGAAGCGGCCGATAAGTGCATGGTCTATCTTGGCAGTCATATTGACACTTCCATCACTGGTTGACGTCTGTTTGGGCTTTTCCATATATGCACCAAGGAATTTGCCAATCTTACCCCCTGCACACCAGAAACGGATGTCGCTACCCACTGCTGGACAATTGTATGTGTTATAGCCCGTCATAAAACATTCCTTCACCTCTCCGCCTACGACATTTATTGGAACGATGGTGGTGGTTCGTGCCGCATTGTCTCCAGTACCACTTCCCTGGTCAGAGTGTGCCCCAGGATAAAGTTCCCCGACGTAAGCATTTCCACCTATTTTCAGATAACTGAGTTTGCTGCAATTAGTTCCCTTTGAACGGACAATCTGAACGAAATAACCACTATTGATAACAACAGGATTGTTGCCTTTGCCATTATTGGTAGTAGTGTAATTACCAGAATCTATCTCCCACTGACTGGAGTAGAATACGCAGGTCTCAGTGAGTTCGAACCACCCACGGGTTTTCCACAGCGGTACACTGGGGTAGCCGCGACTACTTGTTAAGTGTGCTGCCATACCGACGGGCACGACAGGCACGAAATCGAAACGCACGGGAGGGATGCCTGGACGGCTGCTGCCATTGTGACTATAGAAACCATAGTCAGGTTCTTGGTTGTTGTCGGCATCAATGCTCATCAGCGTGAATGCCTTGGTATAAGCATCTATTGGACCATCGTTGAAGTGATAGTTGCCAACGAGCACGATGGCTTGGTCGTGGGGGGATGTAGTTGCGGTCATGGGAGAATCAGCACTCGTCAGCAGGGTCTTCAGATTGGTATAGACGGTCTGACCATGATAGGAACTTGGAACGGAGCCACCCAACTGTACAGGATTGGTGTATTGATTTGAAGCGTACTGCAAGCCTATCTCATAACTGGGGTCGCTCAGATAATAAGCCTTAGCGAAGTTTGCCTCGATATTAATGGCAGTCACTCCATTGGGTACAATATAATTGCCGCCTTGGGCAAAGATGTAACCAGTTGTGCTGTAAAGGTCTTTGGATGTGCAGTCACGGTCGGCAAAGTTATAATTGGTCAGTGAGCCTGCTGTACCACCACTGACAGAGATAATTTTCCACCCTGTGCATATCTTCGTATAGTCGGTGTTCACCTCAAACTCATTGGCGAAGGGCAGCACCACTTTGCCGTAAGTATAGTCATAATGCAAGGTGTCCATATCGGTAATGGGTAACTTTGCGCTGTATTTGCGACCGTTGATGGTGATGTTGGCTGTCAAGTAGCCATTTGTACCACGGTCAGTGAGCACTTTACCCCCATAATCCCTTGTAGCAGTCGTAGTTGTGACCGTCGGTAAGTTGTCCTTCAGGTCAACAGTAATGCGCTTGGTATTGCTCTCCCATTCCTCTATCACAGGGTAGGGAGGAGTATCATCGCCTTGCTTCAGTACCCAGTGTCCAATTTCATCAATTTGAGTCGTTGTAATTGCACTCACATAGTCGGTGCTCTCTTTGGCGGTGTTGGGTGCAAACAGAAAATAGGCAGCCAACTCGCGGTGGGTGTTCAATATATGACGATAGAAGGGGAAGCGCGTCAGATGCCATTCGTCAGAGATGGCAAGTTGGTCATTATAGTTACCTGAAGTGTAAGATAGGTCTTGAAGAACGATTTCTTCTTTTCCTTTCTCCTCATTAAAAACTCTTTTACTGTATAGCCAATAGTTATATTCCGTGAAGTTCTGTACGTTGCTGGTGTGGTTGCCTGTATAGACGGGTGAAATGGTCTTTGCTCCAGTGACATTGCCGTACATCATGCACATCGCAATACGAACATCACCCACTGTGCCCTCATTTTTACCTACGATACCAGCAGCATTGCTATTGCTCGTACCACTCACATTGGCATAGTTGTAGCAGTTGACCACACGCACCTTCGAGCCACTGCTGATGAGACCCACCAATCCACCGACATTGGTCTTACCGCTCACCTTACCTGAAAGCACACCGCAATTGTATATTTTTGCTTCACCCTTGGCTTCATTGCAGATGGCTCCTGCATTGCCATTCGTGCTGATGTCAACACCTGAAAGCATCACGTTCTTTACCGTGCCACCATCGATAGTGCCGAACAGTGGTTTGGTGAGACCGCTAATGGTATAGTAGGAGCCATCGAGTGAGCCCATGAAGGTGACGTTACTTCCATCATACCCTTTAGCATCAATGTCGTTGGCAAGGATGAGGTCACCGTTCAAATTGTTGAGCACCTCACTGAGTGTACTGACAAAGATTCCCCGACTGGCTTCCTTTTCAGCCACGCAAGAAGCACTGTAGCCCTCTTGTTTGGCGATTGCCATGATAGTAACTGTTCCCGTACCATTGCTGAGCGTAATAGGTCCATTATACAATGTCCCTGTAGTCTCTGAAGGTATTGTAGTTCCATCAGTCGTGTAACGGATAGTCCCTTCGCCGCTGATGGTGACAGTCTTGCCTTTCACACTGATGATGGGCATTGCCGTGGCTGGTTCATACGAGTATTCAGCCACAGAGGATGAACGTTCCAAATTAGCAATTGCTTTGATGGTACACCTCTCATCGTGTCTGAAGGGGCCTGTGTAGAGTGTGCCATTACTCAGTGTAGGTTTGCTGCCGTCGGTGGTGTAATAGATGGTATTGCCAGAAGCCGCTGTTATCGTGACGATGTTCGAGCAGTCACTTGATGAAGTGATGGTTGGCGGGTCGGGCGTACCCACAATCTGGTCTGCCACCTCCGACAACACCACACCATAACGGGCAATCACAGCCTTGATGTGGCAATTGCTGATAATATGCTGTGGTGTGGTACCATCCCATGTGGTCACACCTGTACCGCCTACTGTGGGGTCATTGCCATTGGTCGTAAAGAGGAATGAGTAGCCATCAGGCAGAATGCTGTTAGGATAACTGAAGGTATAGGTTTCTGTCTCATCATTGATATGGATGGTGGGGGCAGGAAGTTTGGCTGTCTCAAGTTTCCAATTTCCGTCAGTATATAGACCCACCATACCTGAATGAAGATAAGTATCTGTACCATAATAACGGTTTTGATTGCCTCCAGCAGGATTGAAAAATCTGTTTCCCTTGTCCACATTTATCGGACGGAATGTATAATTGTCTGATCCTGCAATGTCAAATTTTGTGTTATTCCCAGGACTATCTAAAGACAAAAGGTGGATAGATTTTCGATTGGTTGCACTTTGGTAAGGAGGTTGATAAACAATATATTTACCCGTTGTGGCATGTATGATATTCCAATATCCGTCGGTGGATGGTGCTATAATCCACAATGAATTATTGTCTTTGTTTGTCTTATAGGTCGTCAAGAAAGGTTGCTCTGGATCGCCATAGTTGTCACCCGTATAGTCGCCATTTCCGCTTTGGTTGCAATATTGGTTATTGAAATATGCATCGGCAAAGTGGGACGTTTGTGGATCCTTGGCAGGTACAATATAATAGTTTTTTGTAAAATCCATTGCATCATAGCCACTGCTCCACGCAATATGGTATATGCCACTCTGCCCCCATGCAAAATCCACAGTTACAGCCATCATGACCAAAACAGCCATGAGTTTTCCTATGTAATATCTGCTTAAAAATCCTTGTTCTTTCATCTTCTTTATCTTTAGCCCTTGTGGGCAATTTCTTTTCTTTTATACCTTTTTTCCTTCTTAGTACTTCCTCAGAAATGCTGAGTTAGCAATGCACTCGAACCGCAGGAGGTTATTTCACCATCAGTTTATGCTTGTTGACAATATAGACACCTCCCATCGGAACTTGTGTCTCAATGGTTTCGCCTGGCTGGATCGTGAAGGAGGCTATGGTCAAACCACCCGTGTTGACAATGGTCACGTTGGTGGCTGTGCGGAGTGATGAGGTGACGCCGATGAGGTGCTTCTTGGTGTAGAAGGTCAGGCTGCCACTGGCTTCGCCTTGGGTCGGGTCATTGTCATCGAAGTCGAATGAGGTGTCGTCGCTCTTATCGAATATGATATGCTCTACCATTTGTCGAGGTTTTGCCGAGGCTGTACCCGCAATGAAGTATGGGCGGAACGGAACGGCTGCTATAGCAGTTTCAGTCTTGTCGAAACTGCTGCCCTCTGTGTCGAGCAGATAGCCTTCCACCTCTTTGCTCAAATAGTTTGGCACGAAGGTGTAGCCATCCTTTGCCGCTTTTTTCATTTCGTCGTCGCTGACATGGATTGTCTCACCCTCTGCAGAAACGAAGGTGATGGTTTGTTTATCCAGTTTTTCAGGATTGCTCTCGGCTGTGGTCAAGGCTCTGAAGTTGCCGCTCAAGTCGAACTCATAGTAAGTCTGACCAGGGAATCCGATGAGGTAAGGTGTGTCGGCAGCCAGCAATGGGTAGCCATCATATTGGCGTGACGGCTGCTGATAGTAAGTTTGGTAGGTGTCACCGTTGAGGTCTTTCTGGGCGTTCTTGCTGTAGTAGTAGTCCCACAGGAAGGTGTTGGTCACCGTCTTGGGGGTGGTTTGTTGAGCGGGGTAATCGAACAGGGCAGTAAAGACATTGTTGTCGCTAATTTTCTTGCCCTTGTACTCCCGCAGCCAGTACTCGTGTCCCTTCAAACTGCCATCATAGAAGTGGGTCAACTCGCCCTTGTTTTGGGTGGTGACAAGTTCGGCGGTGAATGGAATGCTGATTGCCTCCCAGCCCTTCGTCAGGTCAACGAAATTGTCTGGTGTGCGCTGATACCACATACGGTAGTCGCCCATGCGGTATTCGATAGGCGCATTGAAGTCTTCCTTATCAACGAGCATGTGGTCGTTGGGGGCAACATAGCCATCGTCTGCCAATTGCACTCTATGACCATGTATGTTGTCTTTATAGGTGTCCCATGGTGCCACTGTGCGATAGGTCGCACGGCGAGTCTCCACGTATGCCTCATCGTACAGATAAGTGCCTACCACATTGTCTGTCTGTGTGTCGGCTTTGGTATAGACGAGCAGGTTTTTGGTCAGGTCAATGTTCTTGATGCTACAGATACCATTATCATCAAGCAGAGGTTGATAGAAAAGTTGCCCATTGAATCCTTGTCGATAGGTCGCATCGCCATATCCGGTGAAGTCAATCGCTGTCATGTTGGGGTAGGCTGTATGTGCTTTGTCTTTCGATTGAGCAGCCAAGAGCACATCTGGATTGAAGTGTACTGCCCCCATCTGCTTGCTTTGGAAATAAGCAGGTGCGCGATAGACACGGTTGTTACTTGTGATGTGTGTCGGCAACTCATCGTGTGACGACGATTCATCGTCTGGCTTCGTTGAATCTTGTGACGGCGTTGAGTAGTAGCCGTATGTAAGCCTCTGTCCGAAGAAGAGATAGTCATCAGGCCAAATCGGGGCATAGACAGGGGTGACAGCCGCACCTTCCGTTTGAGTTCTCATGCGGATGTCGCTGCTTTCAGGAAGTTTTCCGTTAGCATAGATGAAGTCCACGTTGGCATAGCGTCTCTCCACATAACCCAAGTCGCCGTATTGAGCATTGTCGCTGGTCAGAACAGGATAATAAATCGGACTCATTTCCTCCGACAAGGTGCCATCAGCGTTGGTGGTGAGGTAGTTGTATTCTGTATCTCCTGTCTGTTGGATGCCATCGTAGTAGCGGCGTTTCAGATAGAAGCCATTGAGGTTGTATGCCACTTCGCCATTGTAGAAGGCTTGTGGTGTCTTTGGGATAGGTATGCCATAGTTGCTGCTGTGGTTGGTGTACTTGTTGGCAGCATCCTTTTCTTCAGCATAATAGCAGTTCACGATACGGTAAGGACGTGTATCGTTGAGGTTTGTAGGTTCGCCAAAGACGGGCTTGGTCGTCTTGGGTTCTGTGCTGGTGGTGCTTATCCAACAGTTTTCCACATAACCGCTACCTTTCTCTGCAATACCGGCTCCTGTGAATGTACCAGTGACTCCAAGGTTATAGACATCACTGCAGAGAGAGCCAAACAACGAGTGGTCAAGACCACTAATGGTATATCCGTCGCCATGGAAGGTACCAGCAAAGCATTGGGAATCATTGCCAATGGATGTCCATGAGCCAGGATGGTCAATGTCGGTGCGGAGGAAGAAATCAAGGTTCTCACCACCTTTCACATTTTCATTCAGCAAGGCGTGACCTTCGGTGGCTCCGCTGTTTGCCACAGAAGTTTGGCAACTGAGGTCGAAGAAGTTCTTTAGTATGTCGAGACCATTCTTGTCGTCGTCACTATAATCGTTGATGTAGATTTTGCAGTGGCGCGTCAATTTGGCAGGGTCATAATCTACATACATGTGGTGCTCTGTGTCTGCCATCACGTTTGCCATGTCGTGGTAGTTTGCCACGCTGAGCGGCACGGAGTTGGAGTAGGTCTTGCCCAGATAAGTCTTGGCATAATAAGCCACGTAACTCCGTTGGTTCTGGTACCAATAGACTTGAGTCTGGTTGGGTGTGAAAGGTTTTCCGTTGCGGTGGTTTTCGGCATCGGTCTTATTGTCATAGATTTCCCATCCACCACCGATGATTTCGAAGGCACCTGGAATGATGGGTCGGGGTTCCTTTGTTCCCACGGTGTTTCCTGGCAGTACGGTAGATGGAGGTGTCAGTGTGCCGACAGATGGCACACCGCTCTCGAACTGTACGTGTATGTTGATGACGTGCAGTTCGTTGACCAATTCCACGTTCTCGCCAGAGTCATCACCTTCGTTGTAGGTATATTGATAGATGACACTATAAATGCGTTCCTTCGACAGGTCGTTGATGTCGCTTTCTCGTGCCACATAGAGTGTGGTAGTCTCAGTAGGCTCCATTCCCTTGATGAGGAAGTTCTTCTGCAAGTTCGGCAAGTTCTTATACTCTTCCTTGGTGATGAACGTGCCTTTAGGTATGGTGTTGCCTACATAGTATTTCTTGCTACCATCGAAGACATCTGTATAGACGACTTCATTTGTTCCATTTCGCTTCTGTTCATCCGTGTAACCACCTTTTTCGCCGACTACAAAGTCTTCTCGACAATAGAAGTAGTACACATATTCGTCGTCGTTTTGTGTGGTATTAAGGAACTTCTGCACTTCTATGTATTCCTCTCTTTCTGTTCCAGTCAATGCTCGATAGACACTTGCACTGACAAGTTGTCCTACCTCGTATGGAATGTCGGCACGAACAAACCGTTTCTTCACGATGTAGTAGTCTTCACCTTCATCGTTTATCAATTCAGCAGGAGTCTTCGTCACCTTGATGGGTGTGAAGTGATATTGCTCATTGGCAATATACTTTTCATAGTCCACATTTGTCAGTTCGGGGTTCGTCTCATTGACAACTGTAGGTGTCGTTTCTCCCTCTTTTGTAAAGGAGATGCTTGTCAAGTCATCGCTTGCCTGGAACATGGCAGTGTATTCCACTGGGTAGGTCTTGCAATAAGGTTCGCCATATCTGTACAACTCGCCATTATCGTTCAGACCGCCATTTTCTCCTGTTGTGCGTCCCCTGAAATCTGGGTCGATGAGCAGGTCAAACGCATCGCCATTGAATAGGAAGTGCTTTCGGTCTTCTGATGAGAGTGAGCACCATGAATCAATCGGGCTATAGTTCGTATTGCTGCTGAAGATTTTGCCGCCATAAAGACCTGCAGCATCGCAGTAGTAGGCAGGAGTCAGATAGCCTTGAATGAGTTCCTCGCCTTCTGCCTTCAGCCGTGCCTTTTCAGCATTTCTCTCTTCTTCTGTTGCTGTTTCAAATTTCTTTTCGTCGAAGTGTCCGTCCACGTAGGTGAGTGCCAAATTCTCTATATCGGGGCTTGTCACTACATCGCCGACGAAGAGGTATGCATTTTCCGCAAGTTGTACGGTGTTGGTGCATACTTGAGCCTGTTCCAGTTTATTTTTGGTGCTCTCGTCAAGACGATTGTAGATGGTTTCAGAAATCGCTGTGCCTGAAGGGAATGTGCCCTCATGCGTTTCTCCATGTTCATCAGTGTAAGAATATTCCACCTCATCCGTTTTGGCAGCATACGCCTTCACCACCTTTGCCTGTCCCTCTTGATTTTCCAGTGATTCTGGGTAATTTTCGACAACGACTTCTGGAATGACCTCGCCTTGTTCATAGTAGCGTTGACCGTATGGCGTACTCTCTGTGGCTGTTGTACGGAAAGTGGGACCCTGTATGTATTTGATGCTGTCTGCATGCGTTGTCAATGCCGCATAATCAGGAGTGTTGATGCTGCTGGGAGCACCCTCAATGAGCGAGTACCACTTGTTCCAGTCTTGAGGACTGTCCATCTCGAAGGTGAGCACATAGCCATTGGAAGAACTCATGTTGTTCGACGAATGGTACACCTCGTCAGCCTCCACCCATTGCTGTTTCGTTACATCATAGAGTGGATGCTGGATGGTGACAGATTGGTCATCAATGGTGACAATTTTTGCAGATAACCCGTTCACGAAATTATTGTATGCCGATGGTGTCATCACTTTTCCTGCCTTGATGGTGTCGGTAGATGTTTCAGACAGGGTGTAATCGGTTACGCTGACCTTCGTTTCTGGCACAAACACCTTTTGGTCGTTCTCGTTGAGTTGGCTGTAGTCCCAGTAACTGATGACATCGTTCAGGAGAACAGTTCTTGTGTTGTTTTCGATTTTCGTGCTGTCAACAATTGCTTCGGTTTGCTGACCATTCTTCCAATAAGCATAAAGATTAGGCTGCACGTTCAACAATGTCAGTCGTCCGTGAGAACCAGGCGTGATGGTGAGTGGGATTTTTTCTTGCTTAGGATAAGCGTTGGCACTTCCTGTGTAGGCTGAGATAATCTGGTCGTAGATGTAGATATTACCTTTGACGAACCAGTAGTGCGCCTTTGAATAGTTCTCTTTTGTTGGGTCGTATTCTGCATTGTTGGGGTAGCAATCGTCAATGATACGTTTATGGCTGTCGTGGATAAAGTTACCCGAAGTTTGAATGATTTCCAGGTTCTGTTCGTCGTAGGTGTATCGTTTGTAGGTGACAACGTTCTGGTTGTAGGGAGAAAGCGTGACATTCTCTGCATCTTCGTGGAAGGTGGGCGTTCCATGTTCGTTCTTGGCATAGATATAGCCACCGCCCACTTCGTCAGTTTTGGCATTGATGAGGTCGAGTTCCACTACACCTGTGATGTAACCATAGTCTTTTTCATCCTTCGTGCTATTTTCGGTGGTCAGTTCGAGGAACACACCAGATGCCAATGCCACTTCGTTATGACAAGTTCCCACATTGCGTTTGCGGTTGTTGTGGTTGGTTTGCTTCCATTGGTAGTAGGTAGTCGTTCCGTCTGTGTCGTTGGTGTCGGAGGTGCGAACGTGTTCCATCTTCACGTCGCTACTCAAATTACCTAAATAATTCACCAAACTATAAATACCGAAGTAGTTTCCGTGTGACTTGCTTGCATCATCGGTATCATTCGCAGTGGTTGCTTGTGAATGGAGTGACAGTTCGCCCACACGATTGAGGGTGTAGCGCGTATAGTCAGCCACATCCACCACGCGGTCACGTGCTCCCATCAGCACGATACGAGAACCATACACACCGCACAAATCGGCTCGCTGGATGGTGTTGAGCAATCGACCTGCATAAATGGAGCAGACACCATCGGTTGTCCAATACTCATCACTTTGATACTCATCTTCCAAATCTTCATATTCCTCTTGGTAAATGGGGTCACCCACATTGTATGCTTTATGAAAGATACCATAATTATCCGTATAAGAAGCAATATACTTCTTGCAAGTATAGCGCAGACGGAAGTAAGCCTTTTCGCGGTCAGTTAAACGATAGTACTGTTCCAGAGGAATGGTTTGAGTCAGTCCATAGTAGTCGGTGCCGTAGTTGGCGATGTGCAATTCGCGATAGCCATCGACCAACGACAAGTTGCCACCTCCATAAAGACCACCCACACGTTCATAACCCACCGTGATGAGGTCGCGATGATAGACATCGCGCAGAGTCGCCGTCACATTGCCAAACACGGTGGTGGCATTCGCATAGATTTGATCGGAACCTGACGACACATTGCCGCCACCGAATACTGCATTGTGGATAATGATGCCTGTATCGTCGAGTTTCGCCCACTTGGCTCGGTCACTTTCCAGTAACAGATGGTTGTATGCGTTCGTATTTTCAGTAACTCCACTGCCGATGTTGCTGATGTCGTTCTTGCCTTTCAGGGTGTTCAAAGTATCGGTAGGGACATATTGACCAGGCAGATAGTCATGACCGCCAATCGTCACCACACCTGTCACAGCAGTCTCCTCATCGTTTGTCTTGTCATCGTCGTTGTTGCGAGGATTGGTGATATCCTTCCATGTCTTCTTCACTTGGGCGTATGGCTCAATCACCACCTTGCAGTCCTCCGTCAGGTGTCCGTCTTTTTTGTAATAATAGTGACCAGGAGAGCCCGTTGTCTCCGTATAGTCTGCTTCGCCATTGCCATACACATAACCAATGTCGCCGCCACCAAACACGTTGCCGTAACCTTCGTCAATTCCATCGATGGTACCGATTTCACCGCCATGGATATAGACCTCCGTTTGTCCAAACACGTAACCATCCGTATAAAGTTCGTGTCCCACTCCGTATCTCAACTTGTTGTAGCCTTTGCCACCGCCAAACACGTTGCGCAACACATGACCGTTGTACATCTCAATATGTGTTCCGCCATGTCTGTAGATTTGGTCTAACTCGCGTATGACACCTGTTTTCTGTTTGGTTGCACCACGTCCTACTGTGGCGATTTCGCCACCACCGAAAAGACCATTGCGAATCACGCCACCATACACCTTGACATTGGTGTAGTCGCATGTGCTCAAGTCGTCGTAACCACCGCCAAATGCGTTCCCGCAGTCTTCCAGTCGAGTGTTAGGAGTTCCCAGAGGGTGGGTTTGGTCATGCCATGTTTCGTCGTAGATTTTCTCCTTATAAGGTTTTTGGGTATCTTGGGGGTCGTAATAATAGCCGATGTAGCCATTATTGATGGTGAGATTGGCTGTGCCATAGATGGAGCCACCTTCGCCACCACTAAAGGCATTACGTTGGATGGCGGGCACACCTCTATAGTAAGTCAAGCCTGTCTCGTCCAAATCTCCACGAATACCGATGATGACATTTGTCACCGCAAGCACGTCGTTATCCCAAGCGGCACTGAGTGCCCCTTCATGCTTACCTACGTGACCCTGATAGCCACCACCATAAACATTACGTACTGTACCACCTTCGATATAGACATTGGTGCTTGCTGTGAAGGTCGAGTCGGTTTTGCTTTCATACTTGTTGAGCACGGAACCACCATAGCCAGAGCCGTAGAGGTCTTTGGCAACAGTGCCGCCGTGCAATCCGATGTAGGTTGTTCCGCTGACATTGGCAGTAGAACCAAACCCACCACCATAACAATAGCCACCGCTAAGGTCCCCCTTGTAATAGTAGCCACTCACACTGCCACCCTGATTGATGTTGACGTTGGTGTTGGTGATGCTGCCCAATCGGTTGGGTTTGACAAGTTTACTTTCTATTTTCTGTAAGTCTGCTTCGGTATAGTTATCGATGGCTGTATAGAGTGTTTTCTCTTGTTCTTGCTCTTGTGCTTTCCATTTTGCAACAGATGCCTTGTTGAGCAC
The DNA here is from genome assembly GCA_017470525.1 of Bacteroidaceae bacterium. Taxonomy (GTDB): domain Bacteria; phylum Bacteroidota; class Bacteroidia; order Bacteroidales; family Bacteroidaceae; genus Minthosoma. The sequence goes on from JAFUYM010000026.1 coordinate 77,496, forward strand.
CATGCCCGCATTGCCACCTCCGTATGCTTCATAGACCTTTGCACCGTCGTTGAGGTTCACCACGGTATATTCTGACCAGGTGTCCTGACCATAACCTGCTCCAAAGACCGTTCCATAATATTCCTGCTCTTTATCATAGAAAACAGGAGCATTGATGTTGACAAAACTGTAGAGGGTGCGGCGGTAGTTGTTGTTACCACCATAAATACCATCACGATAATTACCCACAAGTGCTTGGTTGCTGCTGAAATTTACATGGGCTTCAATCACATCGCAGGGTACGCTGTTCTTTATGCCGTATGCACCGCCAAAGATGCGGTTCATCTGGATGGTAGAACCACTGGGCACATTGACCACAGTGCGCCTCGTGATGCCTTCCTCATAACTGGCACCGTAGGCTGCATTAATCCGCCCATGAACAAGGTCGATGATGGCTGAGGCTCTGTCAGGATTTTCTTCCACAGAAAGACCATCAGGATTCTCGTCGTCTTTATCCTTTTTGACACCCATGCCCAATCCACTCCAAGCACCTGCACCAAACACTTCCATGTTCTGATAGTTGTTGGTCATGTCTTGCGGAATGTCGATGAGCACATAACTACGTTCTTGCATTACGTCGCGGTCTCCGTCGCCAGGATAGCCCTGTCCTGCACCGTACACTTTTTCCACATAGTTATACTCGTTGGTTTTCAGTTCGCTGGTGGAAGTGGGTCGGAAATTGATGAACGCATTGCCCATGCGAGGTTTGGTAAAGCCTTCCTTGGCATTCCCATTCTCATCAGTATATTGACGGAATTTTTCATCTTTATAATTATAGGTGCCGAAGCAGCCACCGAAGATACCTAACGCACGTCCTTGTCTATATTCTATGTATGCCGAAGCAGTCAGCACGTCGGGGGCAGTATTCCCAGGGTCTGTTTCTGTACTTGCCTGATAGCCATACACCATGCCCAGTGTCTCCTCATCGCGAACTTGGTCTTTGAAACTCTTTTCGTTCAAAATTCTACCACCCAAGTCATTGCCGCCATACACATAGTCGCGGATGTAGGGGAAGCCTTCGCTGAAACTGCCATCGTCATTGACTTGACGACCGATGTAGGTTTCTGAATGCCCCAAGATGTCAGCATTACATGCACCAGCAAAAGAGTTGAAGATGCGTCCTTGACCTAAGTTGATAATGGTGTTTCCGATGATGGGTCCTAAGAAACCGCCACCATACATGAATTCGCATTCCGCCATGCTCTCGCTTTGGTCTTTCTGTTTCGACACGCCTGCATTTTTACCTCTCAGGTTGACGTAGCAACTGTATCTGGGGTCGTAACTGTAAATCTTATCGTTGAAGGAATAGTTGCCTTCTGTTTTAGGTCTGCCGATGACACCTTCCTCACTGCCACCAAATACTTGGAAGGTATAACCTCGATTCAGGTTAATCGTGGTGCTACCCCAGATTTCGGTGTCCTTACCTTTGCCGCCACCATACACATTGAGGGCTGTGCCGAGCACATCCATACCTTGCTGACCAAGAATGACACCTGTGCGACGTTCCAGAATGGTGTAATGTCCTTGATTTAAGATGTTGTCGCCATAGTTACTGGCTTCTCCCTCACTGTCTTCCTTTACTTTGTCGAAGAGCAGGTTGCGATTCACGGTGGTGGCATTCAGGTTGATGACCACATTTCCGTTCACGATTCCACTGGTATAGCAGCCACCATAGATGTGACCACCATCCAAACGACGGTCAAGGTCCGCCTCCGTACTTTTCCCGTCTGCTGCAAGGGCGAGTTCTTCCGCTGTTGGGGTATATGGTTCGCCTGTACTGGATTTGATGATGTTCCATTCCAAATCTGTGCGGTCGGCATTCCATCGTTTGGGGAGAAATTGTACACCTAAGCCACCGTTGATGCTGTCACCTACGTTCAGTACGAGTCGGTTTCTGATGTTGCCGTCCTCGTCAGTATAACTATAACCATCATCATTTGTTATCTGTTCGGCTGCCGTGCCAAGAATGCCGCCTTCGTAGCGGGCATTGAGTGCATTTCCGTTGGCATCTTTCTTTATTGGCACTATCGCATTGTTGCAGCCACCGACGATTTTATCATATATATATACGGGCACATTGAAGTTCATCGTGTCGGTGCCTTCATAGGTCATGCTGCCCACATTGCCACCGCAATAAAAGGAACCGATGGAGGTTGTGTATGGTATGTAAGTGGCAGGGTCTCCTTTGATTTGATTGTCAAAAGTGACACTGGGTATCAAATCCATAGCAGCACCTTTCATGTACTCGGCAAAGGTGGCTGGGTTGGTTAAATTCAAAGTGCTGAAATTCTCTTCTTCTCGGTATTTGGCAAGCAAATCTTCTGTCACCATGTTAGCACCGTTGTTGCCGAGGAAAACATTGTCGGCAATGACGTATGACCCAACCTTCAGTTCGACGGTTGGGTGGCTCATGCCTGCCTTTCTTTTCAGTGTGGCACTATTTCCACCAAGGAAAATGCTACCATGAATGATGGTGTTGACAACGACAGAATCTGTGGAATTTGCCTCTTTGGGCACTTTCTTTCCTGCTACGCGGATGGAGACCTGTTCAGCATTAGGGCGAAAAGCATTGAGGGCATCAGCAGAAGAAGTACCAGTACTTGGGTCGTAGTAGTAGTCACCATATTCAAGTGTTTCCTTCAAGTCTTCGTTGTCTGTATAGGGATAAGAGCCATTACCGCCGCCATAGATATCCCCTTGAATACTGGTATAAACACCGACAGCATTGCCACCCTTGACACTACCAGTGATGTCGTTGCCGCCATACACATTGTTGATATGTCCACCTCTAACGAGCACACGGGCAGACAAACCTGCGGGGAACCTGTATTTTGCACTTCCATCCTCGTTGGTGTCAGACAGTTGGATGCTTGATTCAGCCACGTCGTCCCCATTTGCAGTCTTTGGGTGCACATCCGCTTTACGGCATCCACCATAGACATTGTCCACCATGATTTGAGAGTTTTCCAGAATTTCAAGCAACAAACCCTCAGGGCTGGTCATAGGACCTTCGTTACCACCGCTGTAAAGATTCTCAATATTGCCTTTCTCCAGATGCCAAGTAGGGCGGATATGCATCTCGGCTTTGTTGTTGCCACCGAACACTCGGGAGAAATGGTAGGTGTCTCTTAGGATAACATCTTCTAATACGGCAATGCCCATGTCCTTCAAACGCTCGCCGTTGTTTTTAATCAATAGATTGTTGTCTGAAGTTGCCCCTGTGGGGATGGCTGTCGTTACTTCACTGTTATTGTTGATGCAGATATCGGTGGCTGTAGTCACCGTGGCGTTGTTACCACCACCATAGAGGTAGGCAATGGTGCCACCTTTAATTTCAAGGTATGCCTTCCCCAGTTCGGGCTTTTCAACATCGTCCAAAGTAGTTGTCGTATGAACGAATGCCTCCTCATCTTCATCCCAAACCGAATCTGGAATGGTTGCGGTGTATTTCCCGTTCTCCTTTTCCACATAAGTATAGTCGCCATTGCCTCCGCCGAAAAGGTTACCAATGAAGATGTGGTGAGGTTGAGAGGTGGTTGTTTCTCCCTCCTCGGTTTTAGTTTCTGTTTTTTCTGGGCTGACGAGAACAAAAGCACTGTAACTGTTGTCAATGTTGTTGGCAGCGGCTTCGGTGAGTCCTGTTGGCATCGCTGTGGAAGTTCCGATAGTTCCCGCAATGTCATTACCTCCATAAACGGCATTGATAAGGATGTCATCACTCATATTTTCTCCGTCAATATGGACGAAGGCAGAACCCTCCACATTCGCTTGACGGGCACCTCCAAACACTTTCCCTTGAATGTTGCCACCACGGATGGTCACGCTGGTACTGCCACCAAGGTTGCCCGCATTGCCACCACCATAGACGTTGCCACCGATGGTAATGGCTCTTTGTGCTTGCATGAATGATGCAATGAAGGTGAGTAATAATATGATGAGTATTTTACGCATGTTTCAGTCTTTAATTTTCAACTTTCACTTTTCAACTTATTGATTCGTCACGGTAAATGTCGGATTGTCAAGGTCTGGTTCCGACAACACATAAAGATAGGTTGGGGTGACCGTTATCTGAACAGTATATTTCTTACCGGGCTGTAAAATTCCATTAGTTCCTTGGATCGTGAAGATATTCTCTGCTGCGCAGTCTTCTCGAATAAGATTACCTTTCCTGTCATATATATTGTAGATACTCTTCATAAGAAACCTATTGACAGAAGGAGGAGCATAATAGCCTTGTAAATTCTGATACATCGTGGTCAACTTCGGTAACTGGTCATCATCGGTAGAAGTGAGTTCCGAATTGTCGTATAGAGTGATTGGCTTTTCGTTTCCATTCGATTTGGAGGTAAAAGTGACAGCATTTGTCCCGATGATAGGACTCACTCCTTGGGTGTTTGCAGTGATATTGACTGTGCCTGTCATCGTTTCAATTTTCTCATTATTGTCTGACAAAGCCCAGATTTTCAGAGATTTTAGTTTGATGGAACGTAAGGTGGCGTAGGTTTCATCCACCTTCATTTGGAGGTCAATGCCAGCACAAATGTGGTCTAATAGCAGGCAGACATAGTCATTATATGCGGTGGAGAATTGATAACTGAATGCTCCTGGCACGATATTGACATTTTCGAAGGATATATTGTCGGTGGCTTGTTTAACACCAGAGATGACGCATACATCGCTCAGGGTGACGGCATTCATATCATTGATGGTCAGACATGCCCCCTTGCTATAATTGGTTTCTCCTCTCAGCAGGGAGATGTCCACGTCAGATGATGTGTCATCGGCTGAAATAGGCATAAAACCATAAATGTAGTAGGGGTGACTTTCGTCCAGAATCGTGACGTTGGTGCTCCATTGGTAATTGTTAAAATACAATCGACGGGTGGCAACGTCTTGTCGCGCAGGATTTTCGGTGGAAGGAGTGAAGAACACCACCATGTTGCTCTGGGCATCGATGGCATTGGGATGAAGTGTTTGATAATCCTCGTAGCCACTGGGTAGAGAACGAGTGGAGAGGGATGATTCCACATCCTTCAATTGTTGTGACCCAAGCATGAAATGCACCTGATGGTCTGATGTCTGAATGTCTTGTGATGTATCATCGGAACAACCACAACAAAAGAGTATCGCTACCATTAGGAGCGTTACGCTTATCTTGTTATATGTGGTCTTCTTCTTGAGCATGATAATTTTCATTTTTCTCTCTCCTTCTCTCCTAAACAGGAGAATCGAAGGGGTCACCAATTATAAGTGGAATGGCTGGTTGTTGATTCCGCCTTCCATTCCTGAATGCCTGCCTGTACAGTGTTGAAAATGTGCAGATTATCGCTATCCAAACTGGGTAAGGCATTGTAGGCATGGGTCAAGTTGTTGATATCGAGATGAACTTCTGTGATGTAATCTTTTGTAAATACGCGTTTCGTAAAATCCTCTGCGGGTGTGGCAGGTACATTGATGCTGGCAACCAGATAGAACTTCGTTCCTTTGTAGATGATGCCGTTTTCACTTACAAAATCCTTACTGTTGTTCAGAAATTCCAACACCAGTTTCACAGGCTTCTTTTCTTGCGTTTGCAGTGCCAAGGTGAAAAGAGGGGAGGAATATTGGGAGACAACGGCACCTAAGCAGACACTTTCATCTTGGAGCGTTGGGTCATAGATGATGTATTCATCATATTGGTCGCCTATTTTTTGAGGCTCAAAATTGTAACCTTGTCGCGTTTGTCCACCAATAAGAATGCCTGTCAGGGGGAAGGTTCCTGCATCCAGTGTCACGTCTTGCAGTGTCAGGTCTTCATTTGCATCTTTTAATGTAGAACTTGTTGCTTTTATATAGGTCTTCAAACACCCAACAGCATAATCCAATGGTTCCTTGATGGCTACAGACAGGGTGTTTGTAGTCACTTCGGCATTATCATTCTCATAATAGTGCAATACGCCACTCTCGCCAGACCATGTTGAGAGATTGTAATGTTCTTTCTCACTGCTTGCAGAGGTCTTGATGGAACTATGCTTGAAATAGTATAGTTCAGCAGGATAGACGAAACGGTTAAGGCTATTAATGTCGTTGAATGCGGTTTGATTCAATATGGGTTCGAATTGAGAGGTTGTTTTATTCCATTGAATGACGGCTGCACCATCGGGAAGATGGGTTGGATAGTCATCCATTGTTGTTCCCAGATTGGTGACCTCATGGTTGTTCGTATCGAAAGTCACACCTGTTGTGATGGCAGACAAGATGGTTCTTTGAAGGGTGGCGCCTTCTGAACCAGTACCATAATTCAGTTTTGCAATGTCTTGATACAATTTGCTGACCATTGCCTTGATGTTACGGCTGGAACCTGCAAAACTGGAGTATTCGCCAGTGTTGTTGAGATTGACGAATTTTTTGAATAAGTCTCTTAATTCTGATAATGTCTCATTTTCATCAGTTACTTGATTCCAATGTCCTGCTGTTGCAATATTCGTCAGATATGTTGCAATGGCTTGTGCCTTATTGTCAGGCACATAGATGGGTTCTGGGTCAAAATAAGAGTTCAGGGGATTTTCTTCGTCATAATGAGCATTAAAAAAGCCATTCTTGAATTTGGCAACTTCGTTGTTCTCTGTGAAAGGAATGGCCCTTCCATAGCACAGGAAAGAAGATGTTCCAATAGAGAGTTCCACTTGATGAGTGCTAAGATAATTGTAGGTATCTCCTTGCCTGGTCAGATTGCCAATGTAATCAGGTGAAACGGGTTCTTCAGATGCCATAGGATATAACCTTAATTCCTGCACTCCTCGGAACTTCCCAGACGTTTGGGTTACATCAAATTGATTGACATCTGAAGATGCTGGCATTCTCGTGTCTGCACCATTCGGTTCATTCGCTGTTTTCTGATGTGCAGACACATTTAACACCACATCGACAGTCACGATACCTTCTTTCTTGATAGGCTCATCACTGTCACTTGTTGAACAACTTTGTAATCCGCAAGTTGTTAACAGGGTCAATACAATTATTATATATATTCTACTTTTCAACTCTCAACTTTTATAATGTATAATTCATAATTGCCATGCGGCTTGTACATATCGTGTCAGCCCAATTGTCGATTATCAATTATAAATGTGGAGTAAACTCTGAACCTTCCTTCCAATTGAGTTTCACGCTGGCGGCAACCTCTTGGTCGTCTGTCTTGACTACACCTTTTTCGTCCAACCAGCACTTGATGATTTTCAATTGTCCACCGCGCAAAGGCTCTTTGATGCCCAAGCGCGTTTCTGTGATGGTGCCATCAGCGCAAGGTACGTATGTACGGAACTCCCACAGTGTTTCTTCATCTGCCTCGGCAACAAAAGCATCTGTCGTCTCAATGATGGTGCGTGTATTGCCATGAGCAGCATGTTCGCGTGAAGGGAACGTCACGGAGCAGAAGGCTGTGAGGTTGCTTTCTTCAGACGTGATGGTCTGTGTGCGTACGATGGGTGACTGTTTGGGATAGGAGAAAATGCTGTCAGCCACCTGAAACGCAGTAGCGAATCCCGTGCTGAAAACACGCATTCCATCCATATTTTTTCCTCTGGGGTCGAGCACGAGTGCGGCAGCACAATTTGCCATATAGAGCCGCACGTTAAACTTCTGGTCGATGCCTTCCACAACCTCCATGGGTTGGCGGGCGGTGAAAAGTCCCGTAGTGTGCGAGGAAATTGTGTCGATGCCTGTTGATGAAGCCAGCGTTTGCCCTTTCTGATAGAGTTGTGATGTGTGGCAAACCTCATCCTTTTCAAGTGAGACAAGTGGGTTGTTCACCACGTTGGCAACAGCCAAGTGCATGTACTGCCGCATGGGCAGATAAAGCGTGTAACTGGCTTGATTGGCATTCATGATGTGCTCATCGTGCTGCAAACGAAGAGAGTCACCTTCGGTTTCGTAGAACGAAAGGTCAATGTCGTGGGCAAAGTCCGTGAAGATGCCGCTCAAGTGTGTACGTAAGGCATTGGCGATGGTCACTTCTGTTTGCGTCGTCAGTTCCGTTTGCAACTCTGTACTGATGTTGGTCACCAGTTGTAGTTCATAGTTCAACTGGTAGTCATTTCCACAGTCGCTCAAGTCATCATCAATGGAAGAACAGCCTGTTATGAGCGTAAGCAGCAACGAGAGGACACACACCATCGGTATGTGTCTCTCGTGCTTCAATTCGTATGTTTTTTTCACGCTCATAACAACGCTCATGATTAGAGGTCCTTCGTGAATGTGATACCTGCTTGCCATTCGAGGTTGACAGAGAAGGCAACCTCCAATTGTGGAGTCTTCAAATCGGGAATCACATTGTAAGCAGCACCAAGTCCATTGCTGTTGTTGGCTCCTAATGTTCCCTTGCTAATCGTGAACAAAGCCTTCGTGATATAATCCTGTTCAAAGACTTTCTTCCGGTTATTTGGATTGGTGATTTCGTCTGTTTTCTCCAGATTAAGTACGCCAACAAGATAGAATTTGCCGCCAGCAGGAACGATACCGTCTTTGCCTGCAAAGTCTTGACCCGTATTGTTGGTCATTTCCACGGCGACATTCACTTGTTTCATGTCTTCAGCAGTTTCCAACACCAAAGTGTGATTAGTTCCAGTGGGACCATCTACCGTTGCAGCGAAATTGCCGTTAATCACTTTATCGTAGATAGTGTATTCTTTAGATGTTGCGATGGGTGCGAACTGGAAGTTTACATTCTTTTGGTGACCGACAAGGACTGCAGAGATTGGGAAACCGTCACTGTTGACCGTCACGGCTTCACCCTTCGCATCGTAAAGCGTCTCACCGTCCGTTTGTACTTGCAAATCCAGGCGTCCTACGGCATATTGTATTTGGTTCTGCAAAGCGATAGAGCGAGTGTTACCTGTTACCTTCTGTCCCCAGTTGTAGAGATTGGCTTCTAAAATTGCCTGCCAAGTGAGACCATTGAATTGGTCGGATACTTTGTCGTTATTAGATGTACCGATTGCAGTGTTGGCGCGATAGCAAAGGGCAGCAGGGTAAGTGTAACTGTTGAGTGGAGATACGTACATGCCTTCGCGACCTCCCGTCACAATCGTGGGCTCTGTCCCCGACCAGTCGATGGAGGCTGCACCATCTGGCAGGTTCAGGTTGGCAGGATAACCTGTCACCTTTTCGTTCACCAAGGTCACCTTATTGTCGCTACTGATGGTTGCATAAGAAATACCACCCTGTTCGATGATAGCCGCTCTTACAGCAGCAACTCCGGTTGCATCGTCTGTAATGGCACGTGCCTTGTCCCACAAGTGCTGAGTACTTATTTCGATGCTGGCAGAAGAACCTGCCGTTGGCTGGAAAGCCACGAGATAAGCATGAAGGGTATGGTTGGTGACATTGTTTGCTACCGCGCGGATGCCCTTTACATAGTTCAATAGGGCTTCGGCACGTTCATTGACCGCACCCGAAGGATAGATGGGTTCCAAAGCGAAAGTATAGTTGGCGGCAGATTGGACATACTCCGTAGGAGCAATGATGGAGCCATTGTCGAATTTGTTCTCACCCGTCTTGATGGCTTGACCATATAGCATAAAGGCACCTGTGCCCACAGGAATGGCAAGGTCGTTATACACTTTGGCATTTTGCTTGCCTCCGTTATCGAAGGCTGTGAGGTTTGTCAATGTGTAAACCTTGTCTTGAAGGGGGCGGACATCAGGATTGATGCTGGGCACAAATGTCTCGTATGGAATCAGTTTGATGTCTTGAATGCCACGGAAAACAGGAGTGACCTGTCCCTGCACCGTTGCAGTAGTCATACGAGTATCGGTGGTGGTATGTGCATTCTCTGATAGTGAGATAGCCAGTTGTGTCTTTACCGTGTTCTCCACAGGGTCATAGTTGGGATTGTTAATGACCTCGTCCTCCGACGAACACGCTATGAATGTTGTTGTGCCTGCAAGTGCTATCGCGCTCGTCAAGGCAAATTCATAAAACTTTTTCATATATAATATAGTTTTTGAGATTTATACTTTTTATTGATTATTTACTGGATGATAATCGTCTGCTTAATTCCTTGTTGCCAAGTCAAATCCACAGAAAGTCCCATTTCCAATTCTGGCGACCGAAGGTCCGGCAGTGTATTGTAGGCTTTCTCAAAATTTTTAATCTGGAAATTGGCTGTTGTGACATAGTCTTGTTTGAAGGCTTGTTTGATATTGTTCGTATTAGTGGTATTAGCGGAAGTATCTGATGGGTCTAATTCACCCACTAAATAGAACTTGGTACCAGGATAGATGATACAATTGTCCTTTCCTTTCAAAGCCTTCCCCGTGTTGTTCTTGAATTCCAAAGCAATCTTCACCTTGGCATTCTCTTCATTCCCCGTAGTACTTTCTGGAGTTTCCAACACTAAGGTGTGATTGATTGTCGTGTTGGTGGGGTTGGCTGTAGTCAGATAAATCTCGCCATTATTATTTATGTTGCGGTCATAGAGGGTATAAAGTTTTGTTGTGTTATTGCGGATAGGTTGAAATTGATAATCAACAGGCGACTGGTTTCCGACAAGAACGCCCGTCAGTTGGAAGTTCGTGCCAATAGGCTGTACGGTTTGACCAGAAAAGTCCGGAAGGCTCCAATCTGTTGCTTGTATTGTAACGTCAAGACGTCCTACTGCATATTGTACAGGATCCACCATAATGATGGAGTGGGTGTTGCCTTTCACCTTGGTATTATCTGATTCATTATAACTGTTGACTATATTCGTCCATTCAGCATCATCCTTATATTCGCTGGCTTTTGATGTGGAAGACACTTTGATGCCGCTCAAAGCACGATAGTACAATGCAGCAGGGTAAGCATAGTCGGTGATGCCGGCGTAATTGATGTTTGTATTTTGTTTTGTCAAATCATACGAGAATTGATTATTTGAAAAAGACACGTAGGCTGCACCGTCTGGGAGTCCCATGTCAGCGGGGAAGTCACCCATTTCTGCAAATGTCAGTATGCCGTTCTCCACTTTTGTCACGAATTTACTGTTTTCTGCGTATGTAGTCTCTGTAATGGCCTTCTTAATCGCCGTAGATAATGCTTCCGGGCGATTGAGAAGGGTGGTATAGAGTTGTTGTACAGCCCCTTTGATACTTGCCCACGAACCAGCGGTGATGCTGGTGAATTGGTTGTAAAGGATTCCCAGAATGAACGCATCTGTGTCTTTCCAAGTTGTGCCGTCTGTTGTTTTTGCGGTGGCAATGGCTGTCAAGTAGTTGGCGATGTAAGTGCCATTGTTGGTTACTGTAGTAGCACTTGAGATGGGTTGTGGCGAAAAAGTAATGGCACCAAGAGTATTATCGTCACTACTTCCCAATGATGGAACAAGCGTTCCTTCAGCAAAATTGTTTTCGGTGCTTTGGCGAAGGGCTTGACCATAGAACATAAAGGTCTCTGCGCCAATCGGAATCTCTAAGTTCTGATAAAGGTGAGACTTGCTTGTATTGTATAGAGCACTATTATTATATGTGTTGTTTGTAAGTACATCCCCATCAATGATATTGGCAGAAGTTCCACTTGCTCCCACCTTTCCCACAGTACCACCTGCAAATGAGATGACTGAAGGAATGGCAATAGCTCCAGCAGATGTTCCTGTAAGAGTCGTTTCTGCCTCCTTAAAAGCATACAACTTCATATCTTGTATGCCACGAAAAACCGGAGTGGTTTGTCCCTGCACCGTTGCGGTGGTCATACGGGTTGTTCCTGCTATGTTATTGGGGAACGAAATGGTGAACTCAGCCTTCACGACACCCAGGGAACCTTCGGGGTTTAGTTCTTCGTCTTCGCTGCTGGAACAAGCAGTGAAGAGCATGGCGATGAACAATGCGGCAAAGTAGGGCACTGTCTTCACATTCATTAAACTTGTTTTCATTTTCTTATTGTTTTATGTGTTAATATATTGCTCTTGTTGGTTTATTTTTCCAGTTCTCGGAGGTTCCGCTGTGCATCGGCATTTCCGTTGGCTGCAGCACGGCGGAAGCATTGCATGGCTTGCTCTTTCTGACCAGTCATGTAGAGTGCCACACCGAGCGCGTTTTGGGCGCGTTCGTCGGTGCTCACGGTCTTGAGCAAGGTGAGGGCTTCCTGATAGTGTTCCTGCCCGATGAGTTCGGAGGCTTGATTGATGATTTCTGCCTGACGGTCGGGCACACGGTCGAAGTAGATGCGCAGATAGCCGGAGTTGCGCTGTTGTGGCAACAGATTCTCAAAGATGTAGCGGAAGGTGTTGCCGCCATTGAGTTGGCGCAAACGCTGTTCGCGGCGGGTCAAATCTGGCTCGCTGTCGATGAGGGCGATTGCCTCACGCAATGCTGCCGCATGAGCAGGAGACACTTCGGTGTCGTGGATGGCGTCGTTGATTTGGTCGCGCAGTTCTGTCCAGGCTTCGCCGCCATTGGCGAGTTCGTAGATGGAGTCAGGGGTGCTGACATGTTGCTGGATGTAGCGTTTCAGTGCCTCTGCACGGTTGGCTGCCAATGTCTCATTGCCCTTCACGGCACCTTCGATGCTTGCCAAACCTATGATTTGAATGAGGCGCACATTGCTGGCGGTGTCAGCCACAATCTGTTGGGTAATGTCGATGATGCGGTCGAGCGTGGCTGCATTGTCGCGATAGTCGTGTTGCAGGTCGGAACTGCCCAAGGGGAAGTGTACAAACAGGGCACCTTTCTCCTTGCGCAAGATGCGGGTTTGGTCGTAAGGAATGTAATCCTTGTATTCAGCCAACACGGGGTTGTCTGCCAGCAGGCGGTCGCTGACCGTAGCAGGTCGGACGCGCGAAACTGCCAGCACGGGCTCTTCGGGTGTTGGCGGTTCGACGGGTTCCACAATGGGCGGAGGAACAATGGGCTGCTCCTTCTTCTTATGGTCAAGCACCAGGTTCACAGCCAGTTTCGGCACGAGGAACGGTTTGTCGTCGCGCCCCAAGTAGGCGCCGCAGTGCGGGCAGTCATACTTCTTTGCCCACGCGTAGCCAATGCCCACACCCAGTTCTGCCTCGAGGCGGAACCAACTGTTGAGTCGCCACGTCCTGCCATAGAAGGCTCCGATGGCGGCGAGGTCGCCTTGCAGTCGATGGTCGCGAACGGATTTATACATGCCCAGAGGGAATTTCACGCCCCCCACGTTGTAATGGCTATAGATGAGGTTCAAGCCCCAGTATGTGCGGTGGAAAACACTGTCGTTCCAGTGGCGCAGTTCGGGTGCCAGCAGCAGGTGTCTCCACTTCTTCTCCTTGTTGTCGTCGGTGGGCCAAGGGCGATAGCCGGCATTCATGCCCCATGTCCAGTGAGGCGAAATGCGCATGTCGAACCCCAGATTGGGAGTGCCCGAAAGGTCATAGCACAGGTTATTGCGGACAGCAATGTGTTGCTGTCCTAACGCCTTCTGACCCGCTCCCAATAACAGGAGCAACAAGGCAAATTTCCCAATGATTCCCAATCGTTTATACAAAATAAAATTCTCCTTTTTTATTTAAAATTCTATTTTTCTCATTAGAAAATTTTACAAATATAGGTTTTTTTTAACAACTCGCTATAGCGAAAACCTACAAATTACCCCCCCCCGTTAACAAAATTTAACTCTTTTTGACCCAAACAGCCTATTTTGTAGGTGGGGAAATGGCAAGATCACTCAAAAAGTGTTGTGTAAGGGAATCTGTTTTTTGATTGGGGAAAACCTCCACCGTTTAGGGATTTCACGTTTTCTTTTAGGAGAAACGTTCATGGCGGGCAGCAAGAAAGCCCGTAACTTTGCACTAGAAACAAAAAACGACGGGAGCCGTCCGAGCAGAATGTGACAGACCTCCTGGCGGAACAAACAAATCGTTTAACGACTTAAAAAAGTAGAAAGCCTTATGAAAAAGATGATTTTCCTTCTTGCAGTGATTCTTGGTTCACTTCTGATGCAATCTTGCATTTGCGAACACGATTTTTGGGGACCTGGTGTCGTTTATGGCCATCCTGCACCTCCTCCGCCCCCTCCCCCTCATCGCCACGTTTATGTTTGGTAAAGTGATGAAGAATACTCTTTTCCACACCCCCTGAAGGGGAGTGACTCTCACCCCTTAAAGGGTAAGACTCTCTCCCTTCAAAGGGTAAGACTCTCTCCCTTCAAAGGGTAAGACTCTCTCCCCTTTAGGGGTGCTGAAAGAACGTTTGTCAGCCATCAATGCAAAAACACAATTAGGATTATACAACATAGATATTGGTTAGTTTATTTAGTCGATAGCCTCGAAGCCGTGATGGTTTTGAGGCTATTTTACAAATTACCACATTATTTATAATGGAATGTCAAAAAAAAGATGTACCTTTGCAACGAACTAAATGAAGAAGCAATGAAGATTCTGATTTTGAATGGCCCCAATCTGAACTTGCTGGGCAAGCGTGAGCCAGGCATTTACGGGTCGCGCGGTTTTGAGGATTATCTGGAAGAACTTCGGCAGAAGTTTCCCGAGGTGGAACTGGCATATTTCCAGTCGAACGTGGAAGGTGAACTCATCAACAAGATTCATGAGGTGGGCTTCGATTGGGACGGGATTGTGCTGAATGCAGGTGCTTACACACACACGAGCATCGCGCTTCAGGATGCGATTCGTGGGGTGAAGACCCCCGTGGTGGAGGTGCATATCTCCAACGTGCATCAGCGCGAGGAGTTCCGTCATCACTCCATGATTAGTTGTGCCTGCGTGGGTGTGATTTGTGGCTTCGGATTGGACAGTTATCGGCTGGCGGTGGAGGCGTTGAGGCGCAATGAAGGAAAGTGAAAAGATAGACGAATATATCCTCCAGCACATTGACCAGGAGAGCGACTATATGCATCGGCTGTGGCGGGCGACCCAGTTGCACCTGCTCTATGGGCGGATGGCGAGCGGTCACTTGCAGGGGCGGTTGCTCAAGATGCTGGTGGGGATGGTGAAGCCAAAGTTGGTGCTGGAGATAGGGACCTACTCGGGCTATTCGGGGTTGTGCATTGCCGAAGGCTTGCCTGATGGCAGCCATCTGCACACGGTGGAGATTAACGATGAGCAGGAAGACTTCACGCTGCCTTGGTTTCAGGGTTCACCCTATGCCGACAGAATCACCATGCACATCGGTGATGCGATGGAGGTGGTGCCCCGACTGGGCTTGCAGTTCGACATGGCGTTCATCGATGCCGACAAGCGCAGATATGTGGAGTATTATGAGATGGTGATGAAGCACCTGAATGTGGGGGGCTACATCTTGGCAGACAACACGCTGTGGGACGGGCATGTGGTGGAAGAGGATACGCACGATGCGCAGACACTTGGCATCCGGGCGTTCAACGACCATGTGGCGGAGGACGAGCGGGTGGAGAAAGTGATTCTGCCGTTACGGGACGGATTGACGATTATAAAAAAGGTGAAAGTGAAAAATGAAAAGTGAAAAATGAGAAGTGAAAAGTGAAAAATTTGCTACCGCGAGAGTTTGCCACCTGTTGCCGCACAAGTGCGGTAGCAAATTTTTCACTTTTCATTCATCACTTTTCACTTGATAGGAATAGATTATGGAAACAACAAGACAGAATAAGATTGCGCGCCTGATTCAGAAAGACTTGAGCAACATCTTTCAGGCGCAGACGAGGCAGACGAGAAATCTGCTGGTGAGTGTGAGCGTGGTGAGGGTAAGCCCCGACTTGAGTGTGGCGAAAGCCTATCTGAGCATCTTCCCCTCGGAAAGGGCGCAGGAGGTGTTGCAGAACATCAACAGCCATGCTTCCGAAGTGCGCTATGAATTGGGCAAGTTGGAACGCCACCAGTTGCGCATCATCCCCGAACTGAAATTCTTTCTGGATGATTCGCTGGATTATGTGGAGCACATTGATGAGTTGCTGAACAAGTAGGGAGGTTTTTCTGAACAACGAATATTTCTAATGTTTCGAATCGTAAAATTAGTTTCATTCGTTGTTGAAAGAAAGGTATGAATGTATCGTTTTACATAGCCAAACGTTACCTGCTGTCGAAAAAGTCGCACAGTGCCATCAACATCATTTCGGGTGTGTCGGTGGCAGGTGTGGCGATTGCGACGGCTGCCTTGGTGTGCATCCTGTCGGTGTTCAATGGTTTTCAGGACATGGTGGCAGGACTCTTCACGGCGTTTGACCCCCAGTTGAAGGTCGTGCCTGTGGAGGGGAAGTTCATGGCAGCAGACAAGCAGGGGCTGAAGGCGTTGCGGGCAGATGCCGATGTGGAGGTCTATACGGAAACCCTCGAAGACAACGCCCTCTTGATGATTAACAACCGCCAGACGATGGTGACCATCAAGGGAGTGGAGGACAACTTTGAGGACTTGGTCAATATCAATGGGATTCTGATTGGCGACGGGGTGTTTGAGTTGCATGCCGATGTGATTGACTATGGCATCTTAGGCTCCAACCTGCTCTTGCAGTTGGGGCTTCCTGCCGATTTCTCCTCTGCCATTCAGGTGTATGCCCCCCGGAAAGGAGAGCGGATTGACCTGAACGACCCACGGGAAAGCCTGAATCAGGAGGAACTGTACTCGCCGAAAGTGGGCTTCATGGTGAAGCAGAACAAATATGACTCCAACTACGTGATTACGAACCTTGCCTTTGCCAGAAGGTTGTTTGAGCGGCAAGGCGAGGTGTCGGCTGTGGAGTTGAGGCTCAGGGAGGGTGCCGATGTGGGCGCGGTGAAGTCGCGGTTGCAGAAGATGCTGGGTGAGGAATACAAGGTGATGGATCGCTATGAGCAGCAGGAAGACACGTTCAAGATTATGCAGATTGAGAAACTCATCTCCTACATCTTCTTGACCTTCATCCTGATGATAGCATGCTTCAACATCATCGGTTCCTTGTCAATGCTGATTATCGACAAGAAGCAGGATGCCATCACTTTGCGAAATCTGGGAGCCAACGAGCAGCAGATTCGTGGCATCTTCATGGTGGAGGGCAGGATGATTTGTGTGTTGGGTGCAGTGGTTGGCATTGCCGTAGGACTGACACTCTGCTATTTGCAGCAGGAGTTTGGCTTGGTGCGTTTCGGCAACAGCGAAGGCAGTTACATCATCGATGCCTACCCCGTCAGTGTGCATCTGGTCGATATTGGGGTGGTGCTGCTCACGGTGATAGCCGTCGGATTCTTGTCGGTGTGGTACCCTGTGCGGCATTTGAGTAGGAAATATACTAAAAACTAACAAGATATGAAGAAAAGAATCTTAGGGCTGTTGCCCGTGTGTGCAGCCGTGCTGTTGTCTGGTTGTAGTAAGCAGAAAACATTTGTGTCCGACAACTTTGCCGTGTCGCCCACTCCGCTGGAGTATGTGGCTGGCGATGTGCCGGCTACCATCAGCATCAATGTGCCAGCCAAGATGATGTCTAAGAAGGTGGTGGTGGAATGTGTGCCCGTGCTGAAGTGGGATGGCGGTTCATTGGCTGGCGACCCCTTTACCCTGCAAGGCGAGATGGTGGAGGCAAACCACACCATCATCTCTTATAAGAATGGCGGTCACGCCACGATGCGCTTCTGTGTGCCCTTCAAGGACGGCATGGAGAAGAGCGACCTCATGATGCAGTTCAATGCCACCAAAGGCAAGAAGGTCCTGAAGATGCCTACCGTGAAAATCGGCAATGGCGTGAAGTGTACGGCTTCTCTTGTCACGAAGACGGCAAAGACGGCGAACTTCGGGGTTGCCACTGACAACTTCCAGCGCGTCATCAGCCAGAAGCAGGAGGCTGCTGTGAAGTTCCTCATCGGACAAGCCAACCTGCGTGGAAGCGAACTGAACAGCCAAACTGTGCAGGACTTCATCGCTACGCTGAAGAACATCAAGAATGATGAACAGAGCCTTGTGCTGAACAACATCGAGGTGAGTGCCTACGCCTCCCCTGATGGTGCCTACGCCATCAACGAACGTTTGGCAGAAAAGCGTGGCGATGTGTCGGCAGGATATGTCAACCAGCAGTTGAAGCAGAACAACCTCGCCACGGCAGTCGATACCAAATACACGGCAGAAGACTGGGAAGGCTTTCAGGCATTGGTGTCGCAATCCAATCTGCCCGACAAGGATGTGATTCTCCGGGTGCTTTCCATGTACCAAGACCCCGAGCAGCGTGAACGCGAAATCCGCAACGTGGCAGTGGTTTATAAGGAACTGGCAGAAGCCGTGTTGCCAGAGTTGCGACGTGCCCGTATGGTCATCAACTACGACGTGATTGGTCGCAGCGACGATGCCATCATGGAACAATACGAAAAGGATGCCTCCAAACTGAGTGCTGAAGAACTCATCTATGCTGCCAACATGCTTTCCTCCACTGTTGGTCAGAAAGAGCAACTCCTGAAGAAAACCGTTTCACTCTATCCTAACGATTACCGTGCCTACAACAACTTGGGCGAACTCGCCTTGCAGAGTGGCAATCTCGATGCAGCACAAGGTTATCTGCGACAGGCATTGAGCATCAACCCCAATGCAGCCGAACCCAACGTCAACCTCGGCATGATTGCCGTGCAGGAAGGCAACTTCCAGGATGCCGAAATGTACATCGCCAAAGGTGTGAGTGCCAACAATTTCGATGAGGCTTTGGGACACCTTTATTTGGCACAAGGGAAATACAACCAAGCATCCGCTAAGTTCCATAACTCATCCAACAACAGCGCGGCACTTTCCAACATTCTCTCGCAAGACTATGCCGATGCCCTCAAGACCCTGTCGAACATCAAGAACCCCGATGCCATGACCTACTACCTCCGAGCAGTTTTGGCTGCCCGCATGGAAGATAAGTCAGAGGTGAAAGAGAATCTGGCGAAAGCCATTGCCCTCGACCCATCCTTGGCAAAACGGGCATCCAACGATGCTGAATTTTCAGACGACAACAAGTGATGACAGACGACAACAAGTGATGACAGACGATAACAAGCGATGACGAAACCCTTCCTACACATATTATATATAATAGGAGTCGCAATGCTCCTGTTCACCTCCTGCGGTCCCAGCGGCTCCTCCTTCCGCATCAAAGGCAAGTTTCGCGACATGCAGACAGGAGAGTTGTACATCTACAACCTTTCTGACGACCATGCCCGTCTCGACACCCTCACCATTCAGGAAGGTCGTTTCCTCTATCGTGGTGAAGCAGAAGATGTGACCCCTTACATGCTCGTCTTTCCGAATGGAGTGGAACAAGTCATCTTCGTTTCCCCTGCCACTGACATCGAGTATGAAGCCACAGCCAACGACCTGAAGAACTACGTGGTCAATGGCAGCGACGAAAACAAACTCATGAACCTGTTCCGGCAGGAAACCTACACCCAGAACCCATCCGAAGCGAAAGTCACTGCCCGCAAGTACATCAAGGAGAACCCCACTTCTGCCGTTGCCATCTATCTGCTTCATAGTTACTTCGTGCAAGACGAAGAAGTCAGCAGTGCCGAAATTCACGAACTGCTGAAGGTGCTGAAAAAAGCGCAGCCTCACCATCACTACCTGCTCGACATCGACAGCAAAGTCAGCAGCATCCAGCGGAGGGAAGAAGGCAAACTCCTGCCCGATGTCACCTTGACTCCCAAAGATAGGCATCCCGTCAAACTATGGTCAAAGTCAAAGCCCTACAACCTTGTGGCGTTTTGGGCACTCTGGATGCCCAGTGGTTATGACCTTCTGTGGAAGTTGCGTCTGATTCAGGATAAATACACCTCCGACGGAAACCTTCGCATTGTCGCCGTATCACTCGACCTCGAACGCTTCCGTTGGGAAGAAGCCATCCGTCCCGATTCCACCGCCCACATCGAGCACTATTGCGACGGGCTTGCCTTCGAGTCGAAAGCCATCAAGACCCTTGGAGTGCAAGCCTTGCCTTTCTACGTCCTCACTGACAAAACCCATCGAGTGTTGGACAGCGGCACCGAAGTTGCTCAACTGGAGGAGATGGTGAGGAAACACCTCAAAGGAGAAAACCCTGACCCCTCAAAGAAATAACTCCTTCTGTCAATGGAGCAAAATCGACAAATGAACTTTTTACCTTTTAACCCCAAAACTGCACTACTTTGATAGCAAAAATTCATAGCGCTGCGTTGCAAGGATTAGATGCGATGCCTGTCACCGTCGAGGTCGATAACTTCGAGGGGCAACCCACAACACGGTTCACCATCGTCGGACTGCCTGACAATGCCGTAAAGGAAAGTCAGGAGCGAGTGCAGTCGGCATTGCGTGTGAATGGCTATAAGATGCCCAACAAATCGGTGGTCATCAATCTGGCTCCAGCCGACGTGCGCAAGGAAGGCTCTGGGTTCGACCTTCCGATGGCTGTGGGCATCCTGCTGTCGTATGAGTTTCTGGCGATAGACCGTCCCGAACGTTTCATGTTTGTAGGCGAATTGGGGCTTGATGGCACCATCCTGCCCGTGAAGGGCGTGTTGCCCATCTCCATCAAGGCGCGCGAACTGGGCTATGAGGCATTGTTTGTGCCAGCCGAAAATGCTCGCGAGGCAGCCGTTGTCAACAGGCTGAAAGTCTATGGAGTGAGCCATCTGAACGACATCATCGGCTTTTTCGCTGGCACCCATTCCATCGAACCCACTCTTGTGAACACCCGTGAGGAGTTCTATTCGCAGTTATTCACCTTCGACTTCGATTTCGACGAGGTGAAAGGACAGGAAAACGTGAAACGTGCTTTCGAGGTGGCAGCAGCAGGCGGACACAATATCATTCTGGTTGGCAGCCCTGGTTGTGGTAAGTCCATGATGGCAAAACGCCTTCCTTCCATCCTTCCGCCTCTCACCCTGAGCGAAAGCCTTGAGACCACACAAATCCATTCCATTGCAGGAAAACTGAAGAAGGACACCTCCCTCATCAGTCAGCGACCCTTCCGTGCCCCCCATCATACCGTGTCCGATGTGGCTCTTGTAGGTGGTGGCAACACCTTCATGCCAGGGGAAATATGTTTGGCTCATAATGGGGTGCTCTTTCTTGATGAACTGCCAGAATTTAACCGCTCCGTTCTCGAAACCCTGCGTCAACCTCTCGAAGACCGCATCATCACCATTTCCCGTTCGCGCTACAACCTTACTCTTCCCTGCTCCTTCATGCTGGTAGCCTCCATGAACCCTTGTCCCTGTGGCTACCACCATCATCCCACCCGCAAGTGTGTCTGCACTCCTGCACAGATTCAACGCTACATGAACAAGATTTCGGGACCTCTCATGGACCGTATTGATATTCAGGTGGAAGTCGAATCCGTCCCCTTCGAGGACATTGCCAAGGCACCCAAGGGTGAATCCTCTTCTGTCATCCGCGAACGGGTGCTCAAAGCACGGCAGATACAGGTGGAGCGCTACAGTTCCCTCCCCAAACAGGGAGGGCAGGGGAGGGTTCACTGCAATGCCCAGATGACCACCTCTCTTCTTCAGCAATACGTTCAACTCGACGACCAAGCCCTCAATCTCCTCCGTACAGCCATGCGCAAGTTCAACCTCTCCGCCCGTGCCTATGACCGCATCCTCAAGGTTTCCCGCACCATTGCCGACCTCGAAGGTTCAGAGCAAGTGCAGAGCCACCATATTGTAGAAGCCATCGGTTACAGGAACTTAGATAGGGACAATTGGGCGGAATGATGGTAGAGGACGACGGAGAAAGATTAAAAAGTTAAAAGGTTATCTGTCATAATTTTGTTTTTTCCCTCATTTAATCGTACCTTTGTGCCCTGAAACTGATAAATGTAAGTAGATGAACAAAAATAACTTTTCATGAAGCATTCTCTTTTCTTGGTATTGATGATGGCATTGGTGGAAGCGATGTTGCTGCCGCAGTGTGCCTGTGCACAGGCTCCCGACTCGCTGGGTCGCATCCGCTATAAATATGATTTTGTGGTGCCGACGGATGGCAACTTTGTGCAGGCGATTCATGCGGCAAATGGACGTGAGGACAAGTCGAAGCGGTTCCGCATCTTCATCAAGTCGAGCATGTACCGCATCAAGGGGGAGGGCAATCCCATCAAGATTACGGAGAATGGAAAAGAACTGACGATTCCCAGTCCGATGACGATTCTGACGGCTCCGAACACGAGCATCTGTGGGGAAGGGATGAAAAACACGCAGATTGAGTCGATGCCCATGCATGAGGGCATCAGCATCACCTCCACGCTTTTCCTGAAGGGGGCGGACAGCACGTATATTCAGGACATCGAACTGTGGTCGAACTATCGGGACGACCTGACGGCGTTTGCCAACCGTGCGGTGGCTCTGAACGAGAAGAACTGCAAGGGTAACATTTTCAAGCGGCTCTCGCTGATGAGCAATCAGGACACATACTATACGAACGATGGTGGCACGACGTATCTGGAGGACTGCACCATCAAGGGTACGGTGGATTTCATCTGTGGTGGAGGAACGATTTATTTTAACCGATGTGACATTGAGTTGAGAAATCGAGGCGGCAAGGGTGACGTGATTTGTGCACCAGCCACGGAGGCAAACCGTCGGTATGGGTATGTGTTTAATTCGTGCCGCATCTATGGTTCGGCAGAGCAGGCGGGCAGGTATATGTTGGGTCGTCCATGGAAAAATGCGCCTCGGGCGGTGTTTTTGGGCACGGTGATGGAGTTGCTGCCTGATTCTCTGGGATGGACGGAGATGCACGGAACGCTGCCGTCGCTCTTTTCGGAATATGAGAGCATGAACACGGAATTTCAGTTGGTGCCGACGGCAAAGCGACGCACTCAGTATAAGGATAAGAACAATGTGGTCACTACGGTGCGTTACAAGACGGATTTGCCTGTGCAGGAGGCAGAGAAGTATGAGGTGAAGGATGTATTTCCTGGGTGGAATCCCGACCAGCGGGCAGCGCAGGTGAATCCACCTGTGGTTCAAATCAAGGGGCGCGGAACGATTTATTGGGAGGATGTGCCAGAGGCTTGTCTCTATGCTGTCTGCAAGAACCGCGATGTGGTGGCATTTACCACTCAGCCCACTTACACGGTGCCGAAGGGCACGGCGGAGGGGTCATGTTACTCTGTGCGTTGCGCCAATTTCTACGGGGGACTTGGCGAACGGAGCAATGAAGTGGTCTATCCTAATAGGTGAGCAATCTTTATTTTTTGTTCTTCTTTTTCATCTCGATGTTTTTTTCAAAGGCATCGAGTTTTTGTATGGCTAAAGATATTGCCCATTCAGCGTTCCAGCCTCGCAGTTCGGCATAGCGACCAATGATCTTCTTGAGGGTGGGGCGTATGTGGGTGAGGCGCATGAGGTTGCGGATGCAGTCTTCGCGTGAGGGATTCTCGACGAAGAGGGAGTGGGTGATGCCGATGGTGGTGATGTGGTAGCCTGTGGGCGAGGTCTTGTCTTTCCGATAGAGGAAATTGGAGAGGTTGGTGTCGCCGTGGAAGAAGCCTTTCTCGTGCATGTTCACGAGGAAATGTGCGACAGCATTGATGAGGTCGTCGTGTCCTTCAGGTTCGTCGCGGAGAATACGTGCATCAGAGTCTCCACAATAGGCATACACGGTGTAGCCCTGACGGAAGAGCCCGAAGTGGTACTCTTCGATGCAGGCAATAGGTTCAGGGGTGGAGATATTCAGTTCCTTTAGTTTCAGTGCGTTGTTGTAGGCGCGTTTTGCCCTGCTGGGACGGACGAAGGTGTAGGCAAAGCGCTTGGGGATGCGTCGTGTGCGGCGGAAGCGTTTGACAACGATTTGATCGCCATCCACCTTGAAGATTCTTACGGTGTTGTATGAGTCGTGGATGAGCATGCCTTCGCGGTCAAACTTTTGAGGCACTTTTTCCACAAAGTCCGTCAGTGACTCGTAACTCGGATTGATGATATATTTGTATTTCATCTGGGATGTTGATTTTATTCAGTTTAGCAAATTTATGATAGGAGGATCAAGGGGCTTCTTTTACGTCTTTCTCACCTTGTGGGGGTTGAATCCCTAAAAGTTCTTTATATAACTTCATGTATGCCACGATGTTTTTGTCGTAGTTGAACAGTTGGGCATGTTGCTTGATGTGCTCAATGTGCTCCTTGTTGTCGTAGAAATGAGGCAGGGTGCTCTTGACCACGGGTGCCATCTCGTCGGGGAGAAGGCTTTGCCAGATGGTGGCACAGTCGCCGCAGATTTCGGGCAGGCAGGTGTAAGATGAGATGAACACGGCTTTTCCGAACTGCATTGCCTCGATGGCAGGGAGTCCGAAGCCTTCGCCGACGCTGGGGAAGAGGAAGGCTGCACAATGCCGATAGAGCCACACTTTTTCTTCTGCTGAGATTTTCCCCGCAAGGATGGCATTCCCCGTAGGAAGCATCCCGATGTGTTCGCGCACTACTTGGGAATAGGCAAAATGGTCGTCGCCACAGATGTAGAGGTCGTGGTCGGGGAAGTGCTTCATCATATCCACCAACAGGTGGAAGTTCTTCTTGGGGCGGATTTGTCCGATAGCAAAGAAGAAAGGTCTGCCAGTAGCGAAGGCTGGTTTTGTTTCAGGCTGATTCGTGATGTCTTCCACACCATTGTAGATGACACGGACAGGTTTGCCCTTCAGGTTGAATTGTTCCTCAATCTGTTTGCCCACGAATTGGGAAATGCAGGTGACAGCATCTGCCTGATTGATGGCATGCTGCAAAACGAACTTGTGCTTTTGCTGGCGAATCCAGTTCTTTTCGGTGAGGTAGTTTAAATCGTGGATGGTCAGCACAAACTTGCCACATTTCCCACGGCGGCGTTTCAGTTGCTGTTGAGTGGTGGAGTGCCACAAGTCGACTGAAGGGAGTCCTTTGCGGAAATACTTGTGGTACTTGCGTCGGATGTTGGTTGTTTCAACCCGCGCCCCGAAATCTTTGTCATAGGCAGGAGGCAACAGAAAATGAAACTTCAGTTGTTCATCTTCCATCTTTGAGTACCATTCAGCGTAATTCTTGGCGATTTGCCCAAAGCCACTGGTGGGGTTACCTATATCGCAGAGGTCAAGCAAGACCGTTTTCTTTTCCATTTTTTAGTAAGAGAAACACAACTTTGTGTGTATTTTTCTGAGTGCAAGCACTTTCCAAAATGCCAAAGTTATGCAATTTTTATGAAATAGAACTATTTTTCTTGCTGAAAAGTAGAAAAATATGCTTTGAAAACCTTTTGTATGAAGAAAAATCACTAATTTTGGAACTTGTAAAGTTCACCAATATAGAAAGAACGGTGCATTGTACCTCGAACAAATTCACATTATATATGAATATACTCGTAGTCAGATTTCGGCAAATGGGCGATGCTATTTTAGCGACCTCGCTTCTCAACACTTTACGGAGGAACTTTCCTGAAGCACAGATTCATTTTGTGCTTAATGAGAAGATTGCCCCACTTTTTCAGGGACATCCTTCCATCGACCGCATCATCACTTTCGACGAAGAGGAACGTCATCATCTGGTTCACTATCTGAAGCGGGTGTGGCAGATTGTTCATGACACCCACTATGATGTCATCATCGACATGCGCAGCACGGCAAACACGATGCTCTTTGCGAGGCTCTCGCCCCATACAGACTACCGCATCGGCGTGAAGAAAAGATACACACGGCTGGCATTCAACCATCTGATACCGCCATGTGGCAACAAATCGATGGTGGAGCACGATGTCAACTTTGCCTCACCTCTCAATGCCATCAAACCCATCGACCCCGTCACCGATTTCACCCTCCACATCACCGACGAGGAACGGCAAACCTTTGGCGCCTATCTGCAAGAGCAAGGTCTTGATCTCAATAAGCCTATTATGCTTGCTAATGTCACCGCCAAACTTGCCTCGAAAGTGTGGAACGAAGAGCGTATGGTGTGGGTGCTCAACCAATTCATTCGCCACTTCCCGAACTTCCAAATCATCTTTAACTATGCCCCTGGACAGGAAGAGGAGAATGCCCGCCGTGTCTATCAGAAATTGGGCAATCCTCCACAAGTCTTCATTGATGTGCAAGCCCGTTCCTCACGCCAACTGGTTGCGATGGGGCACTACATGACCCTCTTCTTCGGTAACGAAGGTGGAGCGCGCCACATCATGCATGCCGCAGGGTGTCCTTCGTTCGTTGTCTGTGCTCCAGGCAATAGCAAGACCGTGTGGTTGCCGCAAAACAGCGTTCCTGCCGTAGGCATCTCTCCAACCGATTTTGCCACATCTGCTGAATTGGCGAATATGAGCAAGGAACAGCAATACGAACTCATCAGTCAAGAAAAGGTGTGGGAACAGTTGAAAACCTTCACAGAAAAGACTCTTTAGGGAAATTCCTTCACCGCTTTAGGAATTTCCCTACCATTTCTTCTTCTCCAACTCCCTACCTTTGCCGCACCTTTTCGGGCAACCCCCAAAAGGCTTCATTCATCATATCAAACATTTTTTCAGATGAACACATCAAGTTTAAACATTTTCATTAACCCATCAGGTGAGCCTTGAGTCACGCTTCGTGCGAACTTTAGTCATCAAAGGTTATGATGTTTAACCCGCTCAAACTGCTCTGCGAGCAGGGAGGGCAGCCCATGGTGTGTTCTTTGACATTTTGCTACAATCTTCCCCAAAGATTTGTTTCATCATTTTAAAAATGTTTGCTTATGATTTACAAAATCAAACTCGAGAATTTGAAAAATGGTGATGTGACCTACATCACCGCACGTGCTAACGAAAAGGCAGAAGTGCTCTGCCCTAAAATCAAAATCGCTCTCTCGCTCCCCTACACCGACCGTGGATGGCACCGCTTCATCTCTCATGGCATCACCTATGTCATCGATGAACATCAATGGTTGGAGCCAGAGTTCCGAGCAGAGTATGACTTGAAATCAGGTCCCTACCGAAGCAGCGAGCGCATCAGCGTGGAACGCATCTTCACCTCGCTCGGTTCTTCCGTCCTCTACACCCAAGATGGCACTTGGGCTAACGAACAAAAAATCCGCTGCACTTTTGTGGAGCGGATTTTTGATGTCCCTTTCAGAGACCACCGTATGGAGCATCATTCAGTTCAATGACCTCCAAGTCTTTGATGTCCTTGCCATCAATTGTAAAACGCACCAACGTGCGGACTTCGTGAAATCCGTATCTGCCTGCTGCACCAGGATTGATGTGAAGGCAATTGATGGTGGAGTCATGCATGACCTTCAGTAGATGTGAATGACCCGATATGAACAACTGGGGAGGGTTGGCGTAAATCTGGCGGCGGATGCTGGCATCATACTTCCCAGGGTAGCCACCAATGTGCTTCATCAGCACATCCACCTCTTCGCACTTCCAACGATATACCTCTGGAAATTTGATGCGTACATCACCACTGTCGATGTTGCCAAATACAGCCCGAAGCGGAGCAATCTCTGCCAGTCGGTCTGCCACATCCATTGTGCCAATGTCGCCAGCATGCCAGATTTCGCCACACTCCTTGAAGTATTTCTCAAAACGTTCGTCCCAATAACCGTGGGTGTCGGACAATAATCCTATTCGAGTCATATTTTATTTTTTTTCTTTCATTTTTCTTATTTCCCTATCGCCCTTCTGGGCATTTCCCTACGACCTTTTACGTTAAGAATCAGACTTTTACGAAAGGTTTAATTCTCTTTCCCTAATTTTGTTATAGGAAATCCCCTACTGATTCGGGAATTTCATCTTGTGTCGCGTTATGAAAGTCCGTAACTTTGCATCGAAATCAAAAAACAACGCGAATCAATTCAAAACTAATAATAACTTAAAAAAACAAAACATTATGAAAAAGTTCTTATCTCTTGCTCTTGCAGCAATCATCGCAATCAGTGCCAACGCAAAGAAAGTTGAAACCGCTCAGTTTTCATCAGTGAAAGTGAATGCACCTGTACATCTCGTCATGGTTCCGGGCAGAGAATATTCAGTGAATATCGTTTCTCGCAACCCGCAATTGACTACCGCTGTATCATGGACAGTAAAGAATGGGGTGCTGACACTCAATGCCCGCGACCTCGAATCGCTCGAGCAGTCAAATGCAACCGTGGAAGTTTTCGTCACTTCTCCTAACGCTCTGGATTACCAGTTGACCAAGGATGTGCAGAAAGTATCTTCTCGCAAGCATAAGTTGGGGTGGAGAAGGGGAATGAGACGATAACCCATCGGTCCGCCATCCACTTAACGGTAAAACAATAACTTACAACCCAGTGAAGGGTAGAAGGAAGAGTCCTCACACAGAGGGCTCTTCTTTCTTTTTGTTAGGTCTTGTCTTCTTTTTCAAACAACGCTTTTGTTTTTCGGCTTTAGCCTCTATTTCGTTTCGAATATCAGCGGAATGACTGCTTTGAACACGATGTTCCTGCCCATGTTAAACACACCCTGCCGTCCAGTTGCCATGTTGATGTCCGTATATTTCAGTCGGCTCAGATGGCTCTGATAAGCACGGTTTAGCAGATTTTCCGCCGTCACATACAACTCCGCCACCTTCTTCCCTCCCCACAGGAGGTCAGTGCCCGCCGAGAGGTTCACCAGCGTGTAACTCGGTGTGGCAGTTTCCGTGTTGTCGGCTTGGTAGTAGTGGTTCTGGCGCAGGAAACACTCCACGCCCAGTGCCACGTAAGTGTTGTTCAGCGTCCGTCCGTGGTGGGTTAGTTCATATTTCAGTTCCGAAGTCCATCGCGGAGCAGGGGTGAAAGGCAAGTACTTCGTCTCCTCAGGTTGGTGCAGTTGTCGCGCATCCACGTAAGAGAACGTGTTGCCGAAGTGGAGACTGTGGACAGGATGGAAGTCCACTCCTGCCTCAAAGCCCAACAGCCGTGCATCGCCCTGCGTGTATTCGTAAGTGCGATACCCCTCTTCCATCACCACATCCATGCGCTTGGCAAAGACATAGTGCTCGATGCGGTTGGCAAACAATGCCACCTGTGCCGACACATAGCGCGAGGTGAAATCCACCCCGAGGTCTGCCTGCCAACTGTATTCCGCCTTCAGGTCAGGGTTGCCGATTTCATAACGCACCGTTCCCTCATGCACACCGTCACTGCCCAGTTCGCTCATGTTGGGCGCACGAAATCCACGCGCCACGTTCATCCTCACGTTCAGGTGGTCAGTGGCATTCCACACCGCTCCGAGACTGCCCGTCATCCCGTGGAAGTCGCGCGAACCGAAATCCAGATGGCGGTTGTCATAACGCACTCCGCCGTTCAGCGTCCACCGCTCCAGCGTCTTGCTCACCGTGCCATATCCACCCATGTCAAAAAGCCTGTATTCGGGAATCAACGACTCCTCACCCAAATTCCTGGAGCGTTGCCACATACCATTCACTCCTACTGCCACTTTCCACCCGTCGAACTCTTGCGTGAGGTAACGCACATCGTAGGTCATAGTGTGGAGTTTGAAAAACAATTCATACTCATCAGCACTCTCCTCAAACTCCTGTCGACGGTTCTGCTGATAACCCACCGTCGCCTTCAACCATCCCTTGGAGAGATTCAGCGAATTGTCCCACACCGCCTTGTAATGCTTCACCTGCTGAAAAGGCAACGCCTTCCGATAACTCTTCACTCCTAACTCCTCACTCCTCACCAACGCTCCCGTTTCCTCATCCCGTTCTCCTTCCACAATGCTGGGCGTCAGGTGGTAACATGTCCACGTCAGGTGAGAATGTCCCCACCGCTTGTCCAGCCCCAGCATCATCCGTCCAGCCCGTTCCTGAAACTGGGAACCAGGCACATAACCGTCATACTTATTCTTATAGGCATGCGCCCTCTTGTCCGAGAAACGGGCATCCCACACGAAACCTCCGTGATTGCCCGCCCCGTTCACTGAGTAGGCAAACAGCCCATTGTTCGTCTGGTATTCCGAACCCACATTCACCTTCACCTCGCCGTCCAACGGCAGCGGAGCCGAATGCAGAATCAGCACACCCGCCATCGCGTCGGAGCCGTACATCAGGCTCGCAGGACCCTTCAGAATCTCCACTGAACCCACGTTCTGACCATCAATCTCAATGCCGTGCTCATCGCCCCACTGCTGTCCCTCCTGACGGATGCCCTCATTCATCACAATAATGCGGTTATAGCCCAACCCACGGATAATCGGCTTCGAAATACCTCCTCCCGTCGTGATTTGTGCCATGCCGGGCTGCTTAGCCACCGCATCAATCACATTGGTCGAGGTCGTCTGTCTCAACTCCTTCCCCGTCACGATAGAAATCGGTGCCGTCGAGTGCTTCAACTTCGTCTCGCCCGTCACACCCGTCACCATCACCTCGTTCAACTGCAAGTGGCGGTAGAACACATCAGTCGAGTCTCCCCCCTGCTTGCCACCATCGTCTGCACGATGGACTTGTGCTGCTACTGCTGCCGCATAGGACAGCATGAGCAGAAATATATATTTCTTCTTCATTTTGCGTGTTTATATAAATAATGTGTATATGCTCCTTTTTATTGTTCTCTGACCCACAGAGCAGGAGGACCACGCAAGCAGAAGTTGCTTCTCTGTCTGGAAACAATGCTTTGGTTTTCAGTATTGTGAGAAGCCGTGTAAACAAAGACCTTAGCAATGAAAATGATTGCCGACGCCACCAGAAAAGGCAGGCTGATGAACTGGCACAACACACAGTCAAACAAACAGGTTGTCTGACTGCTGATATGTCCCGAATGTGGCAAATGATGTACGCACTCTTTGCAGGAATGTGCCACAGAATGGTCGGCAGGATGCACATGAATGGACGATAAGACAAGCATTGGCAGGAACACCGCCAATAGCACCCATGAGGAAATATGTCTTTTCGTCGTTTCTTTCACGTTGCAAAGGTAGTGCTTTTTCGACGAGAATAGCCACTTTTCTATATGAAAGTTTCTTAAAGAAGACAAAATGACGCACTTTTTCACCCTCCTGTGACAAAAATGCAGCATCCTAAGAGGGGCAAAGTTTAAGGGAGTTTAAATGTCCCCCTCCGAAGTTTAAGGGAGTTTAAAAGCCTTGACAAAGTGGCAGTTAGGCATGAAATTTGCCTTAATGTAAAGCAGAACAGCGAATGAGACGAGTGGAACGAAGAAAAGCCAAACGTCTGATGAGCGAACAAGAAAAAATATTAACAACAACTTATAAAAAAACTAAGGAGGACAAAACTATGATGCCTACCATTTATTCAACACGCAACCAGGGATGGATTCCCGCATTGTTCAACGATTTCTTCAACGACAACTGGATGCCAACCGTAAAATATCACGGAACAACTCCAGCCGTCAACGTATCGGAAGACGAAAAAGCATACAAAGTGGAGATTGCTGCTCCGGGCATGACCAAGGAGGATTTCAACGTCCAACTCACCACCGACGGTGACATCGTCATCAGCATGGAGAAGAAGACTGAAAATAAGGAAGGTGGCGACAAGAAGACCTACCTTCGTAGGGAATTCAGTTACAGCAAGTTCGAGCAGCGTTTCACCTTGCCCGACAACGTAGAGAAGTCAAAAATCACCGCTGGCATGGCAGACGGTGTGCTGACCATCGACATTCCGAAGAAGACAGAAGAAGAGAAAGCAAAGGAAACTTTGAACATCGAGATCAAATAATGGAGCAGCGAGCGCAGTAAAACTTGTTATAACTGCCAAGTCGCGACAGAATTTGATAGAATCAACAAACATCTCATAAACATCCACAGCAGGGGGCTGGCATCCGACTCATCAGATGCCAGCCCCTGCTGTGGATGTCCCGTCACAACCTCTTTCTATACGATAAGTTATAAGTCTAAGACTTCGGCATCATCACTATCCCTTGAGTGATTAAGCACGTCAATGAAAGTGGCGGGTAGAACAATATTCTCTATAGCCAACGCCTCCTTGAACAGCGGTGCGATATCCTCATCCGTGAATCCTGCAATGCCACAGCCGATACGGGTGACTAGGAACGTCAATTCAGGATGTTGTTTAGCAAAACTGATAAACTCATCCACATAAGGGCGGACGGTTTCCACACCTCCTTGCATGGTGGGGATAGCATAACTTTGTCCTTGCAAGCCTACACCTTGTCCCCAGATTGCACCGAATTTGTTATGTGCAATACGGGCAGCACCTCCACCATGGAAGCCAGCCAAGTTGCTTCCAAACACAAAAATCTCATTGTCCTCCAAACTTGTTATGAAGTCTGGAGTTGTTCTGTCTTTTTTCCTTTCCATATTTATCCCCTTTCTTGTTCCAAAGAAATCACGAATGTCTGAGACAATATTCTCTATAAAATTAGTTTTCTTTTCCATATTTATTCTCTATGTTTTCGAGGGACAATCACGCACGTCTTTCCACGCCATTTTCCATTACAAAAACACTGCACCCCCTATCGCCAATGCTACAATAAGGATGATACCTAAAACAACGTATTTCCTTTCCATTTTATTGTTTCAAAATATTTCTTTTTTCCATTTTTCAATAGTTTTTATTATGTATTCCTTTCTTTTATCCATAATATGATTAGCAATACTGACACAACCACATCCACAACATTCCACATTGTTCGTCCAAGAGTAACCTTAATGAAAAGCTGGAAGACTAAACGTAACTGCCCATACCATCTGTTTCTTCTGAATATACTGATATGTCATCACTCCAAACACCACCATTGCCACAAAACGCACCAGTATATAATATCCGTATGGCATTGGGACAAGGCAAAAGATGAGAAAAACTGATAAAATTAGATAAAGGTCTTTCATGATTCTTTTTTACGATGTTCTACCATTTGTTCTAATATACATTGAAGGATTATCATTTATCTTTGCAAGTTCTTCCTCCCTCCACTTTTCAATAGCAGTATGTAACAAATCTGCTTGTGCTGAGGCGATTTGTTCCATAATCTTCTTATTTGCTAAAACTTCTGCTTCAAGCCGTTCTCTATTCTTCTTTGTTGAGATTTGTACTTCTGTATTTACGTCATCATTCAAGTCTGAAATCCTTTTGTCCGACAAGACTCTAACACGATGCTTTTCTGCTTTCAACATCGCATCATATGGTCCATCTATCATCATTAACCTAAAATCCGCAACTATCATCCAATACACGATTAAGGGTAGATTTATGAGTCGTTAGTAGCAGCTTTCAGTAAAAAGCAACAGCACAACATCAATATGTAGCCACCATCCCCTTACCCCACGATGCGACTTGA
>JAFUYM010000027.1 GCA_017470525.1 Bacteroidaceae bacterium
CACAACGTCTGATTGATACTCTAATTAATTCCAAATTGTCCCATTCTTGTCCCGAAACTTCGGTCTTGAATATGATAACTAACCGTCAAACAAGGAGTTATCATTGTGGAGATGGAGGGTATTGAAAGTTCCGCTGTACATACCAACAGCACCGTCGATTTCCGTATGAACGATAGCCGACGTACCTATTACCATGCAGTTGTCCGACAAGTCGAAATCTTGACATGTTTCTGCTACTTGGGTTGTGTTTTCCAGATATTGTCTGTTAAACTCGTCAAGGTCTTCCAAATAGAGAATGTCGCAGGAACTGACTTCTCCCTTTTTGTTCCTTACTATCGTGTTGACAGCAATCGAGTTGTATTGCATCAACTGCTCACCAACGGGTAGCAGATAGAACTCCTTGATGGATGCTGCAGCCCGTCCAATGCAGTAGTCGAGCAGCATATTGAATTTCATGTTCTTTCTCTTGCTGACATTTACCAATCGCGTCACGTCAATGGTTTTGAAGAATGTAACCATCGGATTTGGTGCTTTCATCCACAATTCGAAAGCCCGTGCGCGGGTCGTTTCTTTTGGATTAACTTCTTTCTTCATCTTCTATCATTCTAATGATTTTCTTTGTTCTTTCAGTTTCTTCGCCATTTCGCAGAATGGAGGCAACTGCCCCTCGTTGTACGCCTTGACTTTCTTGGGGAAAGACTTGTCGTAGGCTTCAAAAGCCTCAGGATTCTCATCGGCAACGAAGTAGCCCTTGGGTGGACAATACGTGCCCTCGATACCTTTCAGATAGCTGGGCTTCAACTCTTGGGCGAGGAAGAACGGCGCTTCTTCATCCTTCGGCATGTCGTGGTAATGGATGTTAAGTTTGCTGGCGAGGTAGAAGCCTGCATGCTTGTAGAAGTCAATATTGCCTTCCATGCAAAGCACACCAATGCCCATCTCACGCGCCTTTTCCAGCGCATACTTCAGCAGTTTCAGACCATAACCTTTGCGTTTGTGGTCGGGATGGATGCTGATGGGTCCGAATGTCCAAGCAGGAAACGATTCGCCATTGTTGAGCCTGATTTCTGCTTTCGAGAACATGATGTGCCCGATGATTCTGCCGTCTTCCTCCATCACAAAGTCCAACTCGGGGATGAAGTCGGGGTTGTTACGATACTGATGGAGCACATAATGCTCCGTGCAACCGGGACGATACACGTTCCAGAATGCCTCTCGCGTGAGGTTCTCCACCTCACGTTCATCTTGCGGTGTTTCTAATCTTATTTCCATTGTCTATTCTTTTTACTTGATTCAAATTTTCATCCCATTCTTGCCTTCTGTTTCTCACCAGCGCCACTGCCACGGTACTTGGAGCGGGCTTCGTTGAATTTCCACGTGAGGTCGATGGTGAACATGCGGCGGGCAGGGTTGTGGACTGTCAGTTCACGAATGCCATAGATGGTGGCGTCGGTCTTGTTGGTGTTGAGGA
This sequence comes from Bacteroidaceae bacterium, assembly GCA_017470525.1. Classification (GTDB taxonomy): domain Bacteria; phylum Bacteroidota; class Bacteroidia; order Bacteroidales; family Bacteroidaceae; genus Minthosoma. The sequence goes on from JAFUYM010000027.1 coordinate 1,472, forward strand.
GGTCATGGCAACGGAGTTCGGCTGTGAGAGTGCCAAAGCGAAGGAGGCTGAAGTCATGCTGAAGAGCAAGAACCGTGTTGACGAGAGTGGAGGAGATGCGGTAGTTGTTATAGTCGCCACGTGATGCCCACTGGACGGAGGCAGTCACTCGGAAGTCGCTGGGCAATTCGAGGTCATTCTGCCAAGAGGCTGACAGATAGGGACGGCAGAGTGTCAGCATGGAACCATCGGCACAGGGCGACTGGTAGTTCTGAAACACGGAGAAGACCGACCATCGGGGATGCCATGCACAGGAAGCCTTGAAGAAGGAAAACTGAAAAGTGGGGCGGGCGGCAATGCCCACATTCAGTTGGTCATAGTCCTTGGCGCTGTTGATGGGGTGGACGAGGCTGACAAGAGGGTCGGCAGAGCCCGGATAAGGCTCTGTGGACATGGTCTCGGAGTCTTTGATGCGCGCATAGTTGGCAGTGAAGTTCACCCATTGATACGCGCTGTTGAACACGACGCTATGCGTGTAAGTCGGCTTCAGATAGGGGTTGCCGCTCTGATAGGCATAGCGGTTCAGATAGATGGTCGAGTTGGTCAGGCTGCTGTAGTTGGGACGCTTGATGTCACATCGGTAAGAAAGCGAGAGTTGCACTCTTCCGACGGGTGCGGATATGACAGCGGTGGGGAACCAGTCGCTGCTGTTGCGGCACACTTCCTCCTGTCGCACACCGAAGTTGAAGTAGTCATTGGTCAGATACTCGTAGCGAAGCCCTACCTGCGCAAAGACCCTGCCGAAGGAACGTCCGTATTCGACGAAGGCGGCTGCCGACTGCTCGTTGATTTCCGTGTCGGTCGTCTTGACGGGCACCTCGTCGGTGGCAGCGAAGTCGTAGGCATCGGTGCGGTGATTGTAAGCGTATTCGCCGCCAACGGAGAGGTTGCCTTTCCAGAGGGGATAGGTGAAGATGAGTTTGGATGCCCAGAAGTTGTTGCTGCTGTTGGTATTGCTTTCGATGGAACGGAGGGTGGGGACGATGGGTAAACCATCGGAAGCAAGGAGGTTAGGTGTTGTCGTTTCGGTGGTGTGTCCCGGAGTTTGGGTCTTGTCGAAGAGCCCGTCAATGTTGAGGTCGATGCCGAGTCGCCCTATCTTGCCATTATAGTAGGTGTTGAAGATGTGCTTGCGAAAGCGGTCTTTCTGCGAGATGCGGCTTTCGGAACGCTCGGTGTAGGTGCCGTTCTCGTAGTTGTCCGTGTCAAAAACACTCGACAGTTCGCCATCGGGATGGCGGTCGTACTTGTAGAACGCGCCAAAACTGTGGTTCTCATTCGCCATGTAGTTCACCTGCAACTGCGGCGACCAACCCTTCCAGATGTTCTTCGTCTCCTGATGGGTGATGCCCTCATACTGGTCGGTGCCTACATAATAAAAGATGTGGTCCTTCTGCAACGACTTGGAGTGCCCATAGCGACCCGCCCACATCGATGCGGTGATGTCGAGCCCGCCTGTGCGGTAGTTCACATCCAGATTGTCCGTCAGCGTGTGCCCATACTGATAGGCACCCCACACATTCTCCTGAAAACTGAAGCCTTCGCCCTGCGCCTTCTTCAGCGTCAGGCGCACAACGGCTTTGGTGGAGGCTGCATAGCGGGCACCCGGGTTCTGCACCACGTCCACATGCTGAATCTGGTCGGCACGCAATCGGGAAAGTTCCGACATGTCCTGCACCTTTCGCCCGTTGATATACACCTCCGCATCGCCACGCCCAAAGACTTTCACGTTGCCGTTGCGCTCCGCCTCCAACATGGGCACCTTGTTCAGCATGTCGGATGCCGTTCCTGCCTTCTCGAGAATACTACCAGCCACCGTCGTGCGCATCGCGTCACCCTTCACACGGGTCTTGGGCAGGGTGCTTTTCACCACCACCTCGTTCAGTTCCCGTACCTCGCCCAGCCATTGAGCCGTGTCTGTGGTTACACTGTCATTCCTCTGAGCGTTCATGTTCATCACTAAGGCAGCCATCACCACTGCCACTCGAAATCGTTTCGTTTTCATTTGTTCTTACGTTTTGTTCTGAAAATCGGCTTTCGCTTTGAAAATCGGCTGCAAAGTTACGGTGAAGTACCTATTCCCACAAGTTTCTGGGATATTCTGCGGGTTTCTGTGACGAGTGGCAGGATAGGGAGGGATAAATGGTAGAAATGTGACGAATGGCAGAAATAGTTTGTCAAAATTTGTTTTTTCCCTCATTTAGTCGTACCTTTGCCGCTCGTATGGATAAGAATCACAAAGAAACGATTCGTGTCAGAGCCATCAGCGTGGGTTTTGCGGTGTTGGCACTCGGAGTGTTCAAGCCCTTTGGCTTGGATGCATGGAAGTGGGAGGTCTATGTCCATCTGCTCATGATATGGGTGCTGGGCTTTGGTGTCTGTTTCCTGACAGAAGTCATCTTGCGGTATGTCGCCAACATGCCCAGGTCGTATGAACGGGGCGTTGACTATATCATCCGCCGCAACCTGTGGTTTCAACTCATTAACACTCCGCTCGTCTCGTTCATGATTTGTCTCTACCGCCATTTCGTGCTGAGCGATCGTCTGCCTAACAATCAACTTTCGTGGAGCAATTTCTTCGAGACCCTTGCCATCATTGCCTTCATCTCCTTCGCCATAGGTCTCTATTGGCGATTCAAATACCGCAGCAGGTTCTTGGCAGCAGAATTGCAGGAAACACGACTGCTGAATGAACAATTACAGGTACTGCAACAAACCGAGTCCAACATCAAGGAACCTTTGGTCCAACAGAGTCAATTGAAGGAGCAAACTCCTGATTCTGGGCAGAAGCAAGTCATCTTTCCTGCTGACTCTGTTACCCTTACAGGAACCACCAGTGAGACACTTGCACTTCAGGTTCCTGACCTCTTGTATGTGGAGGCAGTTGGCAACTATGTGAAAGTGCATCATCTGCACGGCGGACAGGTGCACACCGACATGCTTCGTGCCACTTCCAAGCAGATGGAAGACGAATTGAAAGCCTACCCCATGATTGTCCGCTGCCATCGTGCTTTTCTGGTCAATTTGCAACAAGTGGAGCAGATTGTTTCTAAGTCGGGTGCGATGCAGTTGCTTATCAAGCACAGTCATGAATCCATCCCGGTGTCGCGCAGTAATATGGTGCAAGTGAAGGACGCCATTAAAATTAAAGTGAAGAAGAAAGAGTAAAGAGGTTTCTACTCGATGTCGCGACGTACTAATGAAGAATAATTGAAAAATGATAATATATTAAGAAAATGAAACTTGACTGGAAGAAGATTCTGCCCGACGTGTATTGCATCGCCCTGTTTGCGGTGATTGCGTGGGCGTATTTCATGTCGCCTGTGAGCAAGGGCTATCGGCTGGAACAGCATGACAGCGGGGCGAACGACGGCATCAATGTGGAAATCAACGCGTATCGCGAGGCTCATGGAGATGAGACCCCCCGATGGGTGACGAGCCTGTTTGGTGGTATGCCTACCTATCAGATTGCGCCGTCGTATGACTCAACGAAGACGATGTCGTTTGTGGAAAAGGCTTATCATCTGTGGTTCCCCGACTATGTGTGGTACATCTTTGCCTCGATGTTGGGCTTTTACATCCTGCTCAGGGCATTTGACTTCCGTCGCTGGATGGCAGCACTGGGTGCTGTGGTGTGGGCTTTCAGCAGTTACTTCTTCATCATCATTGCGGCAGGACACATCTGGAAGGTCATGGCACTGGCATATATTCCGCCTACAATGGCTGGTTTGGTGCTGTGCTACCGAAAGAAATACTTGCTCGGCACGATTGTCACGGCAATTTTTGCCACCTTGCAGATTCAGGCAAACCATGTGCAGATGAGTTATTATTTCCTGACGGTGGAATTGCTGATGGTGGTGGCTTTCCTCATTCAAGCCATCCGACAGAAAGAGTTGGCTGCATTTGGAAAAGCGACTTGCGGTGTCGCCTTGGCTGCTCTCATTGCCATTTGCCTAAATGCTTCCAACCTTTATCATACCTATGAATATGCGAAGGACACGATGCGCGGCAAGAGCGAACTGGTGAAGCAAGGAAAGGCGGAGGACCAGACGGACAGTGGACTTGAGCGTAGTTACATCACGGCGTGGAGTTACGGCATCGACGAGTCGATGACTTTCTTGATTCCCGATGTGAAGGGTGGGGCAAGCATGCCGCTCTCGATGAACAAGACCGCCATGAAGAAAGCAAATGGACAGATGGAACAGATGGGCATCTATGGTGCCTTCACACAATATTGGGGTGAACAGCCGGGCACGAGTGGACCGGTGTATCTGGGTGCGCTGGTGTGCATGCTGTTTGTGTTGGGGCTGCTTGTCATCCCAAACAAGCATCCGCTGAAGTGGGCACTCATTGCAGCCGGTTTGCTGACCTTGATGTTAGGATGGGGCAAGAACTTCATGCCGCTGACGGACTTCTTCATCGACCATGTGCCGATGTACTCTAAGTTCCGCACTGTGGCAAGCATCCTTGTGGTGGTTGAGTTCGTGGTGCCCTTCATTGCGCTGTGGGGATTGAAGGAATGGGTGAAAAGTCCCCGGCTGAAGCCGCTCTATGCAGCCACCATCTTCACGGTGGTCATCTGTCTGATTTATGTGATGGCACCGGGATTGGGCAGTGATTGTGTGAGCACAAATGACCGCAATGCAGTCAATCAATACGTGGGTGCAGGTTATTTTGATGCTGCTTTCGGTCAGGACATCCTTCGCAGCCTTTCCGACATGAGAGGGGCAATGGTGAGTGCCGATGCGTGGAGAAGCATCCTCTTCATTCTGCTGGGTGCAGCCGTCATGTGGTGGTATGCTCGCACGGCTTCGAAGAAGGAGAACCGTCTGACTCCTGCACAGATTGCTGTCATGTCCCTTTGTCTGCTTGCTGTCTGCCTTGTTGACATGTGGGGCGTGAACAAGCGTTACCTCCACGATGACATGTTTGTGCAGCCTCAAGGTGCGGCTCGCATACAGAAGACGGATGCTGACAATTATATCTTGACGAAGAGTGGGACAGGACGTGACTACCGTGTGCTGAACTTCACCGTCTCGACCTTCAACGACAACACCACCAGTGCGTTTTACAGTTCGGTTGGTGGTTATCATGCTGCCAAGTTACGCCGTTATCAGGAACTCATCGAGGCACATATCGCGCCAGAGATGTCGAAGGTGTATGAGGCATTGCGTCAGGCTCCGATGGACACGGTTGCTATGATGGAGCAGCAGACACCTTATCCGATTTACGACCTTAGCCAAGTCAATACCGACTCGCTCTTTCCTGTCATCAATATGTTGAACACCCGTTGGTTCATCCTTGGTGCAGGCGAGAAGGGCGAAATCAAGATGCCGGTGGAGAACGTGACAGCCTTCGGCAATGCGTGGTTTGTGACGAATGTAGAATGGGCGAACAATGCCAACGAAGAACTCGACGACTTGGGTGAAGTGAATCTGCGCAATACCGCTGTGGTCGCAAAAGCCGATTTTGGATTCTTGAAGGCAAGTGGAAACGGCACCGCCATTCTCACTTCATACTCGGCAAACGAGGCTCGCTACGAGGTGGCTTCCGACAAAGGCGGCTTGGTCGTCTTCTCTGAGGTGTATTATCCTGGATGGACTGCCACGATTGATGGGCAGCCAGCCGAAGTGGGACGCGCCAACTATGTGCTCCGCGCCCTCAATGTGCCTGCTGGCAAGCACGAGATTGTCTTCACTTTCCAGCCTCAAAGCATCCGCGTGACAGAGACGATTGCATACGTGGCTTTAGGTGTGCTCATCCTGCTAGTTGTGGCAACAATCGCACTAAAATTTAAACATAAAAATTCATGAACATTCGTGGGCATTATATGGTCATTCGTGTTTCTTTTTTACAAATAATGACTATATAATGCCCGCGAATGTTCATAACATAAGTATTTAGTTAATGAAAATCTCGCTTTTACAGCCCGACATCGTGTGGGCAAATCCTGTTGCCAATCAGGAGAAACTGGCTGAAATCCTATGGGGACTTGAGCCGTCAGACCTCTACGTGCTGCCAGAAATGTTCTCTACAGGCTTTGCCGTAGAGCCACAAGGCATTGCCGAGTCAGACGGTTCTTCGCTTGAGTGGATGCAAAAGATGGCACAAGAACTGAAAGGAGCCGTCTGCGGCAGCATAGCCACCGAAGAGAACGGCGACTTCTACAACCGCTTCTATTTCGTGAAACCGAACGGCAGTTACGAGTCCTACGACAAACGCCATCTGTTCACCTATGCTGACGAGCAGCGTCGCTACAAGCGTGGCGATGAGCGTGTCGTGGTAGAGTTCCGTGGTGTTCGTTTCCTGTTGCAGATTTGCTACGACCTTCGTTTCCCTGTCTTCTCGCGCAATAATGAGAAGATTCCTTACGATTGTGCTCTCTATGTGGCTTCATGGCCAACGTCCCGACTGGCTGTGTGGGACACGTTGCTGCATGCCCGTGCCATTGAAAACCAGTGCTATGTGGCAGGTGTGAACCGTATCGGCGAAGATAAAGCATGCCAATACAGTGGCGGAACAATGCTCATTGACCCTTACGGCAATACGGCTGCTGCTTGTCCACTCGATGAAGATACTGCCATCACGATTGAACTTGACATGCAGAAACTCAAGGATTTCCGACGGAAATTCCCTGTGCTGAAAGATGGGGATTAATTGAGGTGTAGAAGTTAAAATATAGGAGTTAGAATTTAGAAGTTAGGAGTTCGGTATTTCCACGATGAACCGGACTCCTTCTTTGTAGTCGGGGTCGAGAATCATTGAGCCGCCAAGATTCTTGGCGTGTTGAAGAGTTAATCCGAGTCCTAATCCAAGTCCTTCGCTGAAATTGTCGAGTTTGACGAAAGGTTCAAATACATGTTCGCGTTCCTCTTCGGGAATGCCTGGTCCATGGTCTTCGATGGTGAAACGAATCACATCGTCAGTCATGTGGACATCGAAGTTGACAGCACCTTCTGATGCAAACTTCTTAGCGTTGATGAGCAGTTCGCGCAACACTCTGTGCAGGTAGAGACTGTTGGAGCGAATGTAATGCTCCGTCGGCAAATTGGTCGTGTAGTTCAATATGGTCTCGTGCGGAGTCTTCTCATTGAAGTCGTCAATGGCTTCGTTAATGACGGCGTTGAGTTCCACTTCCTTTGTGATGTCCAATTTCTTCTGGGCGCCTCTCCACGTTACATCAAAGAGCATGTGTGCCATTCTTTTGATAGTGAAGGCGTTTTGGCTCATAGCCTTGATGGATTTTTCCACTTCTTCTTTCGGAATGGAGTCATACGTTTTTTGCAACACTTGCATGAAGCCAGCGATGATGTTGAGCGGAGTGCGTATCTGGAGTGCCATTTCGTGAACGAAATTGTCCTTACGTTTGTCAGCCTCGATTGCCAGTTGGTTTGCCTTGATGAGTTCCTCGTTCCGTTTCTCCGTCTCTTCGTTCACCCTCTGTATGTTGGTCACGTGCTCGTTGATGGTTTTCTGCATGGCGGCAAAGCCGTTCTGCAAGTCACCCACCACATCCTTGCGGTCGCTGCGTGGAATCTGCTCGTCAAAGTTCCCTTCGGCAATGTGGTGTGCTTGCTGTGCCAAGCGGTCGAGTGGCTCGATGTAGTGCTTGATACTCTTTCGGCAGATGAAGAGCATGAGCAGCAAGCCAATGAGCAGGATAGGTGTGACGATGTAGGTCAATGTGTTGTAGGCAGAATAGATGTCTTCTTCAGGGCACACCAGTGCAATGCTCCATCCTGTGTGCTCCACAGGGCGATAGAACACCGTGCTGGTTGTCCCGTCGATGTCCACTAGTGCGTTTCCCGTCTTTCCACTTGTCATGTCCTTGCCCAGTTTCTCAATGTCGGGATGCTCTTTGGGATTGAAGGAACTGGAGATGCTTTGGTTGATGAGTCGCAGGCGGTCAGGGTGTACGAAATAGTGTCCGTCCGACCCCAGCATGATACAATAGGAGTGAGGGTAAGGCTTTTCTGCCGAAACGGTGTTGGAAATCCATTCAATGGAGAGGTCGGTGGCGATGACTCCGATGAAGCGTCCTTCTCGTGAGTACAGGGGCTTACAGTAGGAGGCAATCATGACAGGAGAGGAAAGGGTGCCTTCGTTGAAGTCATTGTAGGGGTCCACCCAGCATGCATTCCCTTTCTCTTTTGGAGTCTTGTACCACACTTTCTCATAGTAATTGTAATCCCCTTCGATGGCGGTCTCCGTCTTGTTGCCTTCCCTGATGGTGTAAACGGAAAATCGTCCATTCTGTTGTGGCAGGATGTCGGGCTCCAGGGTGATGGAGCATCCGTTGATGTTGGGATTCAGTTCCACTACGCGGCTGGTGTAGTTGGACAGCGAGTCGGGAGTCAGATTGGTTGCTGCCAATTCGCAAATGTTGTCAGTGGCAGTTTCCACCTCCGTCAGGTATTTGACCACCCGTAGTGCCGTGTTGTCCAGCAGGTGGGTGGCACGTTCTGTCGCCTCTTGCCTCACCAGTTGTCGTGAACGTTCAAACAGAAAGCCCAGACAGAGGATGAACATGAGGAGTACCATGCCCAAGATGCCGAGACTGAGTTTCAGCGACAGAGAGTGGGTGATATTTGTGTATGGATTTTTCATGAGGGCTTCTTCTGTAAGCGTTTGTTCATAATGTCAACCTGATGCGAAATGGTTTCGATGTGTTCCATTACGGTTTCCGCCAGCGGCGTGATTTCTTCCTGCGTCATGTTCGGGAATTTCTCCTGAATTTCTTCCATCGTGCTCTCAATCATCTTTGTGGGCAGAACCATCTTGTCGGCTATCTTGTGGAGCACTTCGTCTTTTGCCTGATTCACTTCCTGTGTCCTTGCATAGACGGCACTCAACGACGCATTTCTCTCCTTCAGAGCATCAGAAAGTTGGCTGATTCTCTTGATATGCTTTGTCAGCGACTGCTGCATGATGCTGAAACTGTTTTGCAGTGTGCCGACTTCATCTTTTCTTGATGTGTGCTTGATGCCCTGCTCAAAATAGCCTCCTGTCATGCGTCGTGTCGAACGAGCCAGCATGTTGAGCGGTCGCAGTTGTGTGGTGATGAACATGATGCAGAAGACGAAAATGATGATCAGCCCGATGGCGGCAATGATGATGATTTGTGTCTTCAGTTTTTCGTTGGAAGCGAAGACGTCACTCTTCGGGCAGACGATGCAGAGACTCCAGTGGCCATTGTTCAGCGGCAGGTAGAAGATGTAACTGTCCTCACCGTACATATTGACCTCACCCACACCTCTTTCGCCTTCCAGCATGTTCTTGGCGATTTCGTTGATGCGTTGGTCTGGAATGTCCTTTATTACGTCTTTCAGCATTGTGTGGTAGAGCCTTGTGCTGTTGGGATGGATGATGTATGTGCCTTGCACTCCAATCATGGTGCAGTAGGAGTTCGGGTAGGGCTTCGTGCTCAGCACGGTGTTCGACAGCCAATCCACCAGCACGTCGGTCGAGAGGACTCCCACGACCCTGCCTGTCTTGTCGTGAATCGGCATGCAGCATGCAATGGTGGCTGAGAGAATCGTGTCAGTCGGTGCATGAGGACGCACCCAGCATGTAGTGTTCTCCTGTTTGGGGATGAAGAATCGGTTGTGACCCATGTAGGGAAGTCCACTGATGACTCTTGGCTCAATCTCCATTGGATTGTGGTGGGTCACGATGCTGTCTCCTTGTCCTTTTGCCGTGTATGAATAGGTGTAGAAGAGTTCGCCCCTTTGTGGATAGAAATTCGGCTCGAAGGCGATGGCGCATCCCACGATATTGCGGTTGTTCCTCACGATTTCACGCGAATAGCCAACCATTGCATCGGGGTTGTCCAGATGGTGCTCGATGTTCCAAGCCGTTCCGTTGGCCGCCACTTCCACCTCATGCAGCAGGTTGTCGATGCGCAATGCTGTGCCGTTCAGAGTCACTTCGGCTTTTGCCAGCGATTCCCTTTCGATGAGCCCTTGTGTCACCTTGAACATGATGGTGAGCACCACCACCACAAGGATGGTGACAGAGCCAACCACCCATCCGCTCAATCTGACGGAAAGGCCTCTTCTTTGAAAGAATTTGAAAGGAATACGCATGTGCAGACTTTTTTGTACAATTTTTTAATTCAATGCTCATCCGATACTCATCCAATGCTAAACCAATGTTAATAGTCGAGTACTATTATTATATATTATGTGGGTCGAAAAAGCGACCACAAAAGTAGTGCTTTATTTTCTTTTCACAAAAAAAAACAGGAAAAAAATGCTGTTTTGTACGAAAAAAGGCAATTTCCCCTATTGGGAACCTTGCCCTTTTAAATTCCTTATGGGTGTGTCTTTCTGAACTCGTCCAACTGCTTGAAGCAGTGGCGGTCGATGATTTCCTCCAACTTTCGGTCATGGTTGTGGTGGATGGTGGGTCTCGTGCCACCCAACTCCATCAGTTCGCCGTTCTCGGCCGTATAGGGTTTCCAGTTAGGACGCCAATCGGCAGGATACCTCTCTTCTCCGAGGTTGGGATTGCCGTCGTGGGCAAATTTTGCCCATACCGCACTCATGTAGTTCGCCCATTCTTGGTTCTTGTCGATGCAGGTTCCTGCCAACTGCTCTTGATAGTGATGCACAACATTGAAGCAATATTTCAGTTCGGCACCATGTGCAGAACCCTTGAAGTCGTTGTTGCGTGAAACATCGTTCACGGTGAACATATACATATAGGTGTCAGCCTTGCGCTTGCCGCCAATGGCGTCAGCCGTGATGAGGGTCTTGGGTCGGAAGAGCCAGTCGATGCTCAGCAAGTCTTGGGGCAGGGTTTCTGTCGATTCTGCTCGGAGCGGATAAGCCTTCTTGAATGCCTCAATGTAGGCATCTGTTTCGTCACCAAAAGTTCTTTGCAATTCTTCACGCGCTTGCTCCATCGTCATGGGTTGATTGTAACGCTGGCGTTGCAGTTCGTTGAATGTCGTGCCAATCATGATGGGGATGTTATCGCTGAAGTCGGCAAAGCCTGGTTGGAACGGCTGCTGCACCACATCCTCGCCATCAGGAGTGGGGCCGAATCCCCACATCATCGGCGTGCCAGGACGGCGGGTGCCGATGCTGGCTGCCATGGCACGTTGACCGGCTGCATAGAGTTCATTGTAAGGCACATCCCTGATTTTGTCCACCTCTGCCTTGCTGATACCTAATTCCTTCAGCACAGCCTCGCCCAGTTCTTCGGTCATCGCCTTCGTGTTCACGTTCAGGATGGTGCCGCTCATGATGATTGCTTTGTGGAAGAGTCCTTTTGCAGGAGGCATGCAGAGCAGGGTGCCCACTTTGCCGCCACCGCCCGACTCACCGAAGATGGTCACGTTATTGGGGTCGCCACCAAAACTCTTGATGTTGTCACGCACCCATTGGAGTGCCTGCACCACGTCGAGCATGCCCACATTGCCGGAATGCTTGTATTTCTCGCCGCAAGTGGAGAGGTCGAGGAATCCCAAGATGTTCAGACGGTGAGCCACACTCACCACCACCACGTCCTTCTTTGCCAGGCACATGCCCGGATCCCATGCAGGTGTTCCGCTGTCGAAACCGCCTCCATGCAGCCACACCATCACGGGTTTCTTTCCTTTGCGGGCGGTTGTCCACACGTTCAGCGCACAGCACTGCTCCGACATCTCATCCTCCGACATCGGGCGGTTCGTCTGCTGCATCGCCTGTGGTCCCCAGTGGTCGCACACTCTCACGTCCTTCCACTTCTCCACAGGCAGTGGAGGCATGCACCGCTCCACCTTTGCGTAGGGGATGCCCAACCAAGCCATTGTGCCTTCTTGCATGATGCCCTTCACTATTCCCGACTTTGTACTGACCACCAGTTCGTTCTCATTCTGTGCCACGCACACCATCGTCATGCATACTGCGATGATTGCCAATATCAGTTTAGTCTTCATGCCCAATAGTTTTAGTTTTGTTCTTTTCGATTTTGTCGGGGCAAAGTTACGATTAAGTGAGCACAAAACAAAATAAAATCCTTTTTATTTTTATTGTCGAGCGTGAGTAACTTGGGCAGAGCCAAAGTTGCGATGACATGAGCAAAGGTCCCCAATAACTAAAACGCAACTTTCGAAAGTTTTTTGGAACGACGGAAACAATGTGAATTTACCTAAAGAATCTACATTCTTTACAGATTTTAACATTCGAAATTTACTCATTTGCCATCTTCACTTTACAAAAACTGCCCCAAAGCATCATTGTGCCATCCCTTTGACACACCTCTTGGCACACCCGAAACCCTTTATCCATCGGCATTTCAGGGCACTTGTGCCAATGTGCCATCCTATTTCTGCCTACTCTCCTTCAGATTATCACATTCCCCCTTCCACAACAACACCTTGAAAAATTTCTCCTAATTCCAAAAATACGTGGAACATTGGCACACACTGAAACAACATACTTAATATCAATTAGTTACAACCGTAAATTTGTGCCATGGACTGTGCCATCCTGTGCCAAAAATACCCCCAGTTTTTACCACTTTCACCTATTTTTTCCTCTCTTTCACGTCGCTCCAACTCCTCAAAACACCCGCCTCCCCCCCCCCCGTTTTTAAACTTTTTTCACTATCCATTCCCTTAAAATTCCATCCCCTGTTTTACTCTACACCCACCAACCTCACGAGCCTCGTGGGTGTATGCTCACGAACTGTGTGAGTGCAAGCCCAACGCACACGGTAAACAGGGCATTGAGACCCTTTGAATCAAGAGAGGCGGAAGATATTTGCCCCTTGAACTTGTCAAACTTTCCGTTTTTGGGGCTTGAATAAAAAGAAAGTGGTGCTCTTTTCAAGAAAACCGTGAGTTTTATTTGTTTGTGTCGGAGAAAAGAATTATTTTTGCATAAACATTCATGCAACATTTATCTTCGATTTCAAACGATGCGAAAGCGAATTTTGTATAACGCTTAAATAAATAATATAGTATTATGGCATTTTTAACTGACGACAAACTCGTGATTGTAGGTGCTGGTGGCGCTATCGGCTCTACGATGGTTCAGTTGGCTCTGACAATGAGGCTGACTCCCAATGTGTGTCTTTATGACGTGTATGCTCCAGGTATGGAGGGTGTGATGGAAGAGATGTTCCATTGCGGTTATGACGGTGTGAACTTGACTGCCACCACCGATGTGGCTGAGGCTTTCAAGGATGCGAAGTACATCATCTCTTCGGGTGGCGCACCACGTAAGGCTGGCATGACCCGGGAGGACCTCTTGGCTGGCAACTGCAAGATTGCTGAGGAACTGGGCAAGAACATCAAGACTTACTGCCCCGACGTGAAGCATGTGACGGTGATTTTCAACCCTGCCGACCTGACAGGTCTCGTAACGCTGCTGTACTCTGGTCTGAAACCAGGTCAGGTGACTACGCTGGCAGCCCTCGACTCAACCCGTTTGCAGTCGGCTCTCGCCAAGAAGTTTGGTGTGAAGCAGTATGAGGTGACGGGCTGTGCTACATACGGCGGTCACGGTGAGCAGATGGCTGTGTTTGGCAGTGCTGTGAAGGTGGCTGGCAAGCCTCTCAACGAACTGATTGGCACACCTGCACTTCCTGAAGAGGAGTGGGAGCAGTTGAAGGTGGCTGTGACGAAGGGTGGTGCGAAGATTATCGAACTTCGCGGACGTTCTTCTTGGCAAAGCCCTGCCTTCTGCTCTGTAGAGATGATTCGCTCGGTGATGGGCGGCGAGAAGTTCCGTTGGCCAGCAGGTACTTACGTGAACAACGAGAAGTACAACCACATCATGATGGCAATGGACACCACGCTCGACACGAACGGCTGCACCTACAAGATGCCTACTGGCACTCCTGAGGAGTTGGCTAAACTGGATGCATCTTACGAGCACCTGTGCAAGATGCGTGACGAACTCGTGACGCTGAACATCGTGCCTCCAATTTCGGAGTGGAACAAGATTAATCCAAACCTCTAATTGAGTTTTTTAACAACGAATTTAGCGAATTAAACGAATTTCTTTTAATCGGCGTAGCCAATTATAAAAATCAAATGCCGCAGGCGGCGACGAATCAAACGAATGGTATTTGTTTCCATTCGGTGCACCGAAGGTGCATTCCATGCTGAGATTCGTTTAATTTGTTAAATTCGTTGTTATAAATCAATTCTGTTGTTTATGAAGAAGTACGGTAAGTACACGATATTAGGTTGGAGTTGGCGTGTCCTTTTATGGATAGTGCTAACTCCAATTTTCTTATTCCTGTTGCTTGCCGTGCTGATTTACACCCCTCCCGTTCAGAAGTTTGCAGTGGATAAGGCTGCCGAGATGCTGAGCGAGGAACTGGGCATGGAGGTGACGGTGGAGAGTGTGCATCTGAAGTTCCCGCTCGACCTTACCATGGGGGGCATGCTGGCGGTGCAGGAGGGCGATACGGTGATTGCTGCCCGACAACTGGATGTGAGTGTGAAAGCCCTGCCGCTGTTCCAACTGAAGGCAGAGGTGGACGGCATCCATCTATACGATGCCAAACTGAACACGAAGGACTTGATTGAGGCAGCCGTCGTAAAGGGGCAAGTGGCAGAATTGAGTCTTGATAGCCACAGTACAGACATCAAAAATGAACTTGCTGTGGTCAACAAGGCGCTGCTGAGAGACGCTGATTTGACGGTGCTGCTGAACGATTCTGTGCCCGAAGACACGACCGATAGCGAAGTGAAGTGGAAGGTTCAGTTGGACGACATCGAGTTTCAGAACGTGAAGGCGACCGTCTTGCTCACCCCACAGGCAGACAGCACCTTTGTCACAGCCAACATCGCGTCTGCCCACGCCAACGGCTTTCTCGACCTCGGGAAAGAAATCTACCAAGTGCATCATCTGGAGGTGGCAGAATCTTCCGCAGGGTTCGAGTATCGCAACGAACCACGCTTCCCCCAACAACTCGACCCCAATCACCTGCTCTTCAATGAGGTGAGCCTTGCGGTCGATTCCTTTGAATACCGAGGGACGGGCGACATGACCCTGAACATCACCCAACTTTCGGGCACCGAACAGAGCGGACTCACCATCACCGAAACGCAGGGTAGGGTGGAGATGGATTCCCTTTCGCTGACCGTCCCTAACCTCCATGTGAAAACTGCTGACAGCGACCTTACGGTGGCTTATCGCATGGACATGAATGCCTTCGACGACGTGAATCCTGGCACCTTCTCCCTGACAGGAAAGGGGCAGTTGGGCAAGGACGACCTTCTCTATTTCACCAAGATGGGTGGCGAAGTGGAAACCCGCGAGGTGCGCAGTATGATGGCAAAAGAACTCCCTGCTCGTCCGCTGGAGGTGCAGTTGAAGGCAGACGGAAACCTGCAAGCCTTAGAGGTAAGTGACCTCCACGTGAAAGTGCCTGGCAAACTCCTTTTAGACGGCTCTGCAACCCTCTGGGATGTGGCTGAAGACCTTTCCATGCAAACGAAGTTGACTGCTAAAGACGGACGCGGAACGGTTGATTTGACAGGGAGTTACGTGATGGCGTCCGATGCTTACAAGGCAGATCTGACATTCCGCAATTTGCTGGTCAACAGCTATGTACCGTTGGACGAAATGACCGTCCTTTCAGGTAAGGTGCATGCACAAGGACGTGGCTTCGACTTCTTCTCTCCCCACACGGTGCTTGATGCCCAAGCGATCCTCTCCGAAGGTTCTATGGGCAAGTTGAACTTGAGCAACATCGATGCCGATGCCACCTTGAAGGGAGGAGTGCTGAACCTTGCTTTGGCTTGCGATAACGACCAACTGAAGACGAATTTCACCTTCGATGGTGAACTGAAGAAGAATCTTGTGGAGGGTGTTTTAGACATTGACCTTCCATTTGCCGACGTGCAGGCAATGGGTTTCAGCGAAGAGCCGCTGACAGCAACCACCAACGGAACGGTGAACTTCTCCTATAATCTCGACCACCTTTTCCGGGTGGATTCCCACATTAACACGCTCGGCTTGCGAGTGGGTGCTGACAGCATTTCGACCAACCTCTTCAATCTTTATGCTGAAGCCATGCCCGACTCGACGGCTGCCACCTTGAACACAGGCGACTTGTTTGTATCGCTCTACATGCCCAGCAATGTATTCAAACTGATGCCGCAAGTGGAGCGGTTGCAGAAGGAGACCATCAAGGAGTTCAAGCACCACGACGTCCACTTGGATGTCTTGAAGACCTATCTGCCAGAACTCTCGCTTACGATTTCGGCAAAGGACGACAACCCTGTTTCTGACCTTTTGGAGGCATACGGCATCAGTTTCAAGGAACTGAAAGCCAACATCGAGTCTTCGCCTGTGGAAGGACTGATGGGGAAGGGGCATGTGTATGCCTTCAAGAAAGACAGTGTAAGGATTGATACCGCCTTCTTCAACCTGGTGCAGGACACCACACAACTGGATTATCATGTTGGCATGCTGTGTGACGACCAGCCCCTCTTGCCTGCTTTCAAAGCCTATCTTGACGGCTACGTGATGGCTGACCGTGCAGACGCTCATCTGACCTATTTCGACAAGAAAAACAACAAGGGCATCGACCTCGGGGTGAGGGCTTTGGCAAACGACACCTGTGTCAACTACAGCCTATATCCCAAGCATCCGACTATTGCTTACCGCGAATTTGCCCTCAACGATGACAACTACATCACGACCTATCCTAACCGACCAGTGTTGGCTGATGTGCGCCTTTCGAGCCTCTCCGACAGCACCTATGTGGCTGTCTATGCCGATGAGGACGGTTCGGGCAGGCAAATAGCCAATGTCGTTGCCAACGACTTGAATCTGAAAGAGATTCTTTCCGTCATTCCTATCCCTGGACTTCCTAACATGGGTGGTGTGTTGCATCTGGATGCCACCTATATAGACCAAGGGGAGAATTTCTTGGTGGAGGGTCAACTCGATGCCGACCGCTTTTCCTACGAAGGGGCGACGGTGGGCAATCTCGCCTCCCAATTCACTTACACGCCACAAGGCGAAAACCTTCATGTCATTGATGCCAACCTGTCTTATAACGACACTAACATTCTGCAAATCGATGGCAGTTACAATGCCGAAGGAGAGGGCGCACTTGATGCCGACCTCTCGCTGCTCGACCTGCCGATGTCGATGCTCTCTGCCTTCATGCCCGACCAAATTGCTGGTTTCACGGGCAATCTTGGTGGTAACATGAAGGTGACGGGTCCGATGGATGCACTGCTATTCAACGGCTACCTGATGCCAAAGGACGTGCATGTGCTTTCCAACACCTACAGCGTTGACCTCGCGTTGGCAAATGACACGTTGGCATTCCACGATAGCCGCATCGACTTCGATTCCTTCAAGTTCTACAGCGTTGACGACAATCCACTTACGCTGAATGGCCATGTCGATTTCTCCAACCTCGACGAAATCTTCATGTCACTCTCCCTCAACGGGCGCAACTTCAAACTCATTGAGGCACCTTACAACAGCCGAAAACTCCTATATGGCGACATGTATGGCGACTTCTTCGCCCGTGTTATCGGCTCTACCAAGGACCTTACAGTACGTGGATTGGTACGCGTGTTGCCCACCACCAACCTCACTTATATCATGTCGGAAACGGCACTCTATCAGACCGACCGACTGGAAGACATCGTCACTTTTGTCGATTTCAACGCACCTCCCCCTCCAAAAGAATCGCTACCCGAGAAGACTTATATGGGTATTGACATGAACGTGGTGCTCAGTGTGGAAGACGGTGCCAAACTGCGTGGTGAGTTCTCTGCCGACAAGCAGAGTTATGTGAACGTGCAGGGAGGTGGCAACATCACGATGTCCTACACGCCTGAAGGGGTATTCAACTTGCAGGGACGCTACACCATCAACGAAGGTGAGATGAAATATACCCTGCCTGTCATTCCGCTCAAGACGTTCAGCATCCATTCTGGTTCTTACATCGAGTTTACTGGTGCGCCCAGCAATCCTGTGCTCAACATCACCGCTACCGAACGAGTTCGTGCAGCAGTGGGGCAGGGCGATGGCAGCAGTCGGAATGTCCCCTTCGATGTGGGTCTGAAAATTACCAACACGCTGCAAAATCTCGGTTTGGAGTTCATCATCGACGCCCCCGATGACATTTCCGTGCAGAACGAACTTGCCAGCAGTTCAGCCGAAGACCGCAACAAATTGGCTGTTGGCATGTTGGCTACAGGCATGTATCTCTCAGGCTCCAACAGCAAGGGATTTGCGGCAGGCAATGCCCTCAATGGTTTCTTGGAAGAGGAAATTAACAAGATTGCGGGCAACGCGCTCTCCACCATGGTGAATGTGAGTGTGGGACTTGACCAGACCGTGCGCGACGATGGTTCCAAACGTACCGACTACTCCTTTAAGTTCTCCCGCAAGTTCTTCTCCGACCGTCTCAATGTGGTTATTGGCGGTAAGGTCAGTTCCGATAATAACAACTCCGTCCATAATGAATCGGGTGCCTACATCGACGACGTTTCTCTCGAATGGCGACTCGACAATGGCGGCACACAATACATCCGCCTCTTCCACGAGAAGGACTTCTCCAACCTGCTCGAAGGTGAAATCGACAAGAACGGTGCAGGTATTCTGCTCCGAAAGAAGGTCGATAAACTGTCCGACCTGCTGATTTGGAAGAAAAAGGAGGAAGAAGTGAGAAGGGAAGTTCGTGAAGAAAAGAAAGAGTAAGACAATACAGAAAAGAAGGAATGAAGCGTTTACTATACATATTGCTCGTCATTATTCTCGCGGCTTGTTCCACCACCTCCCATCTGCCCGAAGGTGAGGTGCTCTATACAGGCATCGAGAAAACCCGTGTGCATGACAAGAAAGGCACCGCAGCCGAAGTGCTTGCGCTGGAGGAGGTCAATGCAGCCCTTGCCTATAAGCCCAATGGTGCCCTGCTTGGCAGTTCGTCCAAGCGAAGTCCCCTCCAGATTGGACTTTGGCTCTACAATGCCTACGTGGATAAACCCCGCACAGGTTTCAACAAGTGGATGTTCAACTCCTTTGCAGGCACACCTGTCACCATCTCGCAGGTGTCGCCCGAAACACGCACGAAGGTGACCACCAACCTCTTGCAGAACTACGGCTACTTCCGTGGGCATGTCGATTATGAACTCCTTACACAACGTGACCCCAAGAAGCAACGCATTGCCTACGACATTCATCTGGGGGAACCCTACCTCTTCGACAGCATCCGATATGCTTTCCGCGACTCCATTCAGGACAGCATCATTCGAGCCACACAGAAAGAAGCCTACATCCATCGCGACGGACAGTTCTCCACACTCGACCTCACCAACGAGAAAGACCGACTCGTCAATGCTTTCCGCAACAACGGCTTCTACTACTATCGTCCCGACTACATTTCCTATTTTGCCGACTCCACCAATATCCCCTATCGGGTCAAACTCCTTGTGGCAGCCGATATGGATATGCCCGAACGAGCCAAGCAGCAATATTATTTCGGCAATGTGAGTGCTTACATCCGCGAGAGCCGCACCAGTGCCATCTCTGTGCAGCGACGCAAGGAGGGACGCACCAACGTCTATGACGACTCCCTGACCCGCCGCCGTCTCAAAATCGCTTGGCAGGGCGACCGCATCCCCATTGCACCGCGAGTGATGATGAAGAACTTCAAGTTCCGTTCCCGTCAACTTTTCAATCAGTCACTCGTTGATCAGACCCTTTCCAACCTTCGCAGCATGGACATCTTCTCCAATGTGAAATTCTCCTTTGAACAACGCGATGCCGACACCATCGACACTCGTCTTGACCTTACGATGGACCAACTCATCAATGCTGATCTCGATTTCAACTTCACCTATAAGTCCAACTATCAGATAGGTCCAGGCTTGGGACTCACACTCTCCAAACGCAATGCCTTCCATCACGGCGAGACCCTTTCCATAGGGCTGAAAGGCAGTTACGAATGGCAGACACGCAAACTGAAAGGCGAAAACGAACGCATCAATTCCTATTTGGCAGGGTTGGATGTCTCTCTCTCTTACCCTTGGATTGCCTTCCCTTGGCTCAACAAGCGTTTCTATAAATACCCCACCTCCACCGAGTTCAAACTTAGTGTTGAGCAACGAAAACGTGCCTACTACTATCGCCTCATGTCCTCCACCATCGAGGCAACCTACGGTTTCCAGACCTCCCGTTCGTGGAGCCACGAACTCAAACCCCTCACCGTCACCTACAACAAGATGCAGAACACCACCGAGCGGTTCGACTCCATTGTGGGCAGCAACTCAGCCCTCTACGTCTCCCTGCGCGACGTCTTCATCCCTGCTCAGCAATACACCATCACCTACGACAACACTTGGAACTCCCACATTCGTCATACCATGCACTTCGAGGGAACTGTCAAGCAGTCCGCCAACTTCCTCAACCTCACCAATGCTCTCTTGGGTTTTGACTATTACGAGAAAGACAAAAAACTGCTCTCCACACCTTACTCCCAGTTCCTCAAGTGTGTCTTGCAACTCAAGAACATCTTCCACCTCACCGAAAACACCTCCATTGCCACCCGTGTGCAACTCGGAGCCATCTGGACCTACGGCAACTCCAACTATGCCCCCTACAGCGAACTCTTCTACGTGGGCGGTGCCAACAGCATCCGAGCCTTCACCATTCGCAGCATCGGACCCGGTCGCTACTATGATGCCAACGGATGGGACATCTACCTCGACCAGACAGGCGACATGAAACTCGAACTCAATGCCGAATACAGGTTTCCCATCCTCGGAGCCTTCCAAGGAGCCCTTTTCCTCGATGCAGGCAACGTATGGCTCATGCACGGTGACTCCCAGCATCCTCAAGGCAAATTCGGCGAAGGAGGCTTCTTCAACTCCCTCGCCGTCGGCACAGGCTTTGGACTTCGCTACGACCTCGACTTCCTCATCCTCCGCCTAGACTGTGGTGTGGGTCTCCATTTGCCTTACGACACAGGCAAATCTTCCTACTACAATATCCGTCGCTTCAAAGATGCCGTAGCCGTCCACTTTGCCGTCGGCTACCCATTCTAACCTAAATCAGAACAACCATTAACGATAGATGAAATACGTTCCTCCGTCACTCTTGCAATATTTTCGCAAGAGTTCTTGGATGAACTGCGCATTGGCTTCCACCTGTTCTTGCTGCCCGTCGTATCCGTTAATCAGCACTACCAGGCGCTTTGTCTCCATACCGATTTTTGTGCGTTCATGGTCACTTGTCGGAGTGCCCACACCGCCCTTTTCATCCCGATATACAGGCAACCCCTCAATATTGATCATCCCTCTTCCAATGCCCTCATAAGGCTCTCCAGCCTTCCCGATGCCCAGCGTCAGCGTGTCCCCCACAAACTTAGCCCCATCAAAGCCGCCGATGCTATATCCGTATGCCATCGATGCCAAGTTAATCAAATCCACCAACGTGTCAATCTGATACAGTTCCTTCCCCTGCAACACGCGCCGAATCAGCGCCTCCGATGCAGGACGATACCGTGACGGGTCTTTTCCGCAAGCCCGATACACCCGCCTCGTAGCCGCAATCCCGCTCATCTCCTTCACCGTCTCCGTCGTCAACTCCTTCCGATACCGCTCACTCAACTCCCCAATCTCATCCCACAACCCCTGCGAATACTGGCTGTTCTCCACATCCGCACTCAAGCATGCCCCCACAAAACCCGGACACACCGCCTCTATCTCACTCGATACAATCACTTTCATATTGCTTCCTTTCTATATATAAAAATGTGTGAAACCTTTTTTCAATGAAAATCGTACAAAGGTAGCAATTCCTTCCTAAACACACAAGGAAACACCCCAGAACTTCTCTCTCGCTTGAACTGTTGCAAAAACGCAACAGTTGTCTCAGTCTTCAGTTCGCCCTCCTCAAACACATTCTCAATATGTCTGGAGATCGTCGATTTGTTACGTTGAAACAACTCTGCCATCTATTCCAAACTGAGCCAGACGGTTCCTCCCTGCAATCTACCTCAATTCTCGCCCCCATCAGGAGTCTGGTAGAGCAATATCTGTCCTTTGTTATTAAACGCATTTTTTGTTATTTCGTCCTCACAGAACAAGTTCTTCTGGTTCTTAAATTCTTTCCACTCACACCGAGCGTTCTCTTGTGGGTACTTGCGGAACATGTATTGTTGTAAAATATAGTCCTTATTCAATGAGGAACTAATTTTTGAGGGGAGAGGTCGAATCGAATCCAATTTGTACTACATCGCCAATATTGCTCTCAAATTTGTATCTGTGAATGTTCGCCAAATCATAAGTTTAATGGGTTTGTAGTCATCAAACAGTTGCTTGACAAACTTGATTTCAAACACCAGACGGAAGTCGTTTTCGTCGGCCTTTTCAACAAATTCGTGCTTCGTTCCGACGCGAACTACCTCTATCTGATACAAGTCACGTATGCCCTTGCCCTTGGTATACGGCATGAAGAAATAGAGTTTGTTGAGTTTCACCGTTGATGGGAACTTTTTACCAGTAAAGTATGCCTTTGCTCGCTGATTGGTGTAGGGTTCGATATACTTGTCAGGCACAAGGCTTACCAAAACGTTCTTCGAGTCATCAAGGTCGCTATTATCAATGTTCTTCTTGCGAGTAAAAGGATTGCTGATGATTTTAACATTCTTGGGATATTGTTTGTGCATATCAAACATATCAATCTCAAAGAGTTGTGGCGGCAGCATACTATGCCCAGCCTTGTTGGCCTCTTCGTACTGGCTTTCTTCGGGATGCTGGGCATCAATTTCGTTAAACAGACGTATCAGAGAACGTCCAATTGCAAATGCAAGATTTACAGGCACGGCGTTACCAATCTGTTTATACTGATCGGCTATGTTTCCTTCAAACTCCCAGTAGTCAGGGAAGGTTTGGATACGTGCATATTCGCGAACCGTCAGAGGACGTGTTTCCGTCGGATGGCATCGTTCTGTCTGTTTCTGAGCGGGAGCACAAGTCAGCGTCAGCGATGGCTCATCCATTGACAAGCGACGAGCCATCCCCGTCTTGCCACCTCCTAGATAGAAACTGCCACCCATGTATTCCTTTTGTTCCTCAATGGGCAAATCACGCCAGTCACCACCCTCTGGTACCATTGCCATCACGCGGGCTTTTTTAGCAGGATAGGTCTGACCTTCTGATTCTGGCACATCATTATCGAAAAGTTCACCGCTAAAAAAGGTATCACGCAGCGTCATCACACGACGATATGGATCGGGCCACTTGAAACGGAATCCCTGTTCATATATGTCATTGCGGATTGCTACAAGTATCAAACGCTCACGCTTCTGTGGAACCTGATACATGATGGCTTTCAGTACACGAGGCTCTGCCAAGGTGTACCCCAGTTCCTTAATGGCGCTACGAATGACATCCAGCGTTCTTCCATTTTCATGCGATAGCAAACCTTTCACGTTTTCACCCATGAACACCTTGGGTTGTATCTCCTTCACAGCACGGGCTAATTCAAAGAACAGTGTACCACGAGTGTCATTCAAGCCACCTTTCTTGCCTGCGTATGAGAAAGCCTGACAAGGGAAACCACCAGAAAGGAAATCCACCTTACCACGAAGCGGAGTGAAATCCACCTGGTGAATATCGCCTTCCAAAACATTCCATTCTGGATGATTCTTGCGAAGCGTTTGGCAGGCCATCGCATCCATCTCGTTCAGCAGCACATGACGGAAACCGGCCAAATGCATACCTAATGCCAAGCCTCCGGCACCAGCAAATAGCTCAACAGATGTGTAATCACGCAAAGGAGCCACATGTAATTCTTCATCCCAGTTGGTATCAAGCATCATCCTGACAGGTTCAACGTCAGTAAGTTCCTCCATGAAAAAGCCTTCTTTACCCTTTTCGTTCTTGTGATATGGATATACGCCATTCTCGCCCCACTTTTGCGCAGTTGCAAGTGAAGTGCCCGTGAGGTCGGCTAAGTTCGTTGCAGATAAAAATGTTGGCATCGTTTATAGATCTCCTCTGTCTCTTATTTCCTTGGCGATTTCCTTTACCTTTCTCGTGATAAGCTGACTACCATCTATATTGTCTTCTTCCACGACTTCACCAAAAGCCTTGGCAAGTCTATGATAGAACATCTTATCACCAGTCAAATGCTCCCAGAATTCTGAACCACAAAAAACGGGATATGTGGTGGCTATTGTCTTATAATTGGCTGACAATTTCTTGGGTGAGCCATAAAGGACTCCAACCACCAAGTCATCATCCGAAATATGAAGTTTGTTTGTACGGGCTATCCCTTTAAACTGCTTGAAATGAGCAAGAATTGTGTCAACATCATCGTGGTTGATTGTCTGTGGACCAGCCTTACACTGGCAGTATTTCTTTCTACCGTCGAATGCATCTTCAAACTCAATATCAATCCCAGGGATTGCAGAACCGCTACTAACAATTGCTTGTATTTCTGTAATGAAAGATTGAAGACTTGTTCCAAAGGTTGTATTGATACTCGTACCAAGTATTCTTGGATAAACCAAGGCCTTAGCCAAAGATTCTGGCTCAGTATTTCCGCAGAGGAAAGCTGCCAAGTAGTTTATCAAGAAGGGATTTACATTGAAATCCTTCAACTGCAGTTCATTTAGATTTTTCAAATGAGCGGGTATGATAATCTCACGGAAGAAATCTTTTCCGCTTTCAATGATTTGGTTTTTTTGTTCTTCGGTCATAGTTCTATTATTTTGATTTACCCACTTACTTTTCCGAGTTATCCACTAAGTTGTATTGTAGTTAACCACTAAACTTAGAAAGGTTGGACTATTTTGTTTACTATGTTTTCTGCATCTTTGCCTCCAGACAAGAAATGCTTCATGCTTTTTGCCTCATATTCGCTTCTTATTTGAAAATGCCGTTGCAACTCTTGTTGGTCATATTGAGTAGCAAAGCCACCTCGTAGACTTATCTGATTATATATGTTTGCGATTTGATTGTTTTCATCATTAATATGTTGAAGGCAATCATTGTATTGCTCTCGATTGTACTCATACGACAGTTTATCAACGGCTAACCTCATAAAAGGGGTGCCATTGTATGCTTGCTTTGCATTTTCAAGCATTGCCTCAAATGCTAATTCGTTCACGTTGTACATACGAATATTCTTTTTCAAATTTTGCCCAAAGATATAAAAATAATTGCAGACTATCGTAAAAACGGAGCGGTAATCTGCAAAAAATGTGTTTTTTGAGAGCAATAGTGGATTTTGATGCGGCAAAAAGACGAAATGAGAGGCTCATCTTTTCCGTTTTATACAATAATTGCAGACCGTCTTTTAATGCCTGCAATAGGTGAGGAAAGCCTTCATCGTAGGAAATGGAAAACAGCAACCGTGGTGCTATCTTCCTATATCGCAAATAGTGGGTAATTGTAATACATCAGTCAGTTAACAAACCTACAACGCATAACTGAGTCCTGCCTTCCATTCGTGGCTTTTGCCTGTGAGGGATTGCTGTCTTTGACTATAAGAAAGTGGTCATGAACATAGGCAAGAGTGTTGTCGCCTCGTCTTTTTTAAGGTCTTTAGTATAAATGAGATAACGGTTGCTGATACGTTCTGAGAACTTTAGACAGAATGCATCAAGGGAGGCATGAGTCTTATAGCCAGACGATTTCACCTCTATCGGCCAAATCTTACTGCCTCGTGAGAGCAGAAAGTCAACCTCATAGTTGTGGTTACTGTTTTCCATCTGCCACGTATGGTAGAAGAGTTTGTTTCCTGTTGCCGTAAGCATCTGGGCTACAATGTTCTCATAGACATAGCCGAGATTGGCGGAAAGTTTGTCGGAAAGCAGTTTCTGGTAGATGATGTTTTCCGTTACGTCCTTGTCCCAGAATGCAAGCGTGATAAACAACCCCGTGTCACCGACGAACATCTTATACTGGTCTTTGTTGCTGTTGAGTGCAAATCCTACATTGGGGTCATTGCTATGGTAGGAGAAGTTGACCACCATGCTGTCCTTCATGGCTCTTAGCACTTCTGAGAGATTTTTGCGTTCACTGTCTGAAAGGACGCTGCTCACCTGATAGCGCGATGCATTCTTGCTGAGTTCTGAGGGAATGGCCTGGAACAGTTGGGATGCACGTCCCGAAGGATCAATTTTAAGGAAGTCGTCAAAGTATAGGTCTATAATCTCACGTTTTACCGTATCAACCCTGCTGAGATTGTTGGTGTCAAGGTATTCGTTTACAGCCTGTGGCATTCCGCCAACAAGCATATACAGCCGGAAATCACGCATCGATTTACGGAAAGCCTGTCCAAGTGGCATCTGCTTGTCGAAGAACTGGCGGAGAAGAGGGATTGTAGCCTTGTCACCCAAAGCCCAACGGAATTCCTCGTAGTCCATCGGGAACATGTCGATACGGGTTTCTTCGCTTGGAATAATGATTCCCTCTGTATTCTTGCGGATAGAGATAAGTGAACCTGTTTCTATATAGTCATAGCGATGGTCTTTCACAAGTTGTTTGATTGCCTGTCTTGCGAGAGGACATTTCTGAACCTCGTCGAAGATAATGACTGAACGACGCTCCTGAAGGATGACGTTATAAATAGCCTGCAGACGCAGGAAAATATAGTCAAGATCCATCAGGTCGTTGAATAGTGATTTCACCTCTTCCGAAGTTCTTGAAAAATCAATGAGCATGTATGTTTCGTACTCTTGCCTGGCAAATTCTTCAACAATGGTGGACTTGCCTACTCGTCGGGCACCCTTGACCAGAAGTGCGGTCTTGCCGTCACGCTCCTGCTTCCATTGGAGCATTCGGTCGTATATCTTCCTTCTGAAAATCCTTGTATCTGACATATTATCTCTATGTTTTGAGTGCAAAATTAAGCACAATTTCCAGAATCCCCAAATTTTATTAGCGTGAATATTCCAAAATCCCCAATTTTAATTAGTTGTATAGTTCCAAAATCCCCAAATTCTATCAACATACGGAACAAAGTTTTTTGTTTCTTTCTCAGCAGGTAGAGGAACGTTTTCTTGGAATAAGTGGCAGAGTTGTTTTATTTTACAACGCATAACTGAGTCCTGCCTTCCATTCGTGGCTTTTGCCTGTGAGGGAGGGGTATTGGCGGTAGTTGCCGTGGCGGAGGTTGAACTCGTGTTGGAGGTGGAGTTGGAGATTGCGGGCGATGTTGAATTGGAAGAAGAGGCGGTTTTGGAGAACGGTCTGTTCGCCTTTGTCGCCCCATGCGTTGATGCCGTCGCGCAGGTCTAACTCATGCCCTTCTGGGTCGTCGATGATTTGTTGCAGGGTTTCGGGGTTGGCGCTTTTCACGATGAAGAGGCGCAGGAGGTAGAATTGGTTTCCGAAGGTGATGTGACGGTTCCATGTGTACTGAAACTGGTGGCGCAGGGAGAAGCCTGTGCCGAAGTTGTAGCGGCGCATGGGAAAGTAGTCGGCTGCTGCACCTCCGAGAGGTACGGCTGAGAGTTGGAGGTCATGTTTGAGTGTGGTGGCAATGCCTTGCCGCTCGGCATGGAAACCTGCTCCGAAACTGGCTGCTTCGCTGATGACTGTCAGGTTGCCCGGGTCTTCGTGACCGTCGTAACTGTAGTGGTCGATGTATTTGATGTTCTGGTAGAAACCAATGTCGAGTTTCCAGCGGTGGGGCAACTGGCGTTGGATGGAGCCGATGCGTCCGCTGATGTCGAGTTCACCGACGGTGGGGTGGTCGGAATCGAGATTGACGAGGGCGTAGATGTTGAAATAGTCGAAGGCGCGTGTTGCTTTGCCTTCGTCGAGGTTGTTGTAATGGTTGCCGTAGTTGAAGCGGATGTCGAAGAAGGGAATGTGCTCATGGTAGCGGTGCCCGATTTGCGGATGAATGGCACCGACATCGTGTATGTAGCGATCGCCGAATCCTATCTGGAAAGAGTAGGGTTCGGGCTCTTCTTTCTTGCCGGCATACAGATGATTAACGCGGAACATTTCTCCTGAAAGGATGCGATGAAGTCCGCGAACAGGGTTGAGGAAGGTGCCGATGATTTCGCACAGGACACGATTGGCTCCTGTCTTTGTGTTGTCGAAAAAGATGTCGGAAGCGCGATGGGTCACTTCGCCTATGGCAGCACCGCCGATACCTGTGGAGAGAAGGTCGTTGGTGGCTGGACGGTTGGTTTCGCAGAAGAGTTCCCACGTGAGGGAACCTGCCAGTGGGTAGAGGAGAGAGACACCATAGGAGAGTCCGTGCTCACGTGCGGCATTGTAGAACATGCTGCCATGATAGGGGTGTGCGAATTGGTTGCCCGAAAAACTGTCGTTGTCCCACACCCAACCGCCTGTGAGGTTCTGATGGAGGGTGGAGTTGGTGACACGTGCCCACTCGCGGTCGGTGACGAAGTGGTCCCAACTGAAGACGAGGGCATTGATGCCCAGATTCTCGACCATCGCTTGCAGGGCAGGCAGTTTGGGGGTTCCGTCGGCACGTTTCCCGAAGAAGTGGAGCGGGCAGGTGTAGGGGCTGAGGGTGTCGATGCGTTGCAGATGGGTGCGTGTGCCAGAGATGGAGTCATACCAGATGGAGTCGGGTTGCACAGCCTTGACCCCACCGCAGACCATGATTGCCAGCGTGAGCAACAGGATTCGCACCTTCCGTTTGGTGCAGTCTATCACCTCAGAAAAATTCATTTCTACCTTAAAATCAGATTTCTGGCTGCAAAGTTAGTTATTTTAGTTAGAAAATCATTATCTTTGTGGCAAAAAAGGAAAATAATGGCGAAAGAAAAGATAGCATACGTTTGTAGTTCGTGTGGTTATGATAGTCCGAAATGGATTGGGAAATGCCCCGCATGTGGCGAGTGGAACACGTTTGTGGAACAAAAGTTGGGGAAGAAGAAAGCCTCGCTGGGGGTGCATGAGGAGTTCAGCCTAACCACGAAGTCAAGCCCCATCTCCATGTCGAAGATTCAGACGGAGGATGAACCCCGCATCAACATGAGGGACGGGGAACTGAACCGTGTGTTGGGTGGCGGCTTGGTGCCTGGCAGCATGACTTTGCTGGGTGGCGAACCTGGCATAGGCAAATCGACGTTGATTTTGCAGACGGTGTTGCGACTGAAGGGCATGCGGATTCTCTATGTGAGTGGTGAAGAGAGTGCGAGGCAGTTGAAGTTGAGGGCAGACAGGCTGGTGGAGAAATATGAGGATGGAGCGGCAAGCGAGGCTTTGGCGGATGTGCAGGTGGTGTGTGAAGCCATGATTGAAACTGTCTTTGAGCATGTGAAGGCTGTGGAGCCCGATATTTTGGTGGTGGATTCTATCCAGACGATGGCAACAGAGGCGGTGGAGTCATCGCCAGGCAGTGTGAGTCAGATACGTGAGTGTGCGGCGATGCTGCTGAAGTTTGCCAAAGAGACGAACACGCCTGTCATCCTCATCGGGCATATCAACAAGGAAGGCACGATTGCGGGTCCGAAGATTCTGGAGCACATGGTCGATACGGTGCTGCAGTTTGAGGGTGACCAGCACTATATGTACCGTATTGTCCGTGCGATAAAGAACCGCTTTGGCTCCACAGCGGAACTGGGCATCTATGAAATGGTTCACAATGGTCTTCGACCCGTGGAGAACCCTTCGGAACTGCTCTTGAGTGACGTGAAGGATGGTGAGGAACTGAGTGGTGTGGCAGTAGCCTGTTCCATCGAGGGTGTGCGCCCCTTGCTCATTGAGACACAGGCACTTGTCAGCACTGCTGCATACGGCACACCGCAACGCTCTGCCACGGGGTTTGACCTCCGACGGCTCAACATGCTCTTGGCGGTGCTGGAAAAGCGTGTGGGCTTCAAACTGCCCCAACGTGATGTGTATCTGAACATCGCGGGTGGAATCCGTGTGACCGACCCTGCCATCGACCTGAGTGTGATAGCGGCAGTGTTGTCGAGCAATGTAGATACGGGCATCGCAAGAGACATTTGCTTTGCTGGCGAGGTGGGACTGAGCGGCGAAGTGCGTCCCGTGAGCCGCATTGTGCAGCGCATTGCTGAGGCTGACAAACTGGGCTTCAGAAAAATCATCATCCCCCGTTCCAACATGAACGGAGTGGCTCAAGAGAAATTCAAAATTGAGATAGTGCCCGTTCGCAAAGTGGAAGAGGCTTTAAGGGAACTTTTCGGTTGAGGCTCACAGCCTCTTTATCGGACTGCTCCAGTCCGACATGCCGCACTGCTCCAGTCCGATGCATCGGACTGGAGCAGTGCGATTTTGTAGGTGTGGAAGGGGCAAATGTGGGAAGATTTCTGCCGTGCCTTTCTCAGTCACGGTATTTCTCATCCAGGCTGCCGTTGATGATATCGTACACTTCCTGCATGATGACTTTCGTCTGCTTGCCTTGGCGTTCTTCAGCCGTGATGGGTTTGTGGATGGTGAGGGTGACGGTGCCGAGGCTGACGGACTTAGCGTTGCGGCTGAACACGTCGAACGAGCCATTGATGGTCATGGGCACAATGGGGATTCCGATTTCGTTGGCAAGCATGAAGGAACCACGCTTGAAAGGTCCCATCTTTCCGGTGCGGGTGCGGGTGCCTTCGGGGAAAATAATCATGGACATGCCCCCTTGCAGGGTCTCTCTTGCCTGTTGCACTGCTTTGGCAATGCCGGAGATGCCGTCGGGGAGGTAGATGTGTTTGGACTTCACGCAGGCATAGCCGACGAAGGGAATCTTCTTCAGGTATTCCTTCATCATCCATTTGAAGTTGTGTCCCAGATAGCCGTAGGCGAGAAAAATGTCGTAGTAGCCCTGATGGTTGGCAAGGAAAACGTAACTTTCGTCTTTCTTGATGTTCTCCCGACCTTCCACCTTCACCTTCAGGAGGAAGAGCCAGAAAGCGCACTTCGACCAGAACTTGGGCAGGTAGTATGCCACCACATCGGTGTCGCCAAGAAAGCCTGCAATGATGACACTCGAAGCGACAAAAATGGTGATGACCACAAAGATGGGGAGAGCGATGCAGAAAGAGTAAATCTTGTATAAAATGTTGAGAAATGTTTTCATTGTTCTGATGAATATGTTGGGTTATGGATTGGATGCTGGTGACGGAAGCGAGGGGGTGCGTCGGAGGGTGATGACGTTGACCTCAGGCCATGCGCCGAAGCGGAAGGGGAACATCACGGCTCCGATGCCATCGCTTACGTTGAGAATCTGATTGCCCTCGGTGTAGGCCCCCGACCATTCTTGATAGACGAAAGCAACTGGCGACCAGCCAAACACTTTGAACTGTCCGGCATGGGTGTGACCCGAAAGGGTGAGTTGGATGCTGCTTTGAGGAAGAATCTTGCGTCGCCAATGTGTAGGGTCGTGGCTCATCAGCACCGTGAAGCAAGAGCGTTTCAATCCCTTCATCGTCTTGGGCAGGTCGCCAAGAGAAGGCCAAGGCGGGTTGCCATCGTTTTCCACACCTGCAATGATGAGGGAGTCCTTGCCACGGCGGAGCACACGGTGGTCGTTGAGCAGTAAGGTCCAGCCATAACTGCGGATGCGGCGTTGCAGTTCAAGCACATCTGCCTCGCGGTCTTTCTCGTCGGGGTAATCCAGATACATGCTATAGTCGTGGTTGCCCATCACGGCATAAACACCGTCGGGGGCATGAAGTTTATTGAGGTCGCGACGGAAACCGTCAAGTTCGGCACTCTGGTGGTTGACGAGGTCGCCTGTGAAGAGGATGGCATCGCACTGCTGGGCATTGATGAGGTCAACAATCGTCCGTGCATCTGCCTCATTTCCATCGCGCAAGGTGCCGATGTGCATGTCTGAGAAATGGGCAATGCGATAGCCGTCGAACCGTTTGGGCAGGTCGGGGAAGAAGAAAGTCTGCTGATGAACCACATAGTGATGCCGCCCGATGAAGTAGCCGAAACAAAGCAGCCCGATGGAGAAAAGGGCGAGCGCCATGCCGATGATGCGGAAAATGCGCACGAAGATACAGTCGTAGCCTTCGCGCGTCTTGGCACCACCTGTGACCATCCAGTTGATGCCTTGCCCGATGCCGTCCATGAGCATGAACAAGGCTTTGGGAGCACAACAGGCAAGAAAGGCAAACATGAAGATGCTGACCCAAGGCTGGTGTTCTGGCTTCATGTCGTTGCTGCTGATGATGACTGCCGCTGCGATGGCAAGGAGCAAAGAAGGCATCCACCACAAGGCACGTAGCCACCATTGCTTTGTCCAACGGCGTATGTACATTATATATATATACGTGTCGGGCAACACCAGCAGGAGGACAATCAGTAAGAGTATTCTTAGCAGCATAGGCTATTGACAGTTGACAATGGATAATTGACAGTTTGTTTATGAGTTCGGAATTATGAATTGTAAATTGTGAATTATGAATTGGGTATGTAGGGACGGAGTTCTTCGGGTGTCATGTGACGCCGTTGTGCATAGTCGGCGAGTTGTTCTTCCCCGATTTTCCCTACGGCAAAGTAATGCGCCTGTGGCAGGCTGAGCATGAATCCGCTCACAGAGGCATGGGGCTGCATCATGGCGTGTTCCGTCAGTGTCACCCCGATGCTTTTCAGCCCGATGAGTTCGTCGATGAGACGATTGATGGAGATGTCGGGCAGGCAAGGATAACCCACTGCGGGTCGGATGCCTTGAAACCTCTCCTGGTGCAGTTCCTCTATGGTCAATTGCTCGTCGGGAGCATAGCCCCAGATGGTTTTCCTCACCTCTTCGTGCAGTCGTTCCGCTCCTGCCTCAGCCAGTCGGTCGGCAAGGGTCTGAAGGAGCATCCGATTGTAGTCGTCGTTGGGAAACGTCTTTTCCACATCGATGCTGGTGGAGGTGGCAAAAACACCGATTCGGTCTTGTCTTATTGACGATTGCGGACGGATGAAGTCGCTCAGGCAGAGGCAAGTTCCATCTTTCCCTGGTGTCTGCTGGCGCAACATGGGAATGCGTATCGGGTCTCCTTGAGGATGGCGTTGCCCACACTCGCAGGGATAGGTCTTCTGCACCACAATGTCGTCGCCGTCGCTCCATGCCGGCAGTATCTCCACCACAGTCTTCACCACCACATAAGGTCGCATTTGCCGCAACATCTTCTCTGCCTCTTCGTACAGGCGCTGCCCCTCTTCCGATTGTCTTGGCAATGACCATGCATGGAAGAAATAGACCCAGTTGATGTAGGGCGACAGGTCGCTGATCCGATAGTTTCTTCGCACGCTGAACTGCTGATTATAAAATGATACTTTGTTACAGATTAAACCTCAACTTACAGACTATTAAACCTCAACTCTTTTCCTCTGATGCCATCCACCACCACTCCGTCGCTGTAGGCAGTGATGCCATTGACGAGGGTGCGACGCACTCTCCACTTGAAGAATCGTTCGTCCATCGGTGTCCAGCCGCATTTGGTATAATATCGCCCTTCTCTCACTTGCCAGTTCCCCTCGGGGTCAACAAGTGCTAAGTCGGCATAGTAGCCTGGACGGATGAAACCGCGCTTTTCGATTCTGAACAGTTTGGCAGGATTGTGCGACATCAAGTCGGGAATGCGCTCAATGGGCAAGACGCCCATCTCATACAATTCCAGCATCGACACCAGCGAGAACTGAATCATCGGCATGCCCGATGCGGCTTTCAGCGCCCCGCCAATCTTCTCATTCTCCAGATGGGGCGCATGGTCAGTTGCCACTACGTCAATCAGCCCGTTGGTCAGAGCCTCGCGCAAGGCGGCACGGTCTTCTGGCGTTTTGATGGCAGGATTGCATTTGATGCGTGTTCCCAACGTGTCATAATCCTCGGTGGTGAACATCAGGTGGGCAATCACCACTTCGGCGGTGATTTTCTTTTCCTCAATGGGCTTCTTCTCGAACAGTTCCAGTTCTTTGGCTGTCGAAACATGGGCAATATGCAACCGTGCCCCCGTCTCCTTCGCCATCTGCACCGCTAATGCAGAAGATTCGTAGCATGCCTCCACACTGCGGATGCGGGAATGGTAGCGGACGGGGAAATCGTTCTGCCCCTTATATCGTTTCTTGAATGCACGGATATTGGCATTGATGATGCCAGTGTCTTCACAATGCGCCATGAGCAAAAGAGGGGATGTCGCGAAGATGCGGCGCAACGATTCTTCGCGGTCCACGAGCATGTTGCCCGTGCTGCTGCCCATAAACACCTTTACGCCCGGCACACGTTGGCGGTCCAGCCGTTGCAGCGTGTCGGCATTGTCGTTGGTGGCACCAAAGTAGAAGGAATAGTTCACGCGGCTGTCTTGTGCCGCCCGTTGGAACTTGTCTTCCAGCAGTTCGATGGTGGTGGTGGGAGGCAAAGTGTTGGGCATTTCCATGTAGGAAGTGACGCCACCTGCCGCTGCCGTGCGGCTTTCGCTGGCAATGTCAGCCTTGTGGGTCATTCCTGGCTCGCGGAAATGCACGTGGTCATCAATCACACCCGGGAATAGGTACAAGCCAGTTGCATCAATCTCAAGGTCGTAAGTTTGAGTGGAGTCATCTCCCTCCAGCACCTGCTGAATCATCTCATCTTCTATCACCACAGAACCTACAAACTTGTGCCCCTCATTCACGATTATCGCATTTCTGATGATTGTTCTCATAGGTTAATCTTAGGTCGTCAGTTTTCTTTCTTTGGAAGCACATGTTCGGAAGACTTCTCATCTATGGGCTTGGGGTATTTCTTGAACCATCCGTCCCATCTCAGTCGCATCACACCAAAGAACGCTTCACCGAAAATACCGCTGTTCATCTTCGAAACGCCTTCCACGCGGTTGACGAAAATGACTGGCACCTCTTTGATTTTGAAGCCGCACTTGTAGGTGGTGAACTTCATCTCTATCTGGAACGCATACCCCTTGAAGCGGATGCTGTCAAGGTCAATGGTCTCCAGCACACGCCGTTTGTAACACTTGAAGCCTGCTGTGGTGTCGTGTACCTTGAAGCCCGTGACAAACCTCACATACTTTGAAGCGAAATACGACATCAGCACTCTACCCATCGGCCAGTTGACTACGTTCACGCCAGAGATGTAGCGGCTGCCGATGGCAAGGTCGTACCCCTCGTCGGCACAAGCAGCATAAAGTCGAGGCAGGTCACTGGGCGCATGCGAAAAGTCTGCATCCATCTCGAAGATGTAGTCATAGCCATGTGAAAGCCCCCATTTGAATCCCGTGATGTAGGCAGTGCCCAGCCCCAATTTGCCCGAACGTTCCAACAGGAAGAGGCGGTCGGCAAATTCTGTCTGCATCAGTCCTTTGACAATGGCTGCCGTTCCGTCGGGCGAACCGTCGTCAATCACGAGGATGTGGAAACATTTTTCCAGTGCGAACACCGCTCTGATGATTTTTTCAATGTTCTCCTTCTCGTTATAGGTCGGTATGATAACTATGCTGTCGCTTCCGTTCATGTGCGATGTTGTTTAGTCTTTCTTTTGCAAAGTTAGCACAAACCGACCATACCTCAAAATAAAAGTTCTTTTTTTTTGTTAAAGAGGGAGAAAAAGTTGGTGGTGAGGTGCGAGGTGTGAGGTGTGAGCGGTTGAGAGTGGGTGTCGTTTCAGCCTCGTCCGGTGTGTGTCATTCCTCCGTGCGGCCTTACGTTTCATCACGGCAGATGACGAGTGACAGGCGGAGGAGATGACGAGTGACAGACGGAGGAGACGGCGGGTGACGGACGGAGGAGATGGCGAGTGAGAGACAGAGCAAGATGCGAGTGAGCGTTTGAAGTGGATGCAGGTGAGAGACGGTGGACGATGCGAGCGGGCGACTTCGGTGGATGCGAGTGGTCGTTGTCAATGGATGTGAGTGTGCGTTCTGTGGAAAGATGGGGAAGCGCGTGAAAAAAAGGGGATAAATATCAGCCCATTCCCTTTCAAAGTCGGTTAAACATTGTTAAAAGTGGTAGGTGGAACATAAAAGGGGAGTTTCCGATAAGTTGTTTTCATACGATTTTGACTAACTTTGCAACCGATTTTTGACTTCTTTATCAAAGACATAACGGGAGAAAGCCAAGTTTACTTGTGCTGCTTTTTGGTGTGTCAAATAGAATGGAAAAGCAATTAAGGATATAATTTTCAAGATATTACAAAATGGAAAATCAAAATGTGAAACCTGCTGAAGGTCGGTTGGGCATCATGGTCGTAGGACTGGGTGCCGTCACATCCACCTTCATGACAGGTGTGTTGATGGCTCGCAAGGGACTTGCCAAGCCTGTGGGGTCAATGACTCAGTATGACAAAATTCGTGTCGGCAAGGGTGCTGACAAGAAGTATCTCTCTTATTCAGAAATCGTTCCAATGGCAAAATTGGATGACATCGTGTTCGGAGCATGGGACGTTTATCCTGCCAATGCATTCCAAAGCGCGATGTATGCACAGGTGCTGCAAGAGAAGGACATCCTGCCTGTACAGGACGAACTGGAGAAGATTGTTCCGATGAAGGCTGCGTTTGACAAGAACTTTGCCAAGCGACTCGATGGCAACAACGTAAAAGACTGCAAGACCCGTTGGGAAATGGTGGAGCAACTTCGTGAAGACATCCGTAAGTTCAAGGCAGACAACAACTGCTCACGCATCGTGGTGGCATGGGCGGCATCAACAGAGATTTATGTGAAGCCCAACATGGAGGTGCACGACACGCTCGCTCACCTCGAAGCGGCTATGAAGGCAAACGACACGGTGAACATCGCTCCTTCCATGTGCTATGCGTATGCAGCGTTGGCTGAGGGTGCTCCTTTCATCATGGGTGCTCCTAACACTACCGTCGATATTCCTGCCATGTGGGAAATGTCTGAGAAACAGGGTC
Source organism: Bacteroidaceae bacterium (assembly GCA_017470525.1). GTDB lineage: Bacteria > Bacteroidota > Bacteroidia > Bacteroidales > Bacteroidaceae > Minthosoma. The sequence goes on from JAFUYM010000027.1 coordinate 38,276, forward strand.
TGCCCATTGCAGGTAAGGACTTCAAGACAGGTCAGACACTGGTGAAGTCAGGTTTCGCCCCCATCATCGGCACTCGTTGCCTCGGTCTGAACGGCTGGTTCTCAACGAATATTCTTGGCAACCGCGATGGTCTCGTGCTTGACGAGCCAGCCAACTTCCGCACGAAGGAGGTTTCGAAACTCTCTACTCTGGAGACGATTCTGAAGCCTGAAACGCAGCCCGACCTCTATGGTCACGGCAACGACGAGGACACGCAGTACTACCACAAGGTGCGCATCAACTACTATCCTCCACGCAACGACAACAAGGAGGGTTGGGACAACATCGACATCTTCGGCTGGATGAACTACCCCATGCAGATTAAGATTAACTTCCTCTGCCGCGACTCCATCCTCGCCGCTCCGCTGTTGCTCGACCTCTGTCTGCTCAGCGACCTCGCTGCACGTGCTGGCAAGAGCGGTATCCAGCGTTTCCTCTCCTTCTTCCTCAAGGCTCCTATGCACGACTATATGCAGGGCGAGGAACCTGTCAACCACCTCTTCCAGCAATACACCATGCTGAAGAACGCCATCCGCGAGATGGGCGGTTACGAGGCAGACGAGGAAATCGACTAACCAACCCACGCGCTGGGCGATTTTCTCTACTGACAAGATTTTTGCCACGGATTGAGCCGATTGCTCGGATTTTTAGATATTATTTTGATTTAGAGGGATTTCACAGATAAGCGTAACGGCTTTCTAATCTGTGAAATCCCTCTGAATTGTAAGAACTCTTGAAAAACTACGAAGCAGTCTAATGATCGTATGGGATTAAAAGAGTTCTGATATATGCTTATAGTTGAACAACTTAATGTCTGCAGCCGCATTTTCCATGTTGCCAGCATAGATGATGGCCTTTGTTCCCGTCGGTTCCTTGATATATGTGTCCAGTTTGCTGATGGTTTTCTGAAAGTCTGTGCTATAAGTCATGGATGATTTGATTTCAAAACCATTCAAAATGCCATTCTCTTTGGTGAGCAAGTCTATCTCATTCTTGTTTGAGTCACGATAGAAGTACATGTTGCTTTTCTTCCCTCGGTTGAAACGCATCTTCAAAGCCTCCATTACTATCAGGTTTTCGAACAAATGCCCACGCATCTTGTCATGAGAGAGTTGGGTGGGAGATTCAATGTCAAGCAGATGGCAGGCTAATCCCGTGTCGCAGAAATAGAGTTTGGGAGACTTGATAAGTCTTTTGGCGGCATTCCCGGAATAGGGGTGTAGTAGGGTGATGACATAGGAGGCTTCAAGGATGGAGAGCCACGAAGTGATGGTGTTGGATGATACTCCCACCTCGTTTGCCAATTCCGAGGCATTAAACACACTACCAATTCTTCCTGCGCACAATTGCAGAAAAGTGTTGAACTGCATCATGTCTTTCACATTGACCATCTCTCTCACATCACGGTCAAGGTAAGTTCTCACATACGATGGATAGTAAAGATGGGCAACATTCTTTTGAGCACAAATGGACGGGTACAGACCATCAAACAGTAATTCGTCAAGACTTTTCCTTTCTACCATCTCCTGCGTTTCTGCCATTGACATGGGTAGCAGGTCAAACATGCCGACACGTCCAGCCAATGATTGTGACACACTACGTATCAACGCAAAATTAGAACTTCCCGAAAGAATGAATTTCCTTTCGGGGTGGTCATCTACGATGCCTTGAATATATGACAGCAATTCGGGCACCCTATGTACCTCATCCAGAACCATTCCCTTTTCTGTCTGATTCAGAAAAGCCACAGGGTCATTTTTAGCATAGTTTCTGACATCAAGGTCTTCCAATGTGTACCTGACAAAATTGGGGAACAGGTGCTTGATGAGCGTACTTTTCCCCGACTGTCTCGGTCCCGTGATACACACCACGGGAAAATATTTCGCAGCCTCCAGAATAGTAGCCGAGATACTTCTCTCTATATATTCGCCCTCTTTCATTTTATGCAAATTTGAAATTCAATTGCAAATTTACATAAAATAATGAAGGTGAACAAATAAAAAATGGATAAAATTGTTTTGAAGTATTTTTTCATTCGCTTGGTTCCCCTCCAACAGAGTGTCATGCAGAAAAACTCATCTACGAGAAGGGAACTTTGAGGCAGACGAGGAAATCGACTAACCGACCCACGCGCTGGGCGAATTATTCCACTGACAACAAGGAAACATATACAAAGAAGAGAGAGGGGCACGATTCGCGTCCCTCTCTCTTCTTTGTATATGTGCCAGTCACAAGTTCTATATTCTTGGTGTCTGGCATATCTTTATGATACGAGATACGGCATAGATGATAAGCCCGTAGCAAGGAGAGATAAGCATACATTTGATACCTCCACAAAGTACTGACGTTGCAATATCGCCAGCCTTCTGTATATCGTCACAAGCCTGATATGCACCAAGCCCAGTGAACAGGATTCCTAAGACTAATGCGATATTGCCGATATCGCACACCCAAGCGGGTGCTTTCCATGCGGCAAGGAACAGAAGGGCGAGCAAAAGGGTGAGGATGGACATGAACATCATGTTGCCCTCAAGAAACAAATCTGAAAGTTGTGTAATCATAACTCACTTTTTTTAATGTTAAACACTCTTGTTGTTGCAGTTGCTGGTACAAAGGTACGGAGATATTGGCAACCAACCTATTTATTTGTCTGTCAAAACCCTCCATTGGCAGGTTGAATCCCCCTATATCGGGATTTTTCCTTTCAACAATGGCTTTCGCATGTAGAAAAAGGTGTAACTTTGTGACCATTATGAGACGTATTATACTCTTCACTATCTATTGGGCAGCATCTTTGATACTGTTGGCCATCATTCTTTGCAGCACGGGTTATCGCATGTCCGAGGCACTGCTGATGAGCACTTCGCTCATGCCTATTGCCATACTTTTCCGTCAGATGACAGCCCGAATTTCCTTTGCCGCCAACCGCAGCAAGGCTATCAAATCGCTCATCTGCATCCTGCTTTTTACTCTTACAATGGCATTTCTCGCCGTCCACCTTGCCCACGTGACCATACTCTACTTTTACCACCAAATACCAGCCTGGAGACTGGGTGTGCCCCCGATGCTCCTTAACCCCGTTTTCCTTCTTGCCATGTTTGTTCTTCTGACGATTGGCGACTACAGCCTTGGCAGAGTCCTTGAAAAGCGTATGCCCGAGTCAGAAGAAACAATAACCTTCTCCAGCGATTGCCAAAGCATGCCGCTTGAAGAACAAGAGAATTCAATGCTAGACCCCCAAAAACCTATAACCTTCATCAGTAACCGCCAAAGCGTGACATTGACGAAGCAAGAAATCCTCTACGTCGAGAGTTGCGACACCGAGGTGTGGATTCATGCCACAGGCAATCGCCGTTTCCGCAACAAGACCGCCATCTCGTCATGGGCACGCCTGCTCGGTGCCGAATACCTCCGCATCCATCGTTCCTATCTCGTGCGTCTTTCTGCTTGTACAGGAATAGACCGAGATAATGTGATTATCGATAACATCCACCTTCCCATTTCCAGAAAATACAAGGAGACGGTACAGCGACTCCTGAAAGATTCCCTTACGAACCCGATGGGAAATGGAACCGTACCCCTCGGGTACACTCTTGTGTAGTCGAGGGGTACGCTGTGTCGTACCCGAGGGGTACGGAAGAAGTCAACCATTGCTCCGCAAAGATTTCTGAGCGCTTCGTCTCAATGCTCTCACTACACAGGTCTCAAGCAAGGATGGTGCCCCTGCCTTCCATTGCCTCCAGGATGCTCAGTGCGCCTTCCATCGTGCTGATGTTCTTGATGAGGAGGGATTTGCGTTCACCATCGCGGAGGGTGCATCCTCTGCCGTGACTACCTACGTAGGTGAGGACTTTCTCGAAGGCACGGCTTTGGAAGTAGGCATCTTCGAGAGCGAAGTAGAGAATCATGCGTCCCATTTTGAGGACGACCTTCTCGATGCCGAGGCGTTGGGCTGCCCACTTGATGGGCATGACGGTGAGGAGTGATTCGCCTACGGCAGGAATGGTGCCGAAGCGGTCGATAAGGCGTTTCTTGTAGTCTTCCAGTTGGCGAGGTGTGGTGAGTCCATCCAGTTCGCGGTAAAGGCTCATGCGCTCACCGCTGCTGGGCACGTACTCTTCGGGGAAGAAGGCTTGGATGTCGCTCTCCACGTTGGTCTCGGTCACAAACTTCTCGCCACTCAACTTTCCTTCCTCGTCTTTGTCTTCATCTGCAAAGAGGTTGGTGAACTCGTTTTCCTTTAACTCTGCAACTGCCTCGTTCAGAATCTTCTGGTAGGTCTCATAGCCGAGGTCGGTGATGAATCCGCTTTGTTCGGCTCCGAGCATGTTGCCTGCACCTCGGATGTCGAGGTCTTGCATGGCGATGTGGATGCCGCTGCCGAGGTCGCTGAAGTTCTCCACGGCTTGCAGACGGCGACGGGTCACATCGTTGAGGGCTGCCAATGGCGGAGCAATGAGATAGCAGAAGGCTTTCTTGTTGCCACGTCCCACACGACCACGCATCTGGTGGATGTCGCTGAGTCCGTAGTTCTGCGCACTGTTGATGATGATGGTGTTGGCGTTGGGCACGTCGATGCCGTTCTCCACAATGGTGGTGGAGAGCATCACGTCGTAGTCGTAGTTCATGAAGTCGAGGATAATCTTCTCCAACTCCTGCGAATTCATCTGTCCATGACCGACACACACACGAGCATCGGGCACGTGCTTGTGTATCATCTCCTCCAGTTGCTTGAGGTTGCTGATTTTGTTGTTGACGATGAACACCTGTCCGTTGCGGCTCATCTCGAAGTTGATGGCTTCGGCAAATATTTCGGGCGAGAAGGTGTGAATCTCTGTCTGAATGGGGTAGCGGTTGGGTGGGGGCGTCTGGATGATGGAGAGGTCTCTTGCACCCAACAGCGAGAACTGCAACGTGCGCGGGATGGGGGTGGCAGTCATGGTGAGCGTATCGACGTTCACCTTCATGCTGCGCAGTTTCTCTTTAGTGGAAACGCCAAACTTTTGCTCTTCGTCGATGATGAGCAAGCCCAAGTCCTTGAACTGCACCTGCTTGCCAATCAACTTGTGGGTGCCGATGATGATATCGACTTTTCCTGCCTTCAAGTCTTCCAACACCTCCTTGGTCTCTTTGGCTGTACGTGCTCGGGTGAGGTATTCCACTCTGACGGGGAACTCTTTCAGTCGCGACGAGAAGGTCTGGAAGTGCTGATAAGCCAGCACCGTCGTGGGCACCATCACTGCCACTTGCTTGCCGTCGGTGGCAGCCTTGAAGGCGGCACGAATCGCCACTTCCGTCTTGCCGAAGCCCACGTCGCCACACACCAATCTGTCCATCGGACGTGGCTTCTCCATGTCTGCCTTCACGTCTTGCGTGGCTTTCAGTTGGTCGGGCGTGTCTTCGTAGGCGAAGGAGGCTTCCAGTTCGTGCTGCATGTAGCCGTCTTTGGTGTAGGCAAAGCCCTTCTCTTTCAGCCGGGCAGCATAGAGTTGGATGAGGTCGCGGGCAATGTCTTTCACCTTCGTCTTCACACGCTCCTTCATGCGTTCCCATGCATTGCCACCGAGGCGGTTCAGTGTGGGCGGTTCGCCCTCCTTGCCCTTGTATTTGGACACTTTGTGCAGGGAGTGGATGGACACATACACCGTGTCTTCGTTCTTGTAGATGATTTTTATCATCTCCTGCATCACGTCGCCTTGTGGCACACGTACCAAGCCGCCGAAGCGACCCACGCCGTGGTCGATGTGCACCACATAGTCGCCAATCTCGAACTGTTGGATTTCTTTTAGCGTCAGTGCCACCTTGCCTCGTCGAGCCTTGTCACTCTTGAGATTGTATTTGTGGAAACGGTCGAAAATCTGATGGTCGGTGAAGAAGCACAACTTCAAGGTGTGGTCGATGAAACCCTCGTGGATGGCTTTGTTGACGGGGATGAAATGGATGGCGTCGGCTTCCGTTGTCGCCATCTCTTCGAAGATGCTTTGCAGACGGGTAATCTGCTTCTCGCTGTCGGCAAAGATGTAGATTCTGTAGCCCTCGTTTTGCAGACGGCGAAACTCTTGACTGACCATGTCGAAGTTCTTGTGGAAGAGGGGTTGTACAGCCGTGTGGAAGTGGATTGCCTTCTCATCTGTTGTACTTCCCTTTTTCATCTCCAGATGTCGGAACTGCACGATTTGCTGTTTGAAGGTCTCTTCGTCTATGATGAAGTTTTTGACCAGCGCCTCCGCATTCGTCTCTGCCTCAAACTGTGCTTGGCTCGAAAAGCCTTCCCCGTGTATCTGTGCAATCTTGTCGCACACATACGCGAGGCTCTGTGTCACCACCAGCGTGTCCTTCGGCAGGAACTCCAGGAAAGAGATGTATTCCGCATCGTCCTTCTTCATGTCGGGCACAACGGTCATCTGCTCCACTTTGCTCTCCGACAACTGGCTTTGTATGTCGAACGGTCGGATGCTATCCACCTCGTCGCCAAAGAAGTCGATGCGATAAGGCGTGTCTGACGAGAACGAATACACATCCACGATGCTGCCTCTCACGGCAAACTGCCCAGGCTCATACACATAATCTACCCGGTCAAAGCCCAAGTCGAAAATCTGCTTCTCCAACTCGCTGATGTCGAACGTGTCGCCCACCTTCACAGGAAGGGTGTTTATATCCAGTTCTTGTTTCGACACCACCCGTTCTGCCAACGCGTCGGGGTAGGTGACCACCAACAAGTCTTGCGCCTCAGCCACTCTCGTCAGCACCTCCGTTCTCAGTATCTCATTCCCTGCATCCTTCTGGTTGTACTTGATGGCTCTTCTGTATGAAGAAGGAAAGAATAGGACTCTTTCATCCCCCATCATCTGCGTCAAGTCGTGGTACATGTACCCTGCATCGTCCGCATCGTTCATCACCACCAGCAGATTGGGATAGTTCCCTCTCCCGCTCATGATGGCAGCCAACAACACAGCAGCCGACGAACCACTGAGTCCGTCAGCCTTCACTTGTTTTGCCTTGCCATCCCTGATACGCTTGGCAAGTTCTTTGGCTTCCTCTGATAAAGCCAAAGACGAAAGTACTTTACTTGTTTCCAAACATCAAAAAGATTTCATGAAATTCCCTCGTGTGGTTTTCCTTCTCATGGAGGGGATTAGTCTTCTTTATGCCACACCCATCATCATCTGCGGCTCATACATCCTTGCAAACAATTGCAGGAAAAACAGCGTGTCCTTCGATGGGCGCACCAACTTATTCTTCAGTTCCAAAATTCTTGATGTTTTCTTTTCAAATGGGGTAGAGTCATTCATAGGCAATCTGCTTTTACGTTCTCTCTTTCTGTATTACTAATAACGAGCCGAAAAAGAGTTTATTATACAAAACTGCATATTTTTTTCTACGCATCCATCTCTCCCAACTTGTCGAGTTTCTGTTGCACCGTGATTATTTAGGTTTTTGCAGGTTACACATTTCTCTTCACTAAATCAAAGAAATTTGCCGTGTTTTTAACTGATTATGGAGTCTTTGTGCGGTGGCTTTTTAGTGCTGGCACTTCCTCGCATAGGGCATCTGCCAGTAGATGTGCTACGAGGGTTGCACCATAGATGTTGTAGTGCGTGTTGTCTTGTCGCCCCTCGGGAAGGCTTGGCTCTTCGCCTGGACGGTACCATACATGTAGCCGTTTGGAACCTTCGCGTCCCATGCCTTGTTCCAAATCGTGCGTAATGCGGTTGGCATCGACGAAGGGAACATGCAGCCGTTCTGCCACCTGTCGAGGTGCCATCCGATAAAGCCCATGAGTGTCGATGAGGCTGTCGCCTTCCACCATCTTCACCCCATCCTTGAAGGTTGTTTCTCTCAGCGCCTCGTCGTCATCATTCTCGGGTGCTTTCATGAAGAAATTGCGGCGCACCACGCTGTTCATCAGAATCGGAATGCCGCCTCGCTCGCGAGTTTCAAGCACGAACTTCTCCAGATTGGCATCGAACGTGGAGCCAGGTTCTGTGTGGCGGTCGGGCTTGGGCTTCTCGTCGTTGTGACCAAACTGAATCACCACATAATCGCCCGGTTGTATCTGTTCCAGCACCCGTGCCCAACGACCCTCATTGATGAACGAGAGCGACGAACGCCCATTCACCGCATGGTTGTCCACACGGATGCCCTCGTCAAAACACGCTTGAAGCATCATGCCCCATCCCCTTTCTAGTTTGCCACCCGTGGTGTCTTTGTTTGCCATCGTCGAGTCACCAATCAGGAAGAGGGTCACCACACGACGTGGGGCGACTGCGGTGAGGACGCACCAGACGATGGCACACAACACGAGAAGTTTTGTCATTTTCCCCATAACCGTTCTGTAGATTTTTCGGCAAAGGTAATCATTTCTGCATCGAAAAAGGAACATTCGCATGCATTTTATCTTGAGTTGCAGGAAAAACTCAAAGATTTTGAGTAAATTTGCAACCAAATAGAAAATCTTTGTAAGATAAAGCATTTCTTTGTGAACTAATGGCTAAAAAAGATATTGATGCTAAATTGAAACTGCAAGCCTTTCCTGAAATTGTGACCGAGGACGGCATCAGGATTTACGGCGAAACATCATACGAGAATCAGATAGCGACGTTGAGCCATTATCTGCACACCACCGACTTCGAGGGAAACCACATCGAAGTGCAGGAGCGGCGTAACGAGATGATGGCTCTTATCCGCGAATATCTGGAACACAAGGACAGGCTACAGGATTACACCGAGGAGGATATTGCACGTGCCGCTGAGAGTCCGCTGGAGTTCGACCTCTTCCGTGAGTTCTATCAAGTGCCATTCCCAAGTCCCAAGCAATACGACCACACGTTTATTGACCTATTCGCTGGCATCGGCGGCATCCGCATCCCATTCGATGAAATGGGCTACCAGTGTTTGTTCTCGTCAGAGTGGGACGCGAAGGCTTGCCAGACCTACTTTGCCAACTTCGGAACCGTCCCCTTCGGTGACATTACGAAGATTCCCGCAACGAAGATTCCCAAGCACGATGTGCTTTTGGCGGGCTTCCCATGTCAGGCATTTAGCATCATGGGTAAAATGCAGGGCTTCGCCGATACTCGCGGCACGATGTTCTTTGAGATTGAGCGCATTCTGAAACACCATCAGACACCCTACATCCTTTTGGAGAATGTAAAGCAATTGGTAGGCCACGACGGCGGTCGCACGTTCAAGGTCATTCTCGAACGGCTCGACCAGTTGGGCTATCACGTCAAGTGGAAGGTACTGAATGCCCTCGACTTCGGACTTCCGCAGAAGCGCGAGCGCGTCATCATCGTGGGCTTCCAACACAAGGAGGATTGCGATGCTTTCACGTTCGACATCCCGCACACGCCCTACAACCTTGCTGACATCCTCGAACCCGATGCCGACGTTGACCCCACATTATTCGCCTCCGACCATATCATCGAGAAGCGACGCGAGAAGACCGAGGGTAAGAAGTTGTTCTATCCCTCCATCTGGCACGAGAACAAGGCGGGCAACATCAGCGTGCTCGACTACTCCTGCGCCCTCAGAACGGGGGCATCCTACAATTACTTGCTCGTTAATGGTGTGCGCCGTCCCACTTCACGCGAACTGCTCCGACTGCAAGGCTTCCCCGAGAAATACAGGATTGCCGTCTCGCATCAGGACATACGTCGGCAGACGGGCAACAGCGTCGCCGTGCCCATGATACGAATGGTTGCTCAGAAGATAAACGAAATAATCAAAAACCGAGAATATGGAACATCCGAAACTCAGAGACTCAAAGCGGCTGTTAACGCGTGAGCCTTACCCCATCAACGAAATCCCCGAAGAGGTCATCAAGAAGATTGGCCGAAAGTTTGTCTACATGCTCTGCGTCGGCTACAAGGATTTGACTGGCGACGACTGGGGCAACGTCTTTGCCGAGGCCATAGGTGGCGAGCATTTGCAATCACCCGTTGGCATCGCCGATGTCGTGTTTGACAAGATGGCGTGGTCGATGAAGACCGTCAAGAATTCCAATCCACATCGCAATGAGGCTTCTGTACGTCTCATCAGCGGACGATGCTCGCCCGATTACTCCTACGGCATCACCGACCCGCACGAAGACATCGAAAAGACGGGCCGCGCCGTGCTGAACATCTGGAACGAGCGCGTCAATATCGCACAGGACTACTACAATCCCCTGCGCACGTCAGTTCTCGTCCGAAGCAACGACCTCCTTTCTTTCACTCTGTTTGAGGAAGAGAACCACCGCTACGTGGCCAACCAATACCGTTGGGAGGAGAATCGCAACGGCAACCTCATCGGAATCAATATTGAGACAGGCGAGACCTGTTTCACATGGCAGCCACACGGCTCACAATTCACCATCCACACTAAGGTTCCGACGAACGCTGTGAAGTTCAAAATCAAGCAGCCGCCAAAGCTCGACGTAGAGGAAACGCTGCGGCAGATTAACTTCAGCGACGATTGGGTGGAGATACTTTAAGGGTTAGGCAAGAGTAATTTGAGTTATATGTATCTGTTTTATGGGTGTGTTCCAATTCGTGACACATTGCGTCACAAATTGACATCGTTGTATTAAAAAGTCGGAGACTTTGCCCGGACGAGAACTAATCCATTGGAAGTAATCAATATGAATCGCAATCAATATATGCAACCTTTGCTTGCTGCACTTCGTGAACAGAAGAAGATGGGAATGAAGGGTGGTATCTATCATCGGACACAGATAGATATGACCTACAACTCTAATCATATAGAGGGGAGCAGGTTGACGCATGAACAGACGCGGTATATCTTTGAGACCAACACCATTGGGATGGCTGATGGTGAGGTTGTCAACGTGAACGACATTGTGGAGACGGTGAACCATTTCCGCTGCATAGACCTTGTCATTGAGCATGCCACGGATGATTTGACGTCGGAGTTCATCAAGCAACTGCATGGGGTGTTGAAGGCAGGAACCTCTGACAGCCGCAAGGATTGGTTTGCTGTTGGTGAGTATAAGCGTCTGCCCAATGAGGTGGGTGGTGAAGAGACTTGTCCGCCTGAGCAAGTGGAAGGGCAGATGGAAGCGTTGCTTGATGGCTACCGTAAGGGTCAGCATCAGTTCAACGACATTCTTGACTTGCATGTGCAATTCGAGCGCATTCACCCCTTTCGGGATGGCAATGGACGTGTCGGTCGGCTCATCATGTTCAAGGAGTGTCTGAGGAGTGGTGTCGTGCCCTTCATCATTACTGACGAACTGAAAATGTTCTACTATCGTGGTTTGCGCGAATGGGGGCATGTCAATGAGTATCTGACAGATACCTGTCTGATGGCTCAAGACCAATACAAGGCAGTACTCGACTATTTCAGAATCAAATATGAACATCATATCCCGTTGAATACTTAGACAGACATGATAGATTCAAGCATATTGCAAGGAAAGAAGGCGGCGTATTTCACGTTGGGGTGTAAGTTGAACTTTGCGGAGACGAGCACCGTGGCGCAGCAGTTGGAGCGTTATGGGGTGAGGAAAGCGCAGAAGGATGAGGTGGCTGACCTGTGCATCGTCAACACGTGCAGCGTGACGGAGGTGGCTGACCATAAGTGTCGGCAGGCGATTCATCGGTTGGTGAAGCAGCATCCAGGGGCGTTTGTGGTGGTGACAGGTTGTTATGCGCAGTTGAAGCCGCAGGAGATTGTGGAGACGGAAGGGGTGGACCTCGTTTTAGGGAGTGAGCAGAAGGGGAACATCATCCCAGCCATCCTCAATGGCATGACTGGGGCATATACCGTGAAGACGGCGGACATCAAGACGTTTGCGGAAAGTTGTTCAAGAGGGGATAGAACCCGCTATTTCCTCAAAGTGCAGGATGGCTGCAACTACTACTGCACCTACTGTACCATCCCGATTGCTCGTGGTCGGAGCCGCAATGGAAGCATTGCCTCGATGGTGGAGCAAGCCGAGGAGGTGGTGCGTGAGGGTGGCAAGGAGATAGTCATCACGGGTGTGAACATTGGCGACTTTGGACGTTCGACAGGAGAGACTTTCTTCGACCTCGTGAAGGCGTTGGACAAGGTGGAGGGCATAGAGCGTTATCGCATTTCGAGCATTGAGCCGAATCTGCTCACCGACGAAATCATCGAGTATTGTGCAGGGTCACGTGCGTTCATGCCGCATTTCCACATTCCTTTGCAGAGCGGTTGCGACGAGGTGTTGAGGCTGATGCACAGGCATTACGACACGGCACTTTTCCGCAGTAAAATTGAGAAGATTCGACAGGTGATGCCCGATGCCTTCATCGGCGTGGACGTGATTGTGGGCACTCGTGGCGAGACAGCCGATTACTTCGAACGTGCCTACGACTTCATGCAGAGCATCGACGTGTCGCAGTATCATGTCTTCTCCTACTCCGAACGCCCTGGCACCAAAGCCCTCGAAATCCCTCACATCGTCACCCCGCAGGAGAAGCACGAACGCAGCCAGCGTGTCCTCGCTCTCTCCGCCAAAAAGACGCACGATTTCTATGCCCGATTCATCGGCACGACACGTCCCGTCCTCCTCGAACACGCCTCGCCTCGCAAGCCTATGATGAACGGCTTCACCGACAACTACATCCGTGTGGAAGTGCCGAACCGTCCCGAACTGGACAACCGAATCGTCACCGTGCAACTCGGAGGCTTTAACAAAGAAGGAGATGCGTTGATGGGAGAAATCGGAAATGGAAAATTGTAATGATACATTGTAAATGAAAAAACTTGCTATTGTCATATTGAATTGGAATGGTGCGGATATGATGCGCCAGTATTTGCCGACGGTGTTGGAGAACAGCGTGGGGGATGTCATCGTGGCTGATAATGCTTCGACGGATGGGAGTGTGGAGATGCTGTTGCAGGAGTTTCCGCAGGTGCCTGTCATTGTGTTGGAACAGAACTTTGGGTTTGCGGAGGGGTATGACCGTGCGTTGGCACAGTTGCCCGATTATGAGTATTACCTGCTGCTCAACTCCGATGTGGAGATACGGCAGAAGGAGTGGGATGCACCCATGATTCATTATATGGACACCCATCTCGATTGCGCTGCCTGCCAACCCAAACTTTTGAAGACCCTCTCCCCGACCCTCCCCCATGATGGGGAGGGAGACCATGCGGCTTGTTTCTCAATGACAAAGACCCCGGATGGTTCTCCCCATTATTGGGGAGATGTCCGGCAGGACAGAGAGGGTCCCTCATTTGAATATGCAGGAGCGGCAGGGGGCTTTCTTGATAAGTACGGCTATCCATTCTGTCGTGGTCGTGTGATGAGCACGGTGGAGAAGGATGAAGGACAATACGACGAGGTGGTTTCTCTCTTGTGGGGTACAGGAGCAGCCTTGATGGTGCGGGCTTCCGATTGGCAGGAGAGTGGGGGCTTGGATGCCCGTTTCTTTGCCCACATGGAAGAGATTGACCTTTGTTGGCGGCTTCGCACAATGGGCAAGTCCATTGTCTGTATCCCTGATAGTACTGCTTATCATCTGGGAGGTGCCACGCTCAATCAGGGCAATCCTCGCAAGACCTTCTTGAACTTCAGGAATAACCTGCTGATGCTCTACAAAAACTTGCCAGACAACGAATTGAAGAGTGTGATGCGTATGCGTTGTTTTCTTGACTACGTGGCAGCCCTTCAGTTCCTGCTCAAGGGTGATGTCAAGAACTGCACTGCCATCTTTAAGGCACGGAAAGAGTTCTCGCGTCTTCGTCCTGACTTTGAGCAAGACCGCCTTCGCATCCAGCAGCAGCGCAAAAATGAGCGAGTGCCCGAACGTACCGACTTCCTGCTCCTGTGGCAGTATTATGTGAAAGGCAAAAAGACGTTTCACGCATTGATGGGAGGAAAATCATGATGAAAAAAATGCTAAGTATATTGATGGGTGTGATGTTGGCATCGTTGGTTTGCTATGCCGACAAGCAAGACTTTTCTATTATTGGCGTGTGGATGATGAAGAGTGAGACAGCACCGGACGGGAGGGTGACGAAGTCCATTTATACGCAATATACCCGATGCAAGATTTACGACCCCGACAGCACCTACTACACCGTGCAGTTGCATGCTGTGGGGGGAGAGATGATGGTCATTGCGCATGAGATGGGGCGGTATCATTGGGACGGAACAACCTACATAGAGAATGGGAGAAAGATGCCTTTGCAAGTCATCGATGATACCACCTTCATCACAGTTTTTCAAGGTTACAAAGAACTGATGGTGCGTTCTACCACCATGACAGAGGAACGCAAGAACGAGATTCGGAAAATTGTGAGGGAATCTCCCGGAGATGGAGATGCCCCAGTGAAGCATTTTGTCCTTTCCACCACCGAACGGAAGTTGAAGGCGGAGAACAAGGTGTTCCTCTATATTATTATAATAATGTGTACCATTGCGACTGGGGTGGCAGTGTATGTCTATCGCTTGCGGAAGCGGAAACGCGAGGTGGAGGCGAAGTTGGCTGAGATTGAAGAGGCGAACCTGCTCCGTCCCGAACCCGTTGCCACAGCCATGAAGCAGGTGGAGGCCGAGTTCTATCAGTCGGAGTATTACCAGACACTCCGTCGCCGTATCGAGGCAGGGGGAAATCTGAAGCCGCAAGACTGGAAAGCGTTGGAACATCAGTTGAAGGTCGTCTATCCCAATTTCAGCAGCAGCCTCTATGGGCTTTACCATCTCTCCGACATCGAGTTTCAAGTGTGCATGTTGACCAAGATTCGTACCTCGCCGAAGGACATTTCCGAGGTGTTGAACAAGGATAAAAGTTCGGTCAGCAGCATCCGAAAGCGTCTTTACAAGAAGGTTTTCGGCAAGGAAGGCAGCGGAAAGGAGTGGGATGAGTTCATTCTCTCGCTTTGATTTCTTTCTTGCTCATTATAAGATGGTTAAGTGGAGTTTGCAAACTTTTTGCAAACTCCACTTTTTTGCTTTCTGGCAAAAGTCAACTATTTGCCAACCCTGATTTTTGGTGAGAAAACGGAAAGGTGGTAACTTTGTCCACAGAAACCATGAAATTTGTGATAAATTCATGGATAATTCATGACAATTTATGTTGTGTTGCAGACAAAAATATATTTTATTTTTAACACGAATTGCATGAATTAACCACGAATTATTCATGAATTAGTGATGTGAATGTAAAATCTAAAACCTGAACAATATGAAAAAGATGCTATTTCTATCTGCTCTGCTGCTGGCAGTGTCGGCACAGGCACAACAAGTGAAGTACACCGTCAAGGGTGTGAGTAAGGAAAACGGTAAGATGGTCTATCTGGAAGACCGCTTGACATCCAAGTCGGTGGACAGTACCCTCGTTGCCAAAGGAAAGTTTTCGTTCAAAGGGCTGGCGGAGAAGGATGCCATCTTTGGCATTACCTTTGACCCGAAAGATTGGCGTAGTTGGCGGACGCTTTTCTTCAACGATGGAAAGACTATCAGCGTCAACATGAACGACAGCACGCTGAAGGGCTCGCCGCTGAACGAGCGACTTGCTTACTATAATAAAGAAATCATGGGGCTACCGAGCAGTTATTATCCAGAATATAAATTTAAGATGACCAAGAAAATGTTCGAGGAGGAACGCGAGTCCCTTCTGCCTGCTGCACTCATCGTGGAAGGTCAAAGGGCATTTGGAGGGAAAGGGTTGCTTAGTATGTTGGAAGAGAACCCCGCTTACGCAGAGCATCCAAAGGTCAAACAATATGAGGCGGGTTTGAAGAGGATGGCAACGGCAACAGTTCGTGTGACATCGGGCAGAAGTGATAAGGTAAAAGCAGACGAAAAGGCTGCCAAAGATGCTTTCATCGGTCAGCAGTTCACTGACTTCGAGATGGCTGACACGTTGGGAAACGCTCACAAACTGAGCGAATATGTAGGCAACGGGCATTGGCTATTTGTTGACTTCTGGGCATCGTGGTGCGGACCATGTCGTGCAGAAATGCCCAATGTGGTGGCGGCATACGAGAAGTTTCACACCAAGGGGCTTGACATCGTTGGTGTTTCGTTGGATGGACAGAAAGAACCTTGGGTGAAAGCCATTGTCAGTTTGAAGATGCCGTGGGTGCATCTCTCCGATTTGAAGGCATGGGAGTCGTTGGTCACGAAGATATATAAGATTAATGCCATCCCTGATAACCTGCTCATCGACCCGCAAGGAAAGATTGTGGCAAGGAATCTCTACGGAGAAGAATTGCACACCCAACTGGCAGAAATCTTTGATGGGGATAAATGAATTCCACATGAACTCAAGTTTCGGAAGTTCTTTTACCGCAAAGCGGCCTTTAGAAAAACAAGAAAAAACAAAATAAAACAAGAAAAAACAAAAAACTCTCTTCATCATGTTGAATATTTTACATAAATTGCTCACGCTCGACAAAACGAAAACGAGTTCTCGTTTGTTCTCGCTTAATCGCAATTTTCTTTTATATTTTTTTATTTTTTCTCGTTTTTCTAAAGGCGCGAAGCGTAAAAATACACATCCGAAACTTAAATCATCAATTATTTTTATAAAACAAAAAACCGATATGAAAAAGATTTTGATTGTGGCCTTGTGTGTTGGTTTGTTGTCGTGTCAGCACACGGCATCGAGGCAAGATGTGTTGGAAGTCAATTTTCCCACGGGCACGGAAGGCTTTGTGGAGGTGACTTTCGGCGCAGAAGGAGAGCGGTGTGACACGTTGCCGATAGTGGATGGACGGCTGTTGATGGAAAAGGACAGCCTGCCAATGACGGTCACATTGAAGTATCTGAAGGAGCGAGATGCCGACGACAAGGTGTGGTTGGCGGTGCAGGGTGAGCATTTCCGATGGGGAAGCATCCCGTTGGGGTATGGTCGCACGGTGGTTACGTTCGACTCGCTTTCGTCTATGGTGTCCGTGGGAAGCATTGCTGACGAGTTTGGTGATTTTGAAGCCAACGATGTCTTTTTCAATGCCCCTCAACACTTTCGGAGTCGAGACTTCCTGAAAGCCCATTCTGAAAGCCTTCAGGCATTGCACCTCTTGTCGAAGGCGTGGGATGCCGACACTTTGCAGATGGCTCTGGATTGTTTCTCCGCATCGTTGCGCAACTCTGAGAAGGGGCAGGAATTGCAGCAAATCATCTTGGCTCGCAAAGAGAAGGGTGGGGTGGCAAGGCTTTTCCCCATGTGGGACACGGCTGGGAACGCCTATTCTTTCCAGGAGTGTCTGGATGGGAAGGAGTATATGCTGCTGAACCTCTGGGCAAGTTGGTGTGGTCCTTGTCGTGCCGAGATTCCCGAACTGATAGCATATCATGAGGAATGCCATGACCGTGTGGCGTTCGTCAGCGTGACCATCGATGAAGACCGAGACGCTTGGCTGAAAGCGGTGGATGAACTGCCGAAATGCACATGGGCGAACCTCTCCTCTAAGTTCGATGGCACCCCAGAAGGGCGGACACGTCCCAGCCTCTTCAACAATGGCTTTGTCCCTTTCTTCTACATCCTCGACAGAAACGGGAATACGGTTTACAGTTCGTTGGAATTTGGAGGCGGAAAACCATTGGACGACGCAAAGGAACGACTTAATGAGTTGTTGGCTCTCGACACCAAGGTGTCTCGAAAAACGATAATTACCAATAATTGACGATAATTTTATCCGAAAATTTATTTTTATTATTGGAACAAATTATCGTCAATTATTGGTAATTATCGTTTTTCCAAACCACCAATGGTGGCGAAGGAGCAGAAAAGATTTTTATTGTAAAAAACCTAAAACTAAAATGAAAAAGATTTTATTTCTGTTTGCCCTGTTGCTGACGGTGTCCGCACAGGCAAAGGATTGGGTGATAGACCGCCCTGCCTTCAAGTCGTCGAATACCTACAGCCTACAACCTGTGAAGGTGGAACTGACGAAGAAAGCGACCATCGTGCATTTCCGTATGTCCTGTGCCCATTGGCGTGACTGGAGCATGGACGGAGCAAGGCTGGAGAGCGGCGGAAAGACCTATGCCTTTCAGCATGGACGGATTATCACCCATGATGGTGCCACGGTGTTGGCAGATGAAGCGTTTGAGATAGGGAGGAAGTACCCAAAGAACGAACAGCAGGACTCCCTTATTCTGACCTTCGAGCCTCTGCCCAAGGAGGCAAAGACCTTCGACTACCTGGAAAGTGATAGCGAAGGCCCATGGAAGATTTACGGCATCCGTCTTGACAACCAACTCTATCCCACCATCTTCTCTCCCTACCAGAAACCTGCCGATGACGGAGAACCGTTGAAACCCTTGACGCTGAGGTATGGTGAGGCAACCGCCACCCTCACCCAGCACGGAGGCGGTACGTTCGACTACTTTGGTGAATTCAGCCGCGACCCCATCACGGGACAATATGAGTGCAAGTCCCAACATAATGACTCTACTACGGCTTATTGCCATCCGGCGTATGTTGCCACACGTCCCGTCATCATCCAGGAGGGCATTGATGGTCAGTTTCCGCTCATCCTCATTCCCGGCGAGACCTTCACGCTCGAAGCCGATGTCACTGCCTGTTGGACACTCAAACAAGATTTTGCGGCAGGGAAGCGTTCCTTTCACGACTGCTACCGTTTTGGGGGCACATTGGGCGACCTTAACCAAGTGCTCTTGGAAAATAAATTCTTGCACTACCGCTACATCAGTGGAACCCCCACTTACACCACAGGCGAGGACGTGTCAGCGTGGTGCGATGCCTTGTGGCAGAGCCTTGATACCTTGCGCCGTGGTGTGGTCGAACGTCGTGGCTACACACGTCGCCAGCAGGATTTCCTGCAACTGCTTTTGGAAGACTACTATGTGCGCACCGTGCAAGAACACACGCTCGTTGACGCTCATGCCAGCGACTTGATTCTCTTCCGTGATGGCCGCTCTTACTACCTGCCCCCCATGGCCGCCCGTTTGCCCTATCTCGAAGCCAACGGACTCGACCACGGCGAGGTGTACGAGTGGCTGAAAGGATTTGCCGAGGCACAGGAAATAGGCAAGAAGATGAAAGCCGCCGAGGTGCAGCCCGATAGCGTGATTCTTGCTGTCCATCCTTACTTCCAGCCCGTCCTCCGTGCGTTCAACGACAGCACCCGAGTCCTCGTGGAGCGTCTGCGTCGGGAGGCAAAAGACCGCATGATGCCCACGCCCGACGTGTCTGCCGACCAACTGCTGCCGTCGATTGTGGCTCAACATCCGGGCAAGGCAGTCTTCTTCGACTTTTGGGCGACGTGGTGCGGTCCCTGTAAGCAAGGCATCAAGGCGATGGAGCCGCTGAAGGAAACCTTGAAGGACAGCGACATCGTCTTCATCTATCTCACCGACGAGTCCAGTCCCCTCAACCAATGGAGCGAGCAGGTCTTGAAGATTCCTGGTCTCCACTATCGCGTTCCCTCCTCCCTTTGGAGTCACATCCCCGGTCTTGGTGCCATTCCGCAGTATTACCTCTACGACCGACAGGGCAAACGAGTGTGGGAACAAACAGGTTTTGGCGACGATTCGCTGGAAGACATCAAACGTGAAATCCAGAAAGCCTTAGAAAGTACCTCAAAACCGACTTCGGGGACATCGGTCGACCGACCTCGGGGACATCGGTTCACCGACTTCGGGGAGGTCGGTTTTGGGGGTCTGAAACCATGCTATTTCGACATTCCCTCTTTTGCCTGAACAGGGACACCCTGCAAACCCTCAAACATTAACGACCAAAGACGAAAAATGAAGCATGTTTTGAACATCATGGCTGCACTCATTTCGTTGGCAGCCACATCCTGTGCTGGTCAGCCATCGTCCGGCGGTGTCAGAACCACGGTCATCGACTCCTCCGTATTAGACAGCGCCACAGTGCTGCTGGTGGATAGCACAGACCACCGCTTTGACCCTGTGGGCGACGCCCATGTCATGCTGGTCTATCGAGACAGCCTCCTCATTGCCAGCAACAGCGACCCCACCTATGGCGAACCCATCGTTTCGCTCTACGGCATGGGCGAGTTCTTGCACCATCTTGCCGACTACATCCCTCGTGGTTCAGAGGTGGACGAGATGGTGGCTTGCCACATTCAGGTCATGGGCGATAAACTCTTTGTCAACGACTGCTACTACACAGGTCGCTATTGCACCCTCCCTCTCCACCAGCCCTTGCTCCCTGCCGACGAGTTGCACCTGTCCCACTCGGGTGTGGAAGAGCGTGGGGTGGCAACGGTTCCCTGTCGCGACGGCTTGCTGGTCGAAAATCCACAATGCTATACCAATGTTGCGGCAGGCATCCGCAACGACGTGCCGAGGTTGCTCTTCTACAAGCAAGGCGTATGCCTCACACCCCAGCAGCCCGTCGCCTATCAGGTGGCAGATGTCAACACCGGGGCAGACATCCATTGCCACGAAGCCCTTCGCCGCGTCTGTTTTGTCTCCCACCGCCAACCGCTGGTTGAGTTCTACGATGACATTCCCGAACGAGGTTCGTCTGTCCGTGGTCTTTCCTTGCGGCTCGTCCACCGCCTGTCGCTTCAGTCAGACGATGTGCAGAAGATACATGTAGGGGCGGCACACACCACGATGCACCAGAAGCGTGCTCGGGGCGACAGGACTTCATCTATCTGTGCCACGTTTGACAAGACACAACGGGTGGTTGGTGCTGGCAGCCAACTGCATGCCTTTCTCTGTTCGGCTGCCGACGAAGAGCACATCTATCTGGTCTATTGCGGCAAACTGTTCAGCCACGGCTACCACACCTATCCGACCTGCATTCTGGTGTTGGATTGGGACGGCAACCTTGTAGATGCCTATCGCTTCGACCGCTGGATACAAGCCATCTCACCCAGTTCGGAGCGCGGCACCTTCTACCTGACCGTCTATGCCGACGATGACCCTTATACTGCACGGATGAAATTGGTCAAAGCCGTCTGTTCTCGAACCCAATAGAATTGGATGTGCTTATTACGGTTCTTGCCTTGCAAGCGTTTCGCGATAACGCGTGACGAAGAGAAAATAGAGAAAAATAGATGAAAATAATAAAAAGAGGTCTTCTTTTTTTGGGAAACAAATTTGAATAATATGAATAATTTTGTCCACAAATTTTAATAAATATTATTTGTTCTTATTTGTGAATCAAATTATTCACATTATGGCAATTTGTTTCCCCCTAAAAACGAAGAACATGTTTTTCTCTGTTTTTACTTGTTTTTTTCTGTTTTTTGGCTACGCCGAGCTAAAGGTTCTTCGTCCGCCGAAGGCGAAAAAAACTTGCGATTGGAATAAAATGTGCATGAGAGGTTAACATTTCCCTCGTTTGAAGGGTCTTTCTAATAAAAGAATGATGAAAAAGATTTTGATGTTGACGATTGCGTTGTTGCTGACGATAGCAGCGCAGGGGCAAACAGTTACCCTTGTAGGACAGGTGCAAGATGCGTTTCTGAAAAGACCGCTTGTGGCAAAGATTTCTGTCTATGAGATGGACAGCACGACGTGTGTCTTGGATTCTGTGCATGTGGAAGGGATTGAGAACGACAGGGGCTACCTGCTGGTTGCATTGTATGAGGTGCCCGTCAGCCCCGTTGAGCATGACTATCTGATACGGGCAGAACTATCGGGCTATGAGGTGGCGTGGCAGAAGGTGTCGGTGACGGACACTTCGGAGAAAGAAGTGCAAGTGCCGCTTATCAAAATGAGACGGGCGCAACACATCGCGCTCGACGAGGTGGTGGTGACGACCACGAAAATCAAGATGTTCTATCGGGGCGACACGCTCATCTATGATGCCACTGCCTTCAACCTGCCCGATGGCTCCATGCTCGACGACCTCATCCGCCAGATGCCGGGCGTGACGATGAACGACGGGGGCGAGATTTTTGTCAACGGCAAGAAGGTGGACGAACTGCTGCTGAACTCTCGCTCATTCTTCGGCGGTAACAAGCAGATACTCTTGGAGAACCTGCCATACTATACGGTGAAGCACATCAAGGTGTATCACAAGAAGGACAAGCGGGATGAAGTGATGGGGCGTGACGATGCTCCGAAACAGTACGTGATGGACGTGAACCTGAAGCAGGAGTACCAGCGCGGATATATAGCGAATGTGGAAGGGGCTATGGGGACGCATAGCCGCTGGTTGGGGCGAATGTTCGGACTGGGCTTCACCGACCTGTACCGCTTCACCCTGCTGGGCAATGTCAACAATGTCAACGAGACGCAGCACATCGGCAAGACTGGCAACTGGACACCAGACCGCAGACCGAGGTCGCTGATAACCACGCGCAGTGTACGCTCGGAAATGGACTACCAATCAAAAGACCAGATGATTGAAGAGACGTTCCGCACAGAGTTTGTCTCGTCAAAAGAGGACACGGAGATGCGCCAAAGCCGTGAGCAATTCCTCATGGGAAGAAATCCGTTGTCCGTCACCGAAAGAACCGGCAGGTCGAACAACTGGCGGCTTGCGTTGGACAACGGCTTCACCATGTATGCACCGTTCTACATGATGCTTTCCACGAACTTCAACTATGGAAAACGCGACGGCACGTCCAATTCCATGTTCCAGCAGTGGGGCGATACGCTCACTGCCTCCATGCGTACCGTCGGGATGAGTGAGAGCACGTCGTGGAACGGCATGATAGACTTGTTGAGTGTCCTCAAAGTGGGTAAGGAGCACTTGACATACGTCGCTAAAGTGGAACATAGCAGCGACAAGTCGGAGAGTGCCAGCCACTACGACACACGGTACTATGCAACGCCGTCGTTGGAGCAACGCTATAATGTAGGCGACTATGACAAACAGATGACGGCAGGCGAACTTTCGCTTGACCATATCGGCAAGCTGACGGACAGGATGCAGTTCAGAATCAAGAACAGGACGAGATTGTCACGAACCGCTACTCACGACTATCTCTATCATCCCGACACCTTGCTGCTTGCCTCTCAGTTGGATGCACTGGCTGCCATTACCGACGTGAACAACAGTTATGACAGCAAGTTCCGTTCGCTGACCAACACGGCGGAAATCAGTTTTTATACACGCAACGAACAACAGCCCGACAAGAAATCGAGCACCAACTGGCAGTTCGGCTTGCAAGTGCCGTTCACTCGCCACACCCTCGATTATCAGCGTGGCTCCATCGACACGCTTGCCACGAACACGACACTGTTTGTCACGCCTTGGCTGTCGTATGGCAGGAAGACGGCAAAGAACCATGAACTTCATCTGAATGTCAGACATACGGAGACCACGGCAAACATCTACGACATGATTGACTATCGCGACGACAGCAATCCGCTGGTGGTGAAACTGGGTACGCTGGGGCTAAAAGGCAATGCCAGCACCGACATCGGTGTGGAGTATTTCAGCCGTGGAAGTGGTCACAGTCGGAAGCAGTGGAACGTCTCGGCATCGTTCGACTACCATCATCGCGACGTGTCGCAGTCGGTCGTGTACAACCCCACAAGCGGTGTCTATACCTACAAGCCGGAGAATGTGAGCGGAGCCTATATTGCCAATGCCCAGTTCCAAATCTCTAACTCCATCGGGGAGAAACGATTCTGGACGTGGCAGAACGGCATGGATGCCAACTATCACCATTCGCTCGACCACTCTATGCTGGCTGGAGATACCGAAAGCCATGTGAATGCCGTCAACACGCTGACCCTGCACGACGGAGCCTACATACAATATAATAAAGGTACGCTGAACATCCGTGCCACGGGCGACATCCGCTGGCGGCACTCCGAGGGCAAGATGTACGATTTCGAGACGCTAAACGCCACCGACTTCCAATACGGACTCTCCGCCCGCTACACCCTGCCGCGACTGAACACCACGCTATCAGCAGACGGCAACATGTACTCCCGTCGCGGCTATGGCAGCAGCGAACTGAACACAGACGACTTCGTGCTGAACGCTTCCATCAGCCAGCCCTTCTTCAAGGGCAAGCTCATCGCCCGCATCGAGGCCTTCGACCTGCTCCACCAGCTCAGCAACACCCAGTACACCGTCAACGCCCAAGGCCGCACAGAGACATGGTACCGCTCTCTGCCGCACTACGTCATGGCCCATCTGGTGTATCACTGGAATAAGAACCCAAAGAAAAAATAAAGACCATCATGAACAAAAGACAACTCATCACCCTCATCCTCGCCATTGCCGCATTGACGGCAGGGGCACAACAACAAAGAGAAATAGAACTATCGGGCAACGTGGA
Source organism: Bacteroidaceae bacterium (assembly GCA_017470525.1). Lineage (GTDB taxonomy): Bacteria > Bacteroidota > Bacteroidia > Bacteroidales > Bacteroidaceae > Minthosoma. The sequence continues at coordinate 62,480 of JAFUYM010000027.1, forward strand.
AGACGGATTCCTGAAGATTCCGCTGAGCCACGCAAAGGTATCGGTATGCCGTGCCGACAGCAGTGTGCTGGTGGATTCGGCAGCCATATTCACGGCCTACAACCGCGACCTGAGACCACTGTTTGCCAAATACACGACCAAGGTGACGACGGACGCGAAGGAACTGTTGGTACACGCCCAACTGAAGGGCTACGACGACGTGTGGCAGCGGGTGAGCATTGGCAAGCAGACGGAGGTGGAAGTGCCGACGATTGAGATGCACAAGATGCGGGAACTGAACTTGAACGAAGTTGTCGTGAAGGCTACTCGCGTAAAAATGTTCTATCGGGGCGACACCATCGTCTATGATGCCACAGCATTCAAACTGCCGCAGGGCTCGATGCTCGACGACCTCATCCGACAGATGCCAGGCGTGACGCTGACCGAGGCGGGCGAGATATTCGTGAATGGGCGCAGGGTTGACGAATTGCTGCTCGGCTCGCGCTCGTTCATGAGGGGCAACAAGAAAGTACTGATGGAGAACTTGCCGTACTACACCGTGCAGAACATCAAGGTCTATGAAAAGCAGTCGGACAAGAGCAAGGCACTGGGCTACGACGTGGATCCGAAGAAATTTGTAATGGACGTGAACCTGAAACAGGAGTACCAACGTGGCTACATTGCCAACGTGGAGGGAGCGGTTGGTACGAAGGATAGATGGCTTGCTCGTGCCTTTGCCCTCGGTTTTACCGACCATTACCGCTTCACACTATTAGGAAACCTGAACAATGTGAACGAGACACGACACATCGGTGAATCGGGTTACTGGACACCAGCCACGATGCCAAAGAACATGCTCACGACCAGAAGCATTGCAGGAGAGGTGGACTACCATGCCAAGGAGGACAAGGTGAAGAACAACCTGACGGCCTCGTACACTTCGACCACAGACATCAGCGAATCGAGGAGCCGCTATGAGCAATTCCTGCAAGGACTGACGCCCACGTCGCTGACCGAAAGCAGCAACCGCACGGGCAGCAGGACATGGCATGCGCACGATGCGTTCACGCTGACCAAACCCCTTTGGCTCCTTGTGGAATCTGATTTCAGATACTCCAAGAATCATGGTGCGTTCAGCTCCATGTTCGACCAATGGACTGACAGCCTGACGGCTTCGCAGCGCAACCGTGGCTTCAACGAGGGAAAGGCATGGAGCGGAAACATAGAGGCACAGGGCGCGTTCAACGTGGGCAAGAACCAGAAGCACGTCAACTTCTACGTCAAGGCAGAGCACAATGAGAACGAGTCGGAATCAGCCAAGCAATACAGCACGCGGCAATACGTAAACCCGCAGCAGACCGTTCAGCACAATGTGGACGACATCAGCAATAGTTCGACGTGGGGCGTGGCCTCGCTGAGCTACGGCTGGAAAATCAGCAAGGCGGTCAACATGAACGTGGGTGAAAGCGTGTACTTGACCCGCATCGATGCCCATGACTATCTGTACCATCCCGACACGCTGCTGCTGGCCTCGCAGATAGACGCGCTGACGGCCATCACAGACGTAAACAACTCATACGACAGCCAGATGAACGTTGCAGAGAACACGGTCAGCGTCTCGTTCTTCCAGAACGGGCAGTACAAGTTCCGCCCCGACTTGCCATACACCGTGAGCTATCAGCGCTGGAACGTGGGCATCAGCGTCCCCATACGCCATGAGTCGCTCGACTATCAGCGGGGCCGACTCGACACGCTGGCACGGCAAAACACGCTGTTCGTGAATACATCAGCCTCGTTTAGACATGCCTCGGAAGACGGCAAGCACGATTTCAGAATCCATGCCAGCCACAAGCGCAGTGCCCCTAATCTTTCCGACCGCATCACCTATCGCGATGACAGCCAGCCGCTCGTCGTCAAGTTGGGCAACCCCGACCTGAAGAGTTCCGTCACGTCCAACTTCGGCATAGACTATTCGAACAAGGCCGGCAAGAACCAGCAGCAATGGCATGTGGGCACATCGGCAGACTTCTACCACAGGCAGACGGCGCAGTCAGCAAGCTATGACCCTGCAAGCGGTGTCTATAACTACAAGCCTATGAACGTCAGCGGAGCATACCGCCTGAATGCCAAGTTCGACATCAGCCGCACCATCGACGAGAAACGCTACTGGTCGTGGCAGACCAACGCCGATGCAGGCTATCATCACTCCATCGACCACGCCATGCTCGCGGGCATGACGGCGAGCGAGGAGAACGTGGTCAATACCCTGACACTACACGACGGAACCTACATACAATATAATAAAGGTACGCTGAATATCCGCGCCACGGGCGACATCCGCTGGCGGCACTCCGAGGGCAAGATGTACGACTTCGAGACATTGAACGCCACCGACTTCCAGTATGGCCTCTCCGCCCGCTACACCCTGCCGCGTCTGAACACCACGCTGTCAGCCGACGGCAACATGTACTCCCGTCGCGGCTATGGCAGCAGCGAACTGAACACCGACGACTTCGTGCTCAACGCCTCCATCAGCCAGCCGTTCCTAAAAGGCAAACTCATCGCCCGCATCGAAGCCTTCGACCTGCTGCATCAACTATCATCCACCCAATACACCGTGAACGCCCAAGGGCGCACCGAAACGTGGTATCGCTCTCTGCCGCACTACGTTATGGCGCATCTGGTGTATCACTGGAACATGAACCCAAAGAAAAAATGAAAACCTCCGAACAAAAAACATGGGAAGGGGTTAGCATTTTCCTCGTTTGAAGGGTCTTCTTAATAAAAGACATGATGAAAAAGATGGATATTCAACGGCTGTTTCGGCAGCACTATGCCAAGATGTTGAGGGTGGCACGAACCCTCCTCTTCGACGAGCAGGAGAGCAAGGATGTGGTCAGCGACATCTTTGTGGGGCTGCTTCGTGGGCAGACGGTGCTGCTGGAGGGCACGGAAGAGGGCTACTTGCTGACGAGTGTCCGCAACCAGTGCCTGAAACGGCTGCGCCACGAGGAGACGAAACGGCGGATGGAAGCCTCGGTCGCTACAGGGGTGATGCCCCTGCAACAGTATGAGGATGAACGTCTGACGGACATCGAAGAATGGGTCGCCACCCATCTTTCGGCACAGGAACAACGCATCTTCCGACTTCGTTTTACCGACGGTTGCAGTTACGAAGAGATTGCTGCCTCGGAGGGCATCAGTCGTGTGGCTGTGTGGAAACATCTTTCTCATGCCTTGAACCTGATTAGAAACCATTTTAAGCAGTAAGGACTATGCAAACGAAAGACGAACTCAACCTGCAACGCTACTTCGACATGCAGGAACATCCAGAGAAGTACACCGACGAGGAACTGGAAGCCATGATGGACGAACTCGACCGACTGCCCGACGTGGAAGAGGCATGGCAGGAGGTGATGGAAAGGGAGAATGGAATAGCGAAAAGTGAAAAATGGACTACCGCACGTGTTCGTCCATGGTGGACAAGCAAGGTGGCTGCCATCTTCCTCGGCATTCTTTTCCTATCGGGTATTACTTATGCCGCCATCCACATCGGGAGGCAATGGACCATTGCCCATTCTCAACAATCAACAGTTACCCCCCAACCGTCAACTCTCACCTCTCAACTGTCACCTGCCAACTCCCCTGTCTATTTCGACAACGTGCCGCTTGACAGCGTGCTTACGGTTGTTTCAGCCCATTATCGGAAGGCGGTTCTGTTCCGTGACGAGACACCACGCCACATGAAGTTGATGATGACGTGGCAGCCTGATGCGCCGCTTGCCGACTTTCTCGACAGGTTGAATGCTTTCGATGGGTTGAGTCTTCGGATGGAGAACGATACGATTTTTGTGATGCAGATGAGTGGAGAGGAGGGAAAGAAATGAGACGATTGTTTTTGATGCTATTGCTGGTCGTGGCAATGAGTGGGCAGGGACAAACTCTGACTCGCGAGTTTCGGAATGTGCCGCTGCTGGAGGCTTTGCAGACACTCAGCCGTGAGCAGTCGGAATACACCATCGACATTCTCTCCGACCGTTTGGGTGATTTGCGCACTTCTGCCAAGGTGAAGAACCGCTCCGTGCCCGATGCCGTCAAACTCATCTGCAAGGGACAGCCCGTGAAGGTGAAACGGAGCGGAAATAACATCTTTATCCAGTATCGTCCCGACAAGGATTTCACGGGCAGAACCATCCATCTTTCAGGCACGGTGTTGGATGATTTCCTGAAGATGCCGCTACCGAAGGCAAAAATCTCCGTGTTGAGGGCAGACAGTTCGGTGGTGGTGGATTCTGCCGACATGGTGAACTTCTACCAGAGCAGCACCGGGAAACTGGTGATGTCGCAGTTTGGGGCAGAGGTGAAAGCGACCGACAAGACTTATTGGGTACGTGCCCAACTGGACGGTTATGGCGACGTGTGGCAACGGGTAGACATCACTGACCCCTCGCAGCAGGATGTGGAGGTGCCTACCTTGAAGATGCGAAAGATGCCGAGCCGAATGCTGCGTGAAGTGACCGTAACTGCCACCAAAATCAAGATGTTCTATCGAGGCGACACACTCATCTACGATGCCACCGCCTTCCAACTGCCTGAAGGCTCGATGCTCGACGACCTCATCCGTCAGTTGCCGGGTGTTGAGATGAACGAGAAGGGCGAAATCTTTGTGAATGGTCGGAAGGTGGACGAACTGCTGTTGGGCTCGCGTACGTTCTTCGGCGGCAACAAGAAGGTGCTGATGGAGAATCTGCCTTATTATACGGTGAAGCACCTGAAGGCGTATGAGAAGCAGACGGAACGAAGCGAGGCGCTGGGCTATGATGTGGAGCCACGCCGCTACGTGATGGATGTGATTCTGAAAGATGAATATAGCCAAGGATATATCGCCAATGTGGAGGTGGCAGGAGGAACGGAAGAGCGATGGTTGGGGCGTGGTTTCCTGTTGGGCTTTACCGACCGCTTACGCCTCACGCTGCTGGCGAATGCGAACAATGTGAACGAGAGTCGCCACGTAGGGCAGACAGGGCAATGGAGTCCTGCCCGTGCCCCCAAGTCGTTGCTCACTACCCGTAGTGTGGCAGGAGAAATCAACTACCAATCCGAGGGCGACAAACTGAAGGAGACGCTGCGGACGGAATACACCTCCACCACCGACGAGCAGACGATGAACCAACGGCGTGAGCAGTTCTTGGAGGGATTGGCTCCGACCTCCCTCACGGAGTCGTTCAATCGTGCGGGCAACAAGAAATGGACGGTACACAATACGTTCTCTCTGACCAAGCCGATGTATCTCCGCACCGAAGCCCACTTCGACTATGCCAAGCGTAATGGCTCCTCCCATTCCGCCTTCGACGAGTGGAGCGACAGCCTGACCATATCGCAACGCACCATCGGCATGAGCGAGGGCAAGGCATGGGCAGCCTATCTGGAGGCATCGGGCAGTTTCAACATCAACAAGCAGAAGGGACAACACCTCACCTTCTATGCCAAAGTGGAGCACGACAACGACGAGAACCGCCAAGCCCATCGCTACACCCAAACCACCCAGCCCAATGCCAGCCAGCCCCTGCCCTCGGCGGTTTCCCCGTCGAGCCAAACCCGGTACAACACTCGCGACTTCTTCCACCGCTCCACATGGGCTGCTGGCAACATAGGCTACAACCTCCATATCTTCAAGGACATCAACCTCCTCTTCACCGATTTTATCGACATCAGGAGAGAACGCACCCGCGACTACCTCTACCATCCCGATAGGTTACGGGTAGGTGACGATACGTCGGAAATATCGCTCCTGCTTCCTTCTCAGATAGAAGCCTTGACTGCCATCACCGACCCCGGCAACTCCTACGAGAGTCATCGGAGCGATTGGACGAACAACCTGAACATCCGTCTGATGAAGACGGCTACTATCACGCATGCCGACTTCCACATGAAAATGACGTATGAGCGATGGTGCCTGTACATTCGTACACCGCTGCATCATGACGAATTGCACTATCAGCGTGGAGCGCTCGACACGTTGGCTCGTCAGACAAAGTTCTTGCCGAACATGTCTTTCTATTACAAGAATTATTGGAAAGGAGCACGACGCCATCTCGATATCAGTCTCGATTATAGTCAGCAATGGCCGCTCCTGCTCGACCGCATCACCTTCCGCGACGACAGCCAGCCGCTCATCGTCAAACTGGGCAATCCCAACCTGAAAGGAAAGGAATACACGAAGTTCAATGCGGAGTATTTTGACAATGCAGGACGCAATCACGGAATGTATTACCTGTCTGCTTCCTTCAACTATCACCACCGTGATGTGGCACAGTCGCTCACCTACAATCCCGCCAATGGCGTTTATACCTATAAACCCATGAACGTCAGCGGTGCTTGGGGTGCCCTCACCAACTTCAGCATCGACCGAAACATCGGCGAGAAACGCTACTGGTCGTGGCATGCAAACGCCCATGCCCTTTGGGACCACGCCAAAGACCACGCCATGCTGACGGGCGAGACGGAGAGCCATGTGAACACCGTCAACACGCTTGGACTCAAAGGTGGTGCCCACATCAAATACAACAAGAATGCTTTCAACATCCGTGCCACAGGGCAAATCAATTGGCGGCACTCCGTAGGCAAGATGTTGGACTTTGAAACCCTCAATGCCTTCGACTTCGAGTATGGCGTCGAAACGTCCTACACTCTGCCACACCTCAAAACCTCCTTTGCAGCTGATGCCACCATGTTCAGCCGCCGAGGGTATGGCAGCAGTAACCTCAACACGGACGACTTCATCCTCAACGCTTCCCTCAGCCAGCCGCTGCTGAAAGGCAAACTCGTCGCCCGCCTCGAAGCCTTCGACCTCTTGCATCAGTTGTCGAACACCGACTATATGGTGAACGCTCAAGGACGCACGGTGACATGGTATCGCTCCTTGCCTCACTACGTGATGCTGCACTTGGTGTATCATTGGAACAAGAACCCAAAGAAGAAGTGATCCTTTGTACTCTCTCTGAAAGTTAAACAACGCGTATTTAAAGATTAGTAAAAAAAGTTTGTGTACACGCCCTCGCGCTGTCAGTGATGATGGTGCGAGGGGTTTTTTGATGGCAGTCTTCATCAGAAAAGTGTTTGTGGATGATGGGGAATACAAAGGAGAACAAAGGGCATTTCTTGTGGTTGGGGTTGTTTTTTTCGTGGAATTTCTCTTTTTGTAAAGGAATTTGTGTCTTTTTTGTGGAAAAAGTAGTACATTTGCAACATCTAACTAATCAATACGATATCTTACTAAAACTAAAACATCATGAAAAAGAGAACGATGTGGATTGTCGCTGTGGTAGCAGCCATTTGTGCCTTGCTTCCAGGCAGCGCAAAAGGGCAGGAGTATGTGGTGCCAATGCCCAATCGTCATCAACTTCTTTCAGCCCATGTCCGTGTGCTTTTCCAAGACAAAGAAGGTTATATGTGGTACGGCATGAAGTCCGATGGTCTCTATCGCGACGATGGCTACCAATTGGTGTCTTTTCGTTCTGATTTTCTCCATCCCGACTTGCAGATGAACAACAACATCATGTGCATCTGTGAAGACCATTCCAACAGGTTGTGGATTGGCACAAAACGAGGATTGTATATTTTGGATAAAAAGGACTACAGCATCCGTCCGACGGGTGATAAGACCCTGCAAATTTGGACATTTGATGCTGTGAAGGCGAGCGAGGGAGACTCAGTTCTTGCCTATGCTAACCGTCATCTGCTGGTTTATGACCATGAAGGAAAATGTGTTCATCAGGAAGAGATGGAAAAGAATCCGCTGGTGACACCCAACCGCAAGGAAATTAAGGATTTGCAAGGAAACGTATGGCAAATCGATGATGACGGCATTCCATCGGTGGCGCATATCCCGATGGCAGCGATATCAGAGGTGGATTTGTCCACACTCCCTTTGTACACCGTGCTTCCTATTGACCGTTCGGGACTTCCACCTGAAGAAAGAGTGCATACGGTTTGGAAGTGTGAAGACGGCACCCAGTGGGTGGGAACAAATATGGGGCTTTGGAAAATGCATCCAGATAGTTTGGGAGGAAAACCTGTGCAGGTGGGACCTAACTTTGGTGTGGTCAACACTCTTACACCAGCCCTTGACGGATCGGTTTATCTGAACACAGAATGGCAGGGACTCATCAACTATGGAAACGAGACCATCACTCTGCTTGACTCGACCATCCGCAACGCTGTTGACGTGTTTCTTGATGAGGACCGGCTCTGGATTACCACAGCGCGCGGTAACCTCTTCCTTTACGATACGAATACGTGGACAAAGAAAGATATGTCGGAGGAATGTCGTCTGTTGGGCGATACTCCCTGCGGACTGATTGTACTTAATCACAATATCTGGATTCTCTTCAACCAGCGGCTTCTCATTTATGCGCCCGAGAAGAATTTTATCCGCCATATCTATCCGCAAGACCTCAACCCTCAACCTAAGTTCTTCCGTAGGTTATACACAGACGGAGAGAGTAAGGTGTATGTGGAGTGCGAGAAGAGCACCTATGAAATCTCTTTGCCTCGCGACTCGATTTTCATTCCTACGGCAAAGGTGTTCTTCTCTGCCTATCAGACCAAGAGCGGCATGCATTGTGCGGGTGTCAACACGCACGAACTGAATCTTCCTGCTGATGAGCGCGATGTGCATCTGTTCTTCACTACGCTCGACCATCTCAACACGCAGCATGTTCGCTTTGCCTATCATTTTGCAGAGGATTCGGTGTGGACTTACTTGGAGATGGGCGAAAATGAGATTCTGCTTCCGCAACTCACCCCAGGCAACCACCTCATTGAGGTGAAAGCCGCTGATTCTGACGGATTGTGGGGCAAGGAGGTCTATACGCTCAATATACACCTTGATGCCTATTGGTATGAGACCATTTGGGCATATATTGCCTATGGCTTGTTGGCATTGCTGTTGCTTGCTTTCTGCTTCTGGTTAGGAAAAAAAGTGGGCTCTCGTTGATAAGTTGATAAGTTTCCCCAAGTTCTTTTTGTGCTATATGCGTTTCTTGTTAAGATGGGTGATGAAGTAACCCATGAGGAGAAGCAGTATGTAGCAGAAGAGGGTGGTGAGGGCATTGGGATGCCATTCAATAGTAGCGAAAGGTAGGGAGGATATGGCGTCGGTGATGCGGTTCATGGTGTCGGCTGTCCAGTTGAGCAGGTCGGTGAGCAGTGAGTTGATGGGGGTGCACCAGAGGAAGAGCCACCAGAGGATGCTGCCCCACATGATGAGGTAGATGAAGGGAAAGAGAAGGAGGTTGGCAAATAAGGATAGGATGGAGAACTGCCCGAAGTGGTAGGCGACCAGTGGGGCGGTGAAAACCGTACTAATGAGGGATATGGCAATCATGGTGATGAGCCATATATAGTGGATTAGATTATTTTGAAATGTGCAGAGGTTGATGAGGCGTTTCCCAAGAATGCCGATGCTGCCCACGGCGATGAAGGAGAGTTGGAAGCCGATGTCGTTCAGGTAGAAGGGATTGATGCAGAGCATGATGAAGAAGGCAAGGACACAGGTGTTGGGAGACAGAGTATCATGCGAGAAGATTTGGCAGACGAGCAGGATAGTGAACATGAGTGTGGCACGGACAAGGGAGGGTGACATGCCTGTGAGAAGGGCATATCCCCACAGGACAATGATGATGAGGATGCTGCTGACCCATTGCCAATGCAGGGGTAAGAGTTTGCCTAAGAAAAAGAATTGTAGCATGAGGACGATGATGCCGACGTGGAAGCCTGAGAGTGCGAGCACGTGGCTGACTCCTGATGCGGCATAGGCTTGGCGTGTGGTGGGGGAGAGGTCGGCTTTCCGTCCGAGTGTCATGGCTTCGACGATGCTGCCTGCCTCGCTGTTGATGCCTCGGTCGTCGTAGATTTGGTGCAGTTGGTGCTGGAGGCTTTTGGCTTGTTGGAGCAGGGTGGGCTTGCCTTGTCGGGGATGTACGGTGCATTGGCTGTAGGGGGCGTAGGCGGTGGCGCAGATGCCTTGATGGAAGAGGTATTTCATGTAGGCTTCATGTTCGCCTTGTGCTTGTTCTGTTGGCTGGAAATGCTTGGTGCGGGCAAGGAGGGTGTCGCCCGGTTGCAATGATGCATAAGTGATGGAATCGCGTTGTGGTTCTTCACGGTTTTTTCCTATATATAATATAATGTGTGTGCCATTCTCCTGCTGAAGGTTGAGTGCCCATGAGTGTGCTTTCTCGATGGGCAGTTCTGTAAGGATGCCTTGGCAGAAGGTGGTGTCTTGCGGGATGCCTTGGGCGGTGCGGTGGTGCTTTTCGGTGTAGAGCGTCATGCCGAGGAGGAAGGCGAGGGTCATGGCGAGGATGCCGAATGTGCTGCCTTGGTGGGTGCCTTTGGAATGCGGAATGAAGAAAAAGAGGATGGCGAGGAGGGTGCAGCAGAGGAGGAAGAGGACGGTGCAGCAGAGGAGGAAGAGGGTGGTGCTGTTCATGTGGCAGATAAAGTGGTTCGCTCCGACGATTCCCATGGTGAAGGGAATGACGAGGCGAATGAGGGGATGGTTCTGCCAGTTCATGCGAATAAGAATTTTCGCCTTCGGCGGACGAAGAAAAAACAGAAAAAAACAAGTAAAAACAGATAAAAACAGATTCTTCTTGATTGATGTGACGAAGAAAATCTTAGTTGATATGATAAAAAAATATTTTTATTTGTTTTTACTTGTTTTTTCTGTTTTTTTCAAAGTGACATTCAGTCACTTTACACGTCCGCCGAAGGCGTATATTATGATAGTTATAATTGTTTCAGTTCCTTGATCCTCTCTTCCGGATTGGGGGCGCCGAAGACGTAGCTGCCGGCGACGAGGATGTCGGTGCCTGCCTGGATGAGGCGGGGGGCGGTGCTGCCGTTCACGCCGCCGTCGACTTCGATGAGGGCATGGCTGCGGGTCTGCTGGATGAGGGTCTTGAGGCGGCGGACTTTGTCGATGGAGTGCTCGATGAACTTCTGTCCGCCGAAGCCGGGGTTGACGGTCATGAGGAGGACCATGTCGAGGTCGTGTATGATGTCTTCGAGGACGTTGACGGGTGTGTGGGGATTGAGGGTGACGCCTGCCTTCATGCCGGCGTCGTGGATTTGCTGGATGGTGCGGTGCAGGTGGGGGCAGGCTTCGTAGTGCACGTTCATCATGTAGGCTCCGAGGGCTTTGACCTGCTGGGTGAACTTGCCGGGGTCGATGATCATGAGGTGCACGTCGAGGGGCTTCCGGCAGATTTTGGCTACGGCTTCGAGGACGGGGAATCCGAAACTGATGTTGGGCACGAAGACGCCGTCCATCACGTCGAGGTGGAGCCAGTCGGCTTCACTGCGGTTGATCATGTCGATGTCCTTGCTCAGGTTGGCAAAGTCGGCGGCAAGGAGGGAGGGGGAAACTTTGGTCATAGTTTTACTTTTATTTTAGTTTCGTATGTTGCTTTTCTTTTTTGTAGTTAAGGAGTTAAGCAGTTATCGCTGCGCTCTGTGGTTAAGCCATTACCATGCCGAACTGATTTTGACTTCGTCGAACTAAAGGTTCATCACCACCAGAGTATCGGCTTAACTACTTAATTACTTTACTACTGACTGCTTAACTCCTTCAGAAAGTCAGGTCACTTTTCCTTTTTCACTTCAGTGTGAAGTTTGTCTGTCCTATCATCTGGCTGTCGCAGAAGATGAAGATGCGGTAGGTTCCTGCTTCGAGGTATTCTGCCACGTCGCTGTACATGGTGACTTTTTCTTCTTCGCCTGTGTAGTCGATGTATTTCTTCTCGGTGTATTCGAGGGTGGTGCTCTCGTAGGCGAGGGTGCCGCGCTTGCCCATGACGGTGTTGTCGGGCTTGAGGATGCGGGCATACACGATGCGCTGTCCGTTCTGTGCCGTCACATTCTTCACGATGGTGAATCCGAAGGCGAGCCGCTTCACGTCCTTCACCTTGTCGGTGTCCTTGCTCTTCTTGTTCTTCGGTGTGACCCAGAAGCCCGTGGCATCCAGTTGGGCGGCAATGTTCACCTTGTCCTTCAGTTCGTTGCGCTCGGTGGAGAGGGTGGTGATTTGCGTGGTCTGCTCTGCCATCTGCGTCTTGATTTGCGTGTTCTCCTCACTCAGCGACTGGTTGAGCCGGTTGAGTGAGTCTACCTGCATGATGTAACTCTGCAGCACCGCTCTCAGCGACGTAATCTCTGCCTTGAGTCGTTTGATTTCGGCAGCATCCGTCGCTTTCGTCCGCTCCAGTTCTTCCAGAAGTTGCTGGGTTTTCCGGCGCTCCTCCTCAATCTGTGCGATGAGGCTGTCGTTCTTGATGGTGCTCTGCAACTGCTCATACTGCAAGTCAAACTCCTTGTACTGGTTCTCCATTTCTTGCTTCTCCAGTTCTGCCAGTTCCTTCAGTTCCTCATTCTCCTGCAGGAGCGGCTTCGCATACAGCTGGTGATAGATGAGCACCGCCACGGCAATTGCCACCAGTGCCACCACCACACCAAGCACTATCAATCCCATGCTGCTTTTCCGATGGGATTCTTGAACCGGCGGCTTCAAGTCTCTTTCTTTTGTTTCTTCCATATAAATAGTGTTATCAAACTCTATATGATGAAAAGGGAGAATGCTTATGCCATCTCTTCTATCAGTTTCTCAATGATGGGCTTCAGTTCGGGGATGTCGGTCTGAAGCGTCTCCCAGAGTTGCTGAGGACGAATCTTGTAGTAGCCATGTACAAGAACATGCCTCATCCGTTCAATGTCAGCCCACTCCACCTCGGTATGAGTGGCACGATATTCTTTGGTCAGTTTGTAAACGGCTTCTCCAATAATCTCCACATGCTTAACTAATCCATAGAAGATGATGGGGTCGGATTCCACTTCCTCAGGCGTGTATTTGTCTTTGCGCGCCAGCAACACGTCAATGGCTGAAAGCATGTGCTCGAGCCGTTCTCTGTCTCTAATTCTTTCTCTCATATATCAGGCGTTTATCACGGTTTGCAGACGCTACGGCAAAGGGCAGCAAACATCCCTCCTCCACCAAGTCAACTCGTCGGTTGAGGCTCTTCTCCAATGCTCCCATCATCCTCGAAATCTTGAGCAGTGATATTCGGGCATCCTTGTCGTATTCCACCAAGATGTCCACATCACTCTCGGGGGTCGCTTCTCCACGTGCAAAAGAACCAAAAAGCCATGCACGGTGAATGGGCTGTGTCTTGAAATACTCAGCGATGATTTGGGTCATAGTATGTGTGTTCATAATTCTGCTGTTTAATGGATTCTGATGTGCAAAGATACGACTTTTATTTTCTGCAACCGACTTTTTCGGCTCTTTTTTTGTTTATATGGGGAAAAAGGTTTACGTTTTGCAGACGTAAAAGCAAAAAGGAGAAAAATATGGCACAGGTGGTAACACTCCCCATGATGGGGCTGTATAGGATGATGAGGCACATCGTGGCTTCCTCGTTGGCATGTGCTGAAATTTTACCCCCCCCATTTGTTTTGTAGCGAAAAGTCGAGAAATCAGTGCTTCCATGTGGATGCGCTGCGATATGCGGGTCTCTCTTGCCTAATGGCGAGGGAGACCTGTCTTGTTAGTCAAAACGAGGAAGCCGAAAATCGTTGAACAGAGTAGGCAATGATTTATTATTTATTACTTATGAAAAAGACATTTATGAGTTTTGCTGTGGCAGGGCTGATGGCTCTGGCTATGGCTGCATGTGGCAACAAGGGTGGAAATGCTGAAAATGCTGGCGGCGACGAGCCTGTGGCTGAAGAGATTCAGGGCGAACAGGTTGACCGCACGGCATATACGGTTGTTGTGCCCGAAGGTTGGGAACAGGAGGAGAAGGAGTTTGGAGGCAAGCCCCAGTTCATTCTGACGAAGAAAATTGATGGCAAGACTGCCCGTCTGACGTTCACCACTAATGCGTCAACGAAGAAAGGGGCAGAGGAACTCATGAAGGACCAGTGCATGGATTCTCACGGATGGGAATACAGTGAACAGACGCTTGGAGCCAACACTTGGAATGTGGCATACCAGTCCAACGAGGGCACCAGTTATGCTCCTGTCACCTGCATTTTTACGAATCTGACTGAAGGCGTTTTGGATGTACGACTTGAGAAGTCTGGTCTCGAAAATGAAGAGGTGAAGCAAATCGTCTCCAGCGTGAAGGTAAAATAATCCACATCTCTCCAACTTCCTGAAGACGGGAGGCTGCACACCCACATGGGTACGTAGCCTCCCATTTTTATGCCACCTTCATACACAAAAGACAATACCTACCAGAAAAACAATCCCCCACCGCACACCTCCTTTCAGTCGCACCGCACACCTCGTGTTGGTCGCAGGGCTTACCTCACTTTAGTCGCAGGGCTCACCTCATTCCAGTCGCAGGGCTCACCTCCATCATCATGTGCGGTGCGACCGGACAGTAGTAACTCCTGTGCTCGAGTCGTGATAACTTCTGATTGCCCATCAAAAATATTCATGGGTTCTTTGGGAAAATCTTTTTTCGCCTTCGGCGGACGAAGAACCTTTAGCTCGGCGTAGCCAAAAAACAGAAAAAAACAAGTAAAAACAGAAAAAAACATGTTCTTCGTTTTTTAGGGGAAACAAATTGGCATAATATGAATAATTTCATTCACAAATAAGCATAAATAATATTTGTGAAAAATATTTATAAAAATTTGTGGACAAAATTATTCATATTATTCAAATTAGTTTCCTCAAAATC
>JAFUYM010000028.1 GCA_017470525.1 Bacteroidaceae bacterium
TTACCTCAAGTCGCATCGTGGGGTAAGGGGATGGTGGCTACATATTGATGTTGTGCTGTTGCTTTTTACTGAAAGCTGCTACTAACGACTCATAAATCTACCCTTAATCGTGTATTGGATGATAGTTGCGGATTTTAGGTTGAGAAGGACACCAACGAACTGCTGACCATCGAAAAGCCTGCCGATCCACACCGAAGGAATGCAGTGTTGGTGGAAGATGATGAGGCGATTCGTCAGTATGTGCATAGCGAATTGTCAAAAGACCTTGTGATGCATTTGTGTGGCAATGGGCAGGAAGCATGGGACTATATCGTGTCGCATCAGGGTAAAGTCGATGTGGTTATCAGCGATGTGATGATGCCTGTGATGGATGGCATGACCCTGTGTCAGAAACTGAAGGCAAACTTTAACACAAACCACATTCCCGTGGTGTTGATGACGGCACTGGGCAGCGATTCTGACCGCATCGCGGGCATCACGAATGGAGCGGATGCATACGTGTCGAAACCTTTCAATATTGATGTGCTGCGCACAACCGTGCTGCAACTGATGAAATCTCGTCAGATGCTGCAAGGGAAATTCCATGCCGATAAGCAACAGGAGGAAAAGATTGATAAGATAGAGATGGAATCACCCGACGAACATTTGATGAAACGTGTGATGAAGGTGATAAACGAAAACATGGACAATCCCGAACTTTCTGTCGAGATCATTGCCGACAAGGTCGGCATCAGCCGTGTGCATTTCTATCGGAAGATGAAAGACCTGACGGGACAATCGCCTCGTGACTTTGTGAAGTACGTGCGCCTGAAGGAGGCTGCCCGCATGCTGTCGGAAAAGAAATTGGACATCACAGGCGTGAGCATCGCTACGGGCTTCAAGTCGCTGTCTGCATTCTCCACCAATTTCAAGTCCCTCTACGGAGTCACACCGACAGAGTGGGTGAAACGTAATGAACAGGAGAGATCGGGGTAAAATGAAAAACAGCCCTTCTCACGAAGAACTGTTCTCTCGACTAATTAACTAACTAACTAATTATTAACCTATTTATGCTTTACTAACTTTTTCTGATGCAAAGGTACGGACTTTTTGCGAGACGAACTTTCTCTTATGTGTCATTTGCTTTAACATTTTGAACAAAAATGCACTTTTTTGAAAATGTATCATAATCGAAAACAAATGTATCACGGACGAATCCCACTCATCTGAAATCTCTCTAACTTTGCAGAAACAAAACCTGATAGATAGATTAAACGATAAGAAAATGAGAAAGTTAACACTTTTAACATCGCTGGCATCGGTTTTCATTTTTGTTACAGCGGGACAAATGTATGCACAAACGAAGACCGCATCGCTGCTTGTCAGTACAGGTACCAAATATCAGTATATTGACGGATTTGGCGGCACTGGTATGAATGGTCAGTGGGGAGATGTTTATACACAAGAGAAGGTGAAAAAACTTTGGGGGCAAGGAGACGGTCAGATAGGACTGAACATCATGCGTGTCCGTATCAACCCGAACGAAAACAACTGGGGGGAGTATGGAAATCCCATCAAGTGGGCACGAAAAATCAACCCCGAAGTGCAGGTCTTTGCTACTCCGTGGACACCTCCCAAGAAATATAAGACTCAAAACACCAACAAATATCAGAATGATTATGGTACATGGGTTTGGCCCTTGGTGGAACACTCATGGGGTGGGGAAGGTTCTAATGGTGGTGCCATCAATCCCGACTGTTATGAGGACTTCGCCGACTTCTTGGAGCGTTATCGTCAGACGATGGCAAAAAAGGGATGCCCAATAGATATGATTTCTATCCAGAACGAGAGTGACTATACACCCACCGCCACCGACAACGGGGTGGAGCATGCCAGTTATGAGAGTTGCATCTATTCGCCTAAGGAGATGGCAGCGATGGTGAAAGCCGCACGTGCCAAGGTGGACGTGTCGTGCAAAATCATGGGTCCCGAGTGCTTCGGCTGGGGGGAGCATAGTTATAATAACACGCTCGTGAACATCAAAGATGCGGTGGATAACATTGACGTTTGGGGCAACCACCTTTACGGCACAAACGACTGGTCGTTTGTCCAGAACGTGACCAAGAAGACAGGTAAGCACATGTGGATGACGGAGTTCCTCATCGACTTTGACAAGAGTTATTCTGGGCAGTTCGATGCCGAGTATGAGATGATAAAGAGCATAGAAAAGGCAATGCAGTCGGGCTACAATGCCTACGTCTATTATAATATGCTCAACGACTTCTTTGCCTGCAATCACGGCGGTAGCGACACCGAACTCTGGAAACGCGCCTATGTGTTTGGCCATTATGCTAAATATGCCACAGGAAAGACACGTGTGAAATCTACCCTGACCGATGGCAGTGGCAAACTTGTTGGTGGCTCTTCCTATGTCAATGCAACATCCGACACGGTGACAGTTTTCGTGCTAAATACTTCCAGTACCGACACCTACAGCCTGATAATAGGTCTTCCTTTCGTTCCCGCCAAGATTACGCAGATTGCTACAGGCGAGGCTGTCAATCGAATGGTGACTGATGTGACAGACAAGTACTCCAATGGCACCCAACGCCCGAAAGTGCAGTTGCTGCCAGGTGTCTTCTACACCTTCCAGTTTGTGGCAAATGCTGGTACGGAAGAGGAAACGACAGAACTGGCATCCTCCCCCAAACAGCCAGAGAATGCTAATCCGCTTCTGGCAAATTATTTTGCTGCCGACCCTACGGCTGTTGAATACAATGGTCGTCTCTATGTCTATGCCACCAACGACCAGCAGGAATTTGACTGCTCAGACGGTCTTTATAAGAACACCTATGGAAAAATCACTCAACTCATTTGCCTCTCCACAGCCGACATGGTGAATTGGACTCATCATGGAGTCATTGATGTGAAGGCGGCTGCTCCTTGGATATGGACATCGTGGGCACCCTCTGTCGTCAGTCGTGAAGAAGCGGATGGAAAGACCCACTTCTATCTTTATTTCACCAACAGTGCGGCAGGCATTGGTGTGTTGACCGCCACCTCTCCATTAGGACCTTGGACAGACCCCTTGGGCAAGGCACTTATTGACAGCCATACCGCAGGGTTGGGCACTCTCTCCAACATTATCGACCCAGGTGTTGCCATCAATACTGATGGTACTGAAGCATACCTCACTTTTGGTGGTGGCGATGTGACAGGCACAGACCTTCAGCCAGGCAATGCGCGCATCGTGAAGTTGGGAGACGACATGATAAGCCTTGCCAGCGACATCAAGTCGATTTCCGCTCCCTGCCATTTCGAGGCAAATGAACTCAACTATATGGGCGGTAAATGGGTGTATTCCTATTGTACTCGATGGACGATTGCCAGCAATTGGTCCTCCTATAGCAGGTCCATTGCGGCTCCCACTGCCTGCTCTATTGTCTATATGACAGCCTCCGACCCACTTGCAGACAAGTGGACATACAAAGGAGAAGTGCTTCCTAATCCTGGTAGGCTGGGTTATCCCTATGGCAACAACCACAGCCGTTTGCAGAAATTTGGCTCCTCCTACTATCTGCTCTACCACACCCAATGGCTCGAAAATCAGTTAGGGTATAGTGGCGGCTACCGTAGTTTGCAGATGAACAAAATCGCCGTCGTGGAGAGTGTGGCAAGGTTGGCGGCATTGACCGCGACCACCGCATCCATCAAGGGTGTCTCCCAGTTGACAGCAGAACGTATCAATCCATACGAGGAACAGCCGGCAAACATGGCTGCTGTCACAGCCAAGAACTGGTGGATGGTGCGTGGCGTCAACTTTGCAGCCGAAGGAACTCCGGCTCGTAGCCTTGTCTTGACAGTGAAGGGGGCTGGCACGCTTGATGTGTGTCTGAATGCCATCGATGCAGCACCTCTTGCCACAGCCGATTTCAGCACCACAGCCGAACAAACCATTGCGGTGCCTCTCTCTGCCGACGTGACCGACTTTCAGCAGTATCTCTACTTCATTTTCACCAAGAATGTCGATGCCGAAGTTCTCTCTTGGCGTTTCTCCAACCTTCCAGCAGAAGAAGCCGTTACTGCCATCCAGCAGCCGGTTGTTATCACACCCCCTGTTGCTGACGAGTGGTACACCCTCAGTGGCTTAAGACTCTCTGCTCAACCAACCTCAAAAGGTATTTACATCCACAATGGGAAATTGGAGTCTGTCAGGTGATGATTGAGAGGCTCTATAGGACAAAATTATCCTATTCCTAAAAGCCCTCCCATCTGAATTGATGAAGAACTCATTTCCTTATGTGTCTTCCGAATAAGGTGTAATTGCTGTAACGACAATAGGTTGCAAAAAAATGCGCACCCAGCGTCAAATGATAGGCGCTGGGTGCGTGTAATTTTATGCGCTGAGTGCGTGAAAAGATATCTGCAAGGTGCGTGTATAGGAAAATATTGACATGAGCCATTCTCCTTCCGATCAACCTTGATTTTTTAGATAGTACCGGAAGCGGGGCTCGAACCCGCACGGGCGCAATGCCCAAGGGATTTTAAGTCCCTCGTGTCTACCATTCCACCATTCCGGCACTGTCTTAAATTGAAAATTGATAATTGAAAATTGATAATTATTGCCTTGTGGCTTGGGTGCATCGCGTCGGCCCAATTGTCAATTATCAATTATCAATTATCAATTTTTGGTTGCGGGGGCAGGACTCGAACATGCGACCTCCAGGTTATGAGCCTGGCGAGCTACCAACTGCTCCACCCCGCGATGTATGTATGCTAAAAAGAAGACCATTCTTCTTTTGCGAGTGCAAAGGTAGCGCAATTTTTGGACTCTGCAAAATAAAAGCGGGATTTTTTTCGTTTTTTTCGCGGAAAAATTGTGGGAGTGAGTTTTTTTCCGTTACTTTGTAGGTGCTATCTCATCCAAAACCTCCCCTTGAATATGAAAATAGTCTTTTTCCGTTTCTTCTTATTAAGCCTGATTTTGGCGGTGTCGTCGGCAGTGTGTCGAGGTCAGGAACTGCGTTCGTCGCAGAATCCGACGCACCCTGTCCATTGGGGCGTGGGGGAGGGCTTGCATTCGTCGGTTAGTCCCGAATCGTGGATAAACGGAATTGTGCCAGTTCCTGTGGATTCTGGGCATGTGGAGGGTGCAGGGTTGAAACAACCAGAAATTCCTGTGGGGAATCTGGATGTGAAGAAGGCTTCGAAGACGGATGCAGAAAGTGGTTTGCCTAAAGGCAGACTCTATGAAACGGGGCAGGGCACTTACTATTCTGCACGGACGCATGGCAGAATGATGGCGAATGGCACTCGATATGATAAAAATGAGTTATTTTGTGCGCACAAGAAGTTGCCTTTTGGCACAAAAATTCGTGTGGTGAACAAGAAGAACGGTCGGGAGGTCATTGTTGATGTGCGCGACCGGGGACCTTTTGCTGCAGGCAGGGTGATTGACCTTAGCAATAAGGCGGCAGAGGTCTTGGGCATGTTGAGCGACGGGGTGGTGCCTGTAGAGTTGTGGGTGATTGATGAGAAAAGTGAAGAATGATTAATTTTTCATTTCTTCCAAAGCCATACAAGCATCTGTCCATTCATCTTCTGCGCTGGAGAGTTGGTTTTTCAATTCTCCGTATCGGGTGAAGAGAGTTGTGTCGCTGGCACCTTCAGGGGTGGCAAGCCGAGTTTCGATTTCTGCAATTTGTTCTTCCAGTTGGGTTACTTTCTGCTCTGCTGTTTCCACCGCTTTTTCTGCTCTTTTGAGGAGTTTGTTGCGTTCCTTCTGTTCCGCGTAGGAGAGAAGGGCTTGGGTTTTGCTTGCCAAATCTTTTTCGGGAGTCGTATCGGTAGTGGTTGATGGTTTTTCTTCTGTTGATGGACTGCCCGTGCTGTTCATGTTGCGCCCCAACTGGTTGAGGCTATCTATCTGCTTCTTCCGCAAGAAGTCGTAGATGCCGCCAAGGTGTTCACGCACTTTCCCTCCGCCAAATTCATACACTTTGTTGACAAGCCCATCGAGGAAGTCACGGTCGTGGCTCACGATAATGGCTGTGCCATCGAAGTCACGGATGGCTTGTTTCAGCACATCTTTCGACTGCATGTCCAGATGGTTGGTCGGCTCGTCGAGGATGAGCAAATTCACAGGTTCCAATAACAGTCGAATCATGGCAAGGCGGCTCCGTTCTCCTCCAGAGAGCACTTTCACGTACTTATCGGATGCTTCGCCACCAAACATGAACGCACCCAATATGTCACGAATCTTCAATCGAATGTCCCCCTTTGCCACATGGTCAATCGTGTCGAACACTGTGATGTCACCGTCCAACAACTGTGCCTGATTCTGGGCAAAATAACCTATCTGCACATTGTGCCCAATCTTCAGATTCCCATCGAACGGAATCTCCCCCATGATACACTTTACCAGCGTCGATTTTCCCTCGCCATTATTACCAACAAACGCCACTTTTTCGCCTCGCTTGATGGTGAGGGTTACGTCCGAGAACACTTGGTGCTGTCCATAACTTTTCGCCACCTCATCACAGATGATGGGGTAGTCACCACTGCGGAGGCAAGGTGGAAACTTGAGGTGTAGCGACGATGTGTCCACCTCGTCAATCTCGATAGGCACGATTTTTTCCAGCATCTTGATGCGTGACTGCACCTGATTGCTTTTTGTCGGTTTGTATCGGAAGGTCTCGATAAATTGCTTGATGTCGGCAATCTCTTTCTGTTGATTCTCGTAGGCACGAATCTGCTGCTCCCGTCGTTCATCGCGCAGTTTCACATACTCGTCATACTTCACCTTGTAGTCGTTAATGCGGTGGCAGGTAATTTCAATGGTTCGGTTCGTCACGTTGTTGATGAATGCACGGTCATGGCTGACCAGAATGACCGCATTGGCTCTTTGTGCCAGAAATTGCTCCAGCCACTGGATGGAACCGATGTCCAGATGATTGGTTGGCTCGTCGAGTAATAGGAGGTCGGGCTTTTGGAGCAGGAGTTTTGCCAGTTCGATTCGCATGCGCCACCCACCAGAGAATTCTGCTGTCGGGCGGTCGAAATCGCCGCGTTGGAATCCCAACCCTTGCAGGGTACGTTCTAGTTCGGCATGGTAGTTGGTGCCGCCCATCATGGTGAAGCGGTCGTTCTCATGGGTGAACTTTTCAATCAATTCCATGTAAGACTCGCTTTCATAGTCAGTTCGCCGTGCAATCTCATCGTTCATTTTGTTCAAACGCTCCTGCATTTCGGCAATGTGGGCAAAAGCAGTTTCGGCTTCTTCCATCACGGTGCGGCTATCGGAAAGCACCATCACCTGTGGCAGGTAGCCTATGGTGATGTCTTTCTGACGTGCCACCTGTCCGTAGGTGGGTTCCTGCATCCCTGCAATGATTTTCAGCATCGTGCTCTTGCCTGCACCATTCTTGCCCACAAGTGCAATGCGGTCTTTGGGGTTGACCACAAAACTCGCGTCTAAAAAGAGTGGTGTGGCAGAAAACTCCACACCCAGTTTATCTATCGAAATCATGAATTTTCTGTCCTTTGTTTTTAGTGAATTTACCGAAGTGTACTGCATGGCATGGACATCGGTGGTAACACCGTAAACAGCCTGTGCAGTTCTCGTGTTTCCACACAATGCGTCCCTCCTTGTCTGTCGCCATGTTGTCCAACGGGCAACCTCTTACACAGCGTTTGCAACGGATGCAGTTTTTGTTGGTGTGGAAATACTTGTCCGTCACCAGGAAGTGGTTGAACAATGGACGCAGTACATAGGTCTTGAGCCACGCGCATGTACCTCTCACCACTTCGGTCTTCTTTTCTCTCTTTCTGATGGATTCGGCAATGTCAGGTAATTTCAGGAGTGTCTCCTTCACTTTTGCTTCTGCCACGTCATCTTTGTCCACGTCAAAACCTGGCAGACACACATACGTGTTAGGCATTCTGACGGAGAATATGGCATCCAGCCTTTCCTCCAGCAACTTGCAAAGCACATGGTCGGCATAGCCAATATCATCTCCGCTGGTCACTACAGCGTATACATAGGAGGCTGACTTGATGTCTTGCAGATGTGCAGCAATGTATTCTGTCACTACTTTGGGGATTCCCCATGCATAAACAGGAAAGACCAACCCGAAGACCTCTGCATTGTCCTCTACCAGTCCGTCCAGTTTGTCTGCCACCCACTGGCTGTTGCCCGTTCCCGAAAAACAAAATCTCATCAGTCTTTCATTCTGAACACGCGGATGCCCGTGTGTTTGGGTTGCTTCATTTCGTATTCGTAAAAGGTCTCTTTGCTTAGCAGCACTTTCTTGTAGAGGCTTGACGCATGCAACAGGTGCAGTCGCCCGTTTTGCCAGAAGGCAATGCCGATGTGACGTGTGTCCGACCCGTCGCTATCTGTCAGCATGGCTACGATGTCGCCGTCGTGTATCACTCCCAGTGCAGTGCTTTGCTGCCATGACAAATTCTTTTTAGGAATATAGCGGAAGGTTTTTCCTTTGCTCTCGTCTTCCATCTTCTTGATGATAGGTACAAAATCGGGGTGAATCTTCAGTTGCTTATAGAGTGTGGGGTGGGCTGACATGTAATTGATGCCAATGGTTTGTACGGCTGTGAAGGCTCCCCATGGTGCAGTCTTCGGACAGATGTCTTCCACGATGCCCAATTGTTCGTTGTCTGCTGCCCACCATGTGAAATAGTGCAACCTTGAGGTGTAGTCAGTCATATTCCCTCCTCTGAATCGTACCTTTGAGAGGTTTTTGCAATAATCGTCGAAGGTTCGCTTGTCTTGTCGGTCGCACATAGACAAAGCCACTACCGTCTCCACAAAAGTGGTGCAGTCCAGTTCGTGGAGGTTGACAATGAGGTGCTCTTGGTTCCCTTTTTCCAATGTGTGTGCTACGTAAGGAAGACCCATGAATTTCTTGCCAAAATAGAACACGCGATTTTCTGTTCCACGTTCCGTTTGGGCTTCTTTCAGCAGTTGCACCACAAGTGCACTGTCTGCTTTTGTGTATTCCACTCCTTGTGCTTGCATGCCCAACCATAGGCATGCTGTCAGCAACAACATGGTCAATCTCTTCATGTTCATTCTCTTACTGATGTTTCCCTTCAGGCTTATGCGTTCTTTCCAGTTCTTCCAGTTGGACTGTAATGTCCTTTTTGTTGTCAACAAGGCTCTTCATGAACGTGTTGGCACGGCTGAGCAGTTCGTTGTCGTCGGAGATGAGCCGAACGAGTCGGTTCAGTTCGTCAAGATTCTGATTATTTGTCATGGGGACGTTTTTTGAGGGTGATTGTGAGTGCAAAGATACGATTAAGTGAGCACAATGCCAAATGAAAAACAGATTTATTTGAGTTATTCCTTTTTTGAATGCTCTTGTAATGGTAAAACCTGAGTGTCTTTGGCTATTCGTTTATGTAGTTTTTTGTTGACATGTCATAGTACAATGCTTCCAACTCTTGTAAAGTCAGTTTTTCGATGGAATGTTCGATTAACCGAATCAACTCTTCGCGACGGTACTCGTCCGACTGGCTGAATGTTCCTGTATGTGTCATTAAGTTATAATTTGGAAAGGAATTTCTCTCTATCTACAATAAATCGGAGGTGTGTGCCTTCTCCAATCAGCGTTTCACCAGAGTAGGCTGCCACCTTGAACTCTATCTTCTTCCCATCGACTTTGGTCACCTCTGCTTCAGCCCTGACGACATCACCTACTTTTGAAGGTTTCAGGTGGGAAGAGGCAATTTGCCCCCCGACGGTTGTGCATCCGGTGGGCAGTTCATCTTTCACGGCAAGCATGGCTGCGTTTTCCATCAATGCCATCATCATCGGAGTGGCGAGGACAGGCATATCGCCCGACCCGACTTTCATTGTAGTTACAGACGCCGTAACCGTCAACTCACTTGTATATTTCAGTCCAATTTCAAGCATAACATGCTAAAACTATCACAAATCTGAGTGCAAAGTTAGTAAAAATACCCTAATTTTCAGTTGAAATGAGTAATTTTGCACTACATTATTTAATATAATATCAGTGAAAGTATGGATTTTCTGCCTAAAGACCCTGCCATTTTGGTATCAACGGTCAATATGCTTCTGAGAGATGAGGAGTATGAAACACTTGAATCTTTGTGTGATGCTTTCAGCACAGACTCAGATGAAATGAAGGAACGCCTGTTGAAGGAAGGCTTCGTGTATAGTGAACAACAAAAGCAGTTCAGACCTGTTGGCTACGACAAATGAGAATAGACTTATTGTATTGTATAACTAAACCTGAAACTGAAATGAAGAAGATTTTATTTGTATTCGCAGTGCTGTGTGCGATGACAGCCTACGGCAAGAACAACCCGACGCAAGTTGAAGAGAACGATGAAACTGTTGCTCAAACTGCAATGGCAATGAACGGTGAACAGACAAAGCAGGAGAACATGAAAGAAGTACAAGCGTTTCTGAAAGAGTGTGGCGCATTCTTTGTTGCGACAGTTGATGGAGACCAGCCTCGTGTACGTCCTTTTGGCGTATCTGAAATTATTGATGGTCGTCTTTACATCATGACTGGTAAGGTGAAAGACGTTTACAAGCAGATGGCAAAGAACGGCAAGTTTGAAATCTGTGCCTTAAAGAAGTCTGGCAGTGAGTGGATGCGTCTGAGCGGAACATTGGTCAATGATGAAACACTGGCTGTCAAGGAGGAATTCTTGAATCGCAATCCCAGTTTGAAGGGAATGTACAAGGCTGATGATGACAACATGGCAGTGCTATACATCACGAATGCTACAGCCCGTTTCTGCTCATTTGCAGGCCCAGAAAGAAAAGTCAACTTTTGAGGTTTTAATGGCTAATGACGACTTCCGTGTTGGATGACTTGATGATGCTGGTAGTCGTAGAGAGTCAAACGACGCAAATGGTAGTAGGCTAACCAGTAGTTTTGCAGACTTGCAATCTGATTCTGACGGGCTGTCTGCCAATGGCTTTGAGCAAGGGAAAGGTCGTAAGCGTCGGCTTGGGCTCTGATAAATCGTTGAAGTGTCTGAGCATAAGCATCTTCAGCGATGGTCAAAGCGCGTTGGGCATTCTCCACAATGCTCTGTCGTTCATTGAAGTCCGCAACAGTCAGAGCCACATCAAGTTCGGTGTCTCTTGCGGTTTCCTGTTCCGCACGTTCAGCAGCCTCTACGGTGCTACGGGCTGCGAAGTAGGCATTCTTGCGTTTTCCCCAGTCCTTCAGCGGAATAGAGAGGGTGATGCTTGCCATATCCTGTGACAGCAGCCTACGGTAGGCATCTGGAAAGCGGTCTGCCACTTGATTCAGACCGATGCTTGCGTCAAGGCTTAAACTCAAATTCTTTTCCACACGGGCTTTTTCTGCATCACGTCGAGCCTCGGCTGTGGTTTGTTGCGATTCGATATACGTAGGATTGTTCTCACGGGCATGCTGAATGGCATCGGCTGCATCAATGCGGAGGTTTTGTACAACCGTGGGGATGACAAGGCTGATGTCTGTTCTTCGGTCCATGCCGAGGTATGTGGCAAGTTCCTGCATCGCGCGTTGGCGAGCCAGTCGGGCATTGGCAAGTGTCGTTTGGGCATTTGTTTTTTCCAGTTCAAGGATGCTCAGTTCTGCTTTTGGAATGCTGGCGATGCGGAAACGGCGTTCTGCTATGGCATAAATGGTGTCGCATGACTGTAGGTATTCTTCTGCCATGCGCTGCTGGTCTTGTGCCAATGCAAGTGCAAAAAATCTTTCCACAGCCTCTTCACTGGTGGCTTCGATGTCGTAAGCCAATTCTTTCTCGGCTCGTGCAAGTTTTAGTGGCTCTATTTTACGTGCCCATTTCAAGGGATTGTAGAACAGTAGTTCTTGTTTGTAACCCACTGCGATTGGAATAGTCATGAATTGCGTTTGGTTATCGTCTCCGAATGTTCGGAGATAGCCGAGTTGGGTTGAACCGTAGAATTGTCCACCCCAACGTTCCATTGTTTGCGAGGCGGAAATACCCGCTTGGCTATAGAGCATTCGCTGTTGACGATACACATCAATGTCTTCTGCTGAGAGGTATCGCTGTGTCATGTAGCGTTCGTAATTGACAGGTGTTGATTCGAGTGTGAACTGTGGTTTACGTGAAGCCTGCCATGAGAGGTAGCCATAACGTGAGGCATCAAAGACACTTTGGTATTTTTGTGCTGCGAGTGAACTGTCAGTTGCCAGTTGCACCGTTCGGTCAAGGTCGAGCGTTACGCGGTGTTGCGCTGAAGCGGTTGCTGCCACCAGTAAACCGAGAAAAACGATTCGTCTCATAGGCTATTTCAGAATTACTTCTACATTCATTCCGTCAAATAGTTCTTGCGCACCAGAGAGTCGGGCACAGAGGGTCACAGCACCCTGTTGGTCAACTATTGGATTGATGGCATTGACCAAGGCTGTGTATTGTATCGATTTATTCGCAACAGGGATGACCAAGAGTTCTGTCCCCACTTCATACCGACAAAGGTCTGCTTCCATCACACGAAACTCTACTTCCATATCTCCATTGGCGATTACCCGGCATACGGTCTGACTGGGTTGTGCCAATTGATGTGCCTGAATAGAGAGGTTTGCCACCACGCCATCGAATGGTGCAGTCAAAACACCGCTGCGAAGTTCATGTTGGGCTGCGGCAAGTTGGGTTCGGGCTGTGGCGAGTCGGTTCTTGGCAAGTGCATAGCCCGACTTTACGTCAGCGTTATGCCGCACGTTGTCAGGAACGGAGGAATCTTTGTCGGGGTCATATCCCTGCGAGATAATGACATCCTGCATCTGCAGGTGTGCTTGCTCCATCTCCAGTTGTGCCTGTTCGATGGCTCGTTGCTGCTGTTCGATAGCATTGCGCAGTTTGAATTGGTCAAGCACCGCAATGGTCTGTCCATGACGGACGTGTTGCCCATTCTTCACCAGCACCCGCTCGATAGGCAATGCTGTCTCAAACGATAAGTCGGCATAATGAGCGGCAACCACCTTTCCCATCGTTCGTATGATCCCAGCCATTGGAATGCTGTCAATGGATGGGGAGGGTGCAGGTTCGTTGACGGTGATAGAATCAACTCCATTCATTTGTATGGAGTCATTTTCAGGAGTTTCCTGCCCATTTTGCCCTTCGCCACAACCTGCCAGCATCATGGTGGCTGACATCATCGCACTGATGGTAAAAGCCATCAGCACCACGGGCGTTATTAAGTTTCTTTTCTTCATATCGTTGTTCGTTTATAATTGCCTTAATGACATCTCATAGAAGAGACCTTTGTTCTCCATCAGTTCCTCGAATGTGCCTTGCTCGGCAATCTTGCCTTTGTCAAGCACGATGATGCGGTCGCAATGGCGGATGGTGCTGAGACGGTGAGCAATGACCACGCGGGTGCACATCAGCGAATCGAGGTTTTCAGACACAGCCTTTTGTGAAATGTTGTCGAGTGCCGAAGTCGCTTCGTCAAAGAAAATGATGTCGGGTTTAGAGATGAGGGCGCGGGCAATGAGGATGCGTTGCTTCTGTCCACCAGAGAAACCTCCACCTCCTTCGCTGACCACCGTATGCAACCCCATCGGCATACGACGCACATCCTCTTCAAGACAAGCCATCCGAAGAGCCTCCCACGCATCGTCGTGCGAAGCCCAAGGTGCTGTGATGGTGATGTTATGGAAGAGGTCGCCCGTGAAAAGGCTTCCGCTCTGCAAACAGCAGCCAATCTTGCGGCGCAATGAGGCTTTGTCCACCTTCGAGAGGTCATAATTGTCGTAGTAAATACCTCCAGAAATCGGCTGTTCAAAACCAAGCAGCAAGCGCATGAGAGTCGATTTTCCACAGCCAGACTTTCCGACAATGCCGACATATTCCCCAGGTTCTATTTTCAGGCTGAGGTCGTCGAGAATCATGGGACCATCTTCTTGATAGCGGAATGATACACCCGACACCTCAATGCCCCCGAAGAGGTCTTCCACCTGTGGAGCCTTGTCTTCCATCTCAGGCACAGCCTCCAGAATGGGTTGCACAGACTCCAGCAATGGTTGAATCTGTGCCACATTGGGCAAGATGGTGTTTAGTCCTGCCAATGTAGCGGTAATCATGCCAAAGGCAGAACTGAAAGCGATATAGTCAGAAGGCGATATGCCATTAGAGAGAGTCGTCCAGTAGAGCAACATCATGCCTCCAAGGGAAATAAAGGCTATAAGTGCGGGGTAGAGTCGTCCCGTGAAAGCAGGGTTATAGATAGGCTGCGCCACGTCACCATAATGGTCGAGCCAGCGAGTGAAGGCTCGATTTTCCGCCCCCGTCAGTTTCAGTTTCTGAATACCAGCGAACATGTTGTATTCCAATCCGCTAAGTTTTGCAGCACGCTCCGTGTATTTTTGTTGTACACCGACGGTACGTCGATAGTTCAGCATCAGCACAATCGCCTGTGATAGAATAATCAGCAAAGCAGGTCCAAACAGTTGTTTGCCATAGATATAGACCTGTACGAGGTAAATGGTGGAGAGCATCGCGGAAAGAAGCGAACCCACCACAGTCTCGTTGACAAGTGATGATAGGGTGGTGATATTATTCAGTTTTGCCGTCAATTCACCACTTGCATTCTTGCTGAAGAAGTTGGGCGAGAGCAGGAACGTGCGCGCCATCACTGCATTTTGGGTGTGTAGTTCCACGATGTGTTGGATGCGAATGATGTAAAGGTTCCGTGTAAGAGTCAACATCAGAGTGCCTAAAGTCGCACCAAGCAGCAGACCTGCAATCGGCACCAAGTCGGCAGCATCGCCCGTAGGAATGACAGTGTCGAAGATGAGTTTGTTAGCCATAGGGGTGAACATGCCGAGCAATATCACCACGAGGGCAGCGGCAAGCAGCAGCAAAGCGTTGGGGCCCGAAACGACACTCCACGCGAAACGCAAGAAATCGCGAATCTTCAGTGGTCGTAATGGCAAGGCTTTCGTAAAAGTGATGGCTCTGGGTTGTAGTTCTTCTGCCATCTCGCGTTTCCCCACCTTTCGGATGGTGCCGTCCGGTTCGCGGTACTGGTAGCCAAGTCCCCAGCCAGTAGGTGTGAGCGCCACGAGTCTTCCGTCCTTAGCGTAGCCAAGCAGTGGACCCACACATTCGCGCCACCATTCGTCAGTCAGCAGGATGTCGCGCATCATGATGCCACGTGGTCGCAGGATGCCCGTCAACTGCTCTTCTGGAGACTGCATTCCGTCATCCTCCAGTTCGTAATCGCTGATGTTGAGAGCATCGAGCACTTGTCGGAGAGCCGAAGCGTTGTCCTGCGGGACGGCGCGTTTCTTCTGTTGCAGCCCGAGTTTCTCCCCAGTCTTCTCATATACATCGGCGAGTTCGGCTTGTTCCTGCTGCCGCCGTTTCTTGATTTGGTCGATATATACAGCCATAGTCTATTCCGATTTCATGAGTTCCTGATAGAATCCTTCTTGAGCAATCAACTCTTCGTGTCGCCCACGTTGGAGAATTTTACCTTGGTCCATCACGATGATTTCGTCACAATCGCGGATGGTGGAGAGACGGTGTGCAACAATCACTTGGGTGGGTCCCATGCGGCGGATGCTGGTCATGACCTCATCTTCCGTCTTCGGGTCGAGGGCTGAAGTCGCCTCGTCCATAATGAGGATGGTGGGTTCTTTGGCAAGCGCCGTAGCAATCTCTATGCGCTGCCGCTGACCACCACTGAAGTTCTGTCCTCCCTTCACAACCTTGGTCGAGAAACCATCTGGACGGCTGACAATGTCTGAGCGTATCTGTGCATCGTTACATGCCATCATCATTGTGAAATCCTCAATGGAAGGGTCCCACATGCGAATGTTCTGTGCCACGGTGTCATCAAAAAGCACCACATTCTGGTCAATTACTGCCACAGAGTTGGTCAGTTCCTCATTCGATATTGTTTCGATGGACCTGCCGTCAAAAAGAATCTCACCGCTCCAAGGCTTGTAGAGACCACTGATGAGTTTGGCGAGGGTCGATTTGCCACAACCGCTCGTGCCGACAAAGGCGACAGAGTGCCCAGGTTCTATCTTTAAGTTGAAATTCTCAATCAGAGGAGGTTGAAGAGGTGAATAACCGAAGGTGACATCCTTCAATTCCAAAAGACCTCCCAATTTGCCTTCTGCCATACCGCCTCTGTCATCGCGGTGGTCTTCCGGATATTTCATCACATCCTCCACACGCTCCATTTGGCTTCGCATCTCAACAATAGACTTTGAGGCATTCACGACCTCGTTCACTGGTGCCATAAACGAGCCCATGAAGCCTTGAAAGGCAATCAGCATACCCACAGTCAATTCCCCCTTCAGTATCAGATATGCACCAAGCACAAGCACTGATGTATCTACGATGCCATTCGCAAGTACAGGCAATAGCGCCATCTGCGTTTGTTCCTCTGTGGTTTGTCCGTTTACATTGAACTTATGTGCCCAAAGTCCCGACCAGTACTTGAAGAACCCCGTTTCAGCACCCGCAGCCTTGATGCTCTCCATGTTGTCTATACATGAGATGGTGGCTGAAAAATACTGTCCTTCAGACTGCTGCATCGAGCGGATGAGGTTGATGCGCCGCTTTGAAAAATACTGCACAATAGTAAGGTTGATGACTGCTGCCGACACACCAATAAGTGTCAGCCATACCGAATAGTTCAGCATCAACGTGAGGTAAAGCACCAGCAGCACGATGTTGATGACCTGTGGGGCAAGTACTTCCACAAGGGAGTGGGTGATGGATTCGTTCAAGTGCATGCGCTGTTGCAAGTCACCGACATTGCGCATGGCAAAGAACGACATGGGCAGTCGGAGCAAATGCCTCAAATATGCCGTGTTGCCTTTCAGTGCCAAGGCACCAGCCACACGTTTGGCATAGCGGCTTTGCAGCAGTACTGTGACGAATTGAAAGATTGCCACGCCACCCATGCACACGAAAAACCATGTTTTCCATTCAGCATTTTTCCCTGTTAAAATCTCGTCGAGGAAAATGCGGGTGAACAGAGGGGTGACCAGTGCAACGAATGCCGCTAACAGGGAGAAAATGAACGTCAGCCAAAATGCTTCAGAGGCACCCTTCAAATTCTTCTTCATGTAGGAGACGATGTTGGTCTGTTGACCGCAGGGCTTGAATTGCTCCGTCGGCTTGAATGTCAGGCACACACCCGTGAAATGCTTGCGAAACTCCTCCATGGGATATTTCACAGGACCCACCCCGGGGTCGTTCAGACAAGCGCGCCCCTTGCGGTCGAAGCCACGAAACACAACGAAGTGCTCAAAGTTCCAATGGATAATAGCAGGCTGATGACCCTCCAGAGCCTCTGGCGTCACTTTATAACCGTGGGCTTCAAGCCCATAGTTACGTGCAGCCCTTAAAATGCTTTTCGCGCTGCTTCCGTCTCGGCTGACGCCACAGGCAGCCCGCACTTCTTCCAGTGGTAGCCACTTTTTGTAGTGCGCCAGAATCATCGTCAGCGATGCAGCACCGCATTCTACGGCTTCCATCTGCATCACAATTGGCACTTTCGCAACTTTACTCATACGCTTCGCCTCTTAATTTCCTATCAACGATTCTACCGTGTTGTCTGCTGCGCCAATAAGAACACGCCAGACGGGCTTGCGTTCAGTGATGACTTGAATATTGCAAAGTGACCCTGTACCCACAGAGAGGCGGCGGCTCTTCTCACGGCTCCAGATGAGGTTGCCATCCTTTTCGTCAAGCAGCACACGCACCTCATAGACCGCCTGACCATCCTGAATGAATGCTGCCAGAGGGTCAAGTTTCAGACGCTGCACCACTTCTATCCGTGTTGTCGGATATTGCTCGATGCCCACCACGCGCCCGTATGCATAGCCATTGTTTTCACGTTGCAGGTCGGCAGGCGTTGCTTGCACCTGTTGTCCCACCTTCAGTTTGCGCAGGTCGTTGTAAGTCACATAGCAGAGCATCTCGCGACCCACCAATTGCCTTTCCTGAGGCATGAGCCATGCTATGGGTTGACCAGCCTTGAAGTCAGTGTTAGGGGGAAGGGTCTGAAGAACGACCCCGTCACGTGGTGCCGCAACAGAAGTGGTGGCAAGGGCAGAGCGAATTTCGATGATGCCGGTGCCTGAAACCACAGCCGTGCCGTGATTCACCAGACTGCGCACAACCGTGCCTTCGTATGGAACATTCACAGGAGCAGCCTCGCCGAAAGGGAAGACCACCCCCTGGGCTGTCACCTTATGGTTGATGGTTCCGAAGATGCACCAATAGGTCACGACGACAATCATCGTGATCATGGTGGCAAGCACCAATTTCAGTTTTGGCGATGCCACACGCGCCATCTCCTCCACCTCTCTGTGATCGTCAAGGGCATCGAGAGCCTCCTGGTTGAATAGGTCTGCCATAGGCTTATGCTCTTTCTATCGTGATGAGGCGTACAAATCCCGTCATCTTCAGGATGCCGAAGATGTCATCGTTTACATGAGTCATCTTCATCTGACCGCCAAGTTGACGTGTCACGGCGCGCATGGTCGAGAGCAAAACGCGGAGTCCCGAACTTGCCATGTAAGTCAAGTCAGTACAGTCAATTTCCAAATCGACCCCCTTTTCGAGAGCGGGCTGAATGTCTTTCTCAAACTGTCCGGCATTGAGAGTGTCAATGCGGGCATCAGTCTTGATGATGGTCTTGTTGCCTTCTTTCAGAATCTGTGTCATAATTGCTGTATATATAACTGTGTGTAAACTTCATTCATCCCAATTTGTTTCTGCAAGATATTGGGTGATGCTTTTTGTATTATTTGTATACTTATTTATTATTAGGTTTATTATTCGGCTTTTTTGTTTGATGTTGCAAAGATACAACATTTTTCATAAACACTTTCTTTTCTCCCGAAAAAAGTGAAGTGAGGGCTTCATTTTTCTTTTTGGGTGTTCGTCTGGCTTCCTTTATTGTGATTACGTCTGTTCCTTCATGGCAATTACGTTTGTGGGTGTGTCGTAAATTCGTTTGTTCCTTTGGCTCTTAGGGCGAAGGAGAAATGAGAGGGGTGCCTATAGGATAAAATTGCACTTATCTGAAGGAATGTTCTACGAGAGGTGATGAAGAACTTTGTTTTTCGTATTTTTGGTGGAAACGGTGTAATTGCTGCAATGACAGGTGGTTGTGAAAAAGTGGGCACTCAGCGTGAAATGATAGGCGCTGGGTGCTCGTAATATTATGCGCTGAGTGCGCCAAATCACATGTGCAGGGTGCGCATATAGGAGGATATTGACAATGGGGAATCTGTCGAGCCGAAATTTGCAAAAGAAAAAGGACTTCTTTCGAAGTCCTTGGCTTGGTGATCCGCTTGGGGCTCGAACCCAAGACCCCAACATTAAAAGTGTTGTGCTCTACCGACTGAGCTAGCGGATCTACCTGTCAGGCTTGCGGCAATTTCTTGCTAAAATGTGTCTTTGGCAGAGAAATGACAGGGTTTTGTGCCTGTCTCTTGTCGTAAGCGGGTGCAAAGGTAGTGTAAATTTTAGACACTACAAAATAAAAATTTGATTTTTTTGTTTTTTAATTGTTAATTGTTGGTTGTTAGTTGTTAATTGTTCTTTGCTAATCATTAACTTCGTGAGATTTGAAGACCTTTGTCGGAGAGGGTCATTTCCACGAAACGGGATGAGGCTGTGAGAGGATGTTCGGTCAGCATTTCGCGGATGCGGCTGGCTGCCTGTGGGTCTTTTGCCACCATGTAGAGGTAGCCTCCACCGCCGGCACCTGGCAGTTTGTAGCCGAGACAGAGGTCGTCGATTTGTTGGCACAGATTCGCAATGATGGCAGGTTCGGTGCCTGCGTCGAGTGCCTTGTTCTGCTGCCAGGTTTTGCGGATGAGTCTTCCGTATTGCTGGAAATCGCCCAACTGGATGGCATCGAACAGGTGGGTGGCATGCTGTTTCATTTGTTGCAGCAGGTCGAGGTGTTCGGCTGAATTGAGGAACATGCCCTGCACAATCTCTGCCAGGATTTGCTTGGCTGTGCGGGTGATGCCTGTATAGTAGAGCAGGTGGCATTGCTGGTAGTCGGGTTGACGGAAAAAGGTGTCGGGCAGCCAGCGGACGATGGGGATTTGGTGGAATCCGCTTTCGGTTTGCAGCAGTTTGATGCCTGGCATGATGCCGCCATATTGGTCTTGCCATCCGCCGCCTGTGGTGAGCATCTGCTCAAGGATGAGGGTGCGGTTGCCGATTTCGTATTTGTCCCAGCCTAATCCGCAGAAGTCTGCCAATGCACCGATGACGGTGGAGGAAAGGATGGAACTGGTGCCTAATCCCGAACCTGCTGGAATGGCGGACAGGAGGGTGATTTCGATGCCTGAACCGAATGCTGACAGTTGCTGTTGCAGGGTGGCGTATTTCTCGGCACAGAATGCTGGGAGGAATCCGCACAGTGCCAGTGCTGCCTTGGGAATGGAGAAGGGGGAACCGACCTTGTTGAACAGAGAGAGTTCTTCGTAGGTGGTGATGGTCTCGACGGCTCCGAGGTCGATGGAACGGCACTTGATGTGCAGTTCTGCTGTCGGCTTCACATACACCTGAAGCGGTTGCTGCCCGTTGAGTTCGATGGCGAGATTGACCACGTTGCCCCCTTTCAGCAGGCAGTGGGGCGGGGTGTCTGTCCAGCCTCCCGCAATGTCGATGCGGACGGCGGAACGTCCCCACACAATCTGGTCTTTGTATGCATTCAGTTGTGGCATTTGCGGATGCCGTTTGGCTGTGTTCACCAGTTGCTCTTGGAGCAGGCTGAAGGCTTTACGTTCGTTTGCTGTGAAGTCGTCTCCGCGTAGTTTCTGCACTTGTGCCCTGAACATGGCATCGTGAATCTGCTGCATGGGGAGGGCTTCTTCGTCGAGTGGATTTGGCAAGGCGATGTTGTTGTCGGCATATTTTTGTGCCAAGTCTTTCAGGTCAATCTGGTAGAAAACGGATTTCTTGTAATTCTGTGCCAGTTGCGGTATGTTTTTTGAGAGGAAATCCTTGCGCTGCCGACTTTGGCGTTCGAGACAGGCTTGGGCTGCAATGTCGTTGGCAGACAGTCGGGGGAGGGATGCCCACAGGGAACTGAGGTCGTCGGTGGGTTGTGGGGCAAGCATCCATTTCAGCAATGCTTCCATCTGGGCAAGGTCGTCGCAAACGGGGAAGATGTTGGCTGCCTGCAGGTCGTGAGTGGAGGTGAGCATGCTCAGGTCGATGTGGTGATGCTTCAGCCATGTGGTTGCTGGTTGTCCGATGAAAAGGGTGTCGGGGCGGGTGAGGTCGCCACGCATGGCGTCCCGATAGCCGTAGGGCCGAAGTGCATAGGAGGCAGAGCCGATGGCTTGGATGTCAACACATTGACCGGGTGACAGATGGATGTGCCAGTTGTTGGTCGGTATGCCAGTGATGACATTCTGCGATGAAAGCGTCCACGTTGCGGGGACATGAGCGTTTTCTATCCATATTTCGGAGTTCTGTTCGGTCAGTTCTGTCTCGACGAGGGCGTTTTGTGTGAACACGGCTGGATGTTTCTTCACGTTTTTCTGGATGATGACGCGTTGGTCGAGCACCAGATTCTGTAAGGTTGTGGTGGAAGAAATCATTTCGGGGGTGGTGCCGTAGTGGTAGAATTCACCCCCTTCGAGCGGAAGGATGGCAACCCGCAGCGTATTGATGTCGGGGTCGATGGACGTGGGGTGTTCGCCGAGGGCGGTGCCAAATTCGGAATAGAGGTCGTAGGGGGAGTAGTTTTCTGGTGTGGCTGGCTGTGTCGGATTCTCTGGGGTGTCGGGGGGCGTTTTGTGCGACCGCTGTCTGAGCAGTTGCACTGCCCGGTCGTTGAGCAGCCAGATGCCGATGTCCATCAGGGCGAGGTGGGTTTGTGATAGTTCTGCCATTCGCGAAGTGGAGGGCTTTTGTAGCACAAAGTCCAGAAGGTCGGGGGTGTGCCGATTCATGAAATACACGCCGTGATTTTTTGCCAATGAGGGGTCAACCCACAAGCCGTAGCAAACGACATCGGCTTCGGGAATGGGTTGGAGGGGACGTGTGGAGCGGATGAACACATCGCCCGACACAATCAGGGTGTGGAACGTGTCGGGGGCTTGCTGCATGATGCGTTCATAGAGCGGCAGTTGCAGGTCAAGCAGGGTTTGGTCTATTTTCTGTCCGCGCATCCATCTGAACACGGGGATGGGAATGGAGGTTTTTCCGCCTGCTGCGTAAGCAGGAAGCCTTCGCGATTGTCCGCCAGCATGGACAAGGATGCGCTTCTCCTTTGAGAGCCAGGCGGAGAAAGAAGAGGCGTTTTCGTGCGTGGCAGCCTGTTCCAGCAGCCATGTGGTGCCTCCTCCACTGCCCAGTTTCTTGTCGATGGGGTCGGATGTGCAGAAATATTCTTCTGCTGAAAGGTGATGGATGTCTAAGTATTGTTCTACCGCATTTGGCGGAAGCGACAGTAATTTCTTCATGATAGATGCTGACGAACTATGTTTTTCTATTTGTTTTCTGCTGGATGTTCCACTTCTTTTTCATCGTATTCTTCCAACACATATCTTTTATAATAGGAGACGAGAAGGGTGGTGAGAGGCAAGGCGACGATGAGGCCTACGAATCCGAGCAGGCTGCCCCAGATGGAGAGGGAGAGCAGGATGACGGCTGCATTCAGCCCTGTCACTTTGCCCATGATGCGCGGGGTGAGCACCCAGTCTTGAATGGCTTGAACCACACAGAACACAATGAGTGCTGCCAAAATGATGCCCCAGAAACTTTGCCCCGTGTCGTAGGCTTTCAGCAATGCCAGTACGATGGTGGGTATGAAGCCGATGACTTGCAGGTAGGGAACGAGGTTGAGGAATCCGATGAAAAGTCCGAGAGGAATTGCCAACGGGAAGTCGATGATGAGGAACCCGATGGCGAAAAGCACACCGACGCACATGGCGATGATGGTCTGTCCTCGGAAGTAACTGTTCATGCCTTTTTGCAGGTCTTGCATGATTTCATGCACAATGTCTCGTCTCTCTTTGGGCATGAGTTTGAAGAGTCCTTCTGCCATCAGTTCATAATCGACTAGAATGAAGAACAGGTAGATGATGGCGATGAGCGAGGCGATGAACCCCACAATGGCGCTCACGCTGCTGCTGATGAAGGAGAAGAACTGCGGCACTTTCTCTTCGACGAACTCCGACACATCCTTCACGGTCAATGCTTGGGTGATTTCGTTGAGGTCGATGTTATGTTTAATGAAGTTTTGTACCTCCGACGAAATGGACTCTACGGTGGAGTCGGTGCTTACATACTCCACGATGATGTCTTTCAGATGTCCGATTTCTTCAATGATGGGGGGAATAATAAGATAGCAACCTCCGATGATGATGCCCACGATGAGCAGTACCGTAATGATGATGCTCACCACGCGCGACTTGACGTGGCACTTGTATTGGAAGAAGGTGACGATGGGGTAGAGCAGGTAGGCAATGAGCCATGCCACAAGGAAAGGTATGAGCACACTGCTCAAGCGGAGTATCAGAAAATAGCCTGCCACCATGATGACGATGCTGATGAGAATCCGCACCACTCGGTCGAAAGTAAATGTCTTTGTTTTCATGTTTTCTTTCAAAAATTCACCACGAAGATACACAAAAACTTGTGTTTTATCAGTCTGTAATGTGAAAAAAAGTTGTTTTTGATGGTAAAATACGCATTGTAAGTGTTTTTATTTCTATTTTTGCACCCAAAATTGTGATTCAGGTGGGAAAACTTTATGTTGTGCCGACTCCTGTGGGGAATATGGAAGATATGACCTTCAGGGCTGTGCGAGTGCTGAAAGAGGCTGATTTGATATTGGCAGAAGACACGCGCACGTCGAGTGTGCTGTTGCAGCACTATGACATACATGGAGAACTGCTCTCCCACCATAAGTTCAACGAGCACGAGACCGTGCAGCATGTGGTGAGGAAAATACAGGGAGGAATGACTGCCGCACTCATTAGCGATGCGGGTACACCTGGCATCAGCGACCCTGGATTCCTGCTGGTTCGTGAGTGTGTGAAGAACGGCATCGAGGTGCAGACATTGCCAGGGGCGACGGCTTTTGTGCCAGCATTGGTGAGCAGCGGGTTGCCTTGCGACAAGTTCTGTTTTGAGGGATTCCTGCCTCAGAAGAAAGGTAGGCTGTCGAGGCTGGAGGAACTGAAAGACGAGGAGCGCAGCATTGTATTCTACGAGTCACCCAGGCGGCTGGTTAAGACCCTGCAGCAGTTTAAGGACGTGTTTGGCGAAGAGCGTCAGGTGAGTGTGGCGCGTGAAATCTCGAAACTGCATGAGGAGCACGTAAGAGGTGCTCTGAAAGAGGTGCTTGCCCACTTTGAGGCAACCGAACCGCTGGGCGAGATTGTCGTCATCTTGGCAGGGAAAGGTGAGCAGAAGGAAACCAAAGAGAATGAAGAAAAGCCTGTTGACCCCATGCAAATGCTGATGGGGACAGGCAAGAAAAAGAATAAGTATAAATAGGAAAAGATTATGAAAAAGGTTCTTTTTATGGCAGCAATGGCAGCCTTCTTGGTTGCCTGCAATGAAGGTGGTAACAATACGGCAGGTAATCGCGAACGCGATTCTTTGCGCAATGTTATCGACCAGAAGGACAACGAGATTAACGACCTGATGGGCACATTCAATGAGATTCAGCAGGGCTTCGACCTCATCAATGAGGCTGAGGGCCGGGTAAACATGATGCGCGAAGGGGCTGAGAACAACAGTTCGGCTGAGAACATCCGCGAGAACATGGAGTTCATTCAGCAGACGCTTGAGGAGAATAAACGGAAGATTGAAGAGTTGCAGAGTAAACTCAAGAGCAGTTCCATCAACTCTTCCAAACTGAAGGAGGCAATCAACAGCCTCACCCAGCAGTTGAACGAGAAGAATGCTGAACTGGAGAACCTTCGTGCCCAGTTGGCTGAGAAGGATGTGCAGATTGAAGAACTCTCTGGCACTGTCAACACGCTCAAGGACGAGAATGCCCAAGTGAAGCAACAGAAAGAGCAGACCGAGGAAATTGCCAAGAACCAGGATGCCCAGCTGAACACGGCATGGTATGTGTTTGGCACCAGCAAGGAACTGAAGCAGGAGGGCATTCTCAGTAAGGGTGAAGTGCTGCAAGGCAACTACAATAAGAATTATTTCACCAAGATTGACATCCGCAAGGTGAATGTCATCCCGTTAGAGTCGAAGTCGGCAACACTCCTGACCACTCATCCGGCAGGTTCTTACACCTTGCTGAAGGACAGCAAAGGTGAATACACTCTGCGCATCACTGATGCTGCCAAGTTCTGGAGCGTCAGCAAGTATTTGGTGGTCAAAGTGAAATGATGATTAAAGGGACGCAAACATGAGACGCATCAAATGGTTGATGGCAATGCTGACTCTTCTGTTGGCATTGCCTATATCTGCCCAAGAGAAGGACTGGGAACCGACGGGCGTATGGCCTTTCATCAACAAGCACTTTCGCACGGCTAAGGTTTATGCAGGTGTGTTCCATCAAACGGAAACTGAGGTGCCATGCAACATCCATGTCGGCAATCACACCCTTTGGTACAGTCAGAATGACACGCTGATGGAGGCGATTAAGGGCACTGTCACGCGCATCCAATTCCCGAATGGCGACATTTACATTCCTGTGGGTAGTGAGCAGATGTTTGGTCGCATTGTCCGTCAGGATGTCATCGACGGCTCTGTCGCACGTGTCATTCATGTACGTGTGGTGAATCAGAAAGAACTTGACCAGAAGTATCTTGACCATATCAACAAGACGCAGAACGCCCTGCAGGGCATGACGCTTTCTCATCTGGCTGATACCGAGGCTGGTGTCATCATGGAACAGCAGCCCCTTCCGATGAATAATTTGTATTATTTTCAGGTGAGAGGCGAAATCTTCCCTGCCACACCGAAGAACATTCTTTCGCACATCAACCCGCAGCGCAAGCAGGAATATCGCAACTTCACCCGTTCGGCGGAAATCATTTCCTCCAACGAGAGTTCCATGCTGAAAGTGTGGCAAGAATTCTTTTTGAAAAGGTGATGAAATGATGGTTGCACCGTCATGAAATCGGACTGCTCCAGTCCGACGTGCCGCACTGCTCCAGTCCGATGAATCGGACTGGAGCAGTGCGATTTTGTGGCTGTGGGAGGGCTTTTTGAGGGGCTTGGGGTACAAATGTACATTTTAACAATATTTGTGCATTTTCTAACTGGCTGATTGATGGAAGATTCTCCTTTTGGGCGAAAAAGATGTGCAAAAAATGTTTGTATATTGAGTTTTTTTGTGTAATTTTGCAGCCAAATTACAATCTTGCAATTATGTCAACAGTAAAGACACGGGCGCTTTTGGTGGATGTGGCTCGCCAACTGTTTGCCAAGAACGGATTTGAGAACACCTCCATGAACGATATTGCTGTGGGGGCGAACAAGGGGCGGCGCACGCTCTACACCTACTTTAACAGCAAGGAGGAAATCTATCTGGCGGTCATTCAGACAGAACTGGAGCGCCTGTATGGACGTATGGAGGAAGTGGCGCGTCGCAACATCTCGCCGGAGGAGAAGATGGTGCAACTCATCTTTGCCCATCTGGAGGTGATGAAGGAAGCCGTCTATCGCAACGGAAACCTACGTGCCGAGTTCTTCCGCGATGTGTGGAAGGTGGAGTCGGTGCGCAAGAACTTCGACAAGAACGAAATCAATCTCTTCCGCCGCATCATGAATGAGGGCATAGACAAGGGCGTGTTCGACATCCGCAATGTGCGTCTGACGGCTGAAATCACTCATTATTGCTTGAAGGGGTGCGAAGTGCCCTACATCTATGGACGTTACGCTGTGCAGAACGCAGAGGAACTATATCCTTATGTACGGAACATGGTGTTTAAACACTTCGGACGTAACTTGAGATATAATTAACAACCAAATATATTAAAGAATTATGGGACTTTTAACTGGTAAGACAGCACTCATCACTGGTGCTGCTCGCGGCATCGGTAAGGCTGTCGCTATCAAGTTCGCACAGGAAGGTGCAAACATCGCATTCACTGATTTGGTTTTGAACGACGACATGGCAGCAGGACTCGAGGCTACCCGCAAGGAGATTGAGGCACTGGGTGTTACTTGTCGTGCGTATGCTGGCAATGCTGCTGACTTCGCTGAGACGGAGGCTGTGGTGAAGAAGATTCACGAGGACTTTGGCTCTATCGACGTGTTGGTGAACAATGCTGGTATCACTAAGGATGGCTTGATGCTTCGTATGACAGAGGCTCAGTGGGATGCTGTGCTCAACGTGAACCTCAAGTCGGCATTCAACTTTATTCATGCTTGTGCTCCTATCATGCTTCGTCAGCGTGGTGGCTCTATCATCAACATGTCTTCTGTTGTTGGTGTTCATGGCAACGCTGGTCAGTGCAACTATTCCGCTTCCAAGGCTGGTATGATTGGTCTGGCTAAGTCCATTGCTCAGGAACTCGGTCCTAAGGGTGTCCGTGCTAATGCTGTGGCTCCAGGTTTCATCGAGACAGCCATGACTGCTCAGTTGCCTGAAGAAATCCGCAAGGCTTGGATGCAGAAAATCCCACTCCGTCGTGGCGGTCAGGTGGAGGACATCGCCAATGTATGCCTCTTCCTCGCATCCGACATGTCAAGTTACGTCAGCGGTCAAGTCATTCAGATTGACGGCGGCATGAACATGTAAATATGACCGTTGTTTACGAAGACAATCACATCATCATTGTTTCGAAAGTGTCGGGTGAAATCGTGCAGGGCGACAAGACTGGCGACAAGCCCCTGAGCGAAACAGTGAAACGATACATCAAGGAAGCGTACGCCAAACCTGGCGACGTGTTCCTTGGTGTTGTTCATCGGCTCGACCGTCCTGTGTTCGGGCTGGTGCTTTTTGCCCGCACTTCCAAGGCGTTGGCACGAATGAACACCCTATTTGCCAATGGGGAAGTGCATAAGACTTATTGGGCAATTGTCAAGAACGAGCCACCGCAACCCGAAGGAACCTTGACTCATTGGTTGGTGCGCAATGAGAAGCAGAATAAGTCGTACGCTTACGACCAGGAGGTGCCGCATAGCAAGAAGGCTGTCCTTGATTATAAAGTGATTGGTAAGTCCGACAATTATTTCCTCGTTGAAGTCGATTTGAAGACTGGACGCCACCATCAGATTCGTTGTCAACTTGCCAAAATCGGCTGCCCCATTAAGGGTGACCTCAAGTATGGTGCCAAACGCAGCAATCCCGATGGTAGCATCTCATTGCTCAGTCGAACCATGCAGTTTGTCCATCCTGTCAGCAAGAAGGATATCTCGGTTGAGGCACCTCTGCCCGACGACCGGCTGTGGCAATCATTCGGTGTGTAGAAAATGTTCACAATTGCTGCAAATCCAGCATGGTTTTGCAGAATAAAAGCGGATTTTGTGTTGAGAGTTTGGACGTGGTTGTGTGGAAGTTATTCAACCACATACGCTTTGATGATGCGGACTTCCTTGAGTGGCACGTCGTTGGCGTTGGTTTTCAATTTTTGAATTTCTTCTACCACTTTCATGCCTTCAACGACTTCACCAAACACGGTGTATTCGTTGTCCAGCCAAGGGGCACCACCATGTATTTTGTAAGCCTTGCGCAGTTCTGCTGAATAGGTGATGGGCGGATTTTCCGAAATTTCCCACTTTGCCTTATCCCGCAGTTTCTCCAAGAAATCGCTGATTCCTTCGCGGTCTCGTGCTGCACGGAGAGCCTCCAGTTTCTCTTTGTTTTCCTGTTGCTTTTTCATGTAGAGAATTTCGGCATCGCGCTGCTCGCGGGCTGTCTCGAATCCGTCCATGTCGTCATCCAGGCAGGTTTTGCCCGTCACGATGTAAAACTGATATTTGTCGCTCATCCGTTCGGGGT
The DNA here is from genome assembly GCA_017470525.1 of Bacteroidaceae bacterium. Lineage (GTDB taxonomy): Bacteria > Bacteroidota > Bacteroidia > Bacteroidales > Bacteroidaceae > Minthosoma. Next base: position 28,925 of record JAFUYM010000028.1, read on the forward strand.
TCTCGTCGTCTCCATCTCGTGCCGCAGCCAGCATGCCGCGTCTGTTGAAGTGTTTCGGCCAAACGATTTCAGCGGGTATGCGTTCGGTAATGGTGTCGCCTTCCTCGTTCACCTTCGCTTCAAATCCCTCGGGACGTGTGGCTGGGTCACCCGTCTGAATCATGAAGTTGCGAATCACACGGTGGAAGGTCACGCCAGTGTACATTCCCTCTTTCACATTCTTCACAAAGTTGTCCCGATGTCCGGGCGTGTCGTTGAACAGTTTCACCCGGATATCTCCTGCTGAGGTTTCCAGCACCACTTCCGTTTCTTTCTCGCCGCTCGCCCCCGTGCAGCCTAAACAAACGAGGCAGCAAGTCCAAAACATGATGGCAAATAGATTTTTCATACGTTCTTTTGGTTTGTACGTTCTTTTTTGATTGTATTTGGCAACAAAGTTACCCCTTTTTCTCTTCACCTCCAAATGAAAACACAAAAAGGCAAATAAAAAAGTGAAATCCATCGCGGACTTCACTTCCTTTTTCATCTTTTTGCTAAAAATGAACCTAAATCTTTTACTAACCTAAAACCTATTGTATAACCTATGTCTAATATTACTATCTACTCTCTTTTCTTTGTGTTATCCCGTGTAAAACAATCTTTTACCTAACCAATAACTTATTGAGGGAATACCATGAAACTAATACTTTTTACTAACCTATGTTCCTTTTGACGATGCAAAGTTACGACCTTTTGACGATGTGGCGTTCATAAAACATCGAAAAACTTTCAAAAAACGTTGTTTTATTGATGTATATCAATGTATGTGTGCGGACACAAGTTGTTTTTATGCAATTGTGTGCGCACACACACTACATTTCCTGTTCTTCTTTTACAAGTCTGGAAGAAGGCTGATGCAGGTTTTTCTTTTTCTTGATGGGGACACTGTTTCCATACATGCATTCAGCGCCTGTGTTTCGCACTGCTCCAGTCCGATTCATCGCACTGGAGCAGTGCGACACGTCGGACTGGAGCAGTCCGATTTTGGGGTTGTGTTGCTTTTGTATCTGTACAAAAAATGGGAATGTAGCACCATCTCTTTCGAATTTGTCATTTTTCTGTGAAATGTTTTGTTTGTACGCAAAAGAATGCCTACATTTGTGTCATGAAATTGAATAGACAGGTATGTTTAGTACAATATCAATCATTATTATTGTGGCATTGGTTGCAGCGTTAGCAACGGTGTCATTTCTGTATTTGAGAGTGAAGCGGGCTGAATTGAAGTACAAGCGAGGCATGGTGGTGCAGAAAGTGTATCTGCAGAACATGAGCCATGACATCCGCACCCCGATGAATGCCATTTGTGGCTTCTCTCAGATTCTTTGCAACAAGCAAATCCGCGATATGTTATCAGAGGAGGAGATTGCGGAATATGGTGTCATCATCCAGAGCAATACGGACTTGCTGAGCACCTTGGTGAATGACATTCTGGATATTTCTGATATGGAGAGTGGCAAGTACCGCATGAACATTGGTACGTGCAACGTGAACGATGTGTGCCGCAAGGCAATTAGCACGGTGAAGTATCGCTGCCCGGACGGTGTGAACATGTATATGACCACTGATGTGCCAGACACTTATACGATTCAGAGTGACCCGAAGCGTGTGGAGCAAGTGGTGATGAACTACCTGACGAATGCCGAGAAACATACGGACGAAGGCGAAATTCATGTGCATGTGTCGTTGGACGAGCATCCTGGCATGGTCACCTTCTCTGTGACTGATACGGGTGAGGGCGTCCTGCCAGAGAATGCAGAACGCATATTCGGGCGTTTCGAGAAGTTCAACACCATCAATGGCGGCACGGGATTGGGCTTGCCCATTTGCCGAAAGATTGCCACACAGTTGGGCGGTGAGGCAAAACTTGACCTCACACACAAAGGTAAGGGAGCGCGCTTTATCTTTACGCATCCTGTTGGGTAACCATCAAGTTTTTCACAATGATTTTGGTAAGATAGGCGATGAGGACTGCCAACAGGAGGTAGCCCGCATAAAATAGTGTTGTCCACGAAATGATGAGATACACCAACATGGCAATTCCTGTGATTTTGGCAAGATAAGTGATGCCGGGCAGGAAGTAGAAATGATGATACACCTCGTCAATGAGAGCAAGGAATGTGATGATAACCATCCACATGGCAACAACCAATGCCGCCATCAGCGGTGGCAACACCAAGGGGTTCAGTGTGGGGTGAAAATAATATTCCTGCCAAAATTCGGGCACGAAGTTCTGCACGGAGGCATAGAGCGATGCCATCACTGCGACCAGCGCGAGAAAGAGGGGAGGGTAGATGCTGGTCATTTCGCTGAGAAAATAACCGAACGTATGAGGGAGTTCTTTCAGAAGGAACTCTTTTTTGTTGACGTTCTTTTTGCGTCCGAGGAATAAGGCAATGATGCCGATGGCAACCAGTGCTGACATCCAGATGGCACGGCTGCTGGACAGCGCATCAAGCATCTCGGAAATGGTGTCGTCGGGAGTGGTTCCTCTGAGCAATTCTTGTTCGGGAATCCAGCCCATATTGAACTGGCTGCTTGCCACTTTCACCCAAATGGAGTCAATCGAATCGCCTGGCACATTCTTGATGGCGGCAACCGCAATCACATCCCCGTCATACACATAGCAGGTGTCGGTGATGAGGTCTCCTTCACGGGGAATCAGGGTGAGGGAGTCGGTTTTGACGAGAAAATTGAAATTCTCGGAATAATGGTGCGTGAGGCGAAAAACGAGCGAGTCAACCTGATGTGGTGTGAGGCTCAAGAGGGTAGTGTCCTCCACCGTTGTGGTATCTACGATATTGACAATCGTCACGATGGAGTCGCTGTCGGCAGGGGTTCCTTCCGAAGCAGGTGGGGTGACTCCTCCCACACAAGATGCCACTACGATGGCGAGGATGATGTAAAGCAATTTTCTCATGCTAAGTATAGTTTCATCAGGCAGTTTCTACAATCGAAATCGAGGCGGAACTGGGTGCCGTTTGCCATGCGGAGTGCCCATTCGCCTGTTTTTCCTCCTTCTTTCAGGCATTGCCCTGTTTGTCTCCGGATGCAGTGATGGCATATCATCACGGGTACCGTTCTGTTGTGTGTCCGTTCGTAGGGCGTTTCCGTCTCGACGCTGATGGGTTCGTGTACTTGCCTTTCCTGAGGATAGTACTTCATTCGCTCTGCCACGAGTGCGTCTGCCAGCGTTCGTCTCCAAGTGCTGAGTAGCGAGGAGGGGATGAAGTAGTTTTTGTGCATATATATATTAATAATGTGTACCTCGAAGATGGTATCGCCGAGTTTGCTCAGTTGTCGCTTGATGTTCTCTGTCTGGTGGGTGTGCGCCAGTTCAAAGTTGTTCTCGAACTCGACGCTTGCCGTCATGCCATCTTCATCAGTCATGCAGATGTGGTTATCATACACGTCGATACTGACGCCAATCTTCCGTTCTGCCGATGGTTTGCTGAGCATCTTGTCCCATTCGGTGTCTTGGTTGCGGAAGTACTGGATGCCTCTCACGGGACGGAATGCTGCGGCATTGTTCAAACGGAATCCCACCAGTTGCCCCTTTTCCAGATAGCAAAGCCCGTCGCCGTTGTGCAGCACCGTGCTTTTGGTCACAGGTTCTCCCATTGCTTTCGGGGTGTCGAAATTTGCATCGGGTTTATTCACGTCCGCCACAAACCCGCGATTGAAACTTTTCCGAACATCGGGCTTGAACTTCATGCGCACATGTCCGGACGAAGCACGGCAGAACTCCTTGGGGTGTTGGGCAATTACGGCATCCAAGGCTTCTGAGTATGCCGCAGTCACGTTTTTCACATAGTCGGCATCCTTCAGCCGTCCTTCGATTTTCAGCGATGAGGCTCCTGCCATGAGCAGCCTTTCGAGGTTGTCGAGTTGGCAATTATCCTTGAGGGAAAGCAGATGCTTGTCTTTTAGCATTGTTTTTCCGTTGGCAAGTAGGTCGAACTTCATGCGGCAGACTTGAGCGCATTCACCTCTGTTGGCACTTCTGCCAAAGAGGGCTTCGCTGGCGTTGCAACGACCACTCAATGAAACGCATAATGCCCCGTGCACAAAGACTTCGAGTTTTGTGCTGGGGCATTGTGTATGGATTTTTGCTATCTCTTCAAGGGTCAACTCGCGGGCAAGGACAACTTGGGGAAATCCTAAATCCGCGAGATGTTGCACCTTTTCAGGAGTACGGTTGTCCATCTGGGTGCTGGCGTGAAGAGGAATGGGGGGGAGGCGGAGCGACAGGAGTCGCAAGTCTTGCACAATCAGGGCATCCACGCCGATGTTGTGCAATTGCCAGATGAGCCGTTCCGCTTCCTCCATCTCTTCGTCGAAGATGACAGTGTTGATTGTCACATATACCTTCGCCTTATAGAGATGGGCAAAAGTGACGAGCCTTTGAATGTCCTCCACGCTGTTCGTCGCAGCAGCACGTGCGCCAAACGCCGTGGCACCTATATAGACAGCATCAGCACCGTGGCGAATTGCCTCGATGCCAATGTCAGCAGTCTTTGCAGGGGCAAGAAGTTCAATGGCGGTCATTCCTTGATGTCGTCAATATTGAACGGCGTTTCCTGATATACATAATAGTTCAACCAATTGGTGTAGAGCAGGTTGGCTGCTGCCCTCCATCTTACAATCGGCATCTTCGTCGCATCATCGTTGGGATAGTAGTTCTGTGGCAAGTTGATAGGCTTGTTCTTCGCCAAGTCACGTTTGTACTCACCATCCAATGTTAGGGGCGAGTACTCCAGATGACAGGTGATGAAGAACTCCCTGCCGTTTCGGGCTTCTATGATAGTTACACCCGCCTCCTTGCTGTCCGCAATGATGTGCAGTCCTGGCACCTTCTCGATGTCCTTGCGATATACCTCGCAGTGACGGCTATGAGGTGCATAGAATACATCGTCGAACCCCCTGAAAATAGGCAATTCGGGTGCCAACATCCGATGCTCGAACACACCGAAGATTTTGTTCGTTGTGTTGTATTTCGGCACTCCATAGAAGTGGTACAAGCCCGCAAACGCAGCCCAACACACATAAATGGTGCTCGTCACGTGGCTGTGTGCCCAATTGAACACCTCTTGCAGTTCCTCCCAATAGGTCACCTCCTCATAACTGATAAATTCAAGCGGTGCACCCGTCACAATCAGCCCGTCGTACTTCTCCTTCTTCATCTCCTCGAAGTTGCGGTAAAATGCCAGCATGTGCTCAATGGGCGTGTTTTTGCTCGTGTGCGACTTGATTTTCATAAACTCCACCTTGATTTGCAGCGCAGAGTTCGACAAGATGCGGATGAAGTCCGTCTCCGTCGTTATCTTCAGCGGCATCAGATTGAGCACAGCCAATCGGAGCGGACGAATCTGCTGACTGTCTGCTCGCTTATAGCCCATCGTGAAGATGTTCTCCTGCTTCAGTTCATCAATGGCAGGGAGTTGGTCGGGTAAGATGAGTGGCATAAATGTCTAAGGTAAAAATGAAAAGTGAAAAATTTGCTACCGCATTAGACTACCATCTGTTGACAAACACGTGCGGTAGCAAATTTTTCACTTTTCACTCTTCGCTTTTCACTTGTTCTTAATGTATTCAACAATCCATGCACCCACTTCCTTCGTTCCATACTTGGCGCCACCTTCCACTTGAATCTCGGGTGTGCGCACATTCTGGTCGAGTGATGCGTTGACCGCTTCGCGGATGAGGGCACCTTCTTCTTTCAGGTCGAAGTACTCATACAGCATTGCCACCGACAGAATCTGTGCCAATGGGTTGGCAATGTTCAAGCCCTTTGCCTGTGGCCAACTGCCGTGAATCGGCTCAAACACAGGAGTGTGCTCACCCGTCGAAGCCGATGGCAGCAAGCCCATAGAGCCAGTGATGCAACTGCCTTCGTCGGTGAGGATGTCGCCGAAAGTGTTCTCGGTCACCATCACGTCAAAGAACTTAGGCTCCTGAATCATGCGCATGGAAGCGTTGTCCACATACATGAAGTCAGTCGTCACGTCAGGATACTGAGGTGCCATTTCCTGTGCCACGGCTCTCCACAAGCGGCTCGATGCCAACACGTTCGCCTTGTCCACAACGGTCAAGTGCTTTCTGCGCTGACGCGCATACTGATATGCCACCTTCAAGATTCTCTCCACCTCAGGGCGAGAGTAAGCATTGGTGTCGTAAGCATAATCCGTACCCTCCTTCTTCTCGCCAAAGTACATGCCACCAGTCAACTCACGGATGCAGATGAAGTCAGCACCACGCACCAGTTCATCCTTCAGCGGCGACTTGTGCACAAGACAGTCGAATGTCGTTACAGGACGCACGTTGGCAAACAGACCCAACTTCTTTCTCATTGCCAAAAGTCCCTGCTCAGGACGAACCTTGGCATTGGGGTTGTTGTCAAATTTAGGGTCGCCCACCGATGCGAAGAGCACGGCGTCAGCCTCCATACACGTCTGGAACGTGTCTTCGGGGAACGGGTCACCCACCTCGTCGATGGCATGTGCGCCACAAATCGCTTCCTTGTAACTTACCTTGTGTCCAAACTTCTCGGCAACTGCGCTACACACAGCCACGCCTTGTTCCATAATCTCTGGTCCGATGCCGTCACCAGCCAGCACTGCAATTTTCAGTTCCATATTTGTTTGATTAGTTGTAGATTCTTTCAAATGTCACTTTGTCTTCCATGAAGCAAGGATGCACAGGACCATACCCATGCCCAAACTCATATTCCGCTCCTAATGCAATGGCGCGGTCAATGAACTCTTCCCCTTTCTCCACCGCCTTTTCCAAGTCGTAGCCTTTCGCCAGATAGGTGGCAATCGACGAAGAGAACGAGTCGCCCGTACCATTCACATTGTGTGTGGCAATTCGCCGTTTCCGAAACTCTCTTACCTTGCCCGTTTCGGCATTGTAGAGAAAGTCCGAAAGCATGTCTTGAGCCGACGAACCGTGACCTGCGTAGATTTGGCTCTCCATGCTCTTCACAATCACGCTGTTGCCCCATTGTCCCAGTTCCTTGATGTCTTCCCAGATGTTAGTGATGCGTCTTTTCAACAGCACTTCTGCCTCTCGAAAGTTCGGAGTGATGAGTGTGGCTAAAGGAAACATCTTTTTTTTGTAAGCACCGATGCTCTCGTCGCTCACTAATTGCACTCCGTTGCTATCTACGATAACTGGGTCAATCACCTTCTTCACCGTCGGGTATCGCTTCAGTAATTCAGAGACACCGTCGATAATCTCTGCTGTGGGCAACACACCCGTTTTGATACATTGTGCGCCCACATCGCCTAAGAACGATTCTGCCTGGCTCACCACCAATTCCACTGGCAGCGGTGTCACACTCTTCACCCTTCTTGTATCCTCATCTACAATACCTGTCAGCGCACATGCAGCATAGCCACCACAGGCGGTAATCGCCTTGATGTCAGCCTGCATGCCCGCACTGCCCAGTGGCTCGCTACCGGCAATCAGAAACACGATGCTCAACTGCTTCTTCTCCATGCTGTGATACCCATTAGGCTGCAAAGTTACGAAAAATTCGGGACACATCAACGCTCTGACATCATTTTTTGTGGTAGAATAGACTTATTCTCCTGTATGGAAGGATTGCTCGTGCAAAAAAGAACTCACGATGGACGGATAAACTACTGATATTGTCCATCTATTTTTACAGGATTCTCCATTTTGCGGATAGGGAAAAAATGTGTAAATTTGCACACAAAACAATCTTAATAACTGAATTTAATATGAAAAGAATCTTTTTAGCGTTGCTGGCGCTGGCAAGTTTCATGACTATCAGCGCACAAAAGCCAGAAATCCGTTGGGACAAGCACAGTCTCATCATGGATGGGAAACGTGTTGTCCCAGTCATGGGCGAGGTGCATTATTCGCGTATTCCTGAATCGGAATGGGCAAACGAAATCCGCAAAATGAAGGAGGGTGGTGTGACTATCATCGCCACTTATGTGTTCTGGAATCATATTGAAGAGCAGCAGGGCATTTTTGACTGGAGCGGACAACGCAATCTGCGTCGTTTCATTGAACTTTGCGAGGCTGAAGGATTGCCTGTATGTTTGCGCATTGGTCCCTATTGCCATGGTGAGGTTCGTTGTGGCGGCATTCCCGACTGGGTGGTACAGAGCGGTTGCAAATTGCGTAGTCAAGATGCCCGGTTCCTGGCATATACGGAAACGCTTTACCGTCAAATCTTCACTCAGATTCAAGGTTTGCAATGGAAGGATGGTGGTCCCGTGTTGGCGTGTCAGTTCGACAACGAATATGGTGGTGATGGCGCCTATCTGATGGCATTGAAAGGTATTGCCCAGCGCATCGGTTTCGATTTGCCTTTCTATACTCGTACTGGTTGGCCTGCAATGAAGAAACCAACGCCTTTTGGTGAGATGATTCCACTCTATGGCGACTATGCCGATGGTTTTTGGGATAGGAACACTACAGAGGGTAGTGGCAATTATTGGAAAGCGTTCCACTTCAGTTCTTCGCCTACGTCGGGTGCGATTGGCTCAGAACAATTGGACTATTCAAATGGTTCGGGTGCCTCTGTACAAGCCTATCCTTATTTTACTTGCGAACTGGGTGGTGGCATGATGACAGCCTACCATCGCCGTGTCTATCTCTATCCCGAAGATGCTTATTCCATGGCGCTCGTCAAACTTGGTAGCGGTTCTAACCTTCTGGGCTACTATATGTATCATGGAGGCACGAATCCTGAAGGCCATCTGACCTATCTGAATGAGTGTCAAAAAACGCTTGTGACTAATTACAACGACCTGCCAGTGAAGACGTATGACTTTCAGGCACCTCTCGGAGAGTTCGGACAGTGTAATCCTCACTATTACGGCTTACGCCCTCTGCATTTGTTTATGCAGGATTTCGGTGAATTGTTGGCTCCAATGGAAGCCCAATTTCCTTGTGCTGACAAAGAGGTAAAGAAGCATGATGATTCCTATTTACGTTGGAGTTACCGCACAGCCGACGGAAAGAAAGCATTTGTCTTCGTCAACAATTATGAACGCTTTGCAAACCTTTCCGCAAAGAAGGGAACACAATTTGAGGTCTGTGGCGTGAAATTCCCTCAGAAGCCCATCACCGTTCCTGCCTCTACGATGACAATTTTCCCCGTGAACCTTCCTGTGGGCAATGCAACACTTACCTATGCAACAGCACAGCCCATTGCTCAGCGTGATGGCAAGATTTGGTTTGAACAAAAGGCTGGCATTCCTGCTGAATTTTGCTGGAAAGGGAAGGTGCAGACCGTGAAGCGAACCAGTTTGGAGAAGCCCTTTGCCACTCTTGGTGGCATCGACCTCTACTTGGTCAGCACGGTTCAAGCCGAGCGACTCTTCCTGCAAAACGTGGAGAAAGATGCAGACCGTGTGCTTCAGTCATCTATGATGAATAACCAGACACTTATATATAATAAAGTGAAGGAGATGGGTGCTCTACGTGCTATTACCATCGGTGGGGCAAAGGTGGCAGAAGAGCCTGTGGATGCTGACTTCGACGATGCTGCTGTCTATCGCATCACATTACCTGCCGATACCGTTGCTCGCCAAGGTCTTATGCAGATTCTTTATCGTGGTGATGTCGCTCGTCTCTATGCCAAGGGCAAACTCATTGGTGACAACTTCTACAATGGTCGTCCCTTCCTTTATGGTTTGTGGCGACTGCCTGCCGACGTAACAGAATTGGAACTTCGTATTTTGCCTCTTCAGAAAGATATGCCCGTTTATTTCCCGAAGGAAGCAGATACGACACCTGGTGAAGAAGTTAAAGACATCATTATTACTCCGAAACCACAATGAAACACCATCTATTGATATTGTCACTTTTATTGTGTCCCTGAGTGTGGTGGAAACATTGAAAGAAACCGCTCTTCCTTGACTCCCCTTTCTGTAGTTGCCAACGTGGGCTTCAACTCTTTATGACTCTATGTGCGCACCCTGTATTTATCATTGTAAGCACCTTGTGCCTATCATTGTAAACATTCAGCACATAATAATACAAGCACCCAGCGCCTGTCATTTCGCGCTGGGTGCTTGCTGATATCATTATAGGGTGTTTTTACTTCTGCAAGTATCGCTTTCCGTTCTTGATGACGATGCCCTTGTAAGAGTCATCAACTTGCTGACCAGCAAGATTGTAAGTGCCCTTTATGCTCTTGGCGGGAGCGGCAATCGTGTCGATGCTTGTGATGATTTTGCTTTCTGTGCCATAGTAGGTGAGGTGATATTCATCCACCATTGACCATGCTGTACCTCCATTAGTGTTGCGGGCACCAATTGTGAGTGCGCCATCTTCGCCCACAATCACAGGAATGGTATAGATGCGCATGTATTCATCAGCCTCACTCTTGCCTACAGTTACGACAACCGTATTGTCATTGGCAAAGAGTTCAAAACCTTCATTGTCTGCGTATGCACCGCAAGACACCTCATAAGCACCTGCTGGCAGACCTGTGATTGCCTGATAAGCCGTGGCATTGCCTTCGTTCCAGAGGTTGAGGTAATTGCCGTCACCGCTACTTGCACCTTCTTCATTCGCGAAGCCATACCATGTGTTGTTGGAGAATGTACTCCAACCGTCATTGGTCCATCCATCCACGCCTACGAACGTCGGGTTGTAGATCTTAGCAGTGTAATCCACAGGGTTGTCATCGCTGGCAGGTGCAGCAGGAACTTGAAGGTTGAACTCGATGGCATAGAGTTCACTCAACAAGGCATCAGCATCTTCCACCGTCAGGTTGTCCTTGCTCAATGCTGCATATTTCTCTACGAAAGTAGTGTATGCGTTGGCTGCTTCCTCCGTGCATTCTTCTTTATAGTCTAGATAGATGCTCTCTGCTGTGGTCAGTTCTTCTGTGAGTTTCTCCATCTGCCAGATGTAATTCTGTGCTTCGTCAGCTAGGGTGTTCAGTTCAGCCGTAGCCTTCTGCACCTCTTCTGTAGATAAGTTATGTTCCTGTAGAATGTTTTCTTTTTCACCTGCATCATCACCCAGTTTGTCACCATACAGGGTGTTGGTGTTCTCATTGTTGATGAGTTCATTGGCTTTGCTGATGGCAGCCTCCAGTTCCTCATAAGCAGCAATGTTGAGGTCGATGCGGTTGATGATGTCTTCCATCTTCGGAATGACAGCCAGAATCGCCTCTTCCGTCTGGGCTGCATTTACTTCCGTCATCACTTGGTTGTACTCATCCACCAATGAGGATTGTACATTGACATTGCTGTAATCAACCGTACTTTCTTTCAGTGAATTGAGCCAATACTTGAGAGCATCGGTGCCACTTCCGTAGTACTTCACCGTGGCATTGTCAATAGCCACCCAGTTGGTGCCCTCGATGTCTTGTCCGAAACCATACATGAGAGTGCCGTCGGTCACGTTGGTGGTCACCTCATAAGTGGCACCGGCTACACCGCCTCCCACTGCTTTCTGATTACGATTGGCAAACACATAACCTTCAAGTTTTTCTGAATAAACAGCCATGCTCACTACATAGATGCCGTTAGGAAGGTCATTCAGAGTCTTGTCTGCGAAACCATTGAGCGAGGCACCCCAAATGTTAAGTGTCGTCCCTTCGAAACCTGTCCATCCGTCGCCAATCCATGACTGCGTGCCCCAAGTCGTCGCATTGATTTCATTGGTCCAGCCATCGATAGAGTTGCAGTCATCAGTGCTTATGTCCATAGGTTTGTCGGGAGTGACATACACCTCGTAATAAGCCAACGTCTTTTTGTTGACAGATTCAATAGCACTTTCCAAAGTCTCAGTGTCGCTTGCAGTGTTGGCATAGATTGCCTTTTCGTTGTCGAGGTCTGGCACACCGATTCCAGCAGCCTTGTCAAGGGCTTCTTTCAGCATCATCGCAGTCTGATAGGTCTTCACTTGTTCACCGTATGCGGCATAGTCGTCTTGGCTGACAAATGCCCAAGTTGCCTGGAACTCACCTGCGCCATAACTGGAGTCGCTGCCATTGTCGTCGTAAATGACACCTGTTCCAGTCTCGATGGCATCTTTTTCATTCACGTATTTGGTGTAACGTCCCAGCATGTAGCCCGCATTGTCGCCAGTGGCATTCCATACAGGGTTGATGTCGGCACCATAAATTTGATAGGTGTTTCTTCCCATGTCTCTGAAAGAAAAGCAGTTGTTTCCTCTTCCCTTGCAATCTACATAGACATGACCGCCATCGGTGATGAACAAGGAATCGACAGAGCCGTTTTTCACAGATGAAATCAGGATGATGTAAGTCTTCTCATCCCATTCCGTGTCTGCCGGTGCATACTGTTCAACTGTGGCAAGCAAGCCCGATTCGCCTACGGTAGCATGAGTGCCCCAATCATTACCTTCAGTGAGGAACAGTTGGGCTTCTGTGTTGTAGATGTACATCGTTTCCCCAGCCGTAAGCGGCTGAAAACTTCTAGAATAAACAGGCTTTTGCCAATCGTCGGCGAAAAGTCCGCAAGTTGCTGTCATGGCAACTAAGAAAAGTAAAAATTTCTTCATGATTAATAAATGATTGATTAAGTATTTATAGATGAATTGATGGCTGTTCGTTGATTTCCCGGTTGCGGTACTGCAAAGGTGACATGCCCATCACCTTGCGGAAGAGACGCGAAAAATAGTAGCAGTCGTCGAAACCGACTTTATGGCAAATCTGGTTGATATGAAGACTCGTCGAGTCCAGCATCTGGCAAGCATGCTGCACCTTGAGTTTGTTGAAGTAAGCCAAAGGTGCAGAGTCCGTGGAGCGACGGAACAGCGAAGAGATATAACTGGGTGAATAACCCGTGTAGGCTGCGATGTCCGAGAGTGCAAGACGTTTCTCTATGTTTTCATTCATGTAGTGGATCGTTGCGCCCAACACGTCGATGCTCTCTCGCTCAGCCGCTCGGGTTTGTCCTCCAGCCAGCCTGTATTGGTGAATATAGCGGAGAGAGCAAAGGTAATAGTTGAGCAGGGCAGATACATACGTGAGGTTGTCAGACGTATAGCCATCGTGCAGCACATTGAAAATCTCCTCGAAGTGGTCCGTGCGGTGAGCAATGCGAGAATAGAGTTCTGGACGCACGGTTTGTGGAGCAAGGGTTTTAGGGGCAAAATGGTGCGCCTTATTGCCTGCAAAGTGTATCCAGTAAATCGTCCACGGATGAGCATAGCCCGTGTGGTAGCCATGTGGACAATGGGCAGGCAAGATGAAAAACTGGTTGGTGCCCACATCATAGTTGGTGCGCTTTCCCTGTTCGGTTTCCACCCAATAGTGTCCTTGCCCATCCATCACATAGATGAGCACATATTGGTCAATGGGTTTGGAGCGTTCCACAGCATGAAGGGTAGCATGAGGGTAGTAGCCGATGTCGGTAATGTAAAGGTCAGACATGAGAGGGTCTGCCTTCATCACCTCCACCACCATCTCGGGCAGGACTACCTCCCGTGAACCGCTGAATCCGTCTTTCATCTGATTGAGGTTATTAGTTAGTTTTGTGTGCAAAGTTACGGATAAGAAAGGAGAGTTGAAAGGATTTTTCGATATTTTTGTTCGTTCTATCATAAAAAGAAAGGAGAAAAAGAGTGAAAGAAAGGCTGATGAGCGGATAGGGTGGGGCTATAAAAAGCGAAAAAGCGCGAATCTCACGACTCACACTTTTCTGTTCTCAATAAGTATTAATTTTTTTAAGGTAAAAAGATTGTTTTTAGGATGTTGCAAAGGTACGGACTTTCAAATTCTTGGGAAAGCCGAAAAACATGTTTCTTAACATGTGTGTCCGAACACAACGCATTTTTTCTGCTTTTTAGAGCATTTTTCCATGTTTTTTCTTGATAAATATGCATTTTTTTGAGGGGTGGAGTGCTCTTCTGATGGATAGGGCATGTACTTCATGATAGCCTTCTTGTCCGTCAGCATGTGTTCAAATAGTTTTTATTCCATTTTCCCACACCGTGATGGAAAATAGAGGACTTGAGCCGCATAAAATCGTCCTAAAAGTCGAATCCGTTATCCTTTTGTTGGTTTTGTGCCTTCTATTTATTTAATATGTGTTAAATGAAGTTGTGAGAAACGGTGATTATTGCTACCTTTGCAAAGTTTTTTGAAAGGTTTATTTAATAAAAAGTAAAAATCAGTGGAATTGAAAGGTAAAAAATGGTTGATGAGCCTTGGGGTGCTGATGGCAGGAACGCTTGGCACTCAGGCTCAGGAACAGCAAGGCGGCACATCGTTAGGAACGGTGAACCTGACGCTGGACAAAGCGATTGAGATTGCGCTGGCGGAGAACCCGACCATCCGTGTTGCCGACAAGGATATTGAGTTGAAGAAGATTGCCGACACCGAGGCATGGCAGAGTCTGCTGCCCACGGTGGATGCCACCCTGTCACTGACAGACAACCTGAAAGTGGCAGAAATGGTCACAGGCATGGGTAAGTTTAAGATGGGTGTCGATGGTACCCTCAATGCGGTAGGTGGCGTCACGATGAACCTGCCCCTCTTTGCTCCTGCCGTGTATCAGAACATGAAATTGACGAAAGAAGACATCCTGCTGGCACAAGAGAAAGCACGTGGAAGTCGGCTCGACCTGGTCAATCAGGTGACCAAGGCTTATTATGCCGCGCTGTTGGCACAAGACAGTTACAGCGTGATGCAGAAGAGTTACAAGACATCGGAAGAGAACTTCAACGTGGTCAACAACAAATATCAGGTCGGCAGCGTGAGCGAGTACGATAAAATCAGTGCCGAAGTGCAGAACCGAGCCATGTACTCAAACGTGGTGAGCGCACAGACAGGACTGAATCTGGCAAAATTGCAACTGAAAGTGCTGATGGGCATAACCCCCGAAGTGGACGTGGCGATTGACGACAGCCTGAGCCGCTACGAAGGCACGTTGATGCTGCCTCAGGCAGATTATGCCCTGGAAGGCAACTCGTCGCTCCGTCAGATTGACCAGAACATGAAATTGCTGGAGCGCACACGCAAACTCCTCAAGACCAACTTCATGCCCACGGTCGCATTTCAAATTTCAGGACAGTATCAGAGTTACGCCAACAACAACTGGAACGTGTTTGGCTACACTTACAGCAACAGCGCGACCATGTCGTTTGCAGTGAACATCCCTATTTTCCATGCCAGCAACTGGACCAAACTGAAGAGCAACCGAGTGCAGATTGCCCAGTTGGAAGACACACGGCTCGACACACAGCGCAAACTGAACATGGCGGCAGAAAGTTATCGCCAGAACATGGCAAGCACCTTGGCACAAGTAGCCAGCAATGCAGAGGCTGTGAAGCAGGCAGAGAAGGCAGTGCTGATTGCCGGCAAGCGTTATGAAGTCGGTCGTGGCACCATTCTGGAACTGAACCAGAGCGAGACCGCTCAGACACAGGCAGAACTCACCTACGTGCAATCTATCTATGACTATCTGACCAACAAGGCAGATTTGGATTATACTTTGGGAAAAGAAACATATTTGAAATAACTACACATTATGAAATATCTGAAGACATTATCACTTGTCGCTCTTGCCATGTTGGCAGTGTCGTGCGACAACAAGAGTGCAGACAAGGCTGGAGAAGCCCAGCAAGAGAAAGTGCAGGTGAAAATCGCTAAGGTGACCAGCGAGAGCATCCCGCAGACAGAGACTTACACCGCTACAGTGGAGAGCGACGTGAAGAACAACATTGCCCCCAACACCCCCTACCGCATCGAGCGCATCTACGTGGATGTAGGCGACCATGTGCGCAAAGGTCAGGTGCTCGTACAGTTAGATGCCAGCAACTTGCAGCAACTGAAACTCCAGTTGGAGAACCAGAAGGTGGAGTTTGGGCGTACCTCACAACTCTATCAGGTTGGTGGTGTCAGCAAGGCAGAATACGATGTGGCAAAAATGCAGTTGGACGTCTATTCCACCCAATACAAGCAGTTAGTGGAAAACACCCAACTCGTGGCACCCATCAGCGGTGTGGTCACAGCTCGCAACTACGATGATGGCGACATGTATGGCGGCAACCCCATCCTCACCATCGAGCAGACCAACCCCGTCAAGGTGCTCGTGAACATCTCCGAAACCTACTACAAGCAAGTCTATAAGGGCATGCCTTTTGACATTGCGCTGGATGCCTATGACGGTGAGACCTTCTACGGCAAAGTCACCATCGTCTATCCGACCGTTGACCAGACCACCCACACCTTCCCCGTGGAAGTCACCATCAGCAACCCCGAACAGAAAGTCCGTCCAGGCATGTTCGCACGAGCCACCGTCAACTTCGGCGACCAAGAGCACGTGGTGGTGCCCGACGAGGCACTCGTCAAGCAGATAGGTGCAGGAGACCGCTATGTCTATGTATATAAGAATGGCAAAGTCTCCTACAACAAGGTGGAACTGGGCAAGCATCTTGGCGACAAATACGAGATACTCAGCGGTGTGCAGTCAGGCGACGACGTCGTGATAGCCGGACAGAGCCGACTCGCTAACGGTAAAGAAGTGGAAGTGGTAAAATAAAGGCAGACCCTCTCCCCCAATTCCTCCTCCCCCATCATGGGGAGGGAGACCATGCGGGGTGCAGGCTAAGTAATTAATAACAATAAAAAATCACCCTCAGTAAGAAACTGTCCGCTTGGCACTCCCCATTACGGGGGAGAAGTCCGTAGGACAGAGAGGGTCTTCTAATATGAGTCTATACGAAGGTGCGGTCAAACGACCGATTATGACAAGTCTCTGCTTCCTGGCAGTAATTATATTGGGTCTCTTCTCAGCCCTCAAGTTGCCGATAGACCTCTACCCGGACATCGACACGAACACCATCATGATCATGACCTATTACACAGGTGCCAGTGCAGAAGACATCGAGAACAATGTGACCCGTCCGTTGGAGAACACGCTCAACTCAGTCGAGCACCTCAAGCACGTGACGAGCAACAGCCGTGAAAATGTGTCCGTGATCACCCTGGAGTTTGAATACGGCCACGACATCGATGCCTTGACCAACGATGTGCGAGACAAACTGGACATGGTGTCCAACTCCTTGCCAGACGAGGCGCAGACACCCATCCTGTTCAAGTTCTCCACCGACATGATTCCAATCCTGATCCTATCCGTTCAGGCGCAAGAGTCACAGCAGGCACTCTACAAGATACTCGACGACAATGTGGCAAACCCCTTGGCACGTATCGACGGAGTGGGAACAGTCAGCATCTCAGGTGCTCCCCAGCGTGAAATCAACATCTACATGGACCCCCAGAAGATGGAAGCCTACAACCTGAGTCCTATCCAGGTGGCAAGCGCCATCTCGGCTGAGAACCGCAACGTGACCAACGGAACCATCGATGTCGGCACACAGACCTTCACCGTCCGCGTCGAAGGCGAGTTCGACGACCCCCGGCAGATGCTCGACGTGGTCGTGGGTTCCTACAACGGCGTGAACGTCTATCTGCGCGATGTGGCACGAGTCGTCGACAATGTCGAGGAACGTTCCCAGCGCACCTTCACCAACGGGGTGCAGGGAGCCATCGTGATCATCCAGAAGCAGAGCGGCGCCAACTCCGTGGAGATTTCCAACAAGGTGATGGACATGCTGCCCACCTTGCAGAAGAACCTCCCCTCCGACGTCAAACTCGGCATCATCGTCAACACCTCCGAAAACATCATGAACACCATAGGCTCTCTGCGCGAGACCATCACCTTCGCCATGATATTCGTGGCACTCATCGTGTTCATCTTCCTCGGTCGTTGGCGAGCCACCACCATCATCGTCATCACCATCCCTATGTCGTTGATAGCCTCCTTCATCTACCTCTACGGTTCGGGCGGCTCCTTCAACATGATATCCCTCTCGTGTCTCTCCATCGCCATCGGTAACGTCGTCGACGATGCCATTGTGGTGCTGGAGAACGTGACCACCCATATTGAACGAGGCTCCGACCCAAAACAGGCGGCAGTCCATGCCACCAACGAGGTCGCCATCTCCGTGATAGCCTCCACCCTCACCATGATAGCCGTGTTCTTCCCCCTCACCATGGTGACCGGCATGTCAGGTGTGCTCTTCAAGCAGTTAGGCTGGATGATGTGCGTCATCATGACCATCTCCACCACCAGTGCCCTCTCCTTCACCCCGATGCTCTGTTCGCAGATGCTCCGCCTCCAGAAGAAGCAGAGCAAAGCCTTCAAGACCTTCTATGGACCCATCGGGCGGGCACTCGACAACCTCGACACCTGGTATGAGAAACGCATCAACTGGGCAGTCCGTCATCGTTGGACCATCGTGGCAGGCAGTGTCGGACTCTTCGTCCTCAGTCTTGCCATCGCAGGCATCGTGGGCATCAAGAGCGAGTTCTTCCCAGCCAACGACAACGGTCGTGTCGGCATCACCCTCCAGTTGCCCATCGGCACCCGTGTGGAGAAGTCAGAAGCGATAGCCAAGAGCCTCGTCGAGAAGTGGCGCCAGCGCTATGGCGACGACATGCAGTCCTGCAACTTCACCGTCGGTCAGGCAGGCGACAACAACACCTTCGCCTCGCTCTCCGACAACGGCACCCACATCATCTCCTACAACATCATGATGGTGCCCTCCAACAAACGTGCCAAAGGCTTGGCAGCCATCTGTGACGAGATGCGAGCCGACCTCAAGCAGATACCCGAACTGGCAAAATACCAGGTCAACCTCGGAGGAAACCAAGGCGGTCGAGGCATGGGTGGACAATCCACAGCCACCTTCGAAATCTACGGCTACGACCTCGATGCCACACGCGACGTTGCCGAACAGATGGCAGCCAAGTTCCGTGCCAACGAGATGATCACCCAGATCAACATCTCCCGTTCCGACTTCCAGCCAGAAATCGTCGTCGATTTCGACCGCGACAAGTTAGCACAGGAAGGCATCGGGCTCACCACCGCTGCCTCTGCCGTTCGCGCCCTCATCTACGGCGCACAGCAGAGTTACTACCGTGAGGACGGTGAGGAGTACGACATCAAAGTGCGCTACGAGCCCACTGCACGTGTCTCCATCGAAGACATCGAAAACATGGTCATCCCCAATGCTAAAGGTCAGAATGTCCGCATCCGCGATATTGCCAAGGTGAAGGAGAGCGCCATCCCCCCCACCATCGAGCGTAAAGACCGTCAGCGCATCGTCACCGTCAATGCCGTGCTGGCAGACGGCTATGCCCTCTCCGACGGTGTCGCACTTGGCGAATCCTTCTACGACGAGATGGACATCCCCAACGGCGTGACCATCCAGGTGGCAGGTTCCTACGAAGACCAGCAAGACTCCAACCGCGACCTCGGCACCCTCGGCGTGCTCATCATCATCCTGGTGTTCATCGTCATTGCCGCACAGTTCGAGTCCCTCACATACCCCTTCATCATCATCCTCTCCGTGCCATTCGCCTTCTCGGGCATCATCCTGGCACTCGTCCTGACAGGCACCAACCTCAACATCATGTCCATGCTCGGAGGCATCATGCTCATCGGTATCGTGGTGAAGAACGGTATTGTGCTCATCGACTACACCCAACTCCTGCGCGAGCGAGGCATCGGACTCATCCGTGCCTCCGTCATGGCTGCCCGTTCCCGTCTGCGCCCCATCCTCATGACCTCCCTCACCACCATCCTCGGCATGGTGCCAATGGCAGTCAGTCAGGGAGTCGGAGCCGAGATGTGGCGTCCCCTCGGTGTGTCAGTCATCGGCGGTCTGACCGTCTCCACCATCCTCACCCTCATCTACGTGCCCTCCATGTTCTGCATCTTCGGAGCCGTAGGAGTGAAGCGCCAGCGCCGCAAACTCAAGGAGAAGCGCGAACTCGAAGCCTACTGGCGCGAGCACAAGGCAGAAGAAATGCTCACCAACACCCGCACCAGCGTGATGGAAAAGAACGCACAGCGCGCAATCAATAACTTTAGAGACGAAAAGCAATGAAATCAATATTTGTAGCATACGACCAGGCACATCACGAAAACGTGATAGAAGCCCTCAACGACACCAACGTTCGTGGATACACCTTCTTCGAGCAGACAGGCGGTCGGGGCACCAAAGGCGGCGACCCCCATCTGGGCAGTCACGCATGGCCCTCCATGAACAGTTCCATCCTCACCGTAGTCGACGACGAGAAAGTGCAGCCCCTGCTCGCCCGCCTCAAGAAACTCGACGACGACAACCCCATGCTCGGACTCCGCGCCTTCGTGTGGAACGTCGAGCAAAGCATCTGACAACCGGACCCGAGGGGTACGGCACACCATACCCGAGGAGTACGCCATCCCGTACCCCTCGGGTATGCCTTCTTATAACGTGAGTCGGCACACCATAAAATGAGGGCACATCATTTTGAAGAATGATGTGCCCTCATCATTATGAGATGCCATAAAATGGATGTCTTTTTCGTAGAAAGGTAGGGACGATCGGGTTCGAACCGATGACCTCTGCAATGTGACTGCAGCGCTCTAAACCAACTGGGCTACGCCCCTGTCCTTCTCATTTGTGCTGCAAAGTTACGCATTTCTCCCGAAACCACCATCATTTTTCCCAACTTTTTTATCCCACATCCCCACTTTCTTCCCATATTCCCATCGATAACCAGGCGGATAGGTGGCAAAGCGCACAAAAATCCAGCAGAAATATGGAGGATTGAAATTAAATGATTAACTTTGTGGGCAAAACTCAATGAGATATGGTAAAACGACACGAGATAAGAAATAGTACGGCAGAGTTCCTGATTTTTCAAGTGGAAACTCAAGCAGATGGAGTGGAAGTGATATATGCAGATGAAACTATCTGGTGCACTCAGAAGGCAATGGCAACACTCTTTAATGTAGGGGTTCCAGCCATCAGTAAGCATCTAGCTCATGCATTTGCGACAGGTGAACTTACAGAAAGCGCAACTATTTCCAAAATGGAAACAGTTCGTCAAGAGGGCAACAGAGAAGTGAAACGTATGGTCGAAATGTACAGCCTTGATGCTATTATTGCTGTTGGTTATCGTGTGTTGTGAATTGCTGACAAATTAGTATCTTTGCATTATCATAAACAACGTTCACGCCTTGCTGTGACGAGGACGAGCAGTTGTGAATTGCTGACAAATTAGTATCTTTGCATTATCATAAACAACTCCAACCAACCGTCATCGCCTTCTTTCAGTTGTGAATTGCTGACAAATTAGTATCTTTGCATTATCATAAACAACGCAAAACCCGCAATGCCCGACAGGGGTAGAGTTGTGAATTGCTGACAAATTAGTATCTTTGCATTATCATAAACAACAATATAAAATTCCACAAAAGCTACAACAATGTTGTGAATTGCTGACAAATTAGTATCTTTGCATTATCATAAACAACCTACATGGCGGGGCTGTCGGTGAAGGAGCGGTTGTGAATTGCTGACAAATTAGTATCTTTGCATTATCATAA
>JAFUYM010000029.1 GCA_017470525.1 Bacteroidaceae bacterium
GACGGACACGGAGCAGGAGGCAGGCACATTCACCTTCCACAAGACGGAGGGCGGCGACCTCTTCCGCTCCCCGGGATGGAAACTGGACGAATGCTTCTCGAACCCGCACCTGAGCGACGGCGGCGCCACCGGCGAACTGAATCCGCACGGGTGCATCCGCACGGACAAGGGCAACAGCCGTGACTCGTGGGAGGGCCAGGTGTGGTACAGGGGCGACGGCGGCCGCTATGCGGTGCGCAGCACGAACGCCGTGAGCGACGAGTGGGGCGCCTCCACCTACTGGACGGTGCTCGACACGGACAATGACGGCATGCCGGAGGCTGACTACAGCTGGACGCCTGACTTTGTCTGGATGCTGCAGGAGGCTGCGATTCCTGACGGCATCGGCGGCATACAGACAACCGCCAACGATGATGCCGACTGGTACACGCTGGACGGCAGGAAGTTGAAGGGAAGACCTGCGGGGAAGGGCGTGTACATCCGAAACGGGAAGAAGGTTGCTGTCAAATAAAAAGAGAGGTGCTGAATGACGCTTTCAGCACCTCTCTTTCGGACTGCTCCAGTGCGGCACGGCGGACTGGAGCAGTCCGATTTTTGGAGTGTGTTGATGATTGTGATTTGGGTTTATAAAGTCAGCAGGGCGACCTCCGTATGAGGGTCGCCCTGCTGTTATATAAATAATGAATGGGTCAGGTGTTTTTTTGCAGCAGCACCACGGCGTAGGCACTGATGCCTTCCTCGCGGCCTGTGAAACCGAGTTTTTCGGTGGTGGTGGCTTTGATGGAGATGTCGTCGGGTTCGATGTTCATGACCTCGGCGAGGGTTTGCTGCATCTGGGGGATGTGGGGATTGAGTTTGGGACGCTCGGCGCAGATGGTGGAGTCGATGTTGCCGATGGTGTAGCCTCGGGTGGCAACGATGTCGAGGGTCTTGCGGAGCAGAATCTTGGAGTCGATGTTCTCAAACTCGTTGCCTTTCTTGGGGGGAAAGTGGTAGCCGATGTCGCGCATGTTGGCGGCTCCGAGGATGGCATCGCAGATGGCATGGATGAGCACGTCGGCATCACTGTGTCCGAGCAGACCGTGGGTGTGCTCAATCTTGATGCCGCCTAACCAGAGGTCGCGGTCTTCCGCTAATTGGTGGACATCATATCCGAAACCGATTCTGAATTTGTAAGCCATATATTAATTGTTCACTATCTTCTGCGTCGTTTGCCCAGCAGGTCACTGATGCCGTCCATGTCGAAGGCAAGGGAGAAGCGGAGGGTCTGGTCGAGCGGGTTGCTCTGGGCTGTTGAGATGACGTAACCTGCATCGAGGGAGAAGACGTTCATCTTGAAGCCTGCACCGACGGTGAAGTAGGTGCGGTTACCCTTGTTGGGGTGTTCGTAGTGATAACCTGCACGGAGGAAGAACTGGTTGTTGTAGGCGTATTCGAGACCTGCACTCCACTGGATTTCCTGCATTTCTTCCTTGAAGCCGTTGGGGGCATCGTGGAATGACTTGAAGATGCCTGAGACGGGGGACACGTTGTAGTAGCCTTCGCCTTCGAGCCAGGTGCGGTAGTCGGAGTAGTTCTGCTCATAGTCTTTGGCTTCGCCTCCTTCGGTCTCGACCATGTGCTGCACATACTGTTCCATCGTGGGGCGTGTGGGCACCAAGAGTTTGTTGGCATCGGCTGCAATGGTGAGGGTGTTGTATTCGTCGAACGGGACGAGCAACGAGAGACCGAAACGCAGGTTGGTGGGGAGGAATTCGGAGGTGTTGCCGCTGTCGTAGGAGATTTTTGAACCAATGTTGTTGACGTTCAGACCCCATCCGAGTTGGCTCTCGTGTCCACCCAGGTTGATGTAGCCGTTGTGATAGAGGGCAATGTCGGCAGCGAAGGCGGAACCTGGCGATATTTCGTCATCGCCTTTATAGGCAAGGTCGGAGTAGATGTAGCGGAGGGCTACGGCTGCCGAGAAGGTTTCGGAGAGCATGCGTGAATATGCCAGATCCACAGACATTTCATAAGGTCTGAAAGTGATGCTTTCATCGTCCATGAGTCCTACTTCGCCCAGTGAGAAGTAGCGGAGTGAGGAAGAAAGGGCATCGTAGTCACCCAAACGGTAGTAGCCTGTGATGTTGGCGAGGTCAATGCCTTCGACTATTTGGCGCAACCAAGGTGTGTAATTGAGTGCCACCCCTGCACGGCTGATGCAGAAGGGGTACTTGGCTGGGTTCCAGTACTGTGAGTTGACATCTGGGTCGGTGGCAGCACCTACATCGCCGAGACCTGCCGAACGTGCGTCGGGGGCGATGGCGAGCGATTGTACTCCGTGATAAATAGGGTTGAGTTGGTTTTTCACGTCTTGTGCCTTCATGGAAAGGAAGGATGCTGCGTGAAGAATGATGAATGAAAGTATGAATAAGATTCTTTTCATTTGCGATGTTTGCTATTTGATGATTTCCTCTAATAGAAACGAAAGCGGGTGTGCTTTATTGTGTGGCGAAGAACTTTTCTGTCTTGGTGGCAATGTTGCCTTGTGGCGAGGTCAGACGTTCGCGACAGATGTAGATGCCCTTGGGCAGAGAGAAGGATTTCTCTGTGGTGCTTTGGATGAGGCGACCTGCCATGTCGAAGATTTCATACACTTTGATGAGTCCTTCCACCACCTCGAAGGTATAAACCTGCTCGCCCATATTGTTGAGGGTGTCGAAGGCTCGGATGACAAGTGTGTGTGTGCCAGCAGCGATGGCTGGAAGGGTGTAGGTGATGCTGCCATGACGGTAGTCGCCGATGGATTGCTGGTAGTAACTGTTGAGGGTGTAAGTGGTTGACTCGTTGTTGTCGATGATGGCAACAATGTCGTGCCCGAGTCCGTTGCCCGTGGTGTTGATGCCGCTTGAGTCAGCCAGTTCGATGTAGAGGGTCGGGCTCTCGGTCGTATAGTGAAGTTCAGACATGTTGAAGCCGTCGCTGAAGGCTGCAATGGATGGACCGATGGTGTCGGTGAGTTCTTCTTGCGAGGTGCCTCCTACAAGGAAGTTCTCGAAACGACCTTGTGCCTCGACACTCTTCTCGTTGTTGATGGCATGGAGAATGATGAGTCCGGATTCGTTGGAGTAGTTGATGTCGAGCGGAACAGGGAAGGTGAAGGTGAACTGACCTGCCGACACGGAGTCTGTGCCAGAATAGAGGGTACGTGTGCGGTCGTCATACTCGAATGGAGAGCCATCGTTGCCCATATTGTTTTTGCAGATAATGTGCTCTTCGTTATCGTAAACGATAGGCGATACGGTTCCGTTGAACTGGGTGGCAGTCTCGCCGCTTTCATCCACGATGTGCCCTGCGATGGTGACGGTTTCACCTGCTGAGATGGTTGGTAAATTGTCGGTGTCGATGCTCTTGCCGTTGAAGGTGTCAATTTTCACCTTATAGGTTGGCGTAATGAGACGGATGGCTGGGTCGCCCAACAAAATGAAATGCGCCTTGTTGATGGTGTCGAGTCTGGAAGAGTAAGTCTTGGAGGAGAGGATGTCGGCTTTTGCCTGTGCCAATGCTTCGCCCAGGGTGTAGTGTTCGCCGTTGTTCTTGAGGGCAAGCACGTGCGACATGAAGTTGCGGTTGATGACACGGTTGGGCGATGAATAAACAGTACGTGCAGTGCCGATGAAGCCCATTGCACCGCCTTGTTTGTTGAGCACTGCCTCGCAAGCCAGATTTTCTGTGTTCATGTCGAAGGGGGCAACGTCACAGGCTGCTGTTATCCAGAGAGGAAGGCGTGGTGATGTCCAGTTCTGGAAATCAGACGTCTTCATCACTTGTTCATGGGAAAGCATATAAGCAGCACCGTGTCCCGTATAGTTCATGATGAGGGCACCTTCCTCCATCGTCTTGTTGATGTCAGCATACACCCCAGGGTAACTGTTGCCTGTGGCTGATTGCTGACGAGCGTAACTGTCCCAATAGATGCGTTGGTAGTGGTAATCGGGGAAGAGGTTCTGGGTGTTGGTGAGCACGTTCTCTGCATCTTCCATGTGGATGGTGGTCACGTCGTCGTCGCCCATCAGACAGATGGTGTTCTTCCATGCGCTGGCATAGACATTGTTCATGTAGGCAATGAGTTTGTCAACCACTCCTTTGGCGTCAGATGCTGTGGAAACTGGCAAACGACCCACTCCGCAGTCGGGCAGTTCTTTCAATGGCGAAACGCCTTTTCCGTCGGCAAGCAGGGTGAAGTATTCTTCCATCACGTAGGAGTCGGTGTGTGACCATGAGTTATCAGACTCGTAAGCCAAAAGGTAATCATCTTGTGACTTTCCCTTGAGTCCACTGGTGACCAATCGGTTGTCCCACAGACAATTGCCGAAGAGGAGAATGTTGAGGCTTCCTTTCTGTGTGCCCGTGAGGGGCGAGGAGGTGTACTGTTTGTCGTAGAGCATCTTCATCAGGCGACGATAAGCCGTTGCATCGGGTGTGCCCGAAGAAAACTCATTATAGACTTGGTCAGCCGTCACCACAGCACAATGGATGCTGTCTTTTGCTATGTGTGCCGCAGCCAATCGTTGTGCCTGTGCGGTCAAATCGCCACTGGTCGGTACGATGATGAGCAGGTTGATGCTGTCGAGCGCATGCAGGTCTTGGTTGTCGATGGTGCCGACGGTTTCGGGGGTAGGGAATGTCGCATTTGTGTTGACTGCCACAAATTGGTCGGTGAATTTGGAACCAGATGCGGACACCTTGTAGGCGGAGCCAGAGAGGGTTCCTGTGAGTTCATGTGTTTGAGATGCTTGGGTAACGTCCCAAATGCTGGTGGCATTGTTTGCTCCTTGCAGTTCGAAGGCATTCACCTCGTCGTTGTTGGGGGAGAATGTCACATAGTCCTTGTCTGCTAAAGAGAGTTGTGCCTCGTAACTGGCACGGATGTAGTCAAGGTGTCCTGCCACTCCAGAGGTACGGGTATGTTTCAGTGTGACACTGAGTGATGATGCCATCTGGTCGTAGAGTGTGAAGGAATCGCTGCTAACATAGGCATATTGGTAGTTTTCCAACTTGGAGAACACCAATGAGCCAAGCGTGTTTCCACCTACAGAGACACTGAGCGTGGAGGCACTGCTTCCTGCTGCCGCAAACTGCACATCGAGTGTCACGTCGCCACAACTGGTGTTGTCGAAATCCAGTTTGTAGGTCTTGGTGGGACCTGTGGCAAAGTCATACGAATCGAAGAAGGTCCGTCCTGCGTTGATGAAGGAGTAGGCATCCTGTTCGTAGAGCGAATGTGCGTAGTAAGTGTTTTGTGTGTTGCTTGAAGAAGAGGAACCCTCCACCTTGTCGAAGGTGGCAGGTGTGCCGCTGTTTTCTGTCAAGAAGTAGTAGATGTAGTTAGAGTAGGGGTTGTTCCTGTGTGTGTAGGCACTGGTAGTATCTTTCCGTTTCCATTGGGTTGTGCCACAAGAGTAGAACAATACCGTGCCGTCGGATTTACGGTAGAGCGGAATCTCGGTGAGGTCATCGGCAATGTTCTCAATGTAGGCTTCGGGCAGGAACGGGAGGTTATATCCATAGAGGCTCACCTTTGCGGGGTTGCTGAACCCCATGTTCTTCAATGCCGAACTGGTGAGTTGATACACACCTTCATCTGCCACACGAATCTTCACCCACTTGCCAGAAGCCAGTTTGGAATGTTCCGCATAGCGAGATTGGGCATGGGCGATAAGTGCCATTGCCATGATGACGAATAATGTGTATAGTCTCCTGCGCATGGATGGTTGTATTGTCAATGTCATTTAATCCTTAAATCCAACAGTTTCTTGTCGCCAATGTAGGCTTCCAGTTTGTCTCCCTCTTTCACGGGACCTATGCCCGCTGGTGTGCCTGTGAAGATGAGGTCGCCCGTCTTGAGGGTGAAAAACTTGGATGCATGGGCAATGATGTGGTCGATGGTGTGAATCATGTCTGCCGTGTGTCCTGTCTGTCGGCGTTCACCGTTCAAATCCATGTGGAAATGGATGTCCTGCACATCACAGCCCAATTCTTCCTTTGTGATGATTTTGCCCAATGCGGCACTGCCGTCAAAGCCCTTGCAACATTCCCAAGGCATGCCTTTCTCGCGGAGTTCCTTTTGCAGGTCACGTGCCGTGAAGTCGATGCCGACGGTCAGTTCATTGTAGTAGCGATGGGCAAAGCGCTCGCTGATGTCCTTACCTACATGGGCTATCTTCACCACAATCTCAGTCTCGTAGTCGAATCGTTCAGCAAAGTCGGGAACAAAGAAAGGTTTGCCCGGCTGTATGATGCTCGAATCGAACTTGGAGAACAGCACTGGCTCTGTATGTAATAACGAATTTTTCTCCTCGCTATTGTGTAACTCGTCGATATGTTTGGCATAGTTCATGCCCACTGCCAATATCTTCATCCGATTTTTATAGTCCGAAAAGTCTTAGAATATCGTTCAGTTGTGCCAACACCATGATGGCCAATAGGATGTACATGCCAAAGTATTGAACCACCAGCAAGAAATTGTCGTTGAGACGTTTGCCTGTAAGCAGTTCAAAGGTGGCAAACAGCGCATGACCACCATCAAGTGCAGGAATGGGCAGTACGTTCATGAAACCCAGCACGATGGAGAGGAACGCGGTCAACAGCCAAAATCTCTGCCAATCCCATACATCGGGGAAGATGTTGCCAATGCTGATGAAACCGCCCACCTGACGCGCGCCTTTCTTGGTGAATACATATTTCATCTGGTCCACATAACTGGTCAGCGTTTCGATGCCATACTTCACGCCAGCAGGGAAGGACTCAAAGAAACCATACTCCTTGGTCGTGATTTTATCTTGATATGGCATCGCATTGGCAAAACCAAGCGTAAACTCTGGTGTGAGGGTCACCTGCTTAATGACCGAATCATTAAGTAAAAGTGTGATTTGCCGTGCCTTGAGACTGTCTCCGAAGTTAGCATTTTCAGGCAAAGCCTTTTGCAATGCGATGAGGCTGTTCTGAAAATCATTGAAGTCTTTAATGGCATGTCCGTTGACAGCATTGATGACATCAGTCTTCTTCAACCCCATTTCTTCAGCGGGAGTGCCAGGAAGGATGCTGTCAATCTGGAGCGGTGCCCGCATTGCGGCATAAACAGGTTGCTCTATCATGTCGAGCAGAGAAAGTTCTTCAGGCATCTGGATGACAACTTCTTTACCATCGCGCAGTACCGTGACCGTCTTGGCGTTTGACATGTCTTGCAGTACCGACATACGCCATGTACTTACAGTTTCATCATCAGTCTTGATGATGATGTCGCCATCGCGGAAACCATCAGCCTTTGCTTGTTCCGAGAACTTCATGCCATAGGTCATGTCCTCGCTCTTCACAAAACTTTCGCCCCAAGTGAACAGCACCATGGCATAGATGACAAAGGCTGTGATGAAATTGACAATGATACCGCCCAACATGATGATGAGGCGTTGCCATGCAGGGTGTGTACGGAACTCCCACGGTTCACCTTTCACATCTTTATTCTTGACGATGATGTGTTTCATCAGTTGAGGCAGTTGCTTCCAGAAACTCTTCTGGCTTCCATCTTCCTTGAAGGAAGACTCATCGACCATGCCCGAAATGCTTACATAGCCACCCAGTGGAATCCAGCCGATACCATATTCTGTGCCTTCGTATTCATACTCGCCATTCTCCTTCTTCTTCACGGGAGCCTTGCCCATCAACTTGCGCCACCAGTTGCTGTAGGTGCTGAACAGGCTGAACTTCCAGTCGAAGAAAAGGTAGAACTTTTCTACTCTTACTTTGAAAATCTTTGCTGCAACAAAGTGACCACCTTCGTGCAATACGATGAGCAGCGCGAGGGCAACGATGAGTTGCAGACCTTTGATGAGAATTGTGTCCATTATTATAATAATGTAGAAGCGTATAGTCTGGCTTCCTTATCTGTTTGTAAATAGGTTTCTAATGTGGATTCGGTGGTGAAGGCAATCTTGCCCATCGTCTTTTCGATGATGTCACCGATTTGTTCAAAGCCAATCTTGTCGTCGATGAAAGCGCGGTTGGCTATTTCGTTGGCAGCATTGACGATGCAGGGCATGTTGCCGCCCTGATGTAATGCCTCGTATGCCAAGCCTAAACAGCGGAATCGTTCAATGTCGGGCTTCTCGAACGTCAAGTCTTTCAGGGTGAAAAGGTCAAGGCGGGTGCCGTTCAGTGGTAAACGTCTCGGGTAACTGAACGCATACTGGATAGGCAACCTCATGTCGGGTACGCCCAACTGAGCCTTCACGGCTCCATCCTCAAACTGCACTGCGCTGTGGATGACTGACTGTGGATGTACCACCACCTGAATTTGCTCGGGTTTCACACCGAAGAGCCAACGGGCTTCAATTACCTCGAAACCTTTATTCATCAGCGTGGCGGAGTCAATCGTGATTTTTGCACCCATGTTCCAAGTAGGGTGAGCGAGCGCATCTGCCTTTGTTACCGTCTTCAGTTGCTCCTTCGTCAGCTTGCGGAAAGGACCGCCACTGCACGTGAGCAGAATCTTGTCAATTCTGTTGCCTGGCTCCAGACATTGGAAAATGGCTGAATGTTCTGAATCCACAGGCAGGATAGGCACTTGATTCTCGTTTGCCAATCGGGTGATGAGGTCGCCAGCCACCACCAGTGTCTCTTTGTTTGCCAAAGCAATCACTTTTTTCGCTTTGATAGCGGCAATCGTTGGCTCCAGCCCTGCAAAGCCTACCATCGAGGCGAGCACGATATCAACGTTGTCGTCCTGCACCACTTGGCACAGTGCATCTGCACCAGTATAAACTTTGATGGGCAAGTCTTCCAACCCCTGCTTCACTTTCGTGTAATTCGATTCTTTGGCGATGACCACCGCTTCGGGGTTATATTTTCTGGCTTGTTCGATGAGCAGATCTGCGTTGTTGTATGCCGTCAGCACGTATGCCTCATAAAGGTCGCTGTGCTGCCCAATCACGTCCAAAGCCTGGGTGCCAATACTGCCTGTCGAACCTAATATACATATTCTCTTTTTCATGTCGAAACAAATTGTGGTGCAAAGGTACGAAAAAAATGCGGTTTTCAAGGGTCGTGAATATGAAAAAAATCTAAATCCTTGGTCTCGTCAGCATAGTTTGGTATCTTTGCACTACGAAATCATCATAACACTCAAAAAAACAGAAACATTATGGAAGTTATACAAAGTTTCACGATTGACCACACTCACTTGAAGCCTGGCATCTACGTGTCGCGTGAGGATAAGGGCTTCACCACTTTCGATTTGCGTATCACGGAGCCAAACAAGGAGCCTGCCGTGGCTCCAGCCGCCATGCATAGTATAGAGCATTTGATGGCAACATGGTTCCGCAATTCTGAAGTAAAGGAGGATGTTGTATATGTGGGTCCAATGGGATGTCTCACAGGCATGTACATCATCATGACGGGGACATACACAGTGGAGGATATGCGCCATTTAACGATTGAATGCCTTCAGTGGATTCTCACACAGACAGAGGTGCCTGCCACCCAGCCAGAGACTTGCGGCAACTATCTGCTTCATGACCTTCCGATGTGTAAGTGGGAAAGTGCGCGCTATCTCGAACGCCTGAAGCACGATTTCCATAGCGAATATACAAAACTTCAAATTACCCTTGATGACGGAAAGGTCTTTGCTGACGCTTAGATGTTTGACAATTCAAGCAAACCGAGAGGTAGGTCCATTGTCATGTGTTTTTCTTCTTGGTTGATGTCGGCGATGAATTCTTCGTGGGCAGGAATCAGCAGTTCTTTCCCATCAGTGTTTTCAACGATGAAGAGCCAGTTGTCTGTTTTGTCATCGATGTCAATGATGGTGCCGATTTCCTTGCCATTGTCGCCATCGAGCATTTTGAAGCCGATGAAATAGTTGAGGGGCATTTCGTCCTCGTCGAGTTCTTCTTGGTATTTCTTTTCGATATAGACCTCGCTGTTCACTAAGAATTGTACGGCATCGGCACTGTCGATGTCCTCAAACTTCATGATGGCAGTAGAGTCACTGCGAAAACGGTATTCCTCAATAAAGAAAGGGGTGAGGATGCCATCGACATCGCAGATGAGGTAGTCGCTGTCGATTCTGTCCCATACATCATCTGTGAACTGAAAGTTGATTTCGCCTTTCAGTCCGTGGGTTTTCCCCATTTTGCCTATTTGATAAACGTCTTCTGGTTTAATCATTGTATTCTCTTGATGGCGGCACCGAGTGCGGTGAGTCGCCCTTCGATATTTTCATATCCTCGGTCAATCTGCTCGATGTTGCTAATCTTGCTCACACCGTTGGCTGAGAGGGCTGCAATGAGCAAGGCGATACCTGCACGGATGTCGGGGCTGGTCAGACGTGCGCCTTTTAGACGGCGTTGGTTGTCGTGCCCGATGACCACAGCACGGTGGGGGTCGCAAAGGATGATTTGTGCACCCATGTCGATGAGTTTATCCACGAAGAATAGTCGGCTCTCAAACATCTTTTGGTGGATGAGTACAGAACCTTTCGCTTGGGTGGCAACTACGAGGATGATGCTCAGGAGGTCTGGTGTGAGTCCTGGCCACGGTGCATCGGCAATTGCCATCGTGCTGCCATCCATGAAAGAAGAAACTTCGTAGTGTTGATGTTCTGGAATGTGGATGTCGTCGCCTCTGCGTTCGATGGTGATGCCGAGGCGACGGAACATATTGGGAATGATGCCGAGGTTTTCGTAACTGACATTCTTGATGGTGATATCGCTGCCAGTCATGGCAGCCATACCAATGAACGAACCCACCTCAATCATGTCGGGCAGGATCGTGTGGTCTGTGCCGTGTAGTTCGGTCACACCTTCGATGGTGAGGAGGTTGGAACTGATGCCAGAAATCTTCGCACCCATCAGATTGAGCATACGGCAAAGTTGCTGGATGTAGGGTTCGCAGGCTGCATTGTAGATGGTGGTGGTTCCCTGTGCCATGACTGCAGTCATAATGATGTTGGCTGTGCCTGTCACACTCGCCTCGTCCAACAACATATAGGTGCCTTTCAGTTCGTTGGCATCTATCTCATAAACACCCCGATCGGGGTTGTAGTTGAACTTGGCTCCCAGTTCCTGTATGCCGAGGAAGTGGGTGTCGAGTCGCCGACGACCAATTTGGTCGCCTCCAGGTTTTGCCACACATGCCTTGTGGAAACGTGCCAACAGCGGACCAAGCACAAGGATGCTGCCACGCAGGGAGGCACATCGCTGTACAAACTCCTGACTGCCCAAGTAGTTCATGTCAAGTTGGTTGGCTTGGAATTGCCAGGCATGGTCGCCCAGTTCTGTTACATGCACCCCCATCTTGCTGAGCAGGTTAATCAGGTTGTTGACATCAAGAATGTTGGGCACATTCCGAATGATGACAGGTTCGGCGGTAAGCAGGATGGCGGAGATGACTTCCAGTGCTTCGTTCTTGGCACCTTGAGGAGTGATTTCGCCATGCAGTTTGTGTCCGCCTTCTATGATGAATGATGCCATTACTTTTTATTCTTCTTCTTTTTTACACTGGTTGACACACGGCTGCTCAAGAGTTCGCCGTCGCTGACGAGTTGGAAGCGGTCGAGGTCTAACTGAATCTTACCGTCGGTGTAGAGTGCCATGTCGTCTGCCACTTTTTCGTCGCTCATCGAGTCGGTGCTCCAGTTGGAGAGGTCGCGCTTCATGTGATTTGCCACCATGATGGTCAAATCGTCGCGTTGCTGGTCTGCTTCCATCGTGGCAAGATGATTGGTGAACTTCTCCACAATGGCACCATAATTGCGCTGCCGGATGCGCTGTTGTGGATAGTGCAAAGCCTCTGGTCGTGCTTCCTTGTCATCCATGCGTTCTATCTCTACGGGATAGTCGATGTCGAGGTTGTATTGCGCCATCGCAGCAAGATGGTTCCACAACTTCTTTTGGAAGTCTTCGCGGTCAGCCGTCTGTTCTGCCATGTTTGCCATCGTGTCGATGATGGTTTTGGCGCACCGCATACGTTCCTCTTTGTCGGCGATGGTCTTGCAGTGCTCCACCATCTGCTGAATGCCACGACCGTATTCGGGCATGATGAGTTTCTCTCTCTTTGTATTATAATCCATATTTTTCAAATTTCAACTCTTAATTTTCAACTTCCAACTCTCCATTTTCATCTCTTCAATTCTTCCAATGGGTTTTTGGCTTTGATGGCTTGGAATTCCTTCAGATAGTTTGGCTCGAAATAGGCGACATCGGCAAAGTCCTCTTGCAAAAACTTTTTCTCTGCCAAAGGTGACATATATTTAGCCAGCAATGGTACACCGTCAAGGAAATGGGCATTAGGATGCTGAATCACTGTCTTGCACTTTTCTGCTCCATTGCCAAAGAAATAAACGGGATGTTCGTTCAAATATACCTCAAACGAATGTTCGTCCACCACTACAGGTTGTGTAGGCATGACCGCCTTCAAAGCCCGCGTATAAAGGGCGGCATATACCTCCATGCGTCGGGCATCAAGCATTGGGCATAACAGGGCATCTTCAGGCAGGTCATCATGTACCAAAAGCACTGGGACGCATTGCACCTCCAGGGTTGGTAGTGCAATGAGTTTCAGGTTCCTGCCGTATGCGATGCCTTTTGCCATTGACACGCCGATGCGCAGTCCTGTATAACTGCCTGGACCTGCACTTACAGCCACTGCATCGAAGGGAATGGCATGGTTGTCAGTGAACGACATCGCCTCATCCACCATTACTCCGAGGATGGAAGCATGGTTTGCTCCTTTCTCACCTTTAGGATTCTCTCCTTCCTTAGGCAGATTGTCCGTCTGGAAAATGATGGCGCTGTCCTGACTCACGGCTACGCTGCACAGTTCAGTCGCCGTTTCAATATGTAGTATTACTGACATGTGAGTCGCTTGAAAATAGAAAGTTTTTACGTTTAAGTCTCTTCCAAGAAATCTTCCACCAAAGCCAATGCTTCCACCTTCGCAATTTCAAGATTGTCGTTGATGACCACCTCGTCGAATTTCTCCACCAGACTCAACTCATACTTGGCACGTTCGATGCGTTGTTCGATAACTTCGGGGGCGTCGGTTGCACGATGTTCCAAACGACGGCGCAACTCTTCGATGCTGGGCGGTTGGATGAAAATGCTGAGGGCGCGTTTGCCATAGAGTTCCTTAATGCGCAAAGCACCATTCACATCCACATCGAATACAATGTTCTCCCCATCTGCTAACTGTTTATCCACCTGTGACTTGAGGGTGCCATAAAACTTGTCGGTATAGACTTCTTCGTACTCGATGAATTCGTTGTTCGCAATCTTTTGTCGGAACGCTTCTGGGGTGAGGAAGAAGTATTCAACACCATCTTTCTCTTCGCCGCGAGGGGCACGAGAAGTGGCGGAAATGGAAAAATGGAGGTTCAGTTCCTCTGCTCCTCCGTCAGCCATGATACTGTTGATGATTGTTGATTTGCCAGAACCAGAAGGGGCGGCAAAGATGATGAGTTTTCCTTGCATGGGGTGATGGAAATTATAGGGTTAATGGGAAGAATGGAAACAAAGGAGGCTTACATTACATTAAGTACCTGTTCCTTAATTTGTTCCAGTTCGTCCTTCATCTTAACGACAATGTTCTGCATCTCGGCTTGATTGGATTTTGAGCCAGTCGTATTGATTTCACGCCCCATTTCTTGAGCGATGAAGCCCAATTTCTTGCCTTGACCGTGGCCATCTTGCATGGTCTCGATGAAGTAGTGAAGGTGGTTGGTTAGACGTTGTTTCTCTTCTGAAATGTCCAATTTCTCGATGTAGTAAATCATCTCTTGTTCGAGGCGGTTTTTGTCGTAATCTACACCGATGTTTTGTTCCAAAGCATCGAGAATACGCTGACGAATCTTCTCTGTTCGTTCTTTTTCGTAAGGTTCGATAGATGCAAGCAATGTGGTAATGTTATCAATTTTTTCCTGAAATTTCTTTGCCAGTGCAAGTCCTTCCTGCTTGCGGAATGCAACCAACTCATCGACAGCCCCTTCTACAGCACGGCGAGCCTCCACCCACTCTTCATCAGAAAGTTCTTCCACTTCGGTATGGGTGAACACATCAGGCAACCGCAGGAGTGTGGCATACCAATCGCTGGGTGCAGGCAGCCCCAATTCCTTCTGCATCATCTCCACCTGTTGCTTGTAAGAACGCACAAGTGCCATGTTGAGTGGAGTGGCAGCCGAAGCCTCGTCTTTTTCCACCCAAAGTACAAAGTCAACTTTTCCACGTTCCAATTTTTGCTGCATGATTTGGCGCATCTCCATTTCTTTCTCACGATAGATGGGAGCAATGCGAGCCGTGATGTCGAGTGCCTTGCTGTTCAGCGACTTCACTTCGGCATGAATCTTCTTTCCATTGTACTCTACGACGCACTTGCCGTAGCCAGTCATTGATTGTATCATTTGTTCCGTTTGATTGATTTCCGACTGCAAAGTTACACAAAAAACCTTGATTTATAAGCCTGCCTCCACAAAAAACAAAAATTATTGGAACAAATTCTTTTGTTTATGGGGAGAAGTACTTGGCAAAGCCCATTATTTAGGTATCTTTGTATTCGGAAACAAGCATCCATGTATCTGTTCCCATCCATAAATCGGTACAAGCGATTTATTTGGGGGCATTAGAGGATGTGGAGGGGGCAACTGAAGGAGATGGGGCATTGGTACACTCAGTATTGATGAATAAAAACACCCAGTGTGAAATGTTCCAGGTACTCGGTGCCTATCATTTCACGCTGGGTTGTTCAGAGATTCTACGAGCGAAGTTTATAGGTTACCGCGCTCTTTGTCAAGATAATACTTGTAAGTACCGACCGTCAATTCATCGCAAGCGGCTTCGTCGCAGACAACGATGGCATGTGGGTGCATCTGGAGCATGGAGGAAGTCCACTTATGGCTGATGTCGCCGTCGATGCAATGCTTGAGGGCACGTGCCTTGTTGTGACCACTACATACGAGCAGCACCTCCTTGGCATCCATCACGGTGCCGATACCGACGGTAAGAGCCTGTTTGGGCACAAGGCTGAGGTCACCATTGAAGAAACGACTATTGGCATGGATGGTGTCGGTGGTGAGGGTCTTGATGCGGGTGCGTGAGGTGAGAGACGACCCCGGCTCGTTGAACGCAAGGTGTCCGTCGGGACCAATACCGCCCATGAAGAGGTCGATACCACCTGCTTCAGCAATAAGTTCTTCATAGTGGTTACACTCGGCAACAAGGTCGGGGGCATTGCCATTGAGGATGTGTACATTCTCACGTTTGATGTCGATGTGGTTGAAGAAGTTGTTCCACATAAAACTGTGATAACTCTCTGGATGTTCTTCTGGCAGTTTCACGTATTCGTCCATGTTGAACGTGATGACGTTTTGGAAAGAAATCTTGCCAGCACTGCACATGTCAATCAGGTTGCGGTAAAGACCAAGTGGTGAGGATCCAGTTGGACAACCCAAAACGAATGGCTTTTCGGGTGTTGGATTGGCTTCGATGATACGGTTTGCCACGTAGTTGGCAGCCCATTTTGAAAGGGCCTCGTAATCGGGTTCAATAATTACTCTCATAATGTCGTTTTGTTTTTGAGGTTAGTTATTATTTAAGTCTTATATGTTTGTAAAATCAATGAATTTGTCATTTTCTATTGGAGAGGATTCCAGCCTTGCGCTTTGAGTTCAAACTCTGCTCCGTCGCGAGTAATCAAGGCGCACCCGAGACTCTCTTTGGTGATGTGACCAATGAGTTTCACGCCTTCCATCTGTTCAATTTTCTCGTGGTCGGTAATGGGGACAGTGAACAGGAGTTCGTAATCTTCGCCTCCGTTGAGGGCTGCAGTGGTGAGGTTCATGTTCAGTTCCTCTGCCATGACGGCTGTCTGGTAGTCGATGGGGATGCGTTCTTCGTAGATGCGGCATCCACAATGGCTTTGGGTGCAGATGTGGAGCAGTTCAGAAGAGAGTCCGTCGCTGATGTCCATCATGGCAGTGGGGTGGATGCCAGCCTCTTGCAAGCGGAGGATGATGTCACGGCGTGCTTCGGGCTTCATCTGGCGTTCGAGCAGGTATTCACGACCGCTGAAGTCGGGTTGAGAGATGGCAAGACGTTCGGCATCGGTCTTGACTGTTTCAATCTGCTTATAATAGACTTCTTTCTCACGTTCAAGCAGTTGGAAACCCATGTATGCCGCTCCGAGGTCTCCGCTCACACAAATGAGGTCGGTCTCTTTTGCTCCGTTCCGATAGATGGCTTTTCCTTTCTCCACCTCACCAATGGCGGTGATGGAAATGGCAAGTCCTGTGCGTGAACTGGTGGTATCGCCTCCTACAATATCAACTTGGTGTTCTTCGCATGCCAAGCGTAGTCCTTCGTAAAAGTCTTCCAAATCTTCCACACTGAATCGTTTGCTCAAGGCGAGGCTCACGGTGATTTGCTTGGGCATTCCCCCCATTGCATAGATGTCGGAGAGATTGACCATTGCAGATTTGTACCCCAGATGCTTCATGGGCATGTAAGTCAGGTCAAAGTGTACCCCCTCCATCAGCAGGTCGGTGGTGACAAGGATGTCTTTGTCATCATCGTATTTCAACACGGCACAATCGTCACCCACTCCGTATTTTGTTTCAGGGTTCTTTAGTTCGATGTTTTCTGTGAGTCGTTTGATGAGACCAAACTCGCCGAGTGTTGCTATTTCTGTTGCCATTTACTATTTTCTTTTTAATTGATTGAGAATGTTGTTGTGTGAGTTCTTCAACACATAGTTTTGGATGATTTGGTCGAACTCCTTTGCTTTCTCATCGAGAAACTCCACTTCAATGGGAATAACCTTGAGGTTTTTGAGACCATGCAGACGGGTGGCATCCTTTTCGGTCGTGAGAATAGTGCGACCTGCCGCTTTGGAACGGATATCCTCGATGTCTTGAGGGGAGAAGGGGTGGTGGTCAGGAAAACTCATCATCTCGAACTTCGGTATGAGTTTGCTGAGATCGTATTCCATCTGTTCAGGTGAGGCAATGCCCGTGACAAGCAGTGGATTGTCACCCACATCCTTGATGCTCTTGGGGTATCTGTAAGTGGTGAAAAAGAGGTGTTGCCAGTTTCCGAGGTCAAGGCTTCGTTCTATGCCTCGACAGTCCATCGGGGTGAGGTAGCGTGGGCATTTGGTGACAATCACGATGTCGGCACGGAGTCGTCCTGATAGTTGTTCACGTAACCGCCCTGCTGGTAGCAGTTTGTCGAAATAGATGAGACGGTGGTAATCCATTAGCAAGATGTTGATACCCGCCTGCACATAACGGTGTTGGAAGGCATCGTCAAGAATGACCACATCGGTGGATGGTTTCACATGGTCTTTCATCAGTTGCTCAATGCCATGACAACGGTCTTTGTCCACTGCCATGTGAATATTCGGGAACTTATGCTTCATTTGGTAAGGTTCATCGCCAATTTCAGTCATAGGCGTGTCCTTTGTTGCCAGCACAAACCCTTTGGATTTTCTTTTATATCCACGACTCAACACTGCCACCTGATACTGCTTGGAAAGCAACCGAACCAGATATTCCGTATGCGGGGTCTTGCCTGTGCCCCCCACAGTGAGGTTTCCTACACAAATGACAGGCAATTGGAATTTCTTGGATTTGAGCACACCATAATCGAACATCAGGTTTCTGATGCCTACCACAAGCCCGTAGAGCCAAGAGAATGGCAAGAGCCAATAGTTGATTTTGATGTGGTCGCCTTCCATGCTAATGATTATTTCTTCTTTCCTGCGATTCTTCCTGCTAAACTTTGATCCGCGAAATAATTGCAAAACTCATAGGCTGCTAAAAGCCATGCGCCTGTACCAAAGGGGGCTTGCGATTTGGCATTGACAGTCTTGGTCGGGTCGGGTTTCTCACCGATGGGTTGCACGTAACCAATGCTTCCATCGGGTTGGAGTGCCACCTCAAAGAGGTATTTATATGCTTTTTGGATGGTCTCTTGGTATTGTTCACGAGGGAGAATGAGGTGGTTTACTCCCCACAGGATACCAAACGTGAAGAAGGCCGTTCCAGAAGTCTCATAGCCTGGAGCATCATCGGGGCAAAGCATGGAGCGTGTCCAATAACCTTCGGGCTGTTGGCACTTGGCAACTCCTTCTGCTAATTTCTTGAAGCGGTCAATGTAGAAAGGACGGTATTTACAGTCTTGTGGGAGGTCTTCCAGTACTTGTGCCAAACCTGCCAGCACCCATCCTGCACCACGTGCCCAGAATGATTTGCCATTGTTGCAAGCGGTCTTTACCTTCGGATAAACATACTTGCCGTCGCGATAATAAAGTTGTTCTTCGGTGTCGAACAATAAACTGTCCGTCCATTTGAAACACTCATACTGTTTGTCAAGCAATTTTTGGTCATGAGTGACAGTATAGAGTTTAGAGAAGATAGGTAATCCCATATACAAGGCATCTGCCCACCACCAATAGTCTTTTTCAGGAGTGGAAGCCTGATAGCACATCACTTCGAGGGCTCGCTGGATGCGTTCGGCACGGTGTTCCTGCTTGTAGAGATCAATATACACCTGGAAGCAGATTTGCCAGTCGGCGAAGAGGACATGGTTCATGCCTTCGCCATAGGTCTTGTATTCCCATTTGGTCTTGTCCGTCTGTGTGGCACCTTGCCAGTGATTGTATTCAGCCCATTCGATGGCATAGTCAAGATATCTCTTATTAGGGAATCTGCGATATACCCTCTGATTCGCTGTGAAGTAAGCGGCATTGTCCCAAAATGCACGACATTTGGGAGAATTGTGACTCTGCCAGTAGTCGTTGACTTTCACTGTGGCATCTTCGACTTCTTTGACAAGTTTTCTTCCTATTTCCAATCTCTCGTCCAAAGCGGATTGTGCTACAGATGTTTGTGCCATGAGCACTATCCCGAGCATAAGTGTTGTGAATCGTTTCATTTTGTAATTCAGTTTTTTATAGGTTAGTAATTGTTGTCAATCCCATTTTCTTGCCTTCTTCGATGAGCAGGGCTTTGGCAGGCTCGTACTCATTGGGAATTTTTCCGTCGAGAATGGCATCTTTTATCACGGTTTTCAACATACCCACTTCCTTGCTGGGCTTCAACCCAAACATCTCCATGATTTCCTCGCCGCTGACGGGCGGTTGGAAATTGCGGATTCGGTCTTTTTCCTCGATTTCCACCAGTTTGGTGCGCACGGCAATGAAGTTGTCGATGAATTTCTTCTTTTTTACTTCATTCTTCGAAGTGATGTCAGCGGTGCTGAGAATCATCAAGTCGTCTATGTCATCGCCAGCCTCGAACAGAAGTCTTCGCACGGCACTGTCGGTCACTTCTTCGTCGGCAATTACGCTGGGGCGCATGTGCAGTTGCACAAGTTTCTGCACGAACTTCATTTTCTCGTTCATCGGCAGTTTCATGCGTCGGAAGATAGCGGGAATCATCCGTTCACCAATGTCGTTATGGTTGTGAAACGTCCATCCCAACAGAGGGTCAAAGCGTTTGGATTTAGGTTTGCCGATGTCGTGCAGGATGGCAGCCCATCGAAGCCACAATGCGTGGTCTTTGGGAGAATCCCATTTGCCGTTGCCTTCGGGGAGGTCGCCGGGGTTGGTGGTGGCTTTTGCCACGTTGTCGAGCACTTCCAAGGTATGGTAGAAGTTATCCTTATGCGCCTTCCCGTTCTTGGTCTCCACGCCTTGAAGTTGTGCCAATTCGGGGAAGATGAGCGGAAGCAAACCGCAACGCTCTAATTCCACAAATCCTTTGGACGGAATGGGGGAGAGGATGATTTTGTTCAGTTCATCCGCCACACGTTCTTCGGAGATAATCTTGATGCGTTCCCTATTCCTGCCCAAAGCCTCGAAAGTCTCTTCTTCGATGTGGAAATCCAGTTGAGTGGCAAATCGGATGCAACGCATCATGCGCAAAGGGTCGTCGCTGAAGGTGATGTCTGGGTCGAGTGGGGTGGCGATGATTTTGTCTTCCAAATCAGCCAATCCATCGAATGGGTCAACCAGTTCACCAAATCGCTCCTTGTTCAGGCAGAGTGCCATCGCATTGATGGTGAAGTCGCGGCGGTTCTGGTCTTCCTCCAAGGTCCCATCTTCAGTAACAGGTTTCCGTGAGTTGCGGTCATAACTCTCCTTGCGTGCTCCCACAAACTCAATCTCCAACTGCTTATGTTTCAATTGAGCCGTACCGAAGTTTTTGTAGATGGCAATGTGGACTTTCTTTCCAATCTTCTTCTTCAATGCCTCAGCAATGGCGATGCCAGGACGTTCCACCTGCTTCTTTTGGTCCACCACCACAATGTCGATATCGTTCGACGGGCGTTCCAAGTAGAGGTCTCGCACCCATCCACCAATCACATAACACTCCAAACCCAACTCTTCAGCCGTGTCTGAGATGAGACGGAAGAAGGGGTGGTCAATATGTTGGAGTATGTCCTCGTGGGTGAGTAGTTTCATGGTGCATCAGTTCAGTGTTTATACCTTTTCATCATCTATTACCTGCTCAAAGTTTAGAACCTCGGCATTCTGGATGCATGCACCATAGAACACGGTGGGGAAAAGTCTTGGATTCACACCACAATCGCCTAAACACACCATCACATCAGGTATGCTGTTGGAGTTGATGTTCTCCAAACTGCTGGCGTTGGGTGTATCATTGGCAGACTTTGGATCCGTGGCACTTTTGCTTAAGCACGAAGCGAGAAGTGCTGTCAGTACAATCGCAAGATATTTCTTCATCTTCTTTGAGGCTTAAGGTAATACTTTGTGGTTGCAAAGATATGAAAAAAATGAAAAAAATAGGTGGAAGAGTTCAGTTTATTTGCGAAAAAAGGTCTTTTTGTGCAAAATCTCCTTATCTTTGCCACAAAACTGGTGGTATGAAAAAGATTACAAGTGCCATGCTGTTGCTGTGGATGTTGTATGCTTGTGGGAAGCATCCATCGGCTGTAGAA
Organism: Bacteroidaceae bacterium; assembly: GCA_017470525.1. Lineage (GTDB taxonomy): Bacteria > Bacteroidota > Bacteroidia > Bacteroidales > Bacteroidaceae > Minthosoma. The sequence goes on from JAFUYM010000029.1 coordinate 20,988, forward strand.
CAGCGTAAAGAGGAAATTCGACGGAATGATTCATTGGAGTTAGTTCAGACCAGGATTGACCTTGCTGCCGCTGACAGTATGGCAACGTTTAAGGCATTTGAGTTGGAGGACTTAGAAAAACAATTCGTTTTCGAAAAGCAAGAAAAGTATCAGACGATGGGTTATTATGTCTTGCCCTCATATGCTGGCAGCAAGGCGAAGTTCTCGTTCTTCCCCGAAGTGGAAGAGGGCGGAAAATTGTTTTTTGTGACAATTGATAAGACACGTCAATACTCATTTACAGAGATTTCTCTTGACGGAGATGACTACACACCCCAACTCCCACAAGGGCTCTCAGAAGCCATGAAACGTGACATTGCCCAATGTTATTCTCTTGCCAAAACAATGCAGGATCTTCAGACGGCTCAAAAGCAGCAAGAAAAATTGGCTCTGAAAGTGAAATTCTTTGAGAAAAAATTGGAGGATGATTAAGCGTATATATCGTACCCCTCGACTACGACGTGGCGTACCCCTCGGGTACGGCATGACGTACCCGAGGGATATGGTATGACGGGACTATGTTGTGGCTGTTGTGAAAAATAAAAGAGGAACACATTTCTGAAATGCGTTCCTCTTTTGTATAGATTCGATAGGGTTTCTTACTCTGCGCGGAGAGTGAAACGCTTAAAGTCTGTAACAGTGAGATCCTTGTCAATACCCTTGAGGTATTGAGCAACAGAAATCTTGTTGTCGTCGATGTAAGCCTGGTCGAGGAGGCAGTTCTCCTTGTAGAACTTAGCAACCATACCCTTGGCGATGTTCTCAATCATCTGTGGCTTGAGGTTCGCCTCAGCCTCCTTGGCAACGGTCTCCTTGATTTCACGAGCCTTGGCTGCTTCTTCTGGAGTAATCCAACCCTTAGCAGTGTTAGACTCGATGTGGTCTTCAGAGTCAACGTGAGCAGGATTGATGCCGGCCTTCTTGAGAGCGTTCTCAACAGCCTTGCCAATCTGGTTCTGCTTAGCCTTGTCGATAGAGTTGCGCATTTCGGTGTCCTTCACATCCTGTGGAACAGCCTCTTCGTTGAGTGCTACAGGAGACATGGCTGCAACCTGCATTGCAACACCCTTAGCAGCCTCTTCGAAGCCCTTCTTGTTGAGCACGACGAGGGCGCAGAGGAAATTCTGGTTCATGTGGTTGTAGGCAACGATGTCCTCGCCTTCCACATAGTTGAAACCGTCAAGTTCCATCTTCTCGCCAGTCACACCAGAACGGTTGGTGATAGCGTCCTTGATGTTCTCGCCGTCGATGGTCAGTGCGTTCACCTCGTCCATGCTCTTGCACTTGTTGGCTACAACGGCATCGATAATCTTGGTGGCGAGTGCTACGAAGTCAGCGTTCTTAGCCACGAAGTCGGTCTCACACTTCAGTGCAATCATTGCACCGTAGTTTCCATCTACCTTTGCAAGTACACAACCCTCGGCTGCATCACGGTCAGAACGCTTTGCAGCCACAAGTTGACCCTTCTTGCGAAGGATTTCCATAGCAGCCTCCATGTCGCCGTCAGCCTCAGTAAGAGCCTTCTTGCAGTCCATGAGACCAGCCTGAGTCTTCTTGCGAAGTTCATTGATTTCTTTTATAGTAATTGCCATAACTATTTTCGTTTATTAAAAGATGATTATTATTCTGCTGCTGGAGCATCTTCTTCTTCAACTGGTTCCTCATCAGATTCTACTGCCGGAACATTGCCTTCCTTTTTCTCGGCGTTGGCTTCCTGGTCAGCCTTTTCCACCTTGCGCTCCTCGATACCCTCGTTGATGGCCTCGCAAACAACACTGAGAATTAACTCAATTGACTTTGTTGCGTCATCGTTTGCAGGAATCACGAAATCGATGTTGTTTGGGTTTGAGTTGGTGTCAACGATAGCGAACACTGGGATGCCCAGACGGTTAGCCTCGCTCACAGCGATGTGTTCCTTCATCACGTCCACAACGAAAAGTGCTGATGGAAGACGTGTCAGGTCAGCGATAGAACCGAGGTTCTTCTCCAACTTGGCGCGCTTACGGCGAATCTGGAGGTTCTCACGCTTAGAGAGTTTATCGTAAGTACCGTCGCTCAAAAGTTTGTCAATGTTAGACATCTTCTTCACTGCCTTACGGATAGTAGGGAAGTTTGTCAACATACCTCCAGGCCAACGCTCTGTTACGTAAGGCATACCTACTGAAGCAGCCTTTTCAGCGATGATTTCCTGTGCCTGCTTCTTGGTGCCGACGAAAAGGACGCGCTTGCCACTCTTTGCAATTTGCTTAAGAGCGTCAGCAGCCTGGTCGAGTTTTGCGACTGTCTTGTGAAGGTCGATGATGTGAATGCCATTGCGCTCCATGAAGATGTAAGGAGCCATAGCGGGGTTCCACTTGCGCTTGAGGTGACCGAAGTGAGCACCTGCTGCGAGAAGAGAATCAAAATCTGTTCTTGCCATAATTGTTTTTGAGTTGTTTACTTTCTTTTTGAGTTAATGCTTGTTTAACCAACCCATAGGTCGCCCTTTATATGAGAGAGCCTGTGAGTTTAGATACTAAACGGTTATTTCTAATGATAGAGATGCAGGTCTTCCTAATTCAACTTGCCATTCTAATTGTACTAGTCTTTTTAGTGATGCGAGCCTCTCTACAATGAGTTTAACGCTTAGAGAACTGGAAGCGACGACGTGCCTTTGGCTGACCTGGCTTCTTACGTTCAACAGCACGTGCATCACGTGTGATGAAGCCTTCTGCGCGGAGCGCTTTCTTGTCTTCTTCGTTAATCTTCACAAGCGCACGGGCGATAGCGAGGCGGAGTGCCTGGCTCTGACCTGTGTAACCACCACCCGTGAGGTTTGCCTTGATGTCATACTTTTCGGCAACACCGAGGAGGTTGAGTGGCTGCTTTACCACGAACTGGATGAGTTCAGATGGGAAATAATCAGTGAGTTCACGCTTGTTGATGATGATTTTGCCAGTACCTTCTGTAAGGTACACGCGAGCAACGGCGCTCTTACGACGACCGAGTGCATTGATATATTCTACTGCCATATACCTTATTCTTTATTTGAGGGTGTTAATATCAAGAGTTACTGGCTTCTGAGCCTGCTTGTCGTGCTCTGCACCTTCGAAGATGTAGAGGTTCTTGAGGAGATGACGACCAAGGATGCCCTTGGGGAGCATACCCTTTACAGCGTGACGGAGCACTTTCTCGTATCCGTTAGGACGCTTAATCATCTCAGCATAAGTTGCCTTGTGCTGACCACTTGGATAACCAGAGAATGTGATGTAGATTTTCTCTGTCTCTTTCTTGCCTGTCACCTTGATCTGGTTGGCATTGATGAGAATTACGTTGTCGCCACAGTCCATGTTGGGTGTGAAGACGGGCTTGTACTTACCGCGAAGTACCTTTGCTACCTTTGATGCGAGGCGACCGAGGGTCTGACCTGCGGCATCCACAACCACCCACTGCTTGTTGGCAGCCTCTGTGGTGATGTAGGTTGTCTTAAAACTGTTTGATTGCATTTAACCTTTTTGGTTTTAATAATTAATAATGTGTGTTCGCTGCCAGTTCGACGTTTCCGTGCGATTGACGTACTGTGCCCATTGGTTCCTCCTAATGGATTTTGCCTTTGGGTTTTCTGCGTTTCACGGACCGCATTTCCGGTTAAAAGAAGATGCTATCCACACAGAGCACGGGGCGGCTTTCGCTGCCCCTCGATGTAAATCGGCTTGCAAAGTTACGACTTTTTGTTCATGTGGCAATGTTTTTTTTATTTTTTTTCTCTTCTTTGCAAAGAATTCTTTACCTTTGCACCAAAATGACCTATTTATGATGCACAAACTAACGCTGATTTTTTCTTTTACCCTCTTTGTAATCACTTCTGCCACAGCACAGAACTACGTGCGCAAAACCAATCTTCCGCACCTCTACATAGAGACTTTCGACCATGTTTCCATCAACAGCAAGGAGACTTATGTTTATGCCACGATGCACTATGTGGATGAGGATGATGTGGTGACGCAATACGACTCCATGCAGATTCGCGGTCGCGGAAATTCCACGTGGAACTTGAGAAAGAAACCATATAGAATCAAGTTCAATCAGAAAGAGAAATTTCTGGGGAAAGGCTATGCCAAGGCAAAGAAATGGACGCTTTTGGCAAATGCGGCTGACCACTCTTTGATGCGCAATGCCATCACCTCGCTGATGGGCGATTTCTTGGGTTTGAAGAACAATCCTGCCCATAAGTTTGTGGATGTCACGCTGAATGGCACCTTCATCGGCAATTATCAAATCAGTGATCAGGTGGATGTGCGTCCGCATCGTGTCAATATTACTGAGCAAGACCTTCCGTTGACTGACGAGAGTGACATTACTGGTGGCTATCTGTTGGAAGTCGATGGCTTCAGGGATGGCAACTGTTTCACGACATCGACCTACCAGGTGCCCATCCGTATCCACTATCCTGACGACGAAGACATCACCTACTCGCAGAATAACTATATTCGTCAGTACATGAAGGACTTCGAAGCGGTTCTCTCTGGCAGCAACTTTGCCGATGCTGACAATGGCTATCGTGCATGGGTCGATTCCACGTCCCTCGTCAATTGGTTCATCGCCACCGAGGTGAGTGGCAATGTCGATGGCTACTATTCCACCTATTTTTATAAGGACCAGCAGGACTCCTTGCTCTATTGGGGACCGCTGTGGGACTACGACATCGCCTATAACAACGATAACCGGACAGACAGGGGAGGCACCAACAATACTGAATATCAACTCATGACCGACAACGGATATGGGGCGACCAAGAACTGGATCAATCGTATGTGGCAAGACCCTTGGTTTGGGCGTCTCGTCAATCGCCGTTATGCCGAAGTGCTTGATGCTGGGCTGGAAGACTATCTTTATCAGCAGATTGACTCCATCTCCGATTTATTGCAAGAATCACAGGAACTAAACTTCAACAAATGGGGCATTTCAACCCGAATGCTCCGTGAGCGGGTACTCTTTTCCTCCTATGACCAATACGTCGCTGACCTCAAGTCCTACATCGGTACACATATCCCATTCCTTCAGACCGCTTTTGCCAATAAAAAGGCTGCTGAACCAACTCCACCTTTTGTGCCAGGAAATCATTACTACCTGATCACCAATATATCTAATAGTAAGGCAATTGATACAGTGGATAAGTCGGGTGAAGCGGGCGACCTCATCTGCACATGGGCTGTCACAGATGACCAATACTCTCAACAATGGCAAATCCTGCCTGTCGCCAATTATTTTATGTTGTTGAACCGCAATAGTGGTATGGCTCTCAACGACCCAACGGAAGGGACATCGACTGCCACAACCAATGTGGGTACACAACTCAATACCGCTGTTGCCGATGCTCATAATGAAAGACAACTTTGGAGCATCGTTCCCCAAGGCACACAAGGCTATTATAATTTGGTCAATAAATACACCAATCACACAGCCAATCAGAGCGGTGGTGGTTCATTGAATGGCACTGCTGTCCTCAGTTACACGACCGATTCTCGTAACGCTTCCAGCAGAAATCGTTTATGGTACATCATTACTGGTGATGAAATAGAAGAACCAGACCCTGACACTCCTGATGACCCAGATGATCCGGATAATCCTGATACCCCAGACAACCCAGATAATCCCGACCCAACCCCCGATGCCATTGCATCTGTCGAGCCTTCCGAATATGCTCTTGGATACAATCCGCATACCAAAGTGCTGCACTTCGGTTCTGAGACACCAGAGCAGTTGACTTTCCCCGTCAGAATCTACTCTACCAACGGCATCCTCATGCGCACATTCCAAGCCTCTGAACAATGCTCCGTAGCAGACTTTTCTCATGGTATATATATAATAATGTGGAAAGCAGGCTCCCAAACTCGCTCCACTAAACTCCTCATCCAATAATCCTCTCCATTCCTTCTTTGCGGGCTTCGGTTTCCCCGAAGCCCACCTTCCTCCTCATGCATCTCTACAACGACTACGGCACATGGCTCACTGCCCAACTCGGCACTAAGACCCAGAAAATTTCCATCAATGCTGGCTTTACCTGCCCCAACCGCGACGGTAGGGTGGGCACGGGTGGTTGCACCTATTGCAACAACCAAACCTTCAACCCCGACTATTGTGCCCCCACCAAGTCCATCACGCAACAACTGGAAGAAGGCAAACGCTTCTTTTCCCGAAAATACCCCGACATGAAGTACCTCGCCTATTTTCAGGCATATACCAACACCTACGATTCCATTGACCATCTGAAAGCCAAATACGAAGAAGCCCTCTCCGTTCCCGATGTTGTCGGTCTCATCATAGGTACTCGTCCCGACTGCATGCCTCCTGCTCTTCTCGACTATCTCACCGACCTCAACCATCGCACCTTCCTTCTCATAGAATACGGCATCGAATCTGTGTGTGACGCAACTTTGGTGCGCATCAATCGTGGTCACTTTCATTCCCAATCCGTCGATGCCATCACTCGTACAGCAGCCCGAGGCATCCGGGTTGGTGCACACCTCATTCTGGGTCTTCCCCATGAGAGCAAAGAAACCATGCTTGCCGAAGCCCAAACCCTCTCCTCGCTTCCTCTCACCACCCTCAAACTCCACCAACTTCAACTCATCAAAGGTACACGCATGGCAGAGGAATATGCCCAAAATCCTCAGGATTTCCATCTCTTTACAGCCGACGAATACATCGACCTCGTCATCGACTTCCTCGAACGCCTCCGCCCCGACCTTATCCTTGAACGCTTTGTGTCTCAGTCTCCAGCCAGCCTTCTTGCCATCCCCGGTTGGGGCTTGAAAAACCACGAATTTGTTGCCAAAGTGCGCCATCGCATGATAGAAAGAGGCAGCCATCAAGGTCGCCTCTATATTCCTGTCTCATAGCAGGTCTCATTTGCAAGCACATCATGCTTGCCTCTCTATTCCTTTCTTTTTTCCAGCACCCCCACAAATTCCACCTCATACCCCAGTTTACCCATCACCTCACTAATTGCATCCTCCGCATACCTCTCCGCCTTTCTCCTGTTATTCGGCGTGTCAAATCTTTCCTTTATCTGTCTTTCCACCTTCCTCTTCATCTCATTCGTATTAGGCAAATGCTCTGCCCAAAAATTCCCATCATCGGACAAAAACGAACTGCTCTGTGTCGAAGCCACATACTCCACCTTGGGCAACTTCACCAGCACCACGCGGGCAGAATCGTCTGGCAGATACTCTACCTTGTCAAGGTCTATCTTGTAACTGCACTTTTGCCTCATTGTTTGTACGCACGAATGCTCCTCATTCGGGAATATGAGATTCCTTTCCGTCGCTTGTAGCATCGTGTAGTCCTCAATCATGGCGCTGCACACATAAATCTCGCCCCTCAACTTCACCTCCTCAATGCTTGCCATCGTCTTTTCCATTGGAAGCACACCGTCATCTTCTTTCCTGCATTTCTTCACAATCACCACCCCGACAATACACAACACCAGTGCCACCAAAGCAGACACTGTTTTCTTATCTTTCAGCCACTCTTTCATCTTCCCCGCACCTCCTTTCTTTTTACAATCACATCTACATTCTTCATCCCCACACTTTTCACAATCGAAGCAAACACCACTTTGGCATTATGTTCAATGTCTCCCCTCACCATCTCCGTGTAATCCTCTTCCAACACTGTCCGGTACGCCTTTTCCATCAGCCTGTCAACCTCTTCGTGACTGATTTTGTCTCTCAGTCCCGACGACATTCTCACCACCGCCTTTTCTTCCACCTTTGCCTCATACCCGGCATCAATCACTTTCGGTTCTGGCAGAAGAATTACCACGGCTGTACTGTCATCAGTCAGTTTCACATCGTCTATTGTCAAATCTCTCAAGTCATACCCGTATTTGATGGTCACATCTACAGGCACAATGCACTTCCTCTCCCCATATTTCCATGTCCTCGGGTCCTTCAACTCAAACTTCTCATGTTTGCTTGAATCATAAATAGCCAATTTCCTCACCCTCACTTCCGTTGTCACCAAGTCAGCCTTCTGCTTGATGTTCGACAGAATCACCGATTCCATCTTCGGCACCTCAAGGTCATGCTTGCTGCCGCACCCGTTGCACGAAACAAATAGCAGCGCCGTTGCCAGCGCACCTATGTATATAATAATGTTCAAACGTTTCATGTGACAATTCTTCAGGGGTTTCAAGTCCAGTTTTTTAGTTTGGCGGCAAGCCATCTTCCCATTCCCCTCCACTGCAAAGTTACAGCATTTTTCTTTACCCTACACATGCTTTGTATGGAAATCTTCAAAATTCATCTCAAAATTAAATAAAATAAAGATTTTTATAGGACAAAATTATCTTCTCTTTTTGAAAACTGTTGTGAGAGGTGATGTTGGACGTCGTTCACCATATTTTTCTCAAAAACATTGTAATTGTTGAAATGACAGATGGTTGTGTAAAAGTGGGCACTCAGCGTGAAATGATAGGCGCTGGGTGCTCGTAATTTTATACGCAGGGTGCGTGAAAAGAGAGGCGCAGGGTGCGCATATAGGAAGATGTTGACATCGGAAGATACAATCAAACTTGTTTTTGATGAAATGTAAGCGATGGTTTTGGGGTGAAAGATGAACAAAAAGAAAATATTTTGTGGTTGGATGGCATAATTTATTGATAATTGACTCTTCACTTTCACTTTTTTATGAATTATCAATTATCAATTATGAATTATCAATTAAAAGTTGTAAATTTGTACCCCAATAACTAACTAAGACCTTATGAAGACAATTGGTGTGATTTTATGGATGCAGTTGTGCTGGGTGGTCGCCGTGGCACAAACGAAGACATTTATGGTGACTGTGACGAATGATTGGACAGCGGACAAAGTGGATGAGCCTGTGGCTGTGAAGTTGCCGCCATTGAAAAAGGTGGGCTTTGAGGTGAAGGGCGTGAAAGTGACCTGCGAGGGTAGGGAAGTGGCTTGTCAGTTGGACGACATGGACGGCAACCTGAAGGCAGATGAGGTGTTCTTTCTGGCTGACGTGAAAGCCAAGGAAACGAAAACCTACAAGGTGGAGTTATCGGCAACGGAACGGACGGAATACGGGAAACCACGTGTTTATACGGCATTGCAGATTCGTGACAAGCAGGATAAGCATCCTGATGTGCTGAAGGTGGAGGCTTCGGGCAAGAGTTTCTTGTTTAATGACATCTACATGCACGGAGTGACGATAGAATCGGAACTGACAGGGTATCGTATCTATTTCGACCATCGGCAGAACATCGACCTGTATGGAAAGAAATTCCAGAGGATAGAATTGCCCGAAACGCAGTTCTACACGTCGGAGGAACAGTTGAAGCAAGGCTATGGGGTGGATGTCCTGTGGGCAGGCAATGCGATTGGTTGCGGTTCGTTCAAGGACTGGAAGGACGGAAACCCGGAGAACTGGACGGATGTGGCGGTGAGAGGTCAACGTGTGGTGACGACAGGCGCGTTGCGCACGGTGGTGGAAGTGTATGACTTGGGTGTGAAGGCGGCTGACGGCACCACGTATGATATGCACCAGTATTATTCTCTGTATGCGGGTCATCGCGACTTGAAAGTGGATGTCCTGTTTGGTCAGCCTCTGGAAAAACTGTTCTGCACGGGTGTGCAGAAAGTAGGTGCCACGGCTGATGCGGAGACGAGAAAAGGACACCAGTCAGAGGGCTTCTTGCAAAAGGATGGCATTGCTGCCTCCTGGGGATGCGACTACCCCGACATGGGCAAGAAGCAGGTGTGGGCACCTGAAGCAGTGGGCTTGGCGGTGTATGTGCCGACGGAATATATTGTCGGGCAGCAGGAAGATGAACTCAACTATCTATACACCGTAAAGAGTGATAAGAAGAATGAGATTCACTATTTTGTAAGTTTCTGTGCCGACAAGGAGGAACAGGGCTTCCATTCTGCCAAGGAGTGGTTTGCCTCGATGGACGGATGGAAGGAGCGTGTGAGCCACCCTGTGAAAGTGGGGGTGATGAAATAGAGAGTGAACAATTTTTTATGAATTAACTTTTCTTGTTGAACTTCAAACCAAGATACATTCCTTTGTATTGGCTCAGTACGGTAGCCACAGAACCCATCTGGTTGGAATAGGCACTTGCTTTGTTGGCGATGGTGCTTACGATTTCGAGCATCTTGTCAGCGTTCATGGCAAGTTGCAATGTGCCGAGCGAGATTTTTGCATTCGTCTTGATGCTTCTGGCTGGTGTCTTGAAGTTGAGGGTCACATTGGAACTCTCAATGTCGTAGGTGCCCGAAAACGATTTCTTGCCGACGGTCATGGTGAAAGTCTTGTCCGTGTTGAATGTGATGGACACTTTGCCCGACTTGATGCCCGCCTTTTCGAGACCTTTCTTCAGTTTCTCCTCTATTTTCGACGATGCAACACTGCCGCCGATGTTGCTGAGCACACTTTCGCTTTCGAAGGCGACGCAAGGTTGTGTATAGACCCATGTGCCAGCAAGGCTTTTCTCTGAAATCTTGCCAGAGCCGAGCAGATCGCCTATGATGTCGGTGACCGTTCCAGCAGTGGAGGACGAACCAGAGATGGCATCCTTTGCTCTTCCCAGAATCTCTTCCAACTGTGCATTCATGGTGGTGGGCATGATGAATGCCACCATTGCAGCGAGGGCAAATTTGATGATGTTCTTTTTCATAATTTTGTGCTTAATGATGAGTGTATAAGAATGAATAATATGTGTGCTGATAACAAAAAACGTTGCAAAATTACGAATCATGAATGAATTTTGCAATAAAATCTTCCCAAGAGCCTTGTAGTTTAATGAAATTTAAACTATCTTTGTGCCCTGATTTTCATTCATCTTATATATTAGGAGGGCGATTGACCTATGAAAAGTAGCATTAAGTATTGGATTTTTAAGTTGAAGTATGTGGTCGCATTGGCAATCTTCGTGGGTGTGATTGGTTTTGTGGGAGAAACCAGCCTTGTGAACCGCATCGGTCAGCAGCAGGAAATTTCGCGGCTGAAGAGTGAGATTGACGATTACAACCGTAAATTTGAGCAGGACAAGAAGACGCTGGAAGCCTTGAAGCATGACATCGAGGCAGTCAAGGAGGTGGCTCGTAGCCGCTACTACATGAAGACGGACAATGAGGACATCTTTATTGTGGAGGATGACGAGGAGTGAATCTCCGGGTTTCTGTGTATCATGAAGAAGAAATGAATCTATGGATAAAGAGAAAGTTTTAGGAATCATTGAGGTGGTTGGTTTGAGCATGGTGTGGGTGGCAGCATGTGTGTGGATAGTCAATAAGCCCGAAATCCGTTTTTTGGCGTGTGTGTTGATGGCTGTCGCCACCGTAGTGCTGGCATTGGGACGCTTCATGCAGACCCCGTTTTATGAGAACTATCCGCAGAGCGACCCGAGAGAGTTGACCCTCCGCAGATTGTACCATCAGCGTGTGTTTGGCATTGTTGGGCTGATTTTGGCTGCAGTCCTGATGTTTGTGCCAGCAGGTTTCTATGCAGGCATGTATGTGGGACCCACCTCATGGCTGATACCCTTCGTGTTCTTTGTCGTGGTCGAAGTGTACACTGCATTTCGCATTTCTGCCGTTGAAAAGGGTTAAAAATATGTAAATCTTGACACAACCATTCATTTCTTTGAGCATCATTTTTTCCACTTTCTGAAAAAGCCGTATCTTTGCATTGTAAAAGCAAATGATGGACTCAGTGAAAGAGTCACAAAGATTTGAAACCAATAAAACTATCTGAAATTACAAAGTAAGAAGACAAAAAAGGCTTTCAGCGTCTCGGGGACGCAAATACATACACAATTATATATATAAATGGAATAGCAAAAACGGAAGAAAAATATGGAACTGAATGCACTTACGGCGGTTTCACCTATCGACGGCCGTTACAGAAGCAAGACACAAGACTTGGCTTCGTATTTCTCTGAATATGCATTGATTAAGTATCGTGTCCGTGTTGAAATCGAGTATTTCATCACGTTGTGCGAGTTGCCCCTTCCTCAACTGAAGAGTTTCGACCAGAGCCTCTTCGAGCGTTTGCGCGACATCTACCGCAATTTCTCGGAGGCAGATGCTCAGCGTGTGAAAGACATTGAGAAGGTGACCAACCACGACGTGAAGGCAGTGGAATACTTCATCAAGGAGGAGTTGGACAAGATAGGTCATTTCGACGATTACAAAGAGTTTATCCATTTTGGCTTGACCAGCCAGGACATCAACAATACATCGGTTCCTCTTTCCATCAAGGATGCCTTGGCTGAGGTGTATTATCCACAGGTGGAAGAACTGATTGCTCAACTGAAAGAGTATGCCGACGAGTGGAAAGACATCCCGATGTTGGCAAAAACGCATGGTCAGCCGGCATCGCCTACCCGTTTGGGCAAGGAGGTGATGGTGTATGTGTATCGCCTCACCGAGCAACTGAATCAGTTGAAGGCTTGCAAGATTACGGCAAAGTTTGGTGGCGCGACAGGCAACTATAACGCGCACCACATCGCTTACCCTGCCTACGACTGGAAAGCCTTTGGCAACAAGTTCGTGAGCGAGAAGTTGGGCTTGGAGCGTGAGCAATGGACAACGCAGATTAGCAACTACGACAACATGGGTGCTATCTTCGATGCCATGAAACGAATCAACACCATCATCATCGACCTCGACCGCGACTTCTGGATGTATGTCTCGATGGAATACTTCAAGCAGAAAATCAAGGCTGGCGAGGTGGGTTCTTCGGCAATGCCACACAAGGTGAATCCGATTGACTTCGAGAACTCGGAGGGCAACCTCGGCATGGCGAATGCGATTCTGGCATTTTTGAGCCAGAAGTTGCCAGTGAGCCGTTTGCAGCGCGACCTGACCGACTCGACGGTGCTCCGCAATGTGGGTGTGCCAATGGGTCACATGGTCATCTCCATCCAATCGACACTGAAGGGTCTGCGCAAACTTCTGCTCAATCAGGATGCCATCAACCGCGACCTCGACAACTGCTGGGCAGTGTGTGCAGAAGGCATCCAGACTATCCTTCGTCGTGAGGCATATCCACATCCTTACGAGGCACTCAAGGCACTCACCCGCACCAATGCTGCCATCACAGCCGAAAGCATCGCCGGCTTCATCGATGGGCTGGAGGTGTCGGACAGCGTGAAAGCGGAATTGAGAGCCATCACTCCCCACACTTACACAGGAATTTAAGAGAGAAAAATAAATAAAAAGATTGTAAATTGTAAAAAGTTAAATTGTAAATTAAATTATGTCTGAAATTGAAGAATGGCAGGGCAAAGCACCTGCGGCAGAAGAAAAACCCGAAAATGGCGGTGACCGCGAGGGCTATCGTCCATCTTACAACCGTGAAGGCAACATGGGTGGTCGTCCATCTTATAACCGTGGTGACCGTCCGCAGCGTCCTCGTTTCAATCGTAATGAGCGTGCTGCATACAGTTCAAATGGCGTACAGAACGAGCGTGGATTCCGTCCATCAGGTTTCGGTGGCTCTTCTTCCGAAGAAGGTGGCTATCAGCCTCGTCAGGGCGGCTATCAGCCTCGTCCTTATAATAATGGTGGCTATCAGCAGCGTGGCGGTTACCAGCAGCGTGGTGGCTACAACAATCAGCGTGGTGGCTACCAGCAGCGTGGCGGCTACAACAATCGTGGCTATCAGCAGAATGGTGACCAGGAAGGTTACGAGCAGCAGGGTGGCTATCAGCCACGCCAGGGTGGTTATCAGCCACGTCAGGGCGGTTACCAGCAGCGTGGTGGCTACAACAACCAGCGTGGTGGTTACAACAACCAGCGCGGTGGCTACAACAATCAGCGTGGTGGTTACAACAACCAGCGCGGTGGCTACAACAATCAGCGTGGTGGTTACAACAACCAGCGTGGTGGCTACAACCCGAATGCGAAGTACAGCCTGAAGAAGCAGATTGAGTACAAGGAGTACTTGGAAGACCCCAATGCACCTATTCGTCTCAACAAATTCTTGGCAAATGCTGGTGTATGCTCTCGCCGTGAGGCAGACCAGTTCATTCAGGCAGGTGTTGTTTCTGTCAACGGTCAGGTGGTCACTGAACTCGGAACAAAGGTGCAGCGCACCGACCAGATTCACTTCCACGACCAGTTGGTGAGCATCGAGAAGAAGGTGTATGTCATCCTCAACAAACCCAAGGATTATGTGACCACTTCTGATGATCCACAGCAGCGCAAGACCGTGATGGACCTCGTGAAGAACTGCTGCCGCGAACGCATCTATCCTGTAGGTCGTCTCGACCGCAACACTACCGGTGTGCTCCTCTTCACCAACGATGGCGACCTTGCCTCCAAGTTGACCCATCCTAAGTTCCTCAAGAAGAAGATTTACCATGTCTTCCTCGATAAGAACCTCACCGCTGCCGACATGAAGCAGATTGCCGAGGGCATCACGCTAGAGGATGGCGACATCAAGGCAGATGCTATCAGTTACGCCTCCGACACCGACCGCAAGCAGGTGGGCATCGAGATTCACTCTGGCAAGAATCGCATCGTGCGCCGTATCTTCGAGAGCCTTGGCTACAAGGTGTGCAAACTCGACCGCGTCATGTTTGCAGGTCTCACCAAGAAGGGCATCAAGCGTGGCGATTGGCGCTTCCTCACCGAGCAGGAAGTGGCAATGCTGCACACAGGACATTATGAATAAATAAGGAAACAGATGAAAAGAACAAAAATCATAGACCTCCTTCAGCGCACCGACTTCGGTGCCGAGGTCACCGTCATGGGTTGGGTTCGCACCAAGCGAGGCAGCAAGGCTGTCAACTTCATCGCCCTTAACGACGGTTCCACCATCAAGAACGTGCAGGTGGTGGCTGATGTGGAGAAGTTCGACCCCGAAATGATGAAACAAATCACCACCGGTGCTTGTCTTTCAGTGACAGGCACGATGGTGGAATCCATTGGTTCGGGTCAGGCTGTGGAAGTGCAGGCAACCGAAATCAAGGTGTTTGGTGAATGTCCTGCCGACTACCCTATGCAGAAGAAAGGGCAGTCCTTCGAGTATATGCGCCAGTATGCCCACATGCGTCTGCGCACCAACACGTTCGGTGCTGTGATGCGCATTCGCCACAATATGGCAATGGCAATCCACACCTACTTCCACGAGCACGGCTACTTCTACTTCCACACCCCCATCATCACAGCCTCCGACTGTGAGGGTGCAGGTCAGATGTTCCAGGTGACCACCAAGAACCTCTACGACCTGAAGAAGGACGAAAACGGCTCCATCATCTACGACGACGACTTCTTCGGCAAGCAGACCTCTCTGACCGTCTCCGGTCAGTTGGACAGCGAACTGGGTGCCACCGCATTGGGTGCCATCTACACCTTTGGTCCTACTTTCCGTGCCGAAAACTCCAACACCCCTCGCCATTTGGCTGAGTTCTGGATGATTGAGCCGGAAATTGCCTTCATGGATTTGGACGACCTCATGGATCTCGAGGAAGACTTCATCAAGTATTGTGTTCGTTGGGCACTCGACCACTGCAAGGACGACCTCGACTTCCTCAACAAGATGATTGACAAGGGACTCATCGAACGACTCGAAGGCATTCTCAAGGAAGACTTCGTGCGTCTGCCTTATACCAAGGGCATCGAGATTCTGCAGCAAGCCATCAAGGACGGCAAGAAGTTCGAGTTCCCATGCAACTGGGGCGACGACCTTGCCAGCGAGCATGAGCGTTTCTTGGTGGAAGAATACTTCAAGAAGCCTGTCATCATGACGAACTACCCCAAGAAAATCAAGGCGTTCTACATGAAGATAGACGAGAAGAACCCTGTTCTCGACGGCAAGGAGATGGAGCAGACCGTGCAGGGTACCGATGTGCTCTTCCCACAGATAGGCGAAATCATCGGTGGTTCCGTCCGCGAAGAAGACTACGGCAAACTGATGAACGAAATCGAGGAACGTCAGATTCCGATGAAGGACATGTGGTGGTATCTCGACACCCGCAAGTTCGGTTCCTGCCCCCATGCAGGTTTCGGTCTCGGCTTCGAGCGTCTCATCCTCTTCGTCACAGGTATGCAGAACATCCGCGACGTTATTCCATTCCCACGCACCCCGAAGACCGCCGAATTCTAAAGACGCGTCATTGCGAAGCGCTTGCATGGCAAGAACCGTTAAGAAGAACTTCCGAAAGTAGAATAATAAGATAAGAGGGTGGGTCAAATTACATCGTTTCAACTCCTCGAAACCGACATCGTCGATGTCGGTTAACCGATGTCGACGACGTCGGTCGGTCGATGTCGATTCAGAGGCTATAGAAGCATGTAATTTGACACACCCTCTCAATTCATATCTATGCAGATAGAACAAGAACAAGCAATCGCTCAATTGCGTGTGGTCATTGAAAACGCCGTCGGTAGGCAGATGAAGACGCCCAAAGATTTTGATTTCCTGTCCGATTGTATCTTCGAGAAACTCCATCAGAAAGTCAGTCCGACCACTCTGAAACGCATGTATGGCTATCTGGCAGAACCAGTCACCCCACCTTTCCACACTCGACATGTTGGCACAGTTTGTCGGTGAAGAGAATTGGAACACTTTTTGCCAAAAGATGCCGACCACAGAGCTAGTTTCTCTTCCGACAGATGATGTACCGCATCATCCTCGCCCTTCCTTCTCAAAGAAGTGGCGTATTGCCTTCATTGTCCTTCCCCTGCTGTTAGTGGGGCTGCTCATTCTCTTCATCCATAAGCCGTCAGGTGATGCAGACGACACTCAGCCGGCATCTGCCACGACCCCTTCTCTGCCAGACGACACACCCATTGTCTTTGCCGACTCGGTAGTGAAGCAATTATGTGTTTCCCATTGGGACACCAATGGCGATGGTGAATTGAGCATGGCAGAGGCTGCCGCAGTCAAGGATTTCGGAAATGTGTTCAGGGGCAACAGGGACATCATCGCTTTCGATGAAATGAAGTACTTTACAGGAGTGACAACAGTGGGTAGTTACGCTTTCGATGGCTGTGAAGGACTGAAATCCGTCCACATTCCCGACCACATCCTGCAAATTGACCAATTAGCATATAATGCTTGTACAAGTTTGGACACATTACATATTGGTAGCGGGGTTTCCCTTATTCACCATTCCGCATTTACGTCTATTCCCCCTCTTGCTTGCATCACCGTGTCGGAAGACAACACGTTCTACGACTCCCGTAATGGCTGCAACGCCGTCATTGAGACAGCCACCAACACGCTGGTTGTGGGTGGTTGTAAAACCACGATACCCGATGATGTCCCCATCATCGGAGAGGCTGCATTTAGCGGCTGCGGAGGATTCGCCGCCATCAAGATTCCCGACTCCGTCACCACTATCGAACAAGATGCCTTCGCCTGGTTTTACCTTCTTTCTGCCATAGAGATACCAAGCGGTGTCACCTACATTGGCAAACAAGCCTTCAGTTGTTGCGGAGCACTGAAGACCGTCGCTTCCCACATGAAGCACCCCTGCCGTCTTAGAGATGGTGCTTTTGCTAAAATAAATTACAAATGTGTCCTTCTCATCCCCAAGGGCACCCGTTCTGCCTACCTCACCGCAGGCTGGACAGAAGAGGTCTTCCAGGGTGGCATTGTGGAAATGAAGAATTAAGGGGGTATCAGTAAAAAACAAATGGTCATGGAGAGAAGAACGTGGACGAAAGGCAATCGTCCGCGTTTTTTTTGTCCTTTTAGGCATTGAAACAGCGAAATGGACTAAATGGACTGATGAAAAGGACTAAAAATGAAGGCACTAAAATGAAGGGGAATCCGTAACTTTGCCCCCGAAAAAAGAAACGGCTCAAAAATAAATTTAAAAAAACGGCTCACAATGGAACAAGTTTCAGAAACTTTTCTTATCTTTGCCGCTGCAACACCTTCATAGGTGTGGCGACATAAGAGGAAGCATCAGGCTCCGTCCGTCAGTAAATCTGGAAAATTTGCTTTGTATATAGGACAGAAGTTGAAGGCGTTCCTCCTGTTGGGGCAATATACGTCCGTGTCTTTCCTGCTTGTAAGGGAGAAGACTATCCGTATATCTACACCCGCAGGTGTGAGTCGTTTCTTTTTCCATTCTCCAATATACAGGTATTCCAGAACCTACTGACAGGGAATGTCGGAAGGCTCACACTCTTTTTGTATGCATATTTGAGAATGGAAAATATTATTTTTTATTAACATCTAAATTATAAATCTAATGAAACGAAAACTATGTCAAATCCTGTTGCTTTTATTTGTCTGCATGACAAGTAAGGCATCCGACTTTGGTGAAGGTAATTTAATGTACAACATCATTGACGACGAAACGACCGCGAATGTGGTGGAAGTAGAGGTCACTTATGTGGTGGATGGCGAAGAAAATGCCAATTACTACACAGGCGACATCGAGATTCCTGCAGGTTTCATGAAAGATGGGAAAGCCTACAAAGTGGTTAGTATCGGTTCATCCGCTTTTAACCATTGTAGTGGAATTACCTCTGTGGTTATTCCTAAAAGTGTGGTTACAATCAATGACTGGGCATTCTCCTTTTGCAGTGGTCTGACAGCCATAACCATTCCCAATAGTGTGACGACCATTGGGGAATATAACCAAGAAATCAAGGGTGAGACGAACGTGGAAATTATTCCCGTAAGTGCCTGACAGACTGCTGATTTTATGTATTCCATGTTTCGATGGGCAGGAATGCATATTGTGAAATATGACCATCGTTCCGTTACC
>JAFUYM010000076.1 GCA_017470525.1 Bacteroidaceae bacterium
AAGAAAGAGGGGGGGGAAGGAGAAGCAGGAAAGAAAGAAGGGAGGAATGGAATATGAAAGAAGAGGAGAAGAAGCAGGAAAGAGGGGGGGAAAGGAGGAAGGAGAGAGAAGGGGTGGGGGAATTATGTCATCAGCGGGGTTTTTGCGCCTTCTGGGTTGGCTTTTACAGGAAGGTGAGGGGGAGGGTGAAGGTGGTCTGCACGTGTTTGCCGTTTTGGGAGGCGGGGACCCATTTGGGCATGAGGCGGAGGGTGCGTTCGGCTTCCTTGACGAAGAGGGGCTGCAGGTGGGGGAGCATCGCTTTGCGCTGCTCTTCGGGCAGGAGACCGGGGGTTGCGTAGGAGGTGTCCCATTCTCCGACATGGAATCCGAGGGGCTGGAAGTCGGAGAGGGTGCCGTCTTTGCTGACGGTGAATCGCATGAGCAGGATGGCGCCTTTCACGGCTCTGGCTGCCTCTTGGGGGAAGCGGAGGTTCTGCTTCAGGAAGTCATGCAATGCCTTGTTGCCATCCGGGTAGGTTGGGGTGGGGTAGTCATCGTTGACGGTGACATGTTTTAGGTCGCTGGTGTAGGGTGGGGGCACGCCGGGCAGGAGTTGCGCACGGGCTGCAGCAGCGGTCAGGGAAAGGAGGAGGATGGCGGTTGTTTTTCTCATGTGCATGTTCCGTTTGGGCGGTTAGGTGTTGATTCTGTGGCAAAGATAGGGCTTTGGGGTGAAAGCGCAAAGCGTTTTTACATTAATTAACGTGAGTGAGTTCGGTATAAGGTATTGGCTACAAATTTTAATAAATGATAGAAGTTCGGATGTAATTATACCGCAAGCGGTCTTTAGAAAAACCATAAAAAACAAGAACCTTTAGCTCGGCGTAGCCAAAAAACCATAAAAAACAATATCAGGTTGTCAAGTTCTTTATGATGAAGATGATTGGTTTTTTTGAGGTTTTGGCTACGCCGAGCTAAAGGTTCTTTGGTTTTTTATGGTTTTTCTAAAGACGCGAAGCGTTAAGAAGGACTTCCGAAAGTTAATAAATAATATTTATGCTTATTTGTGAATCAAACGATTCACATTATGCCCATTTGTTTCCTCTATAACTGCGAAGCAGCCTAATGACCGTTTGGGGCTAACAAGGATTGGAAAGATGAAAAGGATTTGAGAAGGCACCACAAGAAATTATCGGAACAAATTATCGTTAATTATCGGCAATTATCGTTTATCTTGCGCCGCAGCGCAAGAGCCTGACCCATAAAGAATTTTTTGCTCCTTCACCGCCAAGGCGGTTTGGAAAAACGATAATTGACGATAATTAACGATAATTTGTTCCGATAATTTTTGCTTTTTATTGGGGGTAGGCTTGTTTTTTATTGGAACAGGCTTGTCAATCAAGATTTTTCATGTATATTTGCAGGGTGAAAGGCAGGTGGCGACGCACCGCCTGCCACCGAAACCCAAGCGAAACCGGCATGAAAGCGACGACCAGAAGCATCTTTCGGGCGATTCTGACAGACTTTGCCTATCTGTGGGGGACTGCCATTGTGGGAGTCCCCGTTTACCTGCTGAGCAAGTCCTACTCACTGGGCTACGGCATGGGCACCGTCGCCTTCGCCATCCCGTTCCTCTATATCCTGTTCAGGAAGACGGGGATTGACTCGGGACTGAGGCTGAGCCGCCGCCCGTCGGCAGACAGCGGCACCCGCTTCCCGTTCCTCACGCTGCTGGGCATCGGCATCCTCCTGGCGGTGGTGGGTCAGGTTTATGCATGGCTCTTCAATCCTTTTCCTTACGGAGCGAAAATCTCTCTCGGCACGGCGGCGGAGGAGGCTCTGATCGGCATCTGGGCGGTGTTCCTGGTTCCCGTCGCGGAGGAGTTGCTCCACAGGCAGTGGATGATTTCCTATCTGGAGAGGGCGCAGGTGAAGCCCGTCTATATCCTTGCCCTCACGTCGCTCCTTTTCTTCATGGGGCACACCCAAGTGTCCCCCTTGTTTTTCCGGTTCGACGCCTTGTTCTACGGGGTGGTCCTGTACTTTGTTTACATGAAATACCGCGACGTGAAGTGCTGCATCTTTGTCCACATCATCCTCAACCTCCTCTCGTATGGCATCCACATTTTCATCACGTATCTGTAACTGACAGTTCCGTGAGGAGGGGGGCGTGTTCTAAGGTGTTATCTGTGTCCGATTCGCCCGATGTCAATATTCTCCTATATGCGCACCCAGCGCGTATGATTTGGCGCACTCAGCGCATAAAATTACGGGCACCCAGCGCCTGTCATTTCGCGCTGGGTGCTCTGTTTTTTGCAAGCATCTATCATTAAAACAATTACATGCTTTTTGAGGAAAACATGCGGAATCGACCTTTTCATCACATTTCATTCACTTCTCTTTTGAGGAAGGATAATTTTGTCCTATTAGTGTGTGGTTATCGCCTTCGGCGGACGAAAGAAAAACACTTGGGGCAACGCTCCCAAGAACTATGTTAAGAGAAAAATAGATAAAAATAATAAAAATAGGTCTTTCTTGTTTTTTAGGAAACTAATTTGAATAATGTGAATTTCAACTTTCGGAAGTTCTTCTTAACGCTTCGCGTCTTTAGAAAAACCAGAAAAAACCAAAGAACCTTTAGCTCGACGAAGTCAAACTTCAATATGAATAATTTTGTCCACAAATTTATATAAATATTATTTGTCCCTATTTGTGAATCAAATCAATCATATTATGGCAATTTGTTTCCCTTAAAACAAGAAGAACCTATTTTTATTGTTTTTCTCTATTTTTCTCTTAACATAGTTCTTGGGAGCGTTGCCCCAAGTGTTTTTCTTTCGTCCGCCGAAGGCGATAATCACACACCGATAGCACAAAATTCTTCATCCACGAGAACCATAGAGAACCCAATCCGTGACAAATTCCAAACATCCTCTTTCCCAACCACATAGCAGAAAAAGCACTCCGCGTGACAAATTCCAAACTCCCCAAAATCCAGCATCCGCGACAAATTCCAAACAAGAGAATCATCTTTAAAATGAAACATAAAAATGTTTAAGCAAAACCCAAATCGTTTTTCCCATATAGAAACATGATTCCGAACAAATTAGCCTCGTTTTGCGCAAGTTTTCGCATAAGAAAAAGAAACGAAGTGTGACAAATTCCCAATACACTTTTGTCACACTTTCAGCCAGCCAATCAGAAAGGCATCCACTCCGCAACCAACCCGACGGACCCGACAACAAGAAAACAACTTAACTCGCTCATTCACAACAACAAAAGGGAAGTGGAGAGCAGGAACGACGATACAAATTTGTCACGGAAAAAGAAGCACTTTCAACACGAATTTGTCACACTCCTTTGACCCATTTTTGTCACGCATCTTATCCTTGTGTTTAAACACTTGCCTCTAAACCTATGATAACGAACCGTTTAGCCACTTTTCAGCATAAGAAAAGAACGCCACGAGCGTGACAAAATCCCAACAAAACGCAGCGGACAAGAGGGAAAAGAAAGCGTGACAAAATCCAAAGTGGAGGATGAAGGGGTGGGGGAGGGGCGTGACAAATTCCAAAGGAAAAAGAGATACAAAAGAATTGGCGAAACGTGACAAATACCAAAGAGACGTGGAATGGGAGAGGACATAGCAAGGCGTGACAAAATCCAAAGAAGGAATGGTTTTGTCTGAACATGAATGACATGATTTTCTGAACAACGAATTTGACGAATGAAACGAATTTTGCCATGCGGACAGGAACCGTATTGCAAAATTCGTTTCATTCGTCAAATTCGTTGTTAAAAAAATTCATGTTTCTGCAAAGTTAAAAATTCTTATTTCAAGAAACATTCATGTTCATCGGGGCAACAAACAAAGTTCCCGGTCGTTACTCATCATGTCAACAGTGTTCATTTCATCTGTAACAACCCCAAAAACTAATCCATCATCTATTAACCCGTCAAAAAGAGTCATCCCATGAAGCAAATGCTGAAAAGATTCTTCACCACCGCAGCGAAATGCTGGTGGGTGTTCCCCATCTTTTGCCTCGCCTACGCCCTCATCATCATCTTGGCAGGCGCGCTCCATTGCCCCTACAACCTCTTCGGTGCCTTATTCAACTACCTGGGCATGGCATGCTGCGCGGTTGTCATCATCGCATGGATAGGAGCCATGTGCATCCAAATCCGCGCCAAGAAATGGCGGCATTTCCTCCTCAACCTCATCCTCACAGTCCTCTCGCTCATCATCTCGGTGACCAGCCTCGTCGTGGCAGGGTTCGTCTTCCTCTTCAACCAAAACGAACAGCCCGACCCCTTCGGCAAGGAGCACCCGATACCCGCCGACCTCGTCTGCAACTACGTCCTGAACGACACCATCACCCCCGCCGTCAACCCGCAGGACCGCGACTCCTACCTGCAAATCTATCATGACATCCAGGGCGGCATGTACCTCTACGACCTCCACTACCCAGCCCTGACCGAAGGCGCGATTTTCCTCCGCTGCTACGAGGCAACCCAGGACATCCCCCTCTCCGAGTCACGGCTCAAGAAGGCATCCACCGTCAGCATCCCCGCCACCCAAGCCTTCAGCCAAGTGGTCAACCGCCAGGCATTCACCATCTACGAAGGCGACTGGGGCGACTTCTACGCCGTGCGCGTGGAAGTGTGGCACAAGGACCGGCAGACAGGCAAGGAAACCAAACTGCTCGAGAAACTCTACGCCATGGACGGCTGGCAGCGATGAACCTTCCTCCGTCCCATCAACAGAAATCTCCCGAACTTCCCCCCCGTCCCATCCAAAAGAAAATCCCCCGAAAGCCCAAACAACAGACTTTCGGGGGATTCTCTTCTTTACCCACCACACAACGTATATTCAGCACGTACATTCAGCGAATCGCCTCAGGCGATATTTTAGATATTTTTGGAAAGAAATTGGCATAATTAGAATAATTTCATCCAGAAATGAGAATAAATAAAATTTTTATTCCTTGTTATTTCTAAACTTAATTATTCTAATTATGCCCATTTCTTTCCCAAGGAAGCCGCTTGCGGCATATCTTTGAATAATTTCTCATACACACCCTTTTCTTAAAAAAACAGAAAGAAAGAATCTTTCCTTTTTTTATTTTATAAACAAATATATAATATACACATCAGCCTAACTGACTGATAAGCAAATGAATCCAAGCAGGAAACGGGACAAAACCCAAACGGCGAAGTGACAAATACCCACCACGAACGAGACAAAACCCAAACATAAATGACTGAAAACGTGACAAATACCCAACGGATAACCCTCCGCGTGACAAAAAGCCAACATCTTTGCGACAAATTCCCTATATAATAGCAATGTGTGACAAAAACCCAACAAGCCAGACGGCAAAACGGCAGCCGACTTTCCGCACCAAAGGCAAGCGTTGCTCTCGTCAACCCACATTTGTCACGATTGCGGGGCTGAAACTTCACTTTTTTCAAGCGGAAAAGCCGAGAAAGTTCGGAAAAGTCTTTGGGAGAAAAAAAAACTTTGTATCTTTGCAATGTTTTCATTAAAGACAGACCCAAATCGATGAAAGAAGAAACAGAACGGAAGCCCATGCAGGACACCGCCAGGAAGGAACCGGATGCTGCCAAGAGGGAGCAAGATGCCGCCAAGAGAGAGCAAGACGCCAAGAAAGAAAAGGCGGCTGCCCAGAAGACGAAGAAGGCGCAGGATGAGTCCATCATCAAGAACCTGCCGCAGAACGTGGAGTGGATCAAGCAGCCCTACGCCCTCTCGGTGATGAGGGGCGACCTCTCGCTCACGCAGACCCACATCATGGTGGAACTGATGGGCGCGCTGCAGGTGAAAATCAACGACTTCATTGCCCACATGGGCGAGGAGGGCAACGCGGTCTTCAAGGAAGAGGACTTCGACGAGAACGGCGTGGCGCATGTCGATGTGAGCCTCGCGGCGGTGTCGAACCGTCCCGACTACTACAGCGACGTCGAGTCGATGGCATACCGCCTCATGTCTGCCACCATCAAGAAGCCCGAAGAGGTGGAGGGCATGAAGATGATGAAACTCTCCCACGTGTTTGACTCCATCAGCGTACCCTTCGAGGACAACGAGCGCGGCCGCCGCAAGGGGTTCATCCGCTTCTACTTCAACCGCGAACAGGCGCGGGACATCTTCACCTTCACGCGCTACAGCAAGTACATCAAGGCGGTGGCGCGCAACTCTTCCAGCCAGTACACCAGCCGAATCTACATGATCATCACGGCATACAAGGCGTTCGGCCGCTGGGAGGTGGAGTACAGCGAACTGCGCAAGATTCTCGGCTTCTACGCCTACGAGGAAGGGGCAGACGGACAGTGGGGCTGGGTGGAAAAGAAATACACCGAGTACCGCCAGTTCAAGCGCCGCGTCCTCAACACTGCAGCCGACGAACTGCGCGACCTTGCCGAGAAGGGCGAAGCCGACTGCTATTTCGACTTTCAGGAGATTTATCCGCCTGGCAAGAAGAACGGCACACCCGAGAAAATCCTCTTCACCATCACCACCAGCGACCTCGGCAAGCAGCAGAATCACTCCGCATCGTTTGCAAAAAAGTTGATTTCAATCGAGGACGTTTTGAAGCATGAGTTCGACTTCCGTGCCTCCGAAATCCGTCAGATTCTCTCACGCATCAACGACGAGAATATGGACGTGGTGGTGGCAAAGATGGCAGAGGTGAGCAAGTATATGGCACGTGACAACGGCAAAATTCTTGACAAGAAAAAATATGCGTTCACGGCATTGCGCAATGTGATAGACGACTTTGAAGAGGCGGCTGCCGAGGAAATCATTGAGGAAATGCCGATGCAGGCAAAGGAGTCGGACTATGACGGGTATGCGCAAAAAAATAGACAGGAAAATGGGGAAGAAGTGACGGACGGAGCCAGCAGGACGGGTGCAGGAAGCGGCAACGCAGGTGCATCGAACCGTTCCGAATGGGACGGGATTCCCTTCACGGATGCTCCTTTCCGCGACCGCCTGACCTCTGCTTTTGGCGCGCGAATCTATACGATGTACTTCATGCAAATCCGCATCGTGTCCTTCCGGGGCGAGACCGTGGTGCTCCACATCCCTCACGAGGAGGTGAGCGATTACATCGATTCAAACAATCTGATAACGGTGCTGAAGGAAGTGCTTTCCTCCATTATGGGGAAGGTGCAGACCATCAACTACCTGGTGGGAGTGTGAGGCACATTACTCAAAAACATTTTCTTCGTCGCAACGAGTTTTTTTCTGTTTTTCTTTCGTCCGCCGAAGGCGAAAAAACATTTGACCTCAATTTCTTATACGGAACTCACGTAAGAATTGAAAGGTTGAACGGATTTTTCGGATTCTCCCTGCCTGAAATGTTAAATATTGGGGGAGGGATGAATTTTTTGGGGGAAATGTTTGGTGGTTTGGTGAGGAAGCCGTAACTTTGCCGACTGGCGTGAAAAAAGTGCGCCCCGACTCAAGAAAACAAATTCATTTAACTTTTTTATCCAATCATAGGTGATTCTGTAGGCGGTCCATCGCTGGGCTGGCTGGTTGCTCTTACTCGCTTTTCGCTGATGCGGAGAGGCTGACGGGGCGGTCGGTCGGGTAGGGGAGGGTCGGCTCTGAAAGAAACTGATATAGAAACGATTGTTAAACCTTTAATTGATATTGCATATGGGATTGATTGAGGCTTTTAAGGCACAGACATCTGAAACGATTTGGTCTTTTATGAATCTGCTTGCTCAGGAGGATGCGGTGTGTGTGAAACGCTACCTCTCCCTGCCGCTGGCTCCCGACATGGAGACGATGCTCTTCAGTTTGGGCGACGAACTGGTGCTGGTTGCCCTCGACGCGCAGAAGTCGCCGTGGGCTGAAATCTCGATTTTGCCCGACCCGGGGGAGACGACGGAGCCGAGGCTCTACTCCGAGGAGGGTTCGCGCGTGTGTCCTGCCTATCGGCTTTCGGTGGGCAGGATGTTGCTCTCGCTCCATTGCGGCAAGGCTCTGGAGACGCTTGGTTCCCCGAAGGTGTATGGCTGTCTGCTGTCGAACAACCGCATCATCAACTACGACGACATGCTGGAGTACTGGGAGGCGCATCAACTCATGGTGTTCCACCAGGTGGAGGAGCAGTTGGAGGCAGACCGGATGGTGCCGCCGCTGGAGGATGAGCCTACGTTTGTGTCGCGCTATGGCGGTGCTTCTGTGGGCATCGTGCAGTATGTGGATTGGTGGAGGGAGGAGGCGAAGCCCCGGCTGCTCGACGAGAAGGAGCGGGACAGTGTTGTGGATGGGGTGATTGTTTGCACGGAGGCGTTGAAGCGGCTGTATGACCTGGAGGTGTGGGTGGATGAAGATGAGGTGGAGAGCCAGGATGTGCTGGAGGAGGCGGCTGATTCGGTGGAGCCCGCCGTTCCCGAAGAGTCCGGCAGCCCCGCCGCTCCCGAAGTGCCGGACGCTGCTGACCATTCAGCCCCCTTGGACGATGAGGTGGCGAAGGTCACGGATGACGTTTCTCCGTTTGACTTTTCCTTCGATGAGGACGAGTTCGGCTCGGAGCCTGAAAAGAAGGATTTGCGTGTGGAGGTGCTGCCGGTGCTGGAGAACCCGGAGGAGGAACTGGACAAGTTGATTGGCTGCGACGCCATCCGCAAGCAGATGGAGGAACTGACGGCGCTGACACGCTATAACCGCAAGATGCGGCGGCTCTATCCCGGTGCGCCGATGCACGACGTGTCGCTCCATGCCGTCTTTCAGGGTGCGCCTGGCACGGGCAAGACGACGCTCTGCAAGATATACGCCTCGCTGCTCCACAAGGCTGGTTCGCTGAGCAAGGGCCATGTGGTGGTGGCAAGCCGCGCTTCCTTCATCGGCACCCGCTGGGGCGACGAGGAGGGGGCGGTGGCACAGGTGCTGAAAGCCGCGCGGGGCGGGGTGCTGATGATTGACGAGGCGTACCAACTGGTGACGGCACACCCGAACGACCCCGGCAGGCTTGTCTTGCCGCTCATGATGCCGATGCTTGCCGACGAGAAGAACCGCGACATCGCCGTGGTGCTCTGCGGCTACAAGGGGCTGATGCAGCAACTGCTCGACACGAACGAGGGGCTGCGCTCCCGTTTCGTCCATGTGTTCGACTTCCCCGACTTCGACGTGAAGCAACTGCTCGAAATCGCCAAGCGGCGCGTCAGTTTCTTCCAGTACCGCTTCACGCGCTCGGCGTGGATGCTCTTCTCCCAGCGGGTGAAGGAGGCATACGAGCAGCGCGACCAGAAGACCTGGGGCAATGCGCGCTATGTTGCCAACCTGCTCGATGTGGTGTATGTGCGCCATGCCCAGCGGTGCATGAAGGACAACATCGACGACTACGAGCCGATGCACTCGCTCACGGTGCGCGACGTGAAGAAGGCGGTGCTTGCGCCTTCGCGTCCGGCGAGGAAGGTGGGCTTTTAGTCCCCCCCCTCCTTCCTCTCGTCGGGCGGCTCATTCCACGCGGTGCACGACGTAGAGGAGCGGGTAGATGTGGAGGATGGTCTCCTTGGCGATGGGTTGTGCCTGCGGCGTGTAGTCGGGGTTTTCGGAGAGCACGAGGATGCTCTCCGCTTTCTTTCCCTCGTTGTATATCCTTTTGAACATGCAGTGCCCCTCGCTGGTCACGATGAGGTAGATTTTGCGCGGATTCACGTCGCGCAGGTCGATGCTTTTGCCGATGAGACAGTAGTCGCCCTCGTGGATGGTCGGCTCCATCGAGATGCCTTCGGCAGGAATGGCTGCCAGCGCACCCGAGCCGGGCACGTGGATGAACTGTGTGGCATATTCGGGATGCTCGAACTGCTCTGCCACTCCGCAGGAGGCTCGGCAGTCCTCGAAGAGCGGCACGAGGTCGTGGCGTGAGAAGTGGATGGTGTTCACGTCGTCGTTGAGCATCTTCGCCCTCGGGGTGCTTCTCAGCCGTGTCGTGTTGAGCGTGGTTGGGCTGGTGCGCCTTGCCACGCCCTCTTGCAGCCACTCGCGGCTCACCTGGGGGAAGGCGTCGAGGATGGCTTCCCTGCCGTTGGCGGTGATGCTGTTGCGGTGAATCCACGTGGCGATGTTGCTGCGCGACACTCCGATGAGTTGGGCGAACACCTGCTGGCTGCCCCCGGCAAATTTTTCCATCAGTTCGGTAAGTTTCTCTTTGTCAGTCATAAGGAAAAAAGTGTGTAAAGTTTTTGCAAAAATGTTTGTTTGTTTCATTTGAATGCACTAACTTTGCAGTCGCATTTGAAACTTTCGGGTGCAAAATTATTGAAATTAAAGATAATACACAAACATTTTGTCGAAAATTTTACATGTTTCATGTGAAAATTTCCCAAAACCCTCTTTCTGACCATGAACATCGAATCAAAAAGACCTGCCACGCCTTTCATGGCGAACGTGCTCGACCTCTTCCGCTGTGTGGAGGAGATGGACCTCACCCATGTTGCCCTGCGCTTGCAGTTGACGCTGCTGGCGATGATGAACCGCCACCGCTGGCCCGACGAACTGCCCGTGAGCGACCGCATGCTTGCCATGTATTGCCACATGAACACCCGCTCCCTGGTGAAGGCGCGCGACGAACTGGCAGAGGCGGGGGTGCTCACCTTCCGTGTGGAGGGTGGGGGAAAGAAGACGCGGTGTGTCTATTCGCTCGTTGCCATGACGAAGTGCAAAGCGGTGCAAAACAGCGTCGCAACCACCTCTTTGTATTTAAAACAAGACGGAAAAGATGAAGACAAAGAAAAGACAAGAGTGGAGAAAGTCACGCACGAGGAAATGACGTCGTTCATGATGAAGAACGAGGCGTGGGTGGGCATGTTCTGCCAGCGCAACGGCATCAGCACCGAAATGCTGCTGAAGCACGTGGAGGCGTTTGTGCTCCACCTTCAGAATCAGGGCATTGTGGAGAAGGACACCCAAGACCTCTTCCGCCATTTCGGGGCATGGTATGACAAGCAGAACCAGCATCAGGTGCGTCAGGAGATGGAACGCCAGCGTCAGCAGGAGCAGCAACGCCGTGCGGCTGCCGAGGCGCGTGAGGAAGCCCGACGGCGGGAGGAGGAGCAGCAGCGTCTGAGCATCGAGAGTTTCCGCCGCACGGTGGAGGGTGCACGGGTGAAGGCGGCACAGGGCGACCCCCATGCCATCGAGTTCCTGAAGAAGTATGAAGCCTCGCTGAAAGAGGGTTTCCCTGACGTGGAAACAAAAAAGCCGCCTCCCCTGCCGCCGATGACGGCAAGGGAGACGGCAAAGCAGAAACGCCCGAACCCTGAGAGAGGTGTGGAAGCACCAGCAATCAAAAAAAACAATCAACAACCGAACCTTTTGAAGCCTTATGAGCAAGTACGATTATGACATGGACATTGTTGCCATGAAGAAGATGGAACTGGCGTCGATGTATGCGCCCGAACTCACGCCGCATGCGGCGGTGAACCGCCTGATGCGATGGGTTGCCTACCATCCGAAACTCACCGATGAACTGCGGAAGACAGGCTATCGGAAAATGTCTAAACTGCTTTCTCCCAAGCAGGTGGAACTGATTGTGGAGTATCTGGGAGAACCTTGATGCTGGCACAAAAGATTCATGAATATCGCAAGTTCATGAATCATTCGCCGGTTTCGTCGGATTCGCGTTACTTGTGTACCACGCGGTCGTGCAGTTCAGCGAGTTTTCCGCTGTTCCAGCGTTCCGTCGTGCCCACCAGGTAGCCCGTGATGCGTTGCAGCGTGTCGATGTCGGTCGAGCCGCACTTGGGGCACACCTCCAGCCCTTCGCTGGCATCCTCGTAGCCGCAGTGCATGCAGCGGTTGCGGTTGTGGTTCACCGAGCCGTAGCCGATGTTGTACTGGTCCATCAGGTCCACGATGTCCATGATGGCTTCGGGGTTGTGGGTCGCGTCGCCGTCAATCTCCACGTAGAAGATGTGTCCGCCACGGGTCAGGTCGTGGTAGGGAGCCTCCACCTCCGCCTTGTGGCGCGGCGAGCAGTGGTAGTAGACGGGCACGTGGTTGGAGTTCGTGTAGTAGTCCTTGTCGGTCACGCCGGGGATGATGCCGAACTTCTTGCGGTCGCCCCGTGTGAAGCGTCCTGCCAGGCCCTCGGCTGGGGTGGCAAGCACGGAGTAGTTGTGCTGGTACTGCTCGCTGAACTCGTTCACCCGGTCGCGCATGTAGGTGACAATCTTCAAGCCCAGTTCCTGTGCCGCTGCCGACTCGCCGTGGTGCTTGCCGATGAGGGCGATGAGACATTCTGCCAGCCCGATGAAGCCGATGCCGAGGGTGCCCTGGTTGATGACCGACTCGATGGTGTCGGTCTCCTTCAGGTGCTCTGCCCCAATCCAGAGGCGCGACATGAGCAGTTGGAACTGCTTCACGTAGGCGGTCTTCTGGAACAGGTAGCGCTCGTGCAGTTGCCGTGCCGTCACCTCCAGGAGGTGGTCGAGTTTGGCGAAGAAGGCGTTGATGCGCTCCTCCTCGTTCTCGATGCCACGGCACTCGATGGCGAGTCTGACGATGTTGATGGTGGAGAAACTCAGGTTGCCTCTGCCCACGGAGGTCTTGGGACCGAAGCGGTTCTCGAACACACGGGTGCGGCAGCCCATCGTCGCCAGTTCATACTGGTAACGTTTGGGGTCGTCGGCGCGCCACAGTTCGTGCTGGTTGTAGGTGGCGTCGAGGTTGACGAAGTTGGGGAAGAACCGCCGTGCCGTCACCTTGCAGGCAAGACGGTAGAGGTCGTAGTTGGGGTCGCCCGGCAGGTAACTCACGCCGCGCTTCTTCTTCCAGATTTGGATGGGGAAGATGGCGGTGGCGCCGTTGCCCACGCCCTGATAGGTGCTCTCCAGCAGTTCGCGGATGATGCAACGCCCCTCGGCAGAAGTGTCGGTGCCGTAGTTGATGCTGGAGAAGACCACCTGATTGCCGCCACGCGAGTGGATGGTGTTCATGTTGTGGATGAACGCCTCCATCGCCTGGTGTACACGCCCTACGGTGCGATTGATGGCATGTTGGCGCGCCCGAAGAATTCCAGTTAGCCCATCGAGAGGGCGCGTCACATAGTCATCAATCGGTGCATCGTAGAGTTCTTTGAGGTCTTGTCCCGTCATCTCCTCGATGTACTTCACCTCCTCCTGATAGGACAGGCGCACGTATGGCGCCATGTAGAAGTCGAAGGCGGGAATTGCCTGTCCGCCGTGCATCTCGTTCTGCGCTGTCTCCAGACTGATGCAGGCAATCACGCTGGCGGTCTCGATGCGCTTGGCAGGGCGGCTTTCGCCATGACCCGCCATGAAGCCGTTGTCGAGGATGTGGTCGAGCGGATGCTGCACACAGGTGAGCGACTTGGTGGGGTAGTAGTCCTTGTCGTGGATGTGGAGGTAGTTCTCCTTCACCGCCTCGCGCACATCGGGCGAGAGCAGGTAGTCATCGACGAAGGGCTTGGTGCTCTCCGATGCGAACTTCATCATCATGCCGGCAGGGGAGTCGGTGTTCATGTTGGCGTTCTCGCGGGTCACCTCGGTGTTCTTTGCCTCGATGATTTCGAGGAAGACGGCACGTGTCTTGGCGCGTCGGGCAATGTTGCGCTGGTCGCGATAGGCAATGTATTTCTTTGCCACCTCCTTGCGGGGCGATTTCATCAGTTCCAGTTCCACCATGTCCTGAATGTCCTCCACGGTCATTTGCTCCTTGCCCTTCATGCCGATGTGGTCGGTGATGCGCTGAATCAGCCCCTCATCCTCGCCAATTTCTGTCTGCAACATCGCTTTTCGGATGGCAGCCTTAATCTTCTCCTCGTTGTAGCCGACAATGCGGCCATCTCTCTTTCTGACGGTTTGTATCATGGTTGTGTATGTTTAATTGTTTGAATATAAATGTGTCAGTTTCTTTCACCTCCATCGCGGCTCGAAAGAACCGGGGTGAATCGCTGTGCAAAGATACTAAAAAAAGGATAGAGACCAAAAGTTTTTCAATGTTTTTATTTTTTTTCATTCTTTCGTTTGATGGTTGCGGAAAATGTAGTATCTTTGCAACCGAAAGAGGCTATCTGTCTATGTTTCAACTGCTATCCACGTGCTTTTGGCTGCACGGAAAAGGACATCTGCATAGCAGTGTTATATAATAATATGTATAGAATCTCAAAAAACTAATGATAGAATGAAAAACCTATGGATTTATTTGTTGGCTGCACTGATGCTGTATGGCTGCAAGCAAGACGTGCCACTGACGTTTACGCCAGGCACGTATGAGGCTTTTACCGACGGGCATAACGGAGAAATCCGTGTGAGCGCGACGTTTAGCGACTCGTGCATCCAGAGCATTGAGGTGCTGGAGCAGCATGAAACGCCTCATGTGGGCGACATCGTGTTTGAGAAGTTGATTCCTAAAATCATCAAGGCGAACGGAGCGGGTGTGGATGCCCTGTCGGGTGCGACGGTGTCGAGTTATGCGCTGATTCAGGCGGTGATGAACGCAGCCAGTTATGCACAGGTGTCGGACAGCGAGCAGTTCAGGACTGCCACCTTGCCGAAGGAGGAGAAGGAGCCGATAGAGGGCATCTGGGATGTGGTCATCGTGGGTGCTGGCGGTGCAGGACTTTCGGCGGCTGCCGAGGCTGCCCAGTTGGGCAACACGGTGCTGGTCATCGAGAAGAATGCCGAAATGGGCGGCAACACGCTGGTGTCGGGCGGAATCTATCAGAGCACGGTGCCTTATCTGGTGTGGGAGCCCGGAAGACCTGACGCGACGACGGGTGTGGGCTACGACGGCAAGGTTTATCCGAAGGTGAAGTCCGAAACGGGTTGCATCAGCGACCTCGAGACCATCCTGTCATGGGAAGAGAAGGACTTTGACGAAAGTTACTATTCGGCTTATCCGTATGTGCCAGGCAACCTTGCGGAGATGGCGCACCACGGTGTGCATAAGGAGTATCTGCCGACGCTTCAGGCGTTGAAGAAGGAAATCTCGGCTTATCTGGCATGGGCTCGCCCCAAGTTGGCCCGTGGCGTGAAGGAGTCGGAGTTGACGCTGTTCTCGACGAACAACCTGCACGTTTTCCAGACTTACTACGGCGGTCTGCGCCAGAGCGAAGACAAGAAGACGTGGGTGTATGGCAGCGAGCGGCTGGTGCGCCAGTTGGTGGAGAAGGGGCAGGAGTTGAAGCCTTGGCTGATGAGCATGGGCGTGAACTTCCTGGAGCAGCAAATCATGATTGTGGGTGAGATGTGGTTCCGTGGCAACAAGATGACGGGTGCCGACATCGACACTGACGGCGACGGAACGCCAGAACACTACGAGGGCAACTGGGGTGCCTACATCATGGCGCCTTACACGACTTTCATACAGGCAAACAAGGAAAACCGCATCATGAAGGCGACCACGGCGCATGAGTTGATTGAGGAGAAGGGCCGCGTGAAGGGTGTGAAGGCTGTGATGGACGACGGAACGAAGGTGACAGCGTATGCCCGAAAGGGTGTCATCATCGCCACGGGCGGTTATGCTGCCAATGTCCGCAAGGTCATCAACACGAACCGGTACTGGAACAAGCAATACCTGACCGACCGCATGGCAACGACGAACCGCGCTTCGCAACAAGGCGAAGGCATCGAAATGGCGGAAGAAGTGGGTGCTGCCCTGACTGGCATGGGATGGACGCAGTTGATGCCGATGTCGTTTGCCGACTACGGTAACATCGCTTTCGGCAGCGTGTCGGACGGAATCTTCATCAGTGCGCTGAACGGCAAGCGTTTCGTGGACGAATCCCGTGAGCGTGACATCATCACCGTGAAAGCGTTCGAGAATGGTGTCAACCTCTATGGCAAGCAGGGTGTTTACCTCTACATCGGCGGTGAGGAAACCACCGAGCCGAACGAGGTGAGAGGGGTGGACATCCCCGGCAAGCAGTATGCCCGCACTCCCGACCAACTGGATGCGCTGCTGAAGTCGCTGAAGATAGATGTACGTCCCGAAACCGTCTTGAGAGTCATTCGCGATTACGACAAAGCCATCATGGAGGGCAAGGAACCGATAAACGTGGGAAAGAAATATGCCACCAACACCATCGGTCGTGTGAAACGCAATGAAGACGGCACTTACGACCCATCGACTTACTCGCTCGACAGCACCATGCTGACGGTCCGTGTGCTGGCACCTGCCACACACCACACGATGGGTGGACTCTTGGTGGATGAGCAGCGTCACGTGCTCGACAACAAAGGCAAGCCTATCCGTGGTCTCTATGCGGCAGGCGAGGTGACAGGCGGCATCCACGGCGGCAACCGTCTGGGTGGCAATGCTCTCGCCGAAATCATGGTGTCGGGACGCATTGCTGCTGCCAGCGCAACCGAAGACTCGAAGAGGTGATGATTTTTTGGGGGGAAAATGAAGTCCTTACCTTGAAAAGATTCACCATTTGAAAAGATTCTCAAACAGCCCGAGAATCAACTTAAAAAAGCAGAAAAAATCAAACGAAAATGGAATCTCAACTTAAAAGATAAAGACAATGAAAAAAGTGCTTATGATGCTGGCTGCGCTCTTCACCGCTGTTGCGATGCAGGCACAGGAGGATGTGTTCAGCAAATATTCTGAAATGGGCGACATCAACACCCTTACGGTAGGGAAGGCAAGCCTGGAGAAACTGCCTGTCGAACAGTTCGATGTGCCCGGTCTGAAAGAAATGATTGACAGGATTGACATGATGACCATCCTGGTCTCGATGGGCGACAAGGCTGGCAAGAAACTGGGCACCAAACTGCCCGGACAATTGCAGGGAAAAGGCTTTGTGACGAAGTTGGACACTAAGCAGGACGGCAAGGATGTGACTGTCATGCAGTCGAAGAAAGACCCCAGCCGCGTGGTTGTCCTCGTCTATCAGAAGCCCAAAGCCGTGGCTGTCTATATGAAAGGCGACTTCAGCGATGTGGACTTGGAACAATATGGACGCATCGCAAATTGATGCGTCCATATTGTATGTGTGGGTAACGACTCATTCAAGTGATAGGATGGATTAGAAGTGGAACGTCAGACCTAAGGTGGGTTTCACTAAGAAGTCAAATGGCTCCGCATACTTGATGCCCTCAAACTTGTCATCCGTTATCGTCACAATCAGGTCGAAATTCAACGACAGGTTCCTCATCACACGATAGTCGAACAGGAAACCAAAACGTGCCTCAAGATAAGCCCCTGACTTCGTCTTCGTCAAGTGCTCAAAACGCGAATACTCACCCCTCATCACAGGATTTCCATCCTTGTCCAGCATTACGTTTCCTTCCTCGTCTAACTGATAGTCTCTCAGCATGTTCCACGCAGCCACAGAGCCGCGTTCACTGAGGTCAGTCTCATCCTTGGTCTTCATGTCCATCTTCTTCTCGCTCGTCGCAATCATGCCGACACCTATCACCCACATGACGTGCAGTGGGTAGAACTTGCTCGAACGGCTCACACCGCTGATGTCGAACAAGGCATCGCCATACACTTCCATCGCATCGAAATGGAAGAACCCGTTCCCCTTATAGATTTGCTTGAACTGCCATGCGCTCACCCATTCGTTATCCATGCGGTTCTTCACATGACTGTATTCAAGACCCACGCGGACACCGAAATTCTTCGAGAAAAACCGTCCTGCATACCCGCCGAGAGTCAGTCCTATCGCCTCCGAATAGCGGAAAGGCGGATGGTCGGTGATGTTATCTGCCACCGAGAGGTTCGGACCAATCTCGCCGCCGAAGAACCACCTCCGCTTCCACGTCTGCAGCCTGTAGTGGTTTCTGACCAGTTTGAGTGAATCAGCCATCAGTTGCGCTTCCGTCTTCACCCTTGTCTCATACTTTTTCCGTTTGGTCTCTTCAGGCTTCTCCTTCCCCTTCTTCTTGCCGCTCTGCTCTTGGGCAAGCCGTTGGTCCTCCTCCGTCTTCAGTCTCAGCCGTTCCGCTTCAGCCGCCGCTCTCCGTGCCTCCGCAGCCTTCTCGGCAGCCTCCTTGGCGGCTTCTTGTGCACGTTTCGCCTCAGCCTCCTGCTCAGCCTTTTTCTTTGTGAAGTCGAAACCGCCAATCTCTTCCACCTGTGCCTGTGCCGGCAGCATGGCCAGCATCAACATCGCCATTGCCAATATTTTCTTCATAAGGATATGTTAAGATTTTTTATGTTCTATGCCAATTCTCTATTCGCTAATGTGTAAAGCACTGCAAAGATACCTAAAATCCGCAACTATCATCCAATACACGATTAAGGGTAGATTTATGAGTCGTTAGTAGCAGCTTTCAGTAAAAAGCAACAGCACAACATCAATATGTAGCCACCATCCCCTTACCCCACGATGCGACTTGAGGTA
>JAFUYM010000030.1 GCA_017470525.1 Bacteroidaceae bacterium
ATCAAGATTCAAATCAGGATCAGTCTTTGCCTGCATTTTTGCAAAGTCAAAAGCATCCTTGATGTATGACTTGCGACCTTCTACCGTTTTCTCAACACTTATCGCCTTTAACAAGAAATCCTTCAAGTCCTTTGTGAACTGTTTTACGCCAGCCTTCCACTGGTCAACAATAATTTGGACTACTTTCTTGAAATTCAGGCTGCATGTCGCAAATATCAGATCTTTCAAGACTTTCAGCCTTTCAAGTAAGGCCTTATTGGAATTTCTTGTTTTTGACAACTGTTCAGCCAATGACTTGATTCTCTCATCCTTGGTTATTCTCTGTCCGTCCTTTGGGCCACCTGACCAATAGAGTGGCATTCCATTCTCACTGAAAGCATAACGCCCCTTTTCTATGAGACCTCCGTACACTTCCTTCATTTCGGCAATTTCGGCATCAAGTTCGGCCTTTGCGTCAGCTTTGACTTTTGCAATAGAAGCTTCTTTGTCTTCCTTAGCCTTGGCAAGAGCAGCTTCCTTGTCAGCCTTAGCTTTAATTTCTGCCTCCTTTTTCTCCCTTTCACGGAACTTGGCTAATTCTTCCCATGTGACATCCTGGTCTTTCTTGCTGCCACTCGTCCAAACATAGGGACGGCCATTCTCATCAATAGCAGTTGTTGCCTGACGAAGTTCTTCTTGGTGTTCTTTTTCTTTATCTTCAAGCACTTTTCTCACTGTGGGACTCAACCCAGAGTTAAATATCTTGTCATACCAAGATGCCTGAGCCATCTTGGTAATCTCGGCTTTCTTTTCCTCAATTTCCTTTTCAACAGCCATCAGTTGACCATTGACTTGCTGAAGATTCCATTCTGCAGGTGGCACTCTCTTCTGCTTACTGCCAGCAATCCCACGACGCAAACCAAATGGGGCCATAGCCTTTGCATATCCTGTCTGCCAACGTTCCATTGCTACAGGATTACAAATATCCTTGGCAGAGAGTCGGGCTGTTACCTCTTGCTTCTTGTAGGTGCGCTTCTTGACAATAGCCCTGCCGCTCTCATCGAGGATAATGTTACCGTTCTCGTCAGTCTCATATTTACGCAAGGGCTTTCCTCTCTCGTCAAACTTGGGCTTCTCCTTACGCGGCTTTGGCTCTTCGTATGTTATTGGGACAACTGTGACGTGCAGATGGGGAGTTGTCTCGTCCATGTGCAGAACAGCGGATACTACGTTCTTGTCACCAAACTCCTGCTTAAACCAGCCAAGAGTAGAGTCTATCCAGTCATCAAGCCTG
Organism: Bacteroidaceae bacterium; assembly: GCA_017470525.1. GTDB lineage: Bacteria > Bacteroidota > Bacteroidia > Bacteroidales > Bacteroidaceae > Minthosoma. Next base: position 1,274 of record JAFUYM010000030.1, read on the forward strand.
CCCTCTTTCTCGAATTGCTTCATGGTTTCCTCATCGGAACTGCATATGAAACATAGAGCGATGACCGCATCATCCTTGATCTTACGGGTTTTCTTTTCCCCTTTCGTTACTATCTTCTTTTTGCCTGAACTCTCGCGGGAAAAACCTTCTTCTTTTAGTCGGTTCCAAATGGCTTGTGTTCGGCCAACCTTTTTTGCTCCCTCAATGCATTCACGGTTGAGTGCTGTACGAGAATCATCACGGACGCTCTTCGGACGGAATGTTACCATTCGGTCCAGATTAGCGTCATATACTTCTCGGTCAATGTGGGCGGAGAGTCCCCCCGCATTGCCAGTTTGCTTGTCCATCGTTAGGACAACGAATCTATCACCTTTTGCCATAATTTGTAAACTTTTAAGTTGTTCAACAATTGGGTCCAGGGATTGTTCCCTGGTCAGAGTTCTTAGAGGTCGAGACCTCTGAGCGGGGCGGTCAAGGGGGAGGGTCACCCCCTTGCGAGGTTCCATAGGGCAAGTAGCCCTTGGCAGGTTCTTAGGGCAGAGCCTTGAGCGGTAGGTGCAGGGAGAAGTCACTCCCTGCTGGGGAATCCAAAGGGGCAAGCCCCGTGGCTTACTTACCTAAATTTAGCGACTCTGCTCGCGACGGCTTTGTGTGCCATGCACAGAAACCGGAAATTTTGGTATAGTAAGCTACACCATTATTGCTAATGGTCGCCCCTGTCCGCCACGTTACTATACATCCCGAATGTTACGGTGTTCTGAAAGACAGCCCCTGATAGTTAAGGATAAGCATCATCTCGTTAAAACGGTCTGCTATTCTGATACCATAGAGCATGCGGATTTGTGGTGGGGTTAGGTTGGTTGTCACCATGGTGAAAAGCATCCTGTTATAGCGATATGACAAGAGATCTATCACAGGAGTGACACGGTTGCCATAGCTAATCAGTGTAGGCTCTTCCTCGCCAAGGTCATCAATCCCAAGCATATTGATTTGCTGTAGATGTAAGTATTCTTTAGAGTCAACTTTTACTTGGTTATAGATGAACTTGGCGCTTTCTATTCTCATCCCGTATGTGCTAAATGTTGTATTACCTATCAGAGGAATCTCAAGACTCCTTATGAGATTCTGCAGGGCATACATCATTGTGCTCTTGCCGTTACCTACGCCACCACACAGCATAATACCGAATTTGTTGGTAGGCTTGGTGAACAACTCGGCTATCTGCCAGATATGATTATGCAGTTCTTCACTATTGACATAAGTATTACCACGCTTTTCTACCTCTACTTGGAACGCCACTTCGATATTAAGAGCAGCTTCCTCTGTTGACATCGGGAACTTAACAATACCCGGTGTAGTCTTCTGGCCTATTAGCTTCGATCTTAATTGTGCTAATTTGGCCATTGCACTTTGATTCATTTCCATAATAATTCTTGTATTTGTATTTAATCCAGTTAAAAACATACTCACGACAGTCAGCCTCTTCTTTTCCCTTACAACCCTTATGTTCCTGTTCTGAGAAGAATTCTCTAACTTTGTCTTTCAACTCTTCGCCATTAAGAATAATCTTATTCTTGGCCAGTCGTTCAGATAATCCAAGGAGCCAAGAATTGTCATTCAACAATTTTTCCATTAGCTCTGAAAGAGTCAACACAACTTTTGAATTGGATGAAGGAGATTGTTTTTCTTCTCCTACTTCTTTTGTTGTATTTTCTTCTTTTATATTGGAATGGGGCAACGATTGGGGCAACTCGGAAGCCAATGATTCGGTCAACTGTTGAGTCATCAGTTGAGACAACGATTGAGATTGTTCTTCCGAAAGACAGAGGGTGTACAATGCAGGCTTGCCTTTGCCTTCACCTCTAGAAAAGTCAATCAGCCCTCTCTTTCTAAGTCCATCTCTTGCCTTCATTACGTTCTGTTTAGAAGTATTCAGCCGTGCCGCCAGCATCTGGGTACTGACCTTAAAAGGTGATGCCCAGTGTTGGCGGTTGGCCTCATACAACAGATAGAAGTAGAGAGTTGCCTCACTCAAAGAGCATGGATCATTCTCATTTTCAAACCAGAAATGGTTCATGTAGTCATAGATACCCATAGCCTTACACATTTACTATCGATGACCATACTTTGCCAACTTCCCAGACTTGATAAGTATGTTGACTTCCTGCTTTGAGTACAGATTCTTGCGTCCTACCTTCTGACATTTCAAAATGCCAGACTGTTCAATTCTCCAAAGAGTAGGATAAGCAATGTGCAGAAGATCACATAGTTCATCACGTGTATAAAACCCCTCATCTTCGGGTTTCTCCCCGAAGTTACCGATGTTCTTCTCATTGAGGCATCGGCTAACAGTTCTGTAGATAATGTCCTCGAACTGCTCTTCATTTAATACTACTATATTTTCCATAATTTATTGAAATTAATTTTTGTGCTGCAAAATTATCCCAATAAATTCAGAGAAATAAAAAGGGGAAACGGATCACGTTCGCAACATATTGGCTATCAACATATTGCGAACGTGGCAGGGGAAGTGGTCTGGGGAAGATGAGGGGATAGATTCCCGTCAAAACATCACTTTATCAAGTAATAGAACTCTTTTTCAAGCCCTTTTGTGTCTTTTAACTTTGCTGGTTTGTAATCAGGATTATGCTCACAGCCCACAATCTGGCAGAAATATTTGTACCAGTTTGTAAAAGAATTGGGCTTCAGTCTCGACATCTTATCACTATTATATATAAGGTGGGCTATCTTGGCATATTCCAAAACGCTTCTTTTCTTGGCCCTATCAGTCAAACTATCTTCAAGTTGCTTGTAGTAATCGATGTTACCAGTACCAATACCTCTAAACGGCGCTGTAAAATGCTCTGCAAATTCTTTTGGAAGATGATAACTGCCTATCTCATTTCGCAGTGATTCCACTTTCTCCTTGAAATCGTTTTCAAGGTCAATAACTGTCGGCATCTTGCCAAATTCATCCATTAAGAGGTCTGCGCTGTAGAGGATCCTACGTTTGATTTCTTTCTTCTGAGCCTCATTGAATACACGGCTGTCAAACGAGTCTGTCAAAAGATTCACACAATAGATGTATTCAAGTCCTATGCGACATAAGAATTCTTCGTATCTCTCGGTATTACTTGGATGGGTGATACCATATTTCACAAGCAAGTCCAAATAGGTGGTCTTTATCTTCTTGATATTGCATAACTCAGACATGTTGATGGTATATTTCAGGAAGTCGTCACCAATCTTATTAAGAATCAGGTCAAGATTCACAAAATTGTTATAGTAGAGATTGCGAACCTCTTCATTTACCTTGTCAACCACAACAATCATATTGTTATGCACGATTTCTGTTGACATCTTAGCGTAGCAGCAATAGTAATCACGAAACATCCTTTCAGTCATTTCCCTCTCTACTGCAGACATGGATTCATAATCAGATTCATTGGGGACATACTTCGGCATAAAGCCCATATCCTCAACTGTAGTCTTTACCTCCTTCAGTTTTTTTACAAAGTCATCCCATAAGGGTGTTCCTATTGTCATAATGTGTTATCCTGTAATTAATAATATCTACGAAATTTTTGCAATATTTCCCACATTTTGTGGATTTGTATTATCTTGTCTCGACACGTCTACATGTTTCGTAATCTCTGTTGTAATTCCTGAATCCGCTGCATTAGATGATCAAAATCCAATGACCTTCCATAAATGAAGTATCGCTGCATATTGGAATAATCCTGTCGCCAGTCATCCTGCACGTTCTCTGGTGGCAGAATGTTAATGGTGTCTGGGTGATGCAATGAGTAGTCCACATATCTTAGCGCATAGTAGGCTTTTCGATGTTCAATGATGGCATCATATAAAGTCTTGTCCGCTAATGCAGACTTACCAAACTCAGAATCCATAAGACGCTCAAGGTCATAGAGATGGCGGGACATCCTGACACTTCGAGGCTTGTCCTTCTGAAATTCCTCTGCCAACAAGAATATCTTCTCCAAGAAAGTACGAGTAGGCACTACAGTTTTGATTCGGCATACAGCATCTGTATCATCATCAGGGAATGTCCCGCATATAAGTGAACGTATTTCACGCTCCTCAACTGGCTCGTCCATAGAGAGACAGCTTATCTCAATCTTCACCCTGGGCGGGATGTAGTCAATCTTCCGAGTGAGAAGACTGTCGTAGTGAAGCACGATGACGGTTGGATCTTTGTCGCTATCAATAGGAACAAGTTCACCTTCCCTGTTTTCTACATGAGTGATGTTCTCTATCTGGTAGCCTGTGATGCCCATGGCCTTTAAACGTTCATCAAGTTGACCTGACAAAGTGCTTTGGATATAGGCTCTCGACAACTTGCGCAGCTTATCGCGTTGACTCTTGTTGGACTTATTGACGCCAAAGAATGAATGACTGATAGCCAGATCAATATCTTCAGAAAATCTTTCAATCAATCCCCAGCCTTTGCTAAGACTGGTACCGCCTTTGAATATCAAGCTTTCTGCACAATCCGCCTGGAATAGTGCCTTTAATGTGACACTAACCCACCAGTCCTTTTCAATTGCCGCCCGTCCAATACCAGGATGACTCTCTTCGGTCTTTTCCAACATGTATGAACGGTCGGTATCGTTATTATTTATCCAAAGTGTTTGTTTCATTACCTTTCTTAATTATAATAGGTGATATCATTTTTCGCATCCATATAGGAACCATCATTAGATCCTGACGAAGCTTGTCTTGTTCTGGTTCCATTCGAATGAGTTTTCTTATTTGAGATAGTTCTGTTTCGCCAACGTTATCCTTACCCAGTGCTCTGAGAGCTTGAACAAGATAAGCCATTAGTGTGGTTTTATATGCAAAATTACGTGGAACGCCACGCTTGAATACAATGGTTTGATTACCCAGATTGATAGTTCTACCACTACCGTTAGTAAGGAATGTATAGGTCATTGGGACTTGTGTAGATAGTCCCAATTCATTAAGTGCAGTCTCTCCAACGGGAAGAATCACGGCATTGTCGCGTTTCGCAATACTCTCTGCTATCTGAATTATAGATGGCTTAACCGCTCCAAACCTGCTCAGCTTAGGCCTATAGTAGATGCCCTGAGCCAACTTGACAATTACATTGTCTTCTACGAGTTTAGTCAGCACATTTCCCACAAACTCCACATTATATTGCGGAAAGTCTGTCCTGAAAAGAACATTTCCAGGAGGAATTTCTTCTATGATTTGTCTGAGTGGTTTGTCTTCTGTCATACCTTTGAAATTTTTGCAATATTTCCCACTTTTTGCTGCAAAAGTACAGCTTTTATTTTATACGGACAATTTTTTGCAGAAAGAAATGAAGAATTTAACACTTGGCATTACCTTTTTTCTTCTTGGCTCCCTTGGCGGCGAGAATTTTGTCACCAACTCTCTGGGCCTGTTCTGAGATTCCAATACGGATATAGTTCTCAAAAACCTTTTGAGATTGATGTCCTGTTATACTACGGATTTCCTGATCAGAGAGCACATCTAATTTATATAAGTTGGTGGCTCCACTTCTTCGTGCTGTGTGAGAAGTAATAAGTTCATACTTAGGACGAATAATCTCGCCATGCTTATTCCGTTCAAATAATGGTGCGCCGTTGCGCTTCTCTGCGAGCTTGCTTAATTTGCCAAACCATTTGCGTTCATTCTCAGTAAACTTGGAGCCCGATTTCTTTTTCTTCAACAATTTTGTGTATGTCTTTTCCGATCGTTTCTCAACAGCAGTCAACACTGTGACATATTTCTCTTGGAACGACGGAGTACTTTCTGCTAAGATGGCAGCCACTGCCTTAATCTTCAGATTCATTTTCTGCTCCGATATTTCTGGGAAGTCGTAGTTGTATTTGTCGCATAGTTCATATACCCGATCATCGACTATGGGTACATTGACAGTTCTTCCTGTCTTTTTCTGAATCAATGTAATTTGTCCAAGTCCTTTGTCGTAGGTTACGAAATTTTCTTCACGAAGCCTACAGTAGTCGCTATAACGCTGGCAACTAAAGTAACCAAGAACAAAAATATCGCGGACTATCTCATTTTCACCTGTCAGTTCCAGATTATAAAGAGCATCTATTTCCTCTTCGGTCAGATATATCTCGGCTCGTTTCTCATCTTCCTTCACCGTTCTATCCTTCCACACCTTAAGGGAAACAGCATTCTTGTTGTAGCCCTCCATAGCAGCAAGGTTACAGAGCTTTCGGAAGCAAGTAACATTCTTGTTGATTGTGTTCGGCATAAAATCCTTCTTCTGAAGGAACTGCGTAAACCCGTCGGCAAATGGCTTGTCAATATCATCAAAGGTTACATTCCCGCCACAGTATTCATGAAGATACCTTCCAAATGTTTTCCATACTTGGACGGATCCGGCAGAATACTCAGAATTGCTACCATGACTGATGGAACCATCGGATATGCCTGCAAAGAAGTATTCATAGAACTGTACGACATACTTCCTCGACTTTGCTTCTGCAATCTTTTTAACCTGCTGGATTTCCTCAGTGCCACCAGTAACGATATTGTTCATGGCTTCTTCGATAATAGCCTTATCTTCTTTTGTGTTTATCTTCCCTTCGGCATAAAGCGTATCAACTGCTTTCATCACTCGCATCTGAAGGTCATGAACCTTAGCACCTTCCTCCGTCTGCTCATAACGCTGCATGGCTGAAAAACTACGTTGTGCCTTGTTCCATTCCCTGATGTCAACTTTGATGCCCGTGCAGACATACATCTGCATACCGTTGCGTCTTATCTTAGTGTAAAGGGGTGCTTCGCCCTCTTCTCGTTTTGATCTTAGAAAAAACTGTGCCATATAATTATTCGTTTAACTGGGTGCAAAGGTACAATAATTCTCCGAAAGTTGCACCCAATTTGCACCCAATTTTTGTTATTTAACGAATTTTATACATCCTGTTACCTTTCAATCCTTTTATGTAACTTACTGGTATTTAGTTTCTTATAATTTCTAATAATTTCTGTTAGTTTCATATATTCAGGTTCAAGCCCATCCTGAAGCGCAAAGGAGGTTCGCAATGGCGAACCTCCTTTGTTTTCGTGAATTATTTCTGGTCTTTTTTCTAACCTGTATAGTTTTTCCAACCAATTTAGTCGTCCTAGCCGTTCTAGCCGTTCTAGTCGTCCTAGCCATTCTAGCCGTTCCAGTCTGGCTAGTTGTTCTAGTTTATTGGGTATTTCTATCCCTTTTTCCAAAAACTGCGGGTGAAGAGAATCATGATGGGGAAAATTTCGAGACGACCGATGAGCATGAGGAAGGAGCAGACGGTTTTGGCGAGGGGGCTGAGAATTGCCCAGGAGTGGGCGGGACCATAGTAGCCCATGCCTGGACCGACATTGCTGATACTTGACATGGCAATGCCAAATGCTTCGTAGTAGTCGAAGTCGGGGTGTACATTGTTGGGGCTCACACCGCAGAGTGCCAAGATGAAAGCACCGAGGAACAAGGAGCAGACAAAGAGAGCAACAAAGCCTAACAGCGTTTGTATGATGCTGGTGGGCAGGATGTTGCCATTCATCCTGACAGGAGTGACAGCACGAGGATGCAGGATATGGGTGAACTCATTCTTCAGCACACGGTAGATGATGCTCAGACGCACACACTTGAAACCACCGCTGGTGCTGCCCGAACAGGCTCCTGCAAACATGACGAACAGCAGCACGGGCATGAGTTGTACGGGCCACAGCGTGTAATCGACGGTTGCCAGTCCTGTTGTGGTTTGCAAGGAAATGACCGTGAAAAGTCCTTGCCGCAAGGCATCCTCCACATCGTGCAGCGGGTCTTCAATTGCCAAGAAGATGGCACAGATGAGTGAGGCACCCAACACAATGATGAGATACGCCTTCAGTTCAGCATCACCAAAGAACTTCTTGAACTTGCCCTTCAGAATCGTATAATATATTAATGTGTAGTTGACACCCGAAGCGAACATGAAGAAGATGAGCACATATTCGATGGCAGGTGAATGGTAGAAGTCGCCCAACAAGGCGGAATGTGTGCCATATCCTCCCGTGGCAGTGGTGCACATCGCATAGTTGACGGCATCGAAAGCGGGCATTCCGCACAGCAGAAGTGAAAGGATGCACAGCACTGTAAGCCCTACATAGACACTGCCAATCCATCGGGCAGCCACCGAGATGCGTGGATGCACCTTATTGTGCATGGGACCTGTCGATTCAGCCGCAAAGAGTTTTACTTCGCCCACACCAAACGCTGGCAGGATAGCAATGGTGAAGAACACGATGCCGATACCTCCAATCCATTGGGTGAGGCTTCTCCAGAAGAGCAGTCCTCGGGGCATAGCATCGAGGTTGTCAATGATGGTGGCACCCGTGCTGGTGAATCCCGACATGGTCTCGAAGAATGCGCTTGCCACATCGGGCACATACCCGTCTAAGAGGAAAGGCAGCATGCCAATCAGGGTGAAAAGTACCCATACGACCGACACCACGATGTAGCCGTCCTTGCGCCCCATCTTTCTGCCAGCATTTCTGCCTACGATTACTCCCGTGATGCCCAGCAGAAGTGCAATGGCAATGGCAGGAGAGAACGCTTTGATGCCTTCGTCATAAAGCCAACAGACCCCTTGGCACAACATCATGAGTCCTGCTTCGATGAAGAGCAGAAATCCCATGATTTTTGCGATGAGTTTCCAGTTGGGCATTATTTAAAGAATTTGTCAAGTTTTTTCAGGGTGTTGTCTGTGCAGAAGACCACGACCTTATCGCCTGCTTGCAGTTGGGTGGGACCATTCACCAGCATGGACTTTCCATCTCTTGACATGCCACCGATGTTGACACCGTATGGCAGGCACAAGTCCATCACTTTTTTCTTCGTCACCTTCGAGTCGGGTTTCACCACAAACTCTGCCACATCAGCATTGCCGATGGTCAGCATCTTCACATTATCCACATCTCCCTTCAGCAGCATGCGGTAGATATGGCTGGCGGCAATCATCTTCTTGTTGATGATGGTGCCGATATCAAGGTCGTTTGCCATGTCGAAGTAGTCGATGTTTTCCACTTGGGCTATGGTCTTGCGGATGCCGCGACGACGGGCTGCCACACAGGCAAGGATGTTCTGTTGGTCGTTGGCGGTCAGGGCAATAAGTGCTTCCGTGCTGCCATAACCTTCATCGTTCAGCAAATCCACATCATATCCTTCACCTTCCAGAATCATAGTCTGGGGTGAAACCAGCGATTGCAGTTCCTCCGTCCGTTTGCTGTCTGGCTCAATGATTTTCACGCTGTCGTGGATGGAAGCCAGTTTCCAAGAGGCGCGCACCGACAATTTCCCTCCACCAATGAGCAGACTGTTCTTCACCGCTGGGTAGTCGTCTTTTCCTGTCAAGTGGCGAATTTCAGCCAGATTCTCTTTGAGTGTCATGAAAAACACAAGGTCGCGTGGCAGAATCTTCTCGTCACCATGCGGACTGATGGTTTCGCCGTCGCGCTTGATGGCAACCACATGGAAGTTGTGCCCATGAGCAATACCGATTTCTTTCAGCGTATGACCCACCAGTTGATTATTCTTGTTGCTGATTTCCTTCTCATAAATGGGGTTCATGTCGTGCATCTTCACACTCAGCAGCAACAATTCACCATTGTTGAACTCCCACATCTGTCTCACCCAACTGTATCTTGCGCTTGCCTTGATGTCCTCGGCAGCCAGCAGTTCAGGGTAGATGAGCGATTCAATGCCCATGTTCTTGAAAAGTTCAAGGTTTTCGGGCTTCATGTATTCATAGTTATCCACACGAGCCACTGTCTGTTTGGCTCCCAACTGTTTGGCAAGCATCGCGCAGGTCAGGTTTTCGCTTTCGTTCGGCGTCACGGCAATGAACAGGTTTGCTTTGTGTACCTCGGCATCCCGTAGTCCGCTCAATGAGGTTGGGTTCCGCACCAGCGTCATGATGTCCAGTTCGTTACCGATACGGGCGAGCCTGTTCTCGTCAGCATCAATCAACACTACATCTTGTCGGTCGTTCGACAACATGCGCGCCAAATAAGTGCCTACCGCACCTGCCCCTGCAATGATGATCTTCATAACGTGCCCTCCTTCTCTATGTTATTGGAAGCATTTCCTCCAGCACCTTGGCAATGCTTTCCGCATCCATGCCGCATTGCTTACGCAGTTCGGCGACGGTGCCATGCATCACGAACTGGTCTGGCAGACCGATTCGCTTCACCTCCACCTCATAACCGTGGTCGGCAAAGAACTCCAGCACCGCGCTACCCAATCCGCCAGCAATCACTCCGTCTTCCACGGTGACCACCTTCTTGAACTTCTTGCCTACTTCGTGCAGGATGTCCTCGTCGAGCGGCTTCAGGAAACGCATGTCATAATGCGCAAAACGCATATCAGCCGACGAGTTGGTGTTCAGAGCCTTCAGTTCTGCAATGGAAATGGCTTTTTCTGCCTCCACGCCCAGTGGTCCGATGCTCAACACCGCAACGTCCTTGCCGTCCCTCAACTTTCTGCCTTTTCCGACAGGAATTTCCTCCAGTTCGCATTGCCAATCCACCGTGTTGCCGCTGCCTCTTGGATAGCGGATGACGAACACACCCTTGTCGGGCAGTTGCGCCGTGTACATCAACCTGCGGAGTTCTGGCTCATTCATGGGTGAGGCGATGGTCAGGTTGGGGATGGGGCGGAGGAATGCGAGGTCGAATGCACCATGATGGGTCGAGCCATCCTCGCCCACCAATCCGGCACGGTCGAGGCAAAGCACCATGTTCAGTCGCATGGTTGCAGCATCGTGAATGATATTGTCGTATGCACGTTGCATGAACGAGGAGTAGATGTTGCAGAACGGCATCAATCCGTCCTTTGCCATACCGCCAGAGAAGGTCACGGCATGCCCTTCGGCAATGCCCACGTCGAACACACGGTTAGGCATGGCATTTGCCATGATGTTCATCGAACAGCCCGTAGGCATGGCAGGAGTCACACCCACAATCAGTGGGTTCTTCTGCGCCAGTTCCAAAAGGGTCTTGCCAAACACGTCCTGAAACTTCGGTGGATGCGGCTTGTCGTCGTGCGAGGTGATGCGCTCGCCTGTGTCGGGGTCGAACTTGCCTGGGGCATGCCAGATGGTGGCATCCTCCTCGGCTGGTGCATAACCAAAGCCCTTGGTGGTGTGGATATGGAGAATTTTCGGTCCCTTCATGTCCTTAATGACTTGCAGGATGCGCACCAGTTCTCCCACGTCGTTGCCTCTGGCAGGACCGAAATAGCGGATGTCCATACCCTCAAACATGTTCTTCTGATGAGCCAACAGCGACTTCAGGCTGTTGTTGAAGCGGATGAGCCCCTTGCGGCGCTTCTCGTTCAGGATGCCCCAGTCGAAGAGTTTCTGTGAGAGTTTAAACCTGATGTTATTATAGGTGGGGTGGGTGTTCAGTTGCAGCAGGTACTGCCGCATGCCGCCCACACTGCGGTCGATGGACATGTTGTTGTCGTTCAGCACAATCAGCATATCGTTGGGTGTGCTTGCCGTATTGTTGATGCCTTCAAATGCCAATCCGCCACTCATGGCACCATCGCCAATCACAGCCACCACTTTCCTGTCCTCCCCCTTCATTTTGGCAGCCACTGCCATACCGAGTGCTGCTGACACCGAATTGCTGGCGTGTCCGCAGCAGAAGGTGTCGTATTCGCTTTCGTCGGGATGGGGGAAAGGCTTCAGTCCGTTCAGTTTGCGGTTGGTGCAGAAGCGGTCGCGCCTCCCCGTGAGGATTTTATGTCCGTATGCTTGATGCCCCACGTCCCACACGATGCGGTCGTAGGGTGTGTTGAACACGTAGTGCAACGCCACTGTCAGTTCCACCACACCAAGGCTCGAAGCCAAATGACCTGGATTCATCGCCAATTCCTCAATGATGTCACGTCTCAACTCCTCACACACCGCAGGCAGTTCCTCCACCTTCAATTGGCGCAGGTCGGCTGGGTAATCAATCTTCGTTAGGTACTTATATTCGTTGCTGTCTCCCATAATTTCAACTTAAAAGAGCATGCAAAGGTACGATTAAGTGAGCACAATACAAAACGAAAAAAGTGAAAAGTGAGAAAAGAAAAGTGAAAAAATTGCTGCCATAGCAGTTTGCCAACAGTTACCGTGCAAACGCAGAGGCAATTTTTTTCACTTTTCTTTTCGGTCATGTAGGCATATATGAATTTTCCTGCACATTTGTGCATCTCTAACCAATCGGACGGGATAATCACATTTTTTTTATCCTCCATTCTTTCGGTCGAAGCATCTCATCCATAAGCATGAGTACGCCCCTCCTTTCTTTCACGGTACGAATATAAGCAATTTATTTCATATATACGAATTAATTTAGTCTGAATATAAAAAACAATTTGGCTTGAATACAACTTTCAATTTGGCTTGATTATAAATTAGTGTATTCAAGCCAAATCGATTTTTATAATCAAGCCAAATTGAAAGTTGTATTCAAGCCAAATTGTTTAACCTTTGCGGGTGATAAATTAATCAGACCTCAGGCAATGCATTTCATCCTTTACTTGCATGAGATGATAGCGGAATCACATTTGTCTCGCTGCCTTCCGCGGTTTTGTGACAATAATGACAAAGGGCAGCCCATTCTTCAATTGTGAATTGTTAATGTTAATTATGAGTGATGTATTGTTAATTGTTATTTTTTTCGTACCTTTGCACCCAAATATCTAAAAAAATAACTGAATGGAACAGAAGAACTTTAAGAGAACGACTGTGACGGCTGCTCTGCCTTATGCCAATGGTCCTGTGCATATAGGACACTTGGCTGGCGTGTATGTGCCAGCCGATATTTATGTGAGATACCTGCGTCTGAAGGGACGTGAAGTGATGTTTGTGTGTGGCAGCGATGAGCATGGTGTGCCCGTGACCATCCGTGCGAAGAAGGAAGGGTGCAGTGTGCAGGATGTGGTGGATAGGTATCATGGCATCATCAAGAAGTCCTTTGCCGACTTTGGCATCAGTTTCGACATCTACAGCCGCACTACCAGCAAGACGCATCATCAGTTTGCGGCAGACTTTTTCAAGACGCTCTATGAGAAGGGAAAGTTTGTGGAGATGACCACCGAACAATTCTATGACGAGGAGACGAAGCAGTTCCTTACCGACCGCAATATCAAGGGTGAGTGTCCCCGTTGCCACAACGAGGGTGCATACGGCGACCAGTGCGAGAAGTGCGGTGCCACCCTCTCGCCCGAGGAACTGATTAACCCCGTGAATGCCATCAATGGCAATCCGTTGGTGAAGAAAGCCACGAAGCATTGGTACTTGCCTCTGGAGCAGTATCAAGAGTGGCTGGAGGAGTGGATTCTGAAGGGACACACCGAGTGGCGCAGCAATGTGTATGGACAGTGCAAGTCGTGGTTGGATGGTGGTTTGAAGCCCCGTGCTGTGACCCGCGATTTGGACTGGGGCATTCCTGTGCCTGTGGAAGGAGCCGAAGGGAAAGTGCTCTACGTGTGGTTTGATGCACCCATCGGCTATATCAGCAACACGAAGGAACTCTGCGAAAGTGCGCCCGAAAAGTGGGGCACATGGCAAAAGTGGTGGCAAGACCCCGAGAGCCGATTGGTTCACTTCATCGGCAAAGACAACATCGTGTTCCACTGCATCGTCTTCCCTGCCATGCTGAAGGCACATGGCGACTACAACTTGGCTGACAACGTGCCCGCCAACGAGTTCTTGAACTTGGAAGGCAACAAAATCAGCACTTCGAAGAACTATGCCGTGTGGCTCAACGAATATTTGGAGGAATTGCCCAACCGTCAGGACGAACTGCGCTATGTGCTCACAGCCAATGCGCCCGAGACGAAGGATAACGACTTCACGTGGGCTGATTTCCAGGCGCGTTGCAACAACGAACTGGTGGCTGTATATGGCAACTTCGTGAACCGTGCTTTGCAACTCACCCAGAAATACTATGATGGCATTGTGCCCGAATGTGGCGAACTGACCGAAACCGACAAGGCGACCTTGGCTGAGTTTGCCGACGTGAAGGACAAGGTGGAGGCACTCATCGAGAATTTCAAGTTCCGCGAGGCACAGAAAGAGGCAATGAACCTTGCTCGCATCGGCAACAAATACATTGCCGACGAGGAGCCTTGGAAGGTCATCAAGACCGACCCGGAACGCGTGAAGACAGTGATTTACATCTCCCTGCAACTCACAGCCAATCTGGCAATTGCCTTTGAGCCGTTCCTGCCGTTCTCCTCAGCCAAACTGCGTGAGATGATTGGCATGGACACACTTAACTGGGAAGACCTTGGCAAGACCGACTTGCTGCCCGCTGGCAAGCAACTGGGCAAGCCCAGCCTTCTCTTCTCGAAGATTGAAGATGAAACCATCAAGCAGCAGACAGACAAACTCGAAGCCACCATCAAGGCGAATGAGGCTGCCAACGCCGAAGTGGCTCCCGTGAAGGAGACCATTGCGTTCGACGACTTCACGAAACTTGACATCCGTGTGGCAACCGTGCTGGAGTGCGAACGTGTGCCGAAGATGAAGAAATTGCTCAAGTTCAAACTCGATGACGGTACCCCCAAGGGGCGCACTATCGTGAGCGGCATCGCCCAGTGGTACGAGCCCGAGCAATTAGTGGGCAAGCAGGTGCTCTTCATTGCCAACTTGGCTCCACGCGAGTTCAAGAACGGACTTGTGAGTGAGGGCATGATACTGTCGGCTGAGAATTACGACGGCAGCATCAGCGTCACAACGGTGGAGAAGCCCGTGAAGGGTGGCAGCATGGTCTGCTAATCAGCCCACGTGCTGGGCGACCTTTGACAGATGGCATGAAAAAGAAGATAATTGGGACATGGACGCTTGGGATCATGGTTGGGGCACTAATTGTATGGTGTGCCAGCCGTTGGGATGTGTGGTTCCATAATCCAGAAGAGGCGGCATATACGGTTCCGACTATGCCATCGAGGGTGTTACTCACGTTTGGTGATGCGAACGGGAAAAACCGTAATGTGAGTTGGATGTGTGGCGACGAAATACGGGACGCATCAGTGGAACTGGTGGATGTGGAAGGTGGACGGACTGAGCATGTGGATGCTGTGGGTGAGGTGTTTGAGTCGAGGAGCGGCAAGGCTGCCTACTATGTGGCGCGGTTGCGTGACCTGAAGGCTGGGCACTATTACCGTTACCGTGTATGGACGGGTGGTGAAACCTCAGAGTGGCATACATTCTTTGTGGCAGATACTGATGAAGTCTCATTCCTTTATGTAGGTGACATTCAAGACACCATCGGTGGCATTACCAATAGGCTGTTGCGGAAGGCTTTCCTAAAGAATCCCGATGCTGAATTTTTGGTGTGTGGAGGTGACTTGACGGAACGACCCACCGATGCCTATTGGGGCGAGACATTTGCAAGCCTCGATTCGGTGGGGCAGACGATGCCAGTGTTGACGGTGACGGGAAATCACGACTATCTGAAAGGAGTTATTATGAAGTTGGAACGCCGTTTCTCTTTGATTCATTCTTATTTCCTTGATTCGATGGAAGGGGAGAATCAGGTGTTTACGGTGAGGTGTAAGGACGTGCAGATCTTCTGCCTCGATAGCAACCGTGAGTTTTTCTATTTGTGGACTCAACGTCAATGGTTGGAAAAGCAACTGGCTGCAAGTCAAGCCAAGTGGAAGGTGGTGGTGCTGCACCATCCGCTTTATTCCATTAAGGGTAGCATGAACAACTTGATTCAGCGGTGGATGTTTGATGGACTCATCAGAGACTCTGGTGTTGATGTAGTGCTGCAGGGACATGAGCATGCATACGCCCGTATGACTCAACATGATGAAGATGGGGTGGCGATGCCGCCTGTCTATACGGTGAGTCATTGTTCACCCAAAGGTTACCGCATTGAGTTTGATGAACGATTTGACAAATTTGGTTGGGGCAGCCGCTATTACCAGAAGGTACGGACGAATCAAGATACGCTCTTTCTGACGGCAACGGATGCTAATGACGGAACGCTGTATGATTCGCTTTATATCGTGAAGAGAGGCAGCATGGTGAAGTTGATGGATGAGGGAAAGGACATCCCTGAGAAGATAGAATTCACCCCCGCCCCTGATAGTAAGAAGGATGCTGCTTTTGCCGAGCGCATCCAAGCATATAAAGAAAGACGTAATATCCAATAACCCTCTAACAATTTGAGAAATGAAACGCATACAAATGCAGAAATCCTTGGTATCAAGCCCGCTTGCTTTTATCTACAATTTGGCATTGGTCTATATTGTGTATGGCATCTGTCGTCTTGCATACCTGTTTGAAAACTGGTCGGTGCTTTCCGAGGGTTTCGACACGCTTTCATTTGAAGACGCTTTCAAGGGTTGCTGGATGTTTGACACATCAGCCATCCTTTACACCAATGCATTGTATGCCATTCTGATGCTCATTCCTCTGCATTGGAAGGAAAAGGACTGGTGGCAACAGATGGCGAAGTGGGTGTATGTGTTTTTCAATTCCATATGTGTCGTTGCCAATCTTGCCGATGCTGTGTATTTTCAATATACGGGGCGGCGTACCACTTCGTCAGTGTTTCAGGAGTTTAGCAATGAGGGGAACATTGGTGATGTGATTGGAGTGGAGTTGTTGCGCCATTGGTATCTGGTGTTGTTGGGCATCGTGCTGATAGCAGGGCTGGTGGGTTTGTATGCTCGTCCGAGGGGGGGCTATTTACCTCGTATGCTGAAAGAGAAACTGATTTATTATGTCCTTCATCTGGTTTGTTTTGGATTGTACATTCCCATCACTATTGCAGGAATGCGTGGTGGTGCCACAACTGCGGTGCGACCTATCACTATCAGCAATGCCAATCAGTATGTGAACCGACCTGCAGAGGCAGCATTGATTCTCAATACCCCGTTCTCGATGATACGCACCATCAACAAGAACGTATTTGTTGATCCTCAATACTTTTCTCGTGAAGAGTTGGATACGATTTACAGTCCGATTCATCAACCTGCTGACAGTGTGATGTTGCTGCCAGACAGTATGATGGTGGCAGCCAACGAAGTGGGTATGAGGAAAAAAAATGTAGTGGTGTTCATCATGGAAAGTTACGGTAGGGAATATATTGGTGCTTACAATCAGGGAAAAGGCTACACGCCTTTCACGGACTCCCTTATCAGCCACTCACTTACGTTCGACCTTACCATTGCTAACGGACGGAAAAGCATTGATGGCATGCCTTCCATCCTTTCCAGCATACCTCGTTTCATCGAACCGTTCTTCCTCACCCCAGCCTCGATGAATGAAGTAAGTGGCTTGGCAGGTGAACTGGGAAAGGTGGGTTATTCGTCTGCATTCTTTCATGGGGCAGAAAACGGGTCGATGGGCTTTGAAGCGTTTGCCAAGGCTACAGGTTATCAGGCTTATCTTGGCAGGACTGAATACAATCAGGACAAACGTTTCAATGGCGACAAGGATTTTGATGGTATGTGGGCAATTTGGGATGAAGAATTCCTGCAATTCTTTGCCATGAAGATGAGCGAGATGAAGGAACCTTTCATTACGTCTGTCTTTACGGCAAGTTCACATCATCCCTATGCCGTCCCCGAACGCTACAAAGATATCTACAAGGATGCTCCTGGTGACCCTAACATTATGCACAAGTGCATTCGTTACGTGGATAATGCTCTTCGTCTTTTCTTTGAAACAGCCAAACAGCAGTCATGGTATGAGAACACGATTTTCGTGCTGACAGCCGACCACACCAATTTGACCACTGAAGAGAAATACCAAACCGAACTGGGAGTGTGCAGCGTGCCTATCCTGATATTCGACCCTTCGGGAGATATTCAGCCTGAACGCCGTCATTGCATTGCTCAGCAAATTGATATTATGCCAACGGTGTTGAACTATCTTCGTTATGACAAACCCTACGTGGCATTTGGACAAGACCTCCTTAACACACCTGATGAGGACACATGGGCTGTGACCAGCAACAATGGACTTTACCACTATGTAAAAGGGGATTATGTGTTCCTCTTTACTGAGAGCGGACAGCCGAAAGCCCTCTACAACTACAAGGAAGACTGGTACCTGAAGAAGAATCTTTTAGGTACGACGGGACAATTGGAGCAGCAGATGGAGCGTGAACTGAAAGCCCTTATCCAGTCGTATATGGAACGGATGATTGAAGATCGTCTGACGATGAAAAAGAAATAGAAGTTCTATATGAAAGAACGCAACCATACCTTCGATTTTCTGTGCGGCATCTGCATCATTCGGATGATATGTCTGCACACCATCACATTCTGCGGACATAAGGGGGATGACTGGTGGAAGGAGGTCATGGCATGGTCATTCTTCTTTATGTGCTTCTTCTTTTTCAAGGCGGGTTACTTCAATAAGACGGTTTCTGGAGATACGAAGGCATATATTAAGGACAAGGCAAAGCGATTGCTTGTTCCCTATGTGGTGTGGGGTACGATCGGTTTTCTGATTTATTGTATCTATCTTCCCTTTGAAATAGAACGCTATCACCATCCTATTGAGCCGATGGAGTGGAGCCACCTTTGGCAGACAAGTTCTTTCTGGGGTAACGAACCCGTGTGGTTTCTGTTTTCCTTCTTCGCTTCTTATGTGTTGGTGCATTTCATTAAGAAAATTCATATTGTCAAGCCGATTTCTGTGTTTCAGACGGTGGTAATATTGGCATGCCCTTTCCTCAGTTATTGGATGTACACTCTTGAAAATCCACTGCCTATGAGCCTGAGCAATGTGTTCATGGGTGTGTTTTTCTTTAATCTCGGTCGTACATGGCATTGGTTAATTGACCGTATGGGGAGGCGCACCACATTAGTGATGTCTTCCGCATTGATAGTGGCATTTATCGTGCTGAACATTGTTTGGCATGGGGAGTACGTGATGAGCACCAATCTCTTCCGTGGCAATCCATGGGCCGCTTTCTTCAACACCATGATAATTCTCATTGGATTGTCGGGTCTTCTCCTCAAACTACCATTGAAGCGAGTGCCAGTGGTCAATTATATCGGACAGCATTCCATGGTCTATTTTGTGGCTCACTATCCGATTCTTCAGTTTTATCGTTTCACCCATATCTCCTTTGGTCACAGCATCTATGGACATTGGGATGATTTCATTGTATTGTTAGTGTTTGTCTTTGGTTTATGCACCTGGCTTGTTCCTTATGTGGAGCGTGTGCCATATCTTAGTGGGAGATTCAAAAAATGAACATAGCCTATCTCATCTCTGCCCATACAGATGCCCCTCAACTCAACAGGCTCATCGAGGCGCTCCATCCTGATGCCCACTTCTTTGTTCATATCGACAAGAAGTCAGACATCACCCCCTTTATATCCCTGATTCATCAGGAAAATGTGCATTTCCTGTCGAACCGTATAGATGTAAGGTGGGGCACAATTCTCGAGGTTGATTATCAGATGGCACTCATGAAGGCAGCCATTGACTATCCCATCTCGTTTGACCACATCTTTTTCCTTTCAGGCATGGATTATCCCTTGTGGAGCAACGAACGCATCACGGCGTGGCTTGAGGAACAGGGGGACAGGGAGCAGTTGTGCGGCATTTGTATGGATACAGACCTCATCAATTCTCAGCAAAGAACCCTTTATCTGACCCCTCGCCCCTTCTTCCATCTTGGCATGTTAGGTAATCGTTGCAATCAGCGATTGAGCATTTTGTGCAGGAACGTGAAAACTCTGTTGGGTTTGAGAAAACCGCTCCATTTCGAGGTGGATGGAACAACATGGCGTCTATATAAAGGTTCGGCATGGTGGTGCATCTCTCAAGATTTGGCTTCTTATATATATAATATGTATGCGAACCATCCAGAGATTCGTCGTTATTTCGTCGATTCATTTGGTCAGGCGGAAACCATTATACAAACGATTGCTTTTAATTCTTCAGAGTGGGCACCGAAGTGTCTTCAAGTGGAAGGAGCCTATCCAGGTTTGGCAGCGTTGACTCCCCTTCATTTCATCATCTACGAGCCGGTCATTAAGGTGATGGACGAAATGGATTATGACACTTTGATGGCAAGCGGTCGTATGTTTACCCGTAAACTTGTTAGTGGTAAAAGCGAAAAACTTATTGAAAGGCTTCATGACAGAAAGTAAGCAAAGAATGGAATGGCTCGATGCCATGCGTGGCTTCACGATGATACTGGTTGTATCTTACCACGTGGCGCAATTCGGTTTCGGTGAGTCGGAGAAGATTTCCGCCTCTCTGCCATTTCTCGTGCTTTTCCGCATGCCTCTTTTCTTTTTCGTCAGTGGCTTTCTTGCTTATAAATCTACATGGCTTTGGACACCTCGGAGTTTTGTTTCTTTGACATGGAAGAAACTCAAGGTGCAGGTTCTTCCAGCCCTATTGTTTCTTTGTGTATTCTTGGTGTTGAAGGGGAGATTACCTTTTGTGGAGGGCTTTATGAAGTGCATGCACAGCCCGACCAAAGGAGGGTATTGGTTTACGTGGGTACTCTTACAGATGTTTTTGATATACTATATTGTGGCAGCCATCTTCCAACGGATGGGTAAGAAAGTGGAGCACATTGCCATCTTCGGCTTGTGGATAGCAAGCCTTGTCGCGTCCCTTTCGCTTTATATGCCACAGGAGTTTGGCAAGTGGTACAAGACGGACTTCATGATGTACAGTTCGTTTTATGAGACGTTGAAGTTTTTCCAGTTTTTCCTTATGGGCAATCTCGTTCATCGGCATTGGCAGCAAGTGCAACGGCTATTCGATGGCAGGTGGTTCTTCCCTCTGATTACAGTGCTCGCCTTCTTCTGCTGTGCGGACCTCTTCAAGTGGCACTCTCTCAAATTAGAATGGACAAACCTTCCCAACATGCTTGCTATGTACACCCTGATGTTCATTGTGGTCATCTTTTTCCGCCACTATCAGCAATATTTCACTCAGCAAACACGTGTTGGCAAAGGTTTGCAATACATCGGCACCCGTACTCTCGATGTCTATCTGCTTCACTTCATCCTCCTGCCCAAGATACCCCAAGTGGGTGCTTGGCTCAATGCCAACCATCCCAATTTCGTCATTGACATCGTGCTGTCAGTCAGTGTTGCCCTCATTATCATCGCTTTCTGTCTGCTTGTCAGCAATATACTGAGAATGAGTCCTCTTTTCAAAGAATACTTGTTTGGGCGACCCGCCTCGAAAGAAAAATGAAACAACGTAACCATGCCTTCGACCTCCTGTGCGGTATCTGTATCATCCGTATGATAATGCTGCACATCACCAATGCCTGTGGCTTCGGCAAAGAGGATTGGTGGACACCCATCATGCAGTGGACCTATTTCTTCATGTCCTTTTTCTTCTTCAAGGCGGGCTATTTCAACAAAACCGTGTCGGGCAATAGCAAGGAATATTTGAAGGACAAGGCAAAGCGCCTGCTCATTCCATATATCGTGTGGGGCATCATCGGCAACATTTTTTATTTCTTTTTTGTAATTTTCATCTTTGACCCTCAGAATGCGCTTTCCAAGCAGGTGACCCTCAGTCATCTCTGGGAGTCCAGCCAGTTCTACGGCAACATTCCTTGTTGGTTTCTCTTCTCTTTCTTTATGGCGTATGTGGTGGCACATCTCATTTCCAAGGTGCCGCCTATCTTTAAGGTGAACTTGTTGGGTAAGACTCGTAACTTCAAAATCCACTGGTTTATTTTCTTGCTGCCGATGGTGAGTTATTGGCTGTGGACGAAAGACAACCCGATGTGGTTTGGTTTCGATAATGTGTTCATTGGCATTTATCTTTTTTATCTTGGTCGTGTGTGGCACTTTGCCATTGAGAAGATGGGTGAGAACATCACTCTTGGGGTGTCGGGCATCCTGTTGGCGATGTTCATATACCTCAATGGAACCTATGGTGGTGAATATACGATGGTGGATAATATTTGGGAAGGAAATCCCTATATAGTCATCACCAGCATCACTCTTGCTCTATGCGGACTCTCGGGCATCCTGTTGAGTATCCATGTCCCTCGCATTCCCGTGGTCGGTTACATTGGTGAGCACTCGATGGTCTTCTTCGTGGCACATTATCCCATCATGATGCTCTACAAGATGATACGTTCCGCTAATGTCCGCACCCTTCGCGGGCATTGGGACGACTACACCATCCTCGTCCTCCTTCTCTTCGGAGTCTGTTTCCTTTTGGTGCCATACGTGGAAAAAGTACCGTGGCTGTCAGGAAGATTCAAGAGAAAATGAAGGATTGAAATGTCATGTACATCTACACTACATTGGCAAGGTCCTTGTCAATGGGGAATGTGATAGATGGTCAAAAGGGGATTACCTTATCTTTACATCTTCAGAGTGATATTCACAGCCCGGGTTCTTGGGTAAACTCATGTAGTCACCATACCGATAGGTGAGGCATTTCTCAGCCTCCTTCATGATGGGGACAGTGGTGTGTTCGTAGGGAACATACCTCACGGGCAGGTAGTCCTCTTTCAGACTTCTCTGAAAATAAGGAATGCCCAACCCGAAATCATAGTATTTGGTGGGGAAAATGCAGGAAAGCCCCCTCAGGAGGGGAAAGATGACCTTCCTGTTCAGTGCAGCCAGTGCCCTCACCTTCCCCATCACCTTTACTGGGTCGGCGGCAGTGCGCATCATTTTGTAAGTATGTCCCAATGTCACATTCGAAAGTTCGTGAATCCAGCGCGGCACACGTTCCAATGGGAAAATGTCAACCCAAATGCCATGCTCTTTCCATACCTTGTCATAGCCGTTGCGCTCGAACAACTGGCTGTTTCTGTCTCTCACTTTTGCGAACTGGAAAAAGTAGTTCTTGTCAGTCGTGTGCCATTGTAATGCCATGTTTTCGGGCAATTCTTCGGGCAGAATCTTCATCAGTCGTTCAAAGTCGGGGCGCAGCATTTCAATGTCAAGGTCATCATCCCAAGGGATGAACCCCTGATGCCGCACCGCCCCCAACATGCTGCCGCCCGAAAGCCAATAAGGAATCCCGTGCCGTTGGCAGATGCCGTCCAGCACCTCCAGCACCTCCAGCATCCGCATTTGCATCCGCCATGTCAGCGACCCCTCGGGGTTGTACTTCGCCCTCAGTTCTTTCGCATCAAAACTCGCCATAATCCATTTACCATTTGATAATTTACCATTTACATTTGCAAAGGTACACTTTTTTGTTTATCTTTGCAAACAAAATACTTAACAATCCTTTCCTATGTCTCTATCTCCCGTTGCCCTCTTTGTTTATAATCGTGCCGACAACACACGGAAGACGATAGACCATCTCCTTGCCAACACCCTTGCCAAGGAGACCGACCTCTATGTGTTTTCCGATGGAGGGAAAGATGAAAAGTCGTGGCGACAGGTGAACGAGGTGCGCACACTCCTTCATCAAGTCAAGTCAGAGGTGGAGAAGACCGCGGCTCTCCATTGCATGACACTCATTGAGCGTCCCGAAAACATTTATCTCGAACGCAACATCACAGAGGGAATCGCTCAAGTGTTCCAAACTCACGACCGCATCATTGTGCTCGAAGATGACATCTGCACTTCCCCCTACTATCTGCAGTACATGAACCAAGCCTTCGACCTCTACAAGGACATCCCCACCGTCATGCATGTGGCGGGTTTCACCAACCTTGATATAGAAACTCCAGCATTCTATTTCACTCCCCACATGTCGGGATGGGGATGGGGTACATGGCGTGACCGTTGGCAGCAGCATTTTGTTCACTATGAAACAAGAGAAGAAGCCCTTCAGGGCATGACCGCAACAGACCAGAAAGCCATCCAGTATGGCGGTGTTTTCCCCTGTCTTCGTAGCCTTGACAAACGTCCCATCCCATGGGATATTTGTTGGGAAATTGCCATTTATAAGGCTGGCGGTCTATGTCTCACCCCGGGGCATACACTCGTGCGCAACATTGGTTTGCAAAACGGCACCCACTTCCGTGCCTTCTCCCTTCTTCAGCATTATGAGTTCGACCGTGCCCCCCTCCAAGCCCCCCTTCCCCTCACATGCATTGAAAAGCCGCAGAAAGACCTTGCCATTGAGAACCTTTTTGCGGAAGCCATCACCGACTGGGGCATCCGCTACACTCCTCTCGGCAAATTCGTCCGTTGGATTTACAAAAGGATATTGAGAAAGTAATCATCGCCCCCTCAAAATCTGCATTTTTACCTCTTGCTTCCTGTTTTTCATTTTTTTTGTACACCCTTAACACATTTTAACGTTCGGGGGGGGTAAAAATGAACATTTTATTATACCTTTGTATTGTATTTGTCACTTGTATGATGGAGAACATCAAAGGACACATAAGCATTCCAACCTTGGTAAGTGGTTTCGGAAGATTTAACATTTTATCACTAATTATAGATTTAATAACCAAATGTAAAAACAAACTTTTTATGAAAAAGACATTTTTGACGTTCCTTATGACAGGAATGGTGGTATGTGCAGTAAGCACATCCTGTAGTAAAGACGATGATGGTGACGGTGGTGGTGGTGCAAGTGCACAGTCAGGAACTCTCGCAGGCGACGACGCTGAGGCGAATGCCGCAGTGGAAGGTGTTCGTGTTTCTGCTGTAGGCTCCTATCGTTACAGTTATGACGAGAATGGTAAATTGGAGAGCATTTCGAGCAATAATTATCAAGGTTGGGTGCTTGAAGCCAAGAATAACTTCAAGATGCAGTGGGAAGATGAACATGATACAGAGGAACTTTCTTTCAGCATCAGTAATAACCATATTACAGGTGCTTCTATTAAATATACCGATTATGGATTGTCGGAAGGCACCATCACGGGCAGTGGCAGTGCCTCTTTTTCTTACAATTCAAAAGGACAGTTGACTTCCATTTCTGCCAGTTCTTCGGAGTCTGGCAATCTCTTCGGTGAGAAGTATTCTGCATCTGCAAAAACAACAACTAAGTACACATATTCTTCAGACAATCGTTTGCTGTCTATCAAGTTTGAGTCGAATTTTGCGGATGAAGGGGAAAATGGTAAAGAGACAGCACTCATTACGTTTGACTATTCAACGAGTTACCCCAATCTCTTCTACCAGTTTACACCAGAGCAGTGCCCTGATATAGTGTTTGATATGGGGGGAGATGCTGCTGATTTTGATGTGTTTGCATACGTTGGTTTGCTTGGTAAGGCTTCTTCTTATCTTCCATCGGGCTATACGGAGGAATATTTATACGAGGAAGATGGTGAGGAGGATGAGTCTGGAACATATAATAGATCATGTAACTATTCCTTTAACAGTAATGGTACTATCAGCCGTGCTGGCAATAAGTCCTATTCCTACACGAACGTGGACACCCGTGCTGTTGTTATCAAAGAGGGTACAGAGCAAGAGGTCAAGAACAATGTTGCTCAAAAATCTTTTGGTCGCTTGCTGAATCGTATTCATGAACATCGCGCAGCACGTCGTGCAATGCAGAAGTAATTCTTGTGTAGCGATTGGAAATAAACTGAAAGAGTTCTGCTGATGCAGGACTCTTTTGTTATATGGGTGAGTTAAAATATGACTTCATTAGGATGTCTGTTCCGTATGACAACAAACTTCTGATGCCGAACTCACGTTAATCATTACACCTTTTTTCTTTGAAGCCAATTTTATCCTATACGAGCACCCAGCACTATTTATTTGACGCACTCAGTGCATAAAATGATGAGCACCCAGCGCCTATTATTTCGTGCTGGGTGCCCATTTTCTCACTACCACCTGTTATTGAAATGGTTAAGTCATTTTCTGGGAAAATGCGGTAAGCCATGCCTTCTATCGGCTTTCAGAAAGAGAGACCTTGCTGAAGGTTTGTTTTGTCCTATTCATGATGATTGGTGGCTTGGGGGGAATCGGAATAACTACTTCTTTCTTTTTGCCAGTCCTACATAGAGGAGCAGCAACACGTTCATCATCAGAGCATAGATGATGGCGGGGATGGCGATGGTCTCGTTGTTGAACACAAGAGGGCTGCATGCCACGGCGATGGCTTGGGCTGCATTCTGCATGCCTACTTCGATGACGATGGTGCGGCGTTCGGCTCCATTGAGGTGCATGATGAGGGAGAGCAGGGTGCCTGCCCCCATGGCGAGGAGGATGAGAACGGTGATGCAGAGTCCGAGTGAGGGAAATTCGCGGACGATGGTCTCGCGGTGTTGCAGGAAAAAGATGGTGGCGAGCAGAATGAGGGCGGGGAAGGCGATGTGGCGCAACACATTGTGGATGCGTTGGGCTGCGGTCTTCCATTTCATCCTGATTCCAAGCCCAATAAGGATGGGCACAGCCATCAGCAGGATGTTTTGTATGAGCAGGTTGCCCACAGGCAATTGAACGGAGGTGGCGGTGCCGACACTTTGGGTTGCCCACGCCATGATGAGTGGCACGGTGAAGAGGGTGATGATGGAACTGCATGCGGTGAGGGTGACGGAGAGTGCCACATCGCCACGCGCAAGCATGGAAAACACGTTGCTGGAACTGCCGCTAGGGCTGCATGCAATGAGGATGATGCCTAAAAAGAAAAGCGGGGTGAGGTGGAATGCGCTGCCCACGCCCCATGCGATGAGGGGCAGGAGGATGATTTGCCCGACAAGTCCTGCCGCAATGGGCAGGGGGCGCTGAAGGATAAGTCTGAAGTCGTGAGGTCGTAAGGTCAGTCCGAGGTCGAACATGAGCAACGTGAGAATGGGTAGGACGATAAGGATGGTCATGGTGGTTTTTAAGTTTTCATATCATGGGGAGGCTTTCGCCGTTAATCTTGCGGTAGAGGTCGAGGGCGAAGACGTCGGTCATGCCAGAGAGGTAGTCGAGCACTGCCATGATGCGCACGTAGGTGTCAGGGCTATCGACTTCGTATTGGGAGGACACGCGGTCGAGCAGCAGGCGGCTGTAGGCATGTTGAGGGTTCATGACGGCATGAATGAAGAGTCCCATGAGTGTGTAGATGATTTTGTAACCAGCCAGTTCGGTGTCAACCACATCACGGCTGCGGTAGATGCGGCTTTTTGCCACTTGCACACAGGTGGCGTATGCATCGTGTACGAGGGGACTGGCATGGTCGATGAGCGACCCGTTGAAGGCTCCATTAAGAATGTTTTCTTCGTTCTCTACAAACACGCGCACACATTCTTTTTCCAATGCTCCGATGGCACAGGAGCGGAAATAGACAACTTGCTCGTTGAGGTCATCGACTTGTTGGGCGCGTTGGATGATGTGTTCGCGTTGGTCGGGACGGACGAAGCCTAGCATGAGGTCGCGGGTTTCGGTGGTGGAGAGGATTTTCAGTTTGTGGGCATCTTCTATGTCCATGATTTCGTAACAGATGTCGTCGGCCGCCTCGACAAGATAAGCGAGAGGATGGCGATGCCACCCGACGTGGGTGCGTGTGATGCCCAGTTCGTCAGCAATGCGCTCGTAGAGGGGACGTTCTTGGGTGAAGAAACCGAATTTCTGCTTGGTCGCATCGATGGCGGGGTAGGGATATTTGACAATGCTGGCAAGGGTGGAGTAGGTGAGCACGAATCCGCCTGCTCGGCGCCCTTTGAACTGGTGGGTGAGCAGACGGAAGGCATTGGCATTGCCGTCGAAATGGGTGATGTCTGCCCATTGTTCGGGAGTGAGTTGCCCTTTGTAGGTGATGCCTTCACCCTCGCTGAAATAGGAGGCAATGGCGCGTTCGCCAGAATGTCCGAATGGAGGATTGCCAAGGTCGTGGGCAAGACAAGCGGCAGAGACGATGGAACCTATTTCGCAGAAGGAAGTGCCTGACAGTTCTGGGTGATGCTCAATGAGTTGATGTGCCACATCATCTCCGAGGCTACGTCCCACGCTTGCCACTTCGAGGGAGTGAGTGAGGCGGTTGTGAACGAAAATGCTACCTGGTAAAGGGAATACCTGTGTCTTGTTTTGCAGGCGGCGGAATGGGGCGGAAAAGATGAGGCGGTCGTAGTCGCGCTTGAACTCAGTGCGGTCATCTTGTTTGTTGACGTGGAGTTCCTCTTGTCCGAGTCGTTTATTGGAGATAAGTTGTTGCCAATTCATTTTTCAAAAGTGAGGAATTCGGAATGTGGAATTCGGAATGGAATGCAAAGGTAGTGAATAAATGGGAAATAGAACAATCCAAATGGTAAAAATTCCTAATTCCTAATTCCTAATTCCCAATAATTCATTACCTTTGCACAAAATTTTGCAATATGGAAGTGAAAATCATCAATCAATCACATCATCCGCTGCCACAATATGCCACGTCGCAGTCGGCGGGAATGGACTTACGGGCGAATCTCGATGCGCCCATCACGCTGGAACCATTGGCGCGCGCATTGGTGCCTACAGGATTGTTTATGGCATTGCCTGAAGGCTATGAGGCACAAGTGCGTCCGCGTTCTGGATTGGCGATTAAGAAGGGCGTTACGGTGCTGAACTCGCCTGGTACGATTGATGCTGATTATCGTGGCGAGGTGTGTGTGATTTTGGTGAATCTTTCCAACGAACCTTTTGTCATCAACGATGGCGAGCGCATTGCGCAGATGGTCATTGCCAAGCATGAACAGCCCCATCTGGTGGAAGTGGAAGTGCTGGACGAGACAGAGCGTGGGGCAGGAGGTTTTGGGCATAGTGGAGTGAAGTGAAAAAATAAATGAGCATGCAGCGATTATTCTTCATCTTGTCTTTGATGTTGGTGTCTGTGGTCTCGGTGACAGCACAGACATCTAAGTTTGATTACATCTTTCAGGAGGCGGTACGACAGAAGTTGGCACGGAATTATGACGGTGCCATCGACCTGTTTGACCATTGCCGGCAATTGGAACCGGAATCGGGAGCGGTGCTCTACGAACTGGCAGACCTCTATCGTTATGTGAAGAATGATACATTAGCGATTCGTGCCTTGGAGAAGGCCTGTCGGCTCTATCCTGACAACTATTGGTATAAGAACCGTTTGGTATCGCTCTATCTGGAAAACAAGCGGAACGAGGAGGCTCTGAGCCATGTGGAGGATATGGCTCGTCAGTTTCCGGAGAAAGGGGAGGTGCTGATGATGCTCTTGGAACTTTATGAGAAGAACCAAGACTTTGAGAACATGGTCAAGGTGTTGGACCGGATTGAAGTGAAAGAAGGGAAAAGTGAGCAACTGTCAATGGAGAAATTCAGGCTGTTCTTGCAAATGAATGATGAGAAACGTGCTTTCGAGGAGATGAGGAATCTGGCGGAAGAATACCCGAATGATTTGCGTTATCAGGTGGTGATTGGCGACCTCTATCAGGATGCGGGCAAAAAAGAAGAGGCACTGCGGCAGTTCAAGACTGTAGAGGCAAAAGACCCCGAGAATGTTCCATTGCTATTGTCGTTGGCGAATTATTACCACATGGAGGGATCAGATTCGCTCTACCATGCTTATCTGAAAAGACTGCTGACGAACAAGGCGGTGGATGATGCGACGCGGTTGAGGATGATGGGGGTCATTGTGCGTGAGAACATCACAGCCAATGCCGATTCGACGGCAGTGCTCAATCTTTTCGACACGGTATTGCAGCAGCCACAGGAGCAGACCGACCTATTGGAACTGAAGGTGCGATATATGGTGCAAAAGCAGATGCCGAAAGAGGAGGTGAAGCCCCATCTCCTTCAGATGCTCGACATTGATCCTGAAAATAATATGGCACGAGAGTTGTTGCTCTCGTATGCCATCCAGGAAAATGACACCTCGGGAGTCATACAGATTTGTAAACCTGCAGTCGATTACAAATCGGACAATCCTGTCTTCTACTATTACTTGGGGGTGGGTTATTTCCAGTTGGACGAAAAGCAAAGTGCAGTGGATGCCTTCAGGGCAGGATTGGAGCATGTGGAGAACAGCACGAATGAGAATAAGTTGCAGTTGCGTGTCAACATGTATGCCTTGTTGGGCGACATCTACCATAGTTTGGGGCAGGATGAGAAGGCATTTCTGGCATACGATTCATGTCTGGTGTATAAGCAGAACGATGCGATGGTGCTGAATAACTATGCCTACTATTTGTCGCTGAAAAAGAGAGACTTGCAGCGTGCGGAAGAAATGAGCCGGCAGGCAAATGAGATAGAACCTGATAATGCCACTTATCTTGACACTTACGCTTGGGTGCTCTTCCAGATGAAGCGTTACGAAGAAGCCAAGGAATATATGGATAAGGCTGTAGCAATCATGGAGAAAGAAGGGGAAGACATGAGTGATGATGTGCGGGAACACGTGAAGCAAATCAATAAAAAGGTAAAGAAAAAGTAAACGGACATGAAAAGAATATTTTGGCTGTTGATACCAGCATTACTGATGCTTTCGGCATGTCGTTCGAGCAAGAAGGGTGTGGGGAACGAGACTGACCCCACCCAACCTACAACAACGGTTCATGCAGAGAAATCGACTGATTCTCCTTCGAAAAAGAAAGACAAGCAAGACCCCGACCTCGGCAAGATGAAAATACCTGTGGGCACTAACTTCACGTCGAAAGTGAGGGTCACCATCACCCAAAATGGCAAAGACATCACTACCAACGGAAACTTGAGGATGCGCTACGACGACGTGATTCAAATCACTTTGTTCGATCCTCTGTTGGGCATTGCTGAGGTGGGACGCATGGAACTTTCCCCTGACAATGTGCTTATCATCGATAAGGTGAACAGACGCTATACGAGCACCACCTATGATGAGTTCTCTGCGTTGAAAAGTCGTAACATCGATTTTAAGACCATTCAGGATTTCTTCTGGAAGGAAGCCCAAAATGGGGATAAGTTTGCCTACACCATCCCTGCCAAGAGTGACATCAAACTGGATCTGAAGTTGTCGAACAAAGGGAATGCTTCCAATTGGAGTGCCCATACGCAGGTGTCAGACAAATACACAAAGACAGATGCCAATAAGTTGTTTAGCAACATGATAAACGAGTAGCAAGTTGCCCCAGAGTATGCGTACACTTCTTCTCCTCTTCTTCCTGATTTTCGCGCTTCCCCTTTCTGCACAGAGCAGGGGAAAGGTGACATCGTCGAAAAAGGCAACGACGACCACTACGGCGAAGAAGGCTGCAACTCAGAAGAAACCAGCCCAGGCGGCACAGAAGAAGCCTGTTGACAAGAAAACCCAGTTGAAGAATGAAAAGGCTGCCACGCAGCAAGCGCGCCAGAAGTCGCAAGCACAGTTGGCGCAACTCAACAAGAACGTGAAAGCAAGTCTCGACAGCGTCCTGGTGCTGGATCATCAGATTATCAGAGAGCAGACTTCCATCGATAGCCTGAACAAGGACATCACCTCCTTGGGCTTCGTCATCGATACCCTCAACACACAGTTGGGCAAGTTGCAGCATGACCTCGACATCAAGAAGAAACGTTATGCCAAGGCGATGGTGTATATGCGTAAGAACCGTTCGGTGCAGAACAAACTCATGTTCATCTTCTCAGCCGATAATTTCTCGCAGATGGTGCGTCGTTTTCGCTACATGCAGGAATATTCAAAGTTTCAGAAAGCACAAGGAGAACTCCTAAAAGAGAAACAATTGGAGGTGAGGACAAAGCAGAACGAACTGCTGGCAGCCAAGACACAGAAGGAACACAACCTTCGCACGGTGGAAGAAAAGAAGAAATCGCTGCAAAGCATGAAGAGCAACTGTCAGACACAAGTTGCCTTCCTCAACCAGAACATCTCCACGGTGCAGAAGCAGATACAGGAATATCAGAAGAAAGAACAGTCTCTCAATGCGGAGATTGACCGCATCATACAGGCAGAGATAGAGGCGGCACGTCGTGCTGAGGCAGAACGCAAGCGTAAGGCGGAGGAGGCACGTCGCAAAGCAGAGGAAGAGAAGGCCCGTAAATTGGCAGAGGCAAAAGTTGCTGCTGAGAAAGCAAGAAAAGCGGCTGAAGCAGCCGATGCGGCTCGTCGTTCAGCCAAGACTCCTGCCGAGAAGAACACTGCCAAAGCCAATGCCGACAAGGCAAGGGCTGATTTGAAAACTGCTGAGGCAAATGTGAAAAGTGTGGAACGCAGCAAGACCGAAACGTGGAAATCTGACACTGGTGCCGATGCCAAACTCTCCAGTAACTTTGCCAGCAACAAGGGGCGTCTCCCCATCCCGATAACAGGAAACTACAGCATTGTTGGACACTATGGAAACTATTCAGTAGCAGGACTTCGCAATGTCACCC
Source organism: Bacteroidaceae bacterium (assembly GCA_017470525.1). Classification (GTDB taxonomy): domain Bacteria; phylum Bacteroidota; class Bacteroidia; order Bacteroidales; family Bacteroidaceae; genus Minthosoma. The sequence goes on from JAFUYM010000030.1 coordinate 33,483, forward strand.
TCGACAATAAGGGCATTGACATTCGGGGACAGCAGGGCTGTGCTGCACGAGCCGTTTTCGATGGAATTGTCAGTTCCGTTTTTCAGTACGGAGGCGCCTACATTGTCATGCTTCGCCATGGTTCCTACATCTCCGTCTATTCAGGTCTCTCTTCTGTTTCAGTCCGTAAAGGTCAGAGTGTCAAGACTCGTGCCGCCTTGGGAGCAGTCGGCAAGGATGCCGATGGCCGCTATGTTCTTCATTTTCAACTCCGCAATGAAAGCACACGTCTGAATCCAGAGCAATGGGTTCGATAGGAATGTTTTTTATGGAATTTTGACGGTGGTTTGTGCCGGAAACATATATTGAAGGTCACCCCGTTGGGACAAAGAGTTTTGTAGATTGGCGAGTGTGCGTTGGAGTTTCCCTTTGAAAAGTGTTTTCCCCTTGAATTTGATGGTCACGGGGTGGTCAAGATTCAGCATCTGGTCGTTGAAATGGAGGGTTAGTTGAGTGTAGTCGCATTGCTGAATGTTGACGGTGTTGCCTTTGAGGGCAAGGCGAACGGTTTTGCCTCGTTGAAGTTGTTCGGATGGTGCAGTGAGCCAATAAAAGTGGGCATGAGGTACATCTGTTTGCTGCCAGACAATCTGAGTGGGATAAGGATTTCTTTTGTATTGTTGCAACCATGGGAGGGCTGCAGCATCCTCTAAATCCATCCAATGTGCTTTGCCTTTTACAATATGTGTTTGGTGGCGATAGCCTTCTGGGTCATTGTTTTGTAGGCTATCCATTTCCAATCCTCGTTTCGTACATTCTGTATTGCGGTTATAGGCTGCATCTTGTGCACCACACCAAATCATGAAGGGAATATTGCGCAGGTTGAGGAGGGACACGTCGCCAGGATGTCCTGCCATCATGGATGCACCTGCCCAGGTGTCAGCCATGCGAGGTCCCATTCGCCAAACCCCGTCGCCACCAGCAGAGTAACCGATGAGATAAACTTTGTCGGGGTTGACATCGAGGTATGCCACACACATTTGGATGAGGGCTGCATAAAACGAGTCGAGGTCGGGTTTGAACCACATGTCCCAATCGTTGTAGGGGGCACGTGGAGCGAGATAGACGCTGTTCTTGGGGGTGTAGAGCACTTTCTGATTCTCCCACTGGCTGTCATTCAGTTGGGCTGGGGCATTGCCGCCGCCGTGCAGGGAAATGAAAAGGCTATAGCCATCGGCAGGCTTTTCGCCATAGATGGTGTGCCAGAAAGGCATCTGTTTGCCGTTGATGGTGAGGGTCTGGTTTTGCCATGTTTCTTGGCATCGAGCCTTTGTGTCGGCAATCCATTGGGTCGTGAGCCGCTGTGCTTCACGTTCGGTCTCTGCTTGGGTGAGTTTTTGGGCGGAAAGGGGAAGCGTGAGAAAAAGGAGGAGAACAAGCGTCACCAATTCGATACCGTTGGGCAGAATTTTGATAAGTTGGCGTTTGTAGAGGTCACCAACTGCTTGTTTGAAGACTTTTTTACTTACACCGAACATGGCATAGATTTCCTCGGCTGGCGATTTGTCGTGGTAAGGGGAAAAACCATTGGGAGAGAGTTTAAGGTGCTCGTAGAGGCGTGTGGAGAAGTCACCAATGAGCACTTTCCGGTCTGGTGGGGGAGTTGAGGCATTTTCATAATGAGAAGGATGGGGGGAATGGGATGTATGTGATTCTGCTCCTCGAACATTTTGGGTGCCATTCTTCTCGCTGATAGCATTCTGGAACTTCTCGACTTTGCTGGAGCAGACGATGCGGTAGGTCTTATCGTCAATGTAGCAATAGACAAGGTAGCGTTTGCCTTTCTGCATACGTACTTTTTGTTCGCGGAAAGGACAGAAGAGGTCTTTCATCAGTCCCCAGTTGAGGTAGGCACCGTATTCGTTGGTCCAAGTACATTCGAGATAGGCAAACTGCCCTACTTCGATGAGTGGGTGTTCGGTGGTGGCAGTGAGACGCTCCTCGTGGTCAAGATAGAGGAAAACGTCAAGGATGTCTCCTTCTTTTGTCCCTTCTGGCACATAGCGTTTAGGCAGCAGAATATCGCCAATCTCGCCGCCTTCCAGATAAACTCCGTGGTCTTTCTTACGCAAGACTTTCAGTTGGTTCCTCTTGCCCAGTTGTAAGTTGCTCATGGTCTATAAGAATTGAAGAATTGGAAGTTTGAAGCGTAGAAGCCTCTATCATTCCGTCTTTGATGTGAATAGTTCTGTCTGTGAGTTGTGATAGTCCTTCGTCGTGAGTGACGATGACGAAGGTTTGTCCGAATTGGTCGCGAAGGTCGAAGAAGAGTCTGTGTAGTTCTTCCTTGTTTTTCGAGTCGAGTGAGCCTGACGGCTCGTCTGCCAGGATGAGGGCTGGATCGTTGATGAGGGCACGAGCCACAGCCACTCTCTGCTTTTCTCCTCCCGACAATTCGGCAGGTTTATGGCTGGCACGGTCGGCAAGTCCAAGGAAGTCAAGTAATTCCTTGGCATGCTTTTCCGCCTGTTTCTTGTTTCTCCCTGCAATGAGTGCTGGGATGCAGATGTTTTCCAATGCCGTAAATTCGGGCAGGAGTTGGTGGAACTGGAAGACAAAGCCTAAATGCTGATTGCGGAATTGGGCAATGTTCTTGTCTTTCAGTCGGGTCACGTCTATGCCATCCACAATGACCGTTCCGGTATCGGGTGTGTCGAGTGTGCCCATAATTTGCAGGAGCGTGGTTTTACCTGCTCCCGATGGACCGACAATACTGACCACCTCACCTTTGTTGATGTGGAGGTCTATGCCTTTGAGAACCTGTAAGGTGCCAAAGTTCTTCGTAATATTCTTTAGTTCAATCATTTCTGTTTTCTTTAACCCATTTCGCCAATCCATTTGCTCAGCCATTGACCGACGCGCGTGGTGCCCGATGTGGCATCGTGGTGATGTGGGTCGGTGAAGGCATGAATCTCATTGTTCTGCTCTTGCTGGTCTGGATAAATGATCATGAGGCTGGTGTCAGCGAAATCATTTTGGAGTTGATAGGGGAGTTTGTTGAAGGAGGTCTGGTAAGAGATGCTGCCCCGGCGCGCTGTGACTACCACCAGCAGGTGGTCGGGGTTGAGTTCGTGGCGCAAAGCGGGGAACTCTCGCCAAGAGTCGAGGATTTCGTAATCGTCCCTTACGCTTTTGTGCCGTTCGCGCATATAGCGCATAATTAGGTTGTTGGTTGTTTCTGGCGCATAGAATGTCATTTGGCAACCGAGGTCTTCTGCCATACGAGCGATACGGTTAATCCAACGGTAGAATCCTTTCTCATATTCAGCCTTTTCAGGCACAGCCACTACAATCTTTCGGATGGTGTTGGCAGGAATATGTAGGTTGACAATGGTGATTTGACGTGACATGCCGTCAATAAGTCCTTGAGCAAATGTGCCCAAGAAGGAGTCTCCTTTGTGGCGTTGTCGATGCAGTCCAATGAGCAATTCGCTGGCATCGTTCTCCCGTAGCGCATGGATGGTGGCAGTCACGAAGTTGACAGCCAGTCGTGTCTGGGTTTGTACTGGCACATCGGCAGCAGAAGCCAGTTTTGTTGCCATGCCCAGACATTCACGGCTATGTGCCTGTGTTTTTTCGCTCAAATCAGCGTCGTTGATGATGTTGAGGCAGATGAGTCCTCGGTTCAGCCGTTGGTTGCGCATCATGAAAGCCGTGGACATCAGCGTTTCGATATTGCTTGGCTCATTGATGGGGATGAGAATCTTCTCGTCGTCAAGTGCCGTACTGTCTCGTCGGGTTTTCTTGCCTGTTGCCTCGCTTTCCACCTTCAGTTTCTTTGCCGCCTGGTCGGTGGCGATAGACGAAATGATGCATGAGAGGAGAATCATCATCACCACACCATCCAGCACCGCACCATTCATCAGTGGCACACCAGGCGTCACTTCAAGGTTCACACCCACCATCACCATTGCCAGCGCACCGGCTGCATGGGCTTCGGTCAGTCCAAACATCATCACACCTTCTGTGCGCGACATGCGGAAGAGTTTTCGGCTAATCAGGGCAGCAATGTATTTGGAAAGAGTGCCAGCAATCACCATAATCGCCACCACCACAGCAGCCTTGCCTTCACGGAACATCGGGGCTACATTGACCAGCATGCCTACGCCTATCAGGAAATAGGGGATGAAAAGTGCATTCCCAATAAATTCGACACGGTTCATCAGCGGTGAGGTGTTGGGCACGAAACGGTTCAGCACCAGACCCGACAGGAACGCGCCGAAAATGCCCTCCAGTCCGCACAATTCAGCGGTAGCGGCAGAAAGCAGCACGATGGCAAGGGTGAAAGTGAATTGTATGACAGGTTCGCTGTATTTGCGAAAAAACACGCGGATGAGTCGTGGCAGAAGAAAGAACATGCCGAAGATGAAGATGAGGACCTTCAAGACAAAGAGTGCCCAAAATCCTATGTCGCCTGTACCTCTGATGGTGCCAGAGATGCCCGCCAGAAAGAGCAGGGCTGACAGCAGCGCCACCATGGTGGCTGCCACCGAGATGGTGACGGAGGGTGAATTGCTCAGTCCGTAGCGTCCCACGATGGGATAAGCCACCAGTGTGTGGGAGGCAAAGATGCAAGCCAACAGCAGTGAGGCAGCCATGCTGTAGTCAAGGAAATAGTAACCTGCCACAAAACCCAGCACAAAGGGAATGACGGTGGTGATGACACCAAACGTGAAGCCCTTGACACGGTTCTGTTTCAGATTCTGCAAGTCCATCTCCAGACCAGCCAAAAACATGATGAAATAGATGCCTACCTTGCCGAACAACTCAAACGAGGCATCTCGTGCCAGGATGTTCAGTCCATGTTCGCCAATCAGCACACCTGCCAAAATCATCCCAATCAAATGGGGTATGTGTAGTTTGCTGAAAATCATAGGAGCAAACAGAATCACGCAGAGTACGAGGAAAAAAATCCAAGTTGGGTCGGTGATGGGCAAGTATGTGGTGATGACGTCCAAAGTGATAGTTTAAGATGACTATTTACGTGAGTTTCAGGGCTTCAATACCCAATTTTTATGCAAAGATACACTTTTTCTGCCATTTCCCTTTCCTTTTTCTATCAGAAAGTTGTAATTTTGCAGCGTTTTTACAGAAAAAGAAGAAAAATCTAACATTAGGGTAATAAGATGAAAGTAGCAATTGTGGGTGCCAGTGGCGCCGTAGGACAAGAGTTCCTCCGTGTTCTCGATGAGAGAAATTTTCCGATTGACGAACTTGTACTTTTCGGTTCAACACGCAGTGCCGGACGGAAATATACGTTCCGTGGCAAGGAGTATGAAGTGCAACTCCTCAAGCACGGCGACGACTTCAAGGGTGTCGATATAGCCTTCACCTCGGCTGGTGCCGGCACATCCAAGGAGTTTGCCGACGACATCACCAAGTTCGGTGCCGTGATGATAGACAACTCCAGTGCTTTCCGCATGGACGACGACGTGCCATTGGTCGTGCCAGAGTGCAATGCCGAGGACGCGCTGAACCGTCCACGTGGCATCATCGCCAACCCCAACTGCACCACCATCATGATGGTCGTGGTGCTCCAGCCCATTGAGAAACTCAGCCACATCCAGCGCATCCATGTAGCCAGTTACCAGAGCGCATCGGGTGCAGGTGCAGCAGCCATGGCAGAGTTGCAGCAGCAGTACAAGGAACTGGTGGAAGGCAAGGAA
>JAFUYM010000031.1 GCA_017470525.1 Bacteroidaceae bacterium
ATGTTTTGGCGCAAATTTACGATAAAAATCCGAAAACAGAGCCAAATATACAAAGTTTAACTAAAATAAAATCGGTGCAACTCAATGAGTTACACCGATTCTCTTATTGTTGCTTATTGCTGCTTATCAGCCTTACTTCACTTCTTCAAAGTCAGCGTCCTGAACGTCTTCGGCACCGTTGGATTGAGTGCCTTCGTTGGGTTGGGCACCACCTTGGAAGCCTGCACCGGGACCGGCTTGCTGACCTGCACCTGCAGCGTACATCTTCTGGGATGCTGCTTGCATGGTCTTGTTGAGACCGTCAATGGCGGAGTCAATCTGGGCGATGTCGCCGCTGTCCTTGGCTTTCTTGAGGGCTTCGATGGCGGACTCGATGGCAGGTTTGTCATCAGCAGGAATCTTGTCCTTGTTGTCGTTGAGGAAGTTCTCGGTCTGGAAAATCATGCTGTCTGCCTGATTCACCTTGTCGATACGCTCACGCTCCTTCTTGTCGGCATCTGCGTTGGCTTCTGCCTATGCCTTCATGCGCTCGATTTCCTCCTTGGAGAGACCGCTGGATGCTTCGATGCGGATTTCCTGTTCCTTGCCAGTTGCCTTGTCCTTGGCAGACACCTTGAGGATACCGTTGGCATCGATGTCGAAGGATACCTCAATCTGTGGAACGCCACGACGTGCCGGTGCAATGCCTGTGAGGTTGAAGATACCAATCTGCTTGTTCTGGTTCGCCATTGGGCGGTTACCCTGCAGCACGCGGATGGTCACCTCCGTTTGGTTGTCGGCAGCGGTTGAGAACACCTCTGTCTTCTTGCAAGGGATTGTGGTGTTCGACTCAATCATGGTGGTCATCACCTGACCGAGTGTCTCGATACCCACGTTCAGCGGAGTCACATCGAGCAGCACGATGTCGCCCACACCTTCTTCCTTGTTGAGGATGGCACCCTGGATGGATGCACCCACAGCCACCACTTCATCTGGGTTCACACCCTTGGATGGAGCCTTGCCGAAGTAGTTCTCCACCAGTTGCTGCACAGCAGGGATACGGCTTGAACCACCCACAAGAATCACCTCGTCAATGTCGGAAGTAGAGATACCTGCGTCCTTGATGGCTGCCTGACATGGAGCGAGACATGCCTGAATGAGGTTGTGAGCCAGCGACTCGAACTTAGCACGGGTCAGCGTTGTCACGAGGTGCTTTGGCACACCGCCAGCGGCTGTGATGTATGGCAGGTTAATCTCTGTAGAAGAACTGCTTGACAGTTCAATCTTAGCCTTCTCGGCAGCCTCCTTCAAACGCTGCATAGCCATTGGGTCGAGCGAGAGGTCAACACCTTCGTTGCTCTTGAAGTCGCTCACCAGCCAGTCGATGATTACCTGGTCGAAGTCGTCACCACCGAGGTGAGTGTCACCGTTGGTAGAGAGCACTTCGAACACACCGCCACCAAACTCAAGGATTGAAATATCGAATGTACCACCACCAAGGTCGAACACCGCAATCTTCATGTCCTTGTTTGCCTTGTCGATACCGTAAGCCAGAGCGGCTGCAGTAGGCTCGTTCACGATACGGCGCACATTGAGACCTGCAATCTGACCAGCCTCTTTGGTTGCCTGACGCTGAGAGTCGGAGAAGTAGGCAGGAACGGTGATGACAGCATCTGTCACTTCCTGACCGAGATAGTCCTCGGCAGTCTTCTTCATCTTCTGCAGGATGATGGCAGAAATCTCCTGTGGCGTGTATTTGCGACCCTCGATGTCCACACGTGGAGTGTTGTTGTCGCCCTTTACCACTGAGTAAGGAACACGTGCAATCTCCTTCTGCACCTGGTCGTAAGTCTCACCCATGAAACGCTTGATGGAGAACACCGTGTTCTTGGGGTTCGTGATGGCCTGACGCTTAGCGGGGTCACCCACCTTACGTTCACCATCCTTCACAAAACCTACCACCGATGGAGTGGTACGCTTGCCTTCGCTATTAGCGATCACTACAGGCTCGTTGCCTTCAAAAACTGATACACAAGAGTTTGTTGTACCAAGGTCAATACCAATAATCTTTCCCATAATTGTATTTGTTTTAGTTTTTATTCTTATTATTAATAATGTAGTTGTTTCTCTCGCGACGATTCCGAAAAACCGCACACGACCAATCATAAAGACAAAAGCCGTGCCAGTCCCTCACGACTGACACGACTTTCCTTCCTTTCTGGCAGGATACTGACAATGTGGCACAAATGGCGTGACACGGGATGTCATTCTTGACACATAAGGTCTTTTACTTTTTCATCTTCTTATAATCCTCTTTTGTCATTATACCTTCTTTTGCCTGTTCCTGAGTCTCTGCATCTTTAAAGAAAATCCAATGTATAACACATGAACTACCATATACCGAAGAGTAGGCCTGCTGAAAATGCCAACCTCGCTCTGCCATATAATTTGCAGCATCAACCATGCTATGAAAATCTATTTCCTTTCCTTTTTCATCAACAAACTTCAAATCCTTTTTCAAATCTCCCCATACATTATATGAAGCACTTGTACCAAAATCAAAAATGATTTTCAACCCAGAAGAAAGGCTTTTTTCTATACCCTTCACTTCGCAATAATAACGATGTTCCTGTGCAAATAAAACAAAGGAAACAAAAAAGAATAATGCTGTCACTAAATTTCTCATTATAACTTGTCTTATTAATATTTGTAATGTTTACGATAAAAAACTTTTCTTTAACGCGACATCATGTCATACGCTGTTATCTTGCTAATTTGTCATTGGCTTCACCTCTCTATTTTTCATCAAGCAACAACTTTCCCATGCATTGTACATATAGAGCCAGCCCTTTCACCGTCAGCAAATACCTCTGGCGAGGATGGCGGGGCTTGTCGGGGTAGAGCATAGTGACAAAACCTTGTTGGATGGCAGGGTTGAGATAGAGTTTCAAGAAATTATCTCGCCCTTTGAGTTCCAAACCCTCCATCATGGCTTTGACAGATAATTGACCCTCTCCTATTACATGCACCAAACGCACTACATCCGCACTCTCTGTTTCAAACATATTACGTACTTGCCCTGCACTTGTCCTGTGCTTACCCTGTGCTTGTCCTGTACTTGTGGGGGTACGATTCGGTTGCACCTTCCACTCTTCCGTCGGATGAATATGCAGATAGCGGCTACGAAGTTCCCATTGTTCGTCTAAAAGCAGGTTGCGAAAGAAACGTTCCAGATAGATGGGCGTATAATCAATGCCCTCTTTTGCATTCTTATAGTTGGCACGCACCAAGGCATTGCGGAAATACCACGAATGTTCGGCAAAAAGGTCGTTGTCGATGTTGAAGCCGATGGAACGGAGATACTTGATGGTGAACACAGCGGTTGCTCTCGTGTTCCCCTCCCCAAAAGGATGAATCTGCCAAATGCCTGACACGAACTTGGCAATATGCTCCACCATTGCCTCCATCGGAAGCCCCTTATAGGCAAACTGCCGTTCCTGCTCCAAGTCATACTCCAAAGCCTGGCGAATATCCTCCGCATACGTATAGAGCACCGTGTCACCGTCCAGCACCCACTCCTTCTTGGTGATGTCATAATCCCTCACCTTGCCGGCAAACTTAAACACACCCTCGAAAATGCGACGATGAATCGAGGTGAAGCCCACTACAGAGAACGTGAAAGAACGCTCATTCAATATCTTAGCGATATTACCCGACACCTTATCCGCTTCCTGTTTCTCGTCATCGTCCGGCTCACGGTTAGTCTTCGACTGATAATAACTCTTAATCAACCCCCGAGCCTCATCAATGCTGATTTCTCCCTCAATATGCCGACGGGCTGTTTCTTTCAGGTAGTCGGAGGTCGTCAACCCATCCACTGCCTGCAAGCCAATGGCTGTGCGCCAAGCATACGCCTTCTCACGCTTGCTCGGTTCGCCCTGTCGGATATACTCTTCAAAATCAGTCATACGAAACACATGCTGTTCTCTTTTGCAAAGGTACGAAATATTTATAACAATTGAAAATATTTTGGCATGTTTCTTCGCTCATGCATCCATGTCCATATCGGTGAGCCAAGTACAAGCATTCAGTTCTCGCACTCCTTTTCATAAAAAAACGCTATGAAACAACCCTTTTTTCGTTGCTTCTTATACCTCAAAAGGGGTGTGAGTCACACCTATGGTACACGTGTGACTCACACCTATGACACACGTGTGAGTCACACCCCTTTTGAGGATATGAGAAGGCATTGGGGGAAGACCTTATAGCGCCATCTCATCCAGACTTACATCCCAGTTCCACCCTCCAAAACAAATCTTTTACATGACAACGGAAGAAGGTTCCTAATATTGTGAAAAATCATACTCTAAATCATACTCATTTTCACCCAAAATGTTCCGTTCTATTTCGCAAAAACTCTTTTATAGGGTATTTTTTTCCTCCTTTTTGGTTTTTATATAAAAAAGTGGTATATTTGCCACAAAAATCAACCTGATAGACATGGACAAAGAACAGAAAAACAAACTCACCTACATCATCTACTGCATCAATGCTTTTGCAGAAAGATTCGGTTTGCTGCCCAAACAATCCTATGCCTACTTGAAACGGTATGGAGGGCTGGCTTTTGTTGATGAGTGCTATCCCGCCGAACATACCTTGTCACTGGAAGATGCCGTTGCCGACATGTCTGTTGTTTGCCAAAGAAATGGAGGAGGGTTATCATGACACTGTACCACGGTTCCAACGTTGACATAACACAAATAGACTTAAGCATGTGCCACCCCTACAAAGACTTTGGGAGAGGGTTCTATTTGACCGACATTCGCCAACAAGCAGAAGACATGGCTTACCGCAGGGTAAAGATGACAGGACAAGGGAGTCCTATCGTTTCTGCCTTTGAGTTTGATGAGCATGTACTTCATGCAGGGACACTACAAGTGAAAATTTTTCCTACAGTATCCATTGAATGGGCAGAGTTTGTCATGCACAACCGTGACATTCAGCACACAGGCTTCTCACATGATTACGACATCGTTGTGGGACCTGTTGCCGATGATACCGTAGCGTTTCAGTTGCGACGATATGTGTTAGGTGTCATTTCATTGGAGAACCTTGTAAAGGAACTCACCTACAAGCATCTAAATAACCAATACTTTTTCGGGACAGAAAAGGCAACATCAACACTTTTCCCTATATGACAAACGAACAGAAATTCCTCATTGACTGCATCATTGATGACATTGCCAATTACCTCATCGAGGATGAACATCTCTCCATCTTGGAGGCGTTGGATGTTGTCTATAATTCTCAATTTTACGAGAAGTTGACAGACTTGGACACAGGGTTGTATTTCCAAAGTTCCGCATACAACTATGAGTATTTGAAGCAGGAACTGAAATACGGGAAAGTGGCATAGGCATCATTAAAAAGCCCATGCACTATTTGATTGGGATTCACGTTCCCTTGTTCACTCGTTCTCAATCAAGTTCAGCATCTTGATGGTTGCCTTGATGGCGGCTTCGGTCTGGTCGGCATCGAGGGCACGGGTGCGGTAAGGCTTATCGTTGTATGTCCATGAGATGCTGGTTTGCACAAGGGCATCGGTGCGACCACCTGGTGGGATGCTGACCTGATAGTTGGTAAGCCAAGGGAAGGTGCGGTTGAGTTTGTCCTTGTAGATGTGGCGCACAGCATGGATAAAGGCATCATACATACCGTCACCCATGGCAGACTCTTCAAACACATCGCCGTTCACTTCGAGTTTCACCGATGCCATCGGCTTCAAGCCGTATGCCGTCGAGACCATATAGGAGATGAGTTTCACCTTGTCGTCGGGCGCACTGTGTTTCAGCACATCTGCCACGATGTAAGGCAGGTCTTCCTGCGTGATGAGTTGCTTCTTGTCGCCCAGTTCGATGATGCGGTCAGTCACCCGTCGTGTCTGCTCTGGAGTCAGTTCCAAGCCCAATTCCTCGAGGTTCTTCAGGATGTTCGCTTTGCCTGAGTTTTTGCCAAGCGCATATTCACGTTTTCTGCCAAAACGTTCGGGCAGGAGGTCGTTGCAATAGAGGTTGTTCTTGTTGTCGCCATCGGCATGCACACCTGCCACTTGCGTGAACACACTCTCGCCAATAATCGGCTTGTTGGGTGGGATGGCGATGCCAGAAAGACTTTCCACCATCGTGGAGACCGTCCCCAAATTTCCCTCATTGACATGGGTATGCACATGCGCATGGTCGTTCAAGATGGCTTGCACCGACGAGAGCGGCGCATTGCCTGCCCGTTCGCCCAATCCGTTCACAGCCGTATGCACACCTTTGCATCCAGCCAGCACAGCCGCCAGCACATTGCTCGTCGCCAAGTCGTAGTCGTTATGAGCATGGAAATCGAAGTGCAGTTCGGGATAGCGGCTCACCATCTGCCCGATGAATGCTGCCGTGAGTTGCGGATTCAGAATGCCCAACGTGTCAGGCAACATGAACCGCTCCACCCCACAGTCCTTCAGTGCATCCACAAAGCCAAACACATAGTCGGGGCTGGCTTTCATACCGTTCGACCAGTCTTCCAGATACAGGTTCACGCTGATGCCCAGTTCCTTCGCGTAGGCGATGCTCCGTTTGATGTCTGCCACATGCTCCTCCAGCGTCTTCTTCAGTTGGAAGTGGCAATGCCGCTCACTGCCCTTGCAGAGCAGGTTAATGTGCTTACAGCCACAGTCGGCAATCCAGTCGAGCGATGTCTTCCCGTCCACAAAACCAAGCACCTCCACCCTATCCAGCATACCACCCTGGCGAGCCCATCGGCAGATGCTCTTCACAGCCTCCTTCTCACCGTCCGACACACGCGCCGATGCCACCTCAATGCGATCCACATTCAGGTCCATCAGCAACATACGCGCTATCATCAACTTCTCGTGCGGCACAAAACTCACGCCGTTCGTCTGTTCGCCGTCGCGCAGCGTCGTGTCCATGATTTCTACATACTTGTCCATGCATTCTACTTTTTTCGGGTGCAAAGTTACACTTTTTTAACAAAAGGCTTGGCAGAATGACAGGGAAAGTGTATCTTTGTCCGAAATTTTGACACATAAACATGAAATCTGACACATAAATATTAAAAAAGTAAAACTATGCAAATGAAATCTACACTTTTGGCTATCATCCTTTGTCTGTTGGGCATTGGATGCATCAACGCACAGCCTCCCAAGGACCAGCAGATTCCTGACTGGGCGCAAGACTTGGCGAAGCGTGTGCAAGTGGACGGCTACGCCCAGGGCGGTTTTGCCTATGAACACACGGGCGGCGAAGACAACAACTCGTTCAACATCAAGCGCGTCTTCCTGATTGTGGCTGCCCCCATCACCGACCGATGGTTTGCCATGTTCATGCACGACTTCAACAGCGAGGTGCATGAGTACTGGACTTCGTACCGCTTCACCAACAACAAGGCGTTGAGTGCGAAGTTGGGACAGTTCAAGAATGCCTACACCATCGAAAACTCCATGTCGCCCACCGAACTGGAAGCGATTGATGTGTGTTCGGAGGGTGTGACCTATCTGGCTGGTTGCGGCAGCGACCGTCTGATGGGCACACAGTATGGTCGTGACTTGGGTCTGGAACTCTTTGGTGAGACAAACAGCGGCAAGTTGGCTTATCATCTGGGCATCATGAACGGACAGGGCGTGAACAAAAAGGATGGCAACAACGAGAAGGACTTCATCGGCAAACTGGAGTATAAGCCCACGCCCGAACTGACGATTGCCGCGACGGGGCAGATTGGCAGAGGACATGCTGTGGACCGTTCGGTGTATAACCCTGCTATCCAGATTGGCGACAACTATAAGCGCAACCGCTGGTCGGCTGGTTTCTTCTATAAGACTGACGGCTTCAGGCTCCGTGCAGAGTACCTGGAGGGTCGCGATGGTGATGTGACGAGCCGTGGTGCCTATGCCACCACCGTCATTCCAATTGTGGACAGGTGTAATTTCATCGGTTCCTACGATTTCTTCAACTACAACGTGAAGGAGCACATGCACCAGCACAAGGCAATCGCAGGTTTGGAGTACTGGTTTTACAAGCGTTGCCGCATCCAGTTGCAGTATGTGTATAAGAATGCCTCGCTGCAAGACTACACCATTTACAACCCAATGGGCGACCCTGTAGCAACGGGCAAGGCATTCAAACATGGCGCCAACCACGCTGTGATGTGCCAAATGCAGATAAGACTAAAGTAAAAGCCCTCTCCCCGACCCTCCCCCGTAAATGGGGAGGGAGACCATGCGGAATGGGTTATACATCAATAAACTAATAAATAACAATAAAATGCCCTCGTTGAATCTGCCGGATGGTCTCCCCCTCATGGGGGAGATGCCCATAGGGCAGAGAGGGTCTTCATTATGTTTATCAAAGTTCTTCTCACCGTCATCTTTTTGGCTGTGACGGTATTGGTGGGTATCTACTCACGCAAACAAGCCAAGAATGTGGATGGTTTCGTGTTGGGCGGTCGCTCTGTGGGTCCTTGGCTCTCAGCGTTTGCCTATGGAACCAGTTATTTCTCTGCTGTCGTGTTTGTCGGCTATGCAGGTCAGTTTGGATGGAAATACGGTATAGCCAGTTCGTGGATTGGCGTGGGCAACGCCATCATCGGTTCGCTGTTGGCATGGCTCATTCTGGGGCGCCGCACAAAGTTGATGACGCAGCACATCCAGTCACGCACGATGCCCGACTTCTTCGGCACCCGTTTCAGCAATCAGGGCTTGCGTATCGCCGCTTCCATCATCGCCTTCGTGTTCCTCATTCCTTACACGGCAGGTGTGTATAGCGGCATCTCGAAACTCTTCGACATGGGCTTCGGCATCCCCTACGAATACTGCATCATCATCATGGCGCTGCTCACGGCGGTGTATGTGATTCTGGGCGGTTACAAAGCGACTGCTATCAACGACTTCATTCAGGGCATCGTCATGCTGGGAGGCATCATCGCAGTTATTGCCGTGGTGCTCAACAGTCAGGGCGGTCTCGTGGAGGCTTTCAACAAGATGAAGGAAGTCGCACCGACGGCACACGACCTCGAAAGTCCGCTCTACGACCACTTCCAGCCAGGCGACTTCGCCTCTTGGTTCGGTCCTAACGTGATGAGCCTGCTCGGTGTGGTGGTCTTAACCTCGCTCGGCACGTGGGGCTTGCCACAGATGGTCGGTAAGTTCTACTCCATCACCGACGAGAGTGCCATCCGTCGTGGCACCATCATCTCTACCATCTTCGCCCTCATCGTGGCAGGTGGCTGTTACTTCCTCGGCGGCTTCGGTCGTCTCTTCGGAGAGCCCGTTTGGAACGAGGCACGTCACAACTACAAGTTCGACGACATCATCCCGACGATGCTTGACACGGCGGTCAATTCCGACCTGCTCATCGGTCTCGTCATGGTGCTGGTGCTCTCGGCTTCCATGTCCACCCTCGCCTCTCTGGTACTCACCTCTTCCTCCACCATGACCCTCGACCTCATCTACCGCGACAAACGCGCCACGGCAGACGAAGTGAAGAGCGGCGAGATTGACGACGAGGTGGCAGAGCGGATTGAGCGTCGCAAGGTGGTCATCATGCGTGTCCTCATCGTCTTCTTCATCGTCATCTCGGTGCTCATTGCCCTCAATCCCCCCACTTTCATCGCCCAACTCATGGGCATCAGTTGGGGTGCTTTAGCAGGCGCCTTCCTCGCCCCCTTCCTCTTGGGTCTCTACTGGCGAGGTGTCACCACTGCCTCCGTCTGGGCTTGCTTCATCTGGGGTGTCGGTTTCACCTTGGTCAACATGCTCCTTGGCAACCCTATCAACCCCATCGACTGCGGTGCCATCGCCATGGTGGGCGGTTTCCCCGTCGTGCTCCTCGTGAGCCTCGTGACCAAGAAATTGCCACAGGCAAAACTCGACAGCATCTGGAAATGCTATAAATAAGGGAATTTCCGTACAGACCAACAAGCCCCGATAGTTTTGACCAACTATCGGGGCTTGTTTTATCGCATAACGGCAAAACTTATTTCTCCGTAAATGTGTGGAAGGAGTGTGGCGGCAAGGTGGCGTTAAGGAATTTCTTCCGCAGTTGGATGGTCACCTGCTGCGGCTCGTTGGTCTGATTGCCAGCAACGACCACGAGTTTGCCGTCGAAGAGCAGGTAGTCCTTTTCCTTCGGCTGCTTGTTCCAAGTGCTCGACATCACAGGATAGTCCTGATTGATTTTCATCCATGCAGGAGGACTCCATGGCGACACCCAGAAGGTCATCTCAGGCTGGTACTTCTGTGCCATCCTTATCAACTGAATCACATTCTCCTTGTCATGCTCGATGTTGAAGTAACGCAACTGGAAGTCGCCAGCCACCGTGTCGCACGAATACCACGCACGGCTGTAGTCGTTGGCGTTCATTGTCAGTCGTCCACGAGTAAACTTCAAGTCACCATCGGGTGCGAAGAGGCGACGCATCACCTCCTGCCGCTCTTCCTCTTTGAGCAGACGGATGGCATCCAAGTCCAACTCGTTGAAGCATGTGCCCCAAGCCTTGAACTCATGCCCCTTTTCCTTCCCTGTCACGGTGAGGAGCGGCGACGAGGCGGCCTTTCCGCTCAATGCCACCTTCGATTCCTGCCACGGCTGTGCATCCGTGGTCGTGTAGTGGCGGAACGTCTGGGCCTTCACCCCCACCGACACCGCCCATGCTGTCAGCAAAACGATTGTCTTCATTTCTATTCTGTGATATATAAGTCTCTATGCATAATAACGAAAAGATGTTCTATTTTAGTATTTAAGAGTTACATTTGCTCCATGAGCATTCAGACGATGACCGTTTACAAGAAAAGCCCAATCGTAACTTTGTTCGGAATGTAACGTAATTCGTTTGTGCTGTTCGTCGCAAGTTACCTGACAATCGAAATACTCCACCCCATCGCCCACAGGCAGATGGAAGAGGCGGGAGGAGCGACCGTCGGGATAGACGACGAAAGTGCGCACACCCTTGCCACCCTCCACAGGGATGATGGCCCCAGAACGGACGAAGAGGGGGAAGCGGTCGAGGGCATAGGTCTGAGTGACAACTGTACCAGCAGCGTGGCATTCACTCGTCCAGTAGTCAATCCAATCACCATCAGAGGGCAAGTGGAAGGTAACGGTGTTTTCATCTGACGTGATGGCTTTAGTGAAGAGGTCACAGCCCAAACGATGACTCTCCTCCTCCAGACAGGTCTGCTGCATCAGCGACCCACCCTTCAGATGAGCCTCCACCACAGTGGAAAATTTGTAGGGACGCAAATGCTCCATCCAGTTCACGCACCATCGGTAGATGTCCTCCACATCCTTGCCGTGGTACCAAGGCAGATGATTGGAGAAGGCACCGTTCTCGCCACCGTTAATCATGCATGCAGTCATGCAGCCAAACTGGGCATAACGGACAAACTGGGTCTTGCTGGACTTCGCACGGAAAAAGCCGCCTACCTCGGTGCCGATGGCTCCGTAGCCATATTGGGAAGAGCGGTAGACATTGTCGATTTGCTGGCGCAACCCTTTCCAGTCGCCCGCGAAGTCGCCACACCAGCCCATGTTCATCTTCTCCACACTCGCCTCCAATCCGCCCTGATGGGAGAAAGGGCGGGCGATGATGAGACCTTCGGAAGACTTGCGACTGGTGGTGTAGTCGTACATGGCATCGTAGTAGTAGTGACGGAACTCCCTGTTGCTCATCTTGCCGATGGATGTGTCGAAGAGGTCGGGAAGGGAAATCTCGCCTTGGTCCACCTTCCATCCATAGACATTAGCAGAGAAGACCTTATCCAACTGCCCATACCACCACTGTTTGGCATTGGGATTGGTGAAGTCAATCATCTGCCCATAACCCTTCCACCACTCATAAGGCTGGCTGTTATTTACACCATAATTCTTACTGACCACCTCATCGTATGTGGCAGCCTTCTGCATAGGCGTGTCCTTGCACTTCTCGTTCACATTGCCCGTGAGCCAGAGAATGGTGCGCACACCTATGTCTGCAAAGACCTGCATCATGGCTACAGGGTTGGCATACCGCCGTTCGTCCCATTCAAAATCATTGTACGAAGTAGTCCACGGGCTGTCGATGATGACGGCATCCACGGGAATGCCACGCTCCAAGTAGCCATTCACAATGCGTTCGGCACCTGCCGTAGTGTTCATACTGTCCTCCCATGCGATGTGGCCGAAAGCCCATGCTGGGGTGATGGGTGGACGCTGGGCTTGCATTGTCATGGTGCAAGCCACCATTGCTAATAATAATGCTCTTTTCATATTGCTCATTTCACGATGATTTTCCTTCCATTCTGTATATAGATGCCTCTATCCAGCATGCCCTTGGGGATTTTGCGACCACTGAGGTCGTAGAGGTGTTGAGGAATGTTGGTTCAGCACATCGTAGAGATAGTACTGACCTTCTGCTGTGGGGATGGCACTGCGGTATTTCACGGGTACAGCCTTCTCCTTCGCAATGCTTGCATAGGTCTCAAGGTCGATGAGTGCCCACCGACAATCTTTCGTGGCTGTGGTGGCAGCGTTCGTGCCGTTGGCATAGAAGATGCCAATCTCGCCATTCAACGTGTCAGCGGTCACACGTTTCAGTTGGTAAGTTTTCTCTGCACCGTCGATGGCTTCAAACACCCACACCGACTCTGCTGCACCAGCCGTTCCATCCGTCCACAGATACTGGTTGTTCCAGAACCCCGTCTTCAGATACTTGCCATCACTGAACCTGAGCGTATAACCGCTTCCACTCTTCGCGAGTGTCACCTCGACAGGCGAATTGCTCAGCCCCGGGAAATTGTTACTCAGGCGCACCATGAATTGTCCTTGCGCTACATTGTAAAGATAAAAAGTTCCTACCGTCACTTCCGTATAGTTGCTGGACGGCAACACGTCGGCTCTTGCTCCCAATGCAGAAAGCAACATCGACAGAACAAAAATTAGTTTTCTTACCATTTTGGTGTTCATAGTTATTGTTGTTCAATCATGTAAGATGCACACTCAAGAAAAGCACCGAAAAACTTGTCCATTGCTTTTCGAGTGCAAAATTAGACATTCTGCGGCATTTTTTAGGGGTACAAATCCGTCATTTAGCCGCATTTTTTCGGCAAAACGATGTTTTCAGCATTTTTTCAGCAACAAGGTCTCAATAAAAAACATTAACTTTGTGGACAAAATCAGTAACCTCACAATGACAATTATGACCAATAGTGTCTCTGAACGTATGATGACAAAGAAACTAACCCTCCTTTTGTCCTGGGTGATGATGGCAACCCTCGCCGCAGGACAATCTTTCCGACTAAGAACTGAGCACTACACCACCCGAAACGGGTTGGCTAGCAATGTGGTGAACACTGCCATGCAGGACAGCAAGGGCTACATCTGGCTGGGCACCAATCAGGGACTGACCCGATTCGACGGCTATCAGTTTGTCAATTTCTATCACCTGCAAGATAGTGTACGACGCATGGAGAATGTGACCCTCATTATGGAGGATGCCGCCAAAAAGTGCCTCCTGATGCTGGGCAGCGACGGTCAGACTCTCTGCTTCAGCCTCGAACAGATGAAGTTCATCAATGCCGACGGACTGAAAATGCCTGCCGACCCCAAAGAGAAAACGGAGCAGAGCCTCATGCAGAGGATTCAAGCCTTGGGCGTACAAACCCTCAACATGACCAACCGCCACCGCAGTGTGGACTATGTGAAGTTGGACAACGGACTGGAAATCTACACGACCATCGACAATGGATTGTTCATCTACGACCCTGCCAACCAGCAACTCCATCACTACAGTGCCACAGACGAGCACCCCATCATCCACTCCAACAATCTGAACAGTGTGCTGAAAGACGGCACGGGCAGTGTGTGGATTACCACCACATACGCGGGTATCTATCAATTGAAGTTTGATGAAAACAAGATGGTGGAGCATCAACTGACGGACTCCCCCACCTCCTTCCATGCCAACAACATCCGCTCCTTCTCTCCACTCCCCAGTGGAGAGGTCGCCATCTCCAACATGGAGGGTGATGTGTATCGTTGCGACCTAAAGAAAGGACAGACAACCCTGATGCTGCACAAAAACCATCGAGTCTACACCACGCTGACCGACCCGAAGGAACGCTTCTGGGTGGGCACTCGCGGAGGAGGGCTATGGATGGATGACAGAAACCTGAACGACAGGCTGGACTAACTGCCCGCATGATTTACGACTTATGCCTCGATGCGGCTGGCACCCTGTGGATTGCCACATTGGACGAGGGGCTGGTCGAGGCGACGGAAAATGACGGCGGACAGTTCATCTTCACCCCCCACCTGCAAAACGAGCAAATCCATGAACTGGACATCGACACCAGGGGACGGCTGTGGATGGCTACAGACAGGGGCATCTGGATGAAGGACTCCAAGGGCATCCACCCCATCTATCAGCAAGGTAAAGTCGTGTGCATCACCCACACCTCCGATGGCACCATCTGGGCAGGGAGTATCGGACTGGGACTCATTTCCATCAATTATGAGAACGACCAGCCACAACTCTCCTTCATCACCACCAACGAGGGATTGGCAAACAACAATGTGAAGGCTATTGCTGCTGACAGCAAAGACATCATCGTGGCTGCCACCGACGAGGGCATCTCCCTTATCGACCGTTTTTCCATCCGCAACCTCTATTCGTCACGAGGCATGATGGCTGATGTGTATAATGAGAACGCCATCATGAAGACTGCCGACGGGCACATCCTTTTGGGCAGCCTGAATGGATGGGTGGACTTGAGTCCTGCAACCCTCATGGCTCATCAGTTCTCCTACAAAGCCCGTCCCGTCCATATCACCTGCATTGAGGTGAACGGACAGCCTCGTTACCAAGACTCCTATCAGAACTTTTCCTTGACGCATGACCAGAACAATCTGTGCATCTTCTTCTCCGCCTTCCCCTACAAGGAATCCTCTTCGGTCATCTACAATTGCTGGATGGAGGGAGTGGATAGCGACTGGCGACCTTCCACCCAAGAGAACTGTGCAATTTACAACAATCTGGCTCCTGGACACTACCGATTTCATGTCAGGTCTTCTCTGCCAGATGTGATGGGTGATGAGGAAACCATCTGTGACATTGATATTGCTCAACCTTGGTAGTGGACTTGGTGGATGCGTGGGCTATACCTGCTGATGGCTGTCCTTTTTGTCTGGTATGAATGGCGACAGTATCAGCAACGCATCTCGCTGAGACGGCAACTCGACCAGCGTCTCACAGTACTCTATGCCACAGAAAGCATTGTCCCTACCACCGAAACACATCAGAATGTCCCTGCTGAAGGGACTCCAGACATCGTCACCTCATCTCCTGATGCCGACACTGTGGCTGCGGATGCCACTGCAAGCAAACAATTTCTTGACAAACTTGACCTTATCATTCTGAAAAACCTGCTGCACGAAGACCTTGACATGGCTTTCCTCGCCTCAGAGATGTGCATGAGCCACAGCACACTCTACCGTCGCATCAAGTCCATCACTGGGATGACCGTGAACGAATACGTGCGCAAGCACCGCCTTGCCAAGTCTATGCAACTCCTCCACCAAGGTTTCAGCGTTTCTGAAACCTCTTACCAATGCGGGTTCAGCAGTCCCAATTATTTCCGCCGATGCTTCAAAAGTGAATACGGCATGTTGCCATCGGAGGTCGGTTAGAGATTATGGATTTGCGCACAAAGGCACAAAAACGTACCCCTCGGGTACGGTGTGGTGTACCCGAGGGGTACGGCACATCGAACCCGAGGGGTACGATTTTTTATCCTTTCTGGTTGTAGTCAGCATTCAGTTGGTTCATGGCATGCAATAGTTTATAGAGATAAACCAATGGGAGAATGCCCACAAGGGCACCAAGGACATTCCAAAGCCAGAAATCGGATGCACCGAAGGAGTAAGGGATTTGGCGACGGTCAAGTTCATTGCCGATGCGGTTGCTGATACAATGCCCCCACACCAAAGGTACAATACCTGCTGTGAGCCAACTCCAGAGGAAAAGAATCCAAAGGTAATTGGTGGTTTTACGACCATCATACCGAGTTGCCACCGTATTGATTTCACTGGAAATCTTCGCCATCACAACAATGCAGTAGATGCCCAAAGTGATGAAACCAAAAAGTATCATCTTGGTGAGGCTACGGTTGATGGGCAACAACTTATTGGGCACAAAGGATTCCGACTCCTTAGCGATTATTTCAACTGGTTCCATTTCTTCGGCAGGTTCTTCATGGGGGGCTGAATCAGATGCCTCCACATAGATTGGCTCTAAAGTTTTTTTTTACCAGACGCGGTTTCTTCTTTCCCTTCGTATGCTTCAATCTTGTCGGTGTTGGACAGGAGGAAGTCGATGTCGTCGTAGGCATTCATGAGGCAGTACTTCTTGTAGGAATTGATGTCGAAGTGCTCGGAGTGTCCCGTGGCGAGGTTCGTCACCGTCTGGTTGGGCACGTCCACCTTCACCTCTGCCTGTGGATTGGCTGCAATGGTGTCGAAGAGTTCCTGCTGGAAGTCCTTGCTGACAATGACAGGAAGGACGAAGCAGTTGAGGAGGTTGTTGCGGTGGATGTCGGCAAAGGAACTGGAGATGACGACGCGGACGCCGTAGCCGGCAATTGCCCATGCGGCATGTTCGCGGCTGGAGCCTGAGCCCCAGTTCTGACCGCCTACGATGATTTCGTGCACACCCTTGTGAGGTGCTTCGCTATACTCGGGTTGGTTCATCACGAAGTCTGCCACAGGTTTTCCTTCTGCATCGAAACGGAGGTCGTGCATGAAGGCATCGCCGAAGAACTTGGGGTCGCGAGTGGTGCTTGCCAAGTAGCGGGCAGGGATGATGAGGTCGGTATTGCAGTTGTCAATCTGAATCGGAATGCAGGTTGACTGGATGATGTCAAATTTCTCTTTCATATAAAAGACCCCCTCTGCCCTGCGGGCATCTCCCCCGTGAAGGGGGCGACCATCCGGCATGTTTTTGCTCAGGGGTTATTGTGTTGTTAGTATTCTTTTCTCATTCCCCTACACCCCGCATGGTCTCCCTCCCCTTTTACGGGGGAGGGTTGGGGAGAGGGTCTTCTGTCTACAATTTTCTTGGGTCAGTTACGACTCCTGTGATGGCAGATGCTGCCACAACCAGCGGCGAGGCAAGGATGGTGCGGGCACCGGGACCTTGGCGACCCACGAAGTTGCGGTTGCTGGTGGAGATGGAGAGTTTGCCAGCGGGCACCCTGTCGGGGTTCATGGCAAGGCAGGAAGAACATGAGGGAAGACGGAGTTCAAAGCCTGCCTCTTCCAGAATCTTGTCAATGCCCTCGTCAATAATCTGCTGACGAACGAGCCATGAGCCAGGGACGAGCCAAGCCACCACGTTGTCCGCCTTCTTCTTGCCTTTCACGACAGAGGCGAAGGCACGGAAGTCTTCGATGCGACCATTGGTACATGCACCAAGGAAGCAGTAATCGACTGGCACACCTTCAAGTTTCTGACCAGGCTGGAACTGCATGTATTCCAACATGCTGAGGAACTGGCTCTGGTCTGCCTCTGGAATCTCGTCGAGCGTTGGAATGCACTCGTCGATGGCGATGCCAGCACCGGGGTTGGTTCCGTAAGTGATGCGTGGAGCGATGTCTTCAGCACGGTAGGTCACTTCCTTGTCAAACACGGCATCGGGGTCGGAATAGAGTTGCTTCCATTCTTCCACCGCCTTGTCCCAGTCGGCACCCTTGGGGGCATATTCACGCCCTTTCAGATAGGCGAATGTGGTCTCGTCGGGAGCAATCAGACCTGCACGTGAGCCCATCTCGATGGAGAGGTTGGAAAGGGTCAAACGACCTTCCATGCTCATGTTGCGGACAGCCGAACCTGCGTATTCCACAGCATACCCAGTAGCACCACTGGTGGTCATCTGAGCCATGATGTAGAGTGCCACGTCCTTGGCGGTCGTACCCTCTGGCAGCGTACCTTCGATGTTGATTCTCATGGTCTTGGGCTTGCTCTGCAGGATGCACTGCGAAGCCAACACCTGTGCCACCTCGCTGGTGCCGATACCCATCGCAATGGCACCCACGGCTCCATGCGTAGAAGTGTGCGAGTCACCACACACAATGGTCATGCCTGGCAACGAAAGTGCCTTCTCGGGACCCACCACATGGATGATGCCGTTGTCCTTCGTACCCATCGCGAAGTGCTTGATGCCGAACTCGGCACAGTTCTTCGCCAAGGTCTCCACCTGCTTCCGTCCCACAGGGTCGTTGATGACCTCCTGCTGGTCAGACGGAGTGTTATGGTCGGGCATTGCCACCACATGGTCGGGGCGGAACACCTTGATGTTCTTGTCTCTCAGCGTATCAAATGCCTGTGGACTTGTCACCTCATGGGCATACAAGCGGTCGATATACAACTGTGTGGGACCATCCTCCACGTTCTGAACCACGTGGGCATCCCATATCTTGTCAAATAATGTCTTTCCCATTGTTTAATCGCGGAATTTATTGATACAATCAATGTAAGCCTCAACGGAGGCGGTGACGATGTCGGTGTTGGCACCGAAGCCATAGTAGAGGTGGTTGTTGTACTCCACCTGCATGTGCACCTTACCCATGTCGTCGGAGCCCTTCGAGATGGCTTGGATGGTGAACTCCTTGAGGGTCATCTGACGCTTGATAATCTGCTTGAGTGCCTTGATGGCAGCATCCACAGGACCATTGCCCGATGCGGCAGCCTCGAAGTGCTCGTTGGCGATGGCAAGACCGATAGAAGCCACGCTCTTCACGCCCATGCCCGTTGTCACTTGCAGGTAGTCGAGTTTCACATTGTGCGTCTCCGAACGGTCGGCACCAGCCAACACGAGGATGTCATCATCCGTCACCTCCTTCTTCTTATCAGCCAGTTTGAGGAACTCCTCATAGAGTTTGTCAAGTTTTTCGCCATCCACCTCCACGCCGTTCACGTGCAAACGATGCTTCAGAGCAGCACGACCCGAACGAGCCGTCAGCACGATAGCGTTGTCATCAATGCCCACTTCCTTGGGGTCCATGATTTCGTAGGTCGATGCGTTCTTCAGCACACCGTCCTGATGGATGCCGCTGGAGTGTGCAAATGCGTTCTTGCCCACAATCGCCTTGTTGGGCTGCACAGGCATATTCATCAGCGACGACACCATGCGGCTGGTCGGATAAATCTTCGTTGTGTTGATGTTCGTCTCGATGCCGAGGTCTGGGTGAGTCTTGAAAATCATCGCCACCTCTTCCAGAGAGGTATTACCGGCACGTTCGCCAATACCATTGATGGTCACCTCCACCTGACGGGCACCTGCCAAGACACCAGCCACCGTGTTTGCCGTCGCCATGCCGAGGTCGTTGTGGCAGTGGGTCGAGAGGATGGACTTGCCAGCGGCAAAAGCATCCACATGCTCGTAGAGGTACTTGATTTTCTCATGATACTCGTTCGGCACACGGAATCCCGTCGTGTCGGGGATGTTACAAACCGTCGCACCCGCCTTGGTCACGGCATCAATCACACGAGCCAAGTACTCGTTGTCCGTGCGACCTGCATCCTCCGCATAAAACTCCACATCCTCCACGTACTTCTTGGCATACTTCACCGCAGCCACAGCACGTTCGATGATTTCCTCTGGAGTGGAGTTGAACTTGTACTTGATGTGTGAAGGACTCGTGCCGATACCCGTGTGGATACGCTTCCGCTTCGCATACTGCAACGCGTCGGCTGCCACGTCAATGTCCTTCTGCACTGCACGAGTCAACGCACAGATGGTCGGCCATGTGACCGCCTTCGAGATTTCAACCACGCTGTTGAAATCGCCAGGGCTGGAGATGGGGAATCCAGCCTCGATGACATCCACGCCCAATGCCTCCAACTGCCTTGCCACCTGAATCTTCTCAACCGTGTTGAGTTGACATCCTGGCACCTGCTCGCCGTCACGGAGCGTCGTGTCGAAAATAAACAATCTGTCTGCCATATATTTGTTAATTTATAAATCCCACAACCATAGACACAGCCACCTATATAAAAGTAAAACCTTTCCCACGGTTGTGAGAAAGGTTAAACACTATATCTGTACTGCTATGCCCGATAACACGCACACACCTTTCTCACCTCCGACTCAGTAAGTCGAAGTCCCAAAAGGTTGAGTAGCGATGTGTTACCAAATGTTGCCATATTTTACAAAATCGGTTGCAAAGATACCACTTTCTTTCCAAACTACAACCATTTTCATCAAAAAACTTTCAAAAACACACCTAAGAACGCTTTTTTACAAACTTTGCATGATTCGTTGCCGCTCTTTGGTGACATATTCGTTCAGACACTTGGCGACTTCAGGATAGTAGTCTTTCAAGGTTTTGTACGTATCGCGATTCTTCGTGTAATAGCGAAGAACCGTCAGCAATTCGGGCATCCAGTTGAAGCCACAAGAAATCTGGTCGCTCAATTCATTCCCCACCGCTTTCGCATCAAAACCATTCTCCTGCATGTAGAGGATAACTGCAGCACGAACCACGCTCTCGTTCAGCACCGTCGTCTCGTTGCTGTATGCCTGTGCCATCATTGCCCTACGAGAAAGCGTATAAAGGAATTTTCCTGTCGTCAAGAGCAAACGCTGGTTCTCCGCATCATCCATCAACGGATTGACAAACGAATGGTTGAACTCGTGAATAAGAGTCGATGCATAACTCATGCCATCCTCAAACACGCCACCCGTTTCGGCATTCACCGCATAGCCACAAATGGCAAAAACCTCTTTGGGCTGACCTACCAATTGCCTGCTCGAGCCATAATTGCCGCCACCATTCGTAAAGCCGATAATCACACCAAACCGTTCAGTCGGTTC
Organism: Bacteroidaceae bacterium; assembly: GCA_017470525.1. Taxonomy (GTDB): domain Bacteria; phylum Bacteroidota; class Bacteroidia; order Bacteroidales; family Bacteroidaceae; genus Minthosoma. The sequence continues at coordinate 20,881 of JAFUYM010000031.1, forward strand.
CGTACCATAAAACTTGGCATACCAATCTTGATGGAAATACGGCATCACACGCTCGTTATACGCCTTCAGTCCTTCCGTATAAAACGCCTTATGCTGCACAAAAAACTCATGGAATTTCGTATCACGATAGAACTGATTGAGTTTCTCCATAAAAGCATCCACATCCACCTCTGCCCAACGCTTTTCCAAATCGCTCTTCTCCCCTATCCTCTTCACCGTCTTTCCATCTACAGCCAGATGCACAGCCATGCTCATCACCGCATCATAGCCAATGCCATACTTGGGCTTCATTCCCTGCCAATACACCACCGTCGGGTGCTTCTTATACTTTCCAAACCACACCTCCGTCTCTTCCGTGTACTTCCCACCCAAATCCATGCTATACTCCCGATAACCTGCCGTCCGAGACAGAATTGCCATCAATTCCACCGTCTCCGACACCTCCACCTTCACTTGTGCCGATGCCACGATGCACAGACACATGGCAATGAATGATATAAAAAAACGTTTCATATTCTTATTTTTCGTATTCCGTTGTATCCACGATACCAGCAACCACCGCTCACAATGCATCTCTGCCAAAGGAATCTCTTTTGCATTGTGGTTGCTACCATAATCGAAGGAAATGCCGAGGGCAATGGTTTCCTGATATTCGTAGAGCATGGTAATCGAGTCCATGCCTCCCGATACAATAATGACTGAGTTTTTCATTTGGTTATCATCAATGTTGTGACCGAACGTGCTGGGAGCAGCGTTTTCTTCAGTTTCACAACACCCACGTTCTTCAGATTCTCCCCTTCCACATCGGATGTTCTGTATGCCACCGCCGTCTGCTTTCCTTTCACGTTCAGGTTTACGGTCTTGTCAGTCTTCGCATAGTTGATAGCCACGACTGCCACTGAGCCATCCGCGTTGCGATAGGCAGAAAGCATCAAACCATCCACCTCCATCTTTCCCTCCATGTCGAGACGCACAGCACCTGGACGGACGAAACGGGAGAAATTGCCAAGTGTCCACATCAGTTTCGAATCGCGCACCTGATTTGCTTGCACCATGCCACGCCCTTGCCCTCTTCTTCCTCCAGTGCGTTCCCCTCTGTTATACATACGAATCAAGCCGTCCTTATAATTGCCACCAGCCGCTCTCCACCACTGCCACGAACGGGCATTGGCAACGGTCAGGTCGTAGTGCATCACACGCGCCACATAGAGCGCCTCTTCCATCGAAAAGTCGAAACCACCTCCACCGTGAATTTCTTCATCGTTGGACATGATACAAAGTTCCGTCATCCAAAACTCGGCATCCACCTTTTTGAATGCCTCTGCCAATACTTTTCTATAACCATACAGCCCCTTCGTCTCATAGTATCGGTCGCCCGGTTTGAGAACGGGGGTGTTCGTCCAATACGAATGTCCTGCCATCACCTTAGCGATATTGGGCAGGTTGCCCACATACGTGTCCACCGAATCAGGATTCCAAAAGCATTGGATTTCGTAGCCACGTTGCCAATCGGTTTCATGAGTGGCAAACATACAACGGAAATCGCTCGACTCGTTGATGAGGATGTTGGTCGTGATGCCACGCCGTTGGAACTCCTGGCTCATCTCCCTGGCGATGTGTGCCACCTCACGATTAGTGGCAGGAGTGCCTTCTTGCTTAGGTCCCAACCAGTTCCAGTGTCCGTCAGGTTCATTCACAGGGCAGACATAATCGAAGTGTATGCCATCCTCTCGTTCTGCCTGTTCGAGCATGTCGGCAATGTAGGCAGCAAAATCGTCATAAGCATCTTCACGCAGATTGAACGTGCCTCCACGTCCTGTATTAGTGGCAAGCCCATTCTGGGTCAATTGCACTGGAGGTGAATTATAGAATGCCAAAAATGTAGGCACTCCCCGTTCCTTCGCCAGTTTCAGGAAACGCCGCTGTCCTGTCTGCTTCTCAAAATATTCCGTTCGGGTGTCACGATTGATTTGAGCCGAATCGCCCTGTGTAGCACTGCCAGCCCCAGCATTGAAGCGCCAGATGCTCAGTCCGATGCCTTTCGGAGAGCCATCGCTGAACGCGTCAGATGAAAAGAGCCAATCTGCCACCTTCGTCTGCAACGAGTCTTCCCACTCCCCAATTTGCCACATGCTCCAGGCATCGCTGGCACCAAAGCCATCGATGCTCTGCTGCTCACGGTCAGTCACTCGAAAGGTTTCCACCTTCTGTGCATGCAGCGACACCATCGCCCATACACATATATTTATTATACACCACTTTTTCATACTGCTATCCTTGTTTTTCATTTTTCAATCGTTTCTTATACTCTGTCGGTGACACCCCCATCTTCCTGCGAAACAAACGGGTGAAGTGATTCGGGTAGGTGAAGCCTAACTGCTGAGCAACCTCTGTGACCGACATGCTGGTGCCCAGCAACATGGTTCGTGCCGCATCAATGATTTTCTGCTGCACATACTCCTGTGCCGTGATGTGCAATTCCCGTTTCACCACATCCCCGAAATAGTTGGGTGACCAATGGAACTGTTCTGCACACCATGCCACCGTCGGCTGTCCTTTCTGTTCGGGCAATCCGCTAGAGAGGTAATTGTCCAACATGGTGCTCAGACGCGACAAGATGTCGTTGTTTGCCTTGTGCTGGGTGTCAAACTGCCGTTCATAAAACCGTTTGCAATAACTGAGCAAATGCCCGATACCCAGACGGAGCATGTGCCCTGTTAGATGGTCGTCAGGCGTATGTAGTTCGGCAAAAATGTTGGCAAAACAATTCAAGAGGATGCTCCGCTCTGTGGCTGAAAGTACAAGGGCTTCCAACACATCATAACTGAAGAAGTTGAACATATAGAAATCACGCCCCAACCCCGTCTTGATAAGCAGTTCTGAACGAAATACCAACATCCATCCTTTGGGCTTCACATTCGGGTCGAGATTCATCGCCACCACCTGTCCAGGCATCAACGTGAATACCGTGCCTGCTCCATAATGGATGCCCTTGCCACCCTTCGTCAGTTCGCCAAAGTCAGCATCCATCAGCACCACACAGTACATGCCGAAATCCGTCGGTTCGAAGAGCGACAGGTCTGCACGTGACAAGTCACCCACACTCACCATCGGATGCAGTGTCTGCTGGTGAAAATAGGCATTATATTCATCTATGTCATGAACTCTCTTCATGCTGTATCTTATATATCATCAGCCACAAATTTAGGTCTTTTTCTTCAAAAAGAGGTAAAAATGGTCGCAAAAAATGGTCTTTCGTATCACAAAAAGTAAAAGTGGTAGGTTTTTCAGTAAGAAAGTTCGTTCATTCGTGTACAAAAGCCATTACATTTGCACAAAAATAACCAACTTATTTAACTTTATAGCCACAACAGAAACAATAAACAACGACAAAAAACTATGGCAGTAAAATTCTATTGTTCAGAGAACCAAGTGCCCCTCGAGATGCACAAGGTTCGCGTAGTACAAAAACTTCATCTCCTCCCCGTCGAGGAACGTCTGCGTGCCATCCAGCAAGCAGGCAACAACACATTCCTGTTGCAGAACAAGGACATCTACATGGACATGCTCACCGATTCAGGTGTGAACGGCATGACCGACCTACAAACCGCAGCCATGATGACCGCCGACGACTCTTATGCTGGTTCTGAGACCTTCAACCGTGTGAAGGCTGCCGTCAAGGAAGTGTTCGGCACCGACAACGTGCTTCCAGCCCACCAAGGACGCGCCTGTGAGAACATCCTTGCCGAAGCCTATGTCAAGCCTGGCATGGTGACTATCATGAACTTCCACTTCACCACTACCAAGGCACACATCACCCGTCTGGGCGGTGAAGTCATCGAAGTGGTCAACAAGAAAGGACTCATTCCCCAAAGCGACGACCCCTTCAAGGGTGACTTCGACCTCGACGAACTCCGTGCCACCATCGAGAAGTACGGTCCCGAGAAAATTGCCTTCGTCCGCATTGAGGCAGGAACGAACCTCATTGGTGGTCAGCCCGTCAGCCTCGAAAACATGCTCGCCGTCACCGATATCTGCCACCAGTATGGTGTGAGGTCCGTGCTCGACGCCTCCCTCCTGCAAGATAATGTCTATTTCATGAAGACCCGCGAGGCACAGTGCAAGTACATGGAGCCACGTGAGATTTACCGACTACTCGCAGCCAAGTGCGACATCGTCTACTTCTCTGCCCGTAAACTCGGCTTCTCCCGTGGTGGCATCATTACCAGCATCGACCCCAAATACACCAATGAGATGATGGAGTTCGTTCCCCTCTACGAAGGCTTCCTCACCTACGGCGGCATGGAAGTCCGCTCCATGGAAGCCATGGCACAGGGACTCTATGAGTCGCTTGACATGGAATACATCAACCAAGGTCCCGAATTCATTGCCTACTTGGTGAAGGAACTGGACGACTACGGAGTGCCCGTCATCAAGCCAGCAGGTGGACTCGGTGCCCACCTCAACTGCTCCGAATTTGTGCCCGACATGCCGCACAACCAATACCCAGCCGCAGCCGTCGGTGCCGCCCTCTACATAGCCGGTGGCATCCGAGGCATGGAACGAGGCACCGTGTCCGAACAGCGCGAACCTGACGGCACCGAACGCTATGCCGAACTGGAACTCCAGCGACTCGCCGTGCCACGTCGCGTGTTCACCCTCAGCCAAATCAAGTACTGTGCCGACCGTGTCAAGTGGGTATGGGACAACCGCCAACTCATCGGCGGACTCAAGTGGACCCTCGAACCCAAAGTGCTCCGTTTCTTCTTCGGTCGCATGAAAGAAATCGGACATTGGCAGGAAGACCTCGCCAGCAAATTCCGTGAAGATTTCGGCGACAGCCTCTAAGTCTTTCACCATCAACAAGGATGCCGCAACACCCCACAACAGGATGTTGCGGTATTCTTCATTTCCGGACTTCTGAAGCCATAAAAACATTCGTATTTTATGTCACAAAAATCACCTATTTGTAAGAAAATCGCAAATGATAACATTTTTTATCTTTCTCAGTGTACGAAAAAGAAATGAAAAACGTTTATCTTTGCAAATCATTCATCAGACATTGATTTACCACAAACATTGTTATCTAACTAATTGACATCTATTATGAAACGGACGATTTTAATGGCAGCCATTGCCGTCATGGGATATACCCAAACATGGGCAGACGACTATCCCTACTTGATGTTCCAGACAACCGACGGCACCACCACGGCTGTAACGGCATCCGAACTCACTATCACCTTCTCTGACGGCAAACTTCTTGCCACCAATGCCGACGGTAGCAAGACCTTCACGCTGACCGACCTCAGCAAGATGTTTTTCTCTACGACTGACGATGCCAGCGGCATTGAGGAGGTACAAGACAACGGACAGCAGGAGGCAGAAAACAGCCCAGTGGAGGTGTTCACCCTTGCTGGCATCTCTTTGGGCAAATACGAAACGATGGAACAAGCAAAACGTACATTAAGCCCAGGTATTTATGTATTGAAAAGCGCAAGTCGAACCCTTAAAATCGCCGTGAAATAACCATGAAGAAGTTTGGCACCATTCTCACAGCCCTCCTGCTCACCGTAGCAGCAGCACAGGCACAGACCCTCAATGTGGTCACAGGCAACGTCACCTACCAGTTTCCAGCAGCCAATCTGGGCGACATGACCTACACCGGCGGCACCTCGCTCACCATCGGGGGCAAGACCTTCGCCATAGCCGACATCACCAAAATCTATGTGGAAGACGATGCCACCGCCGCACAGAACGCTGTGGAGAACAACACCGTCGCCATTGCCTATAGCGGCACCAGTGCCCAAGTGACCGTGGCAGGCAACGTGGCACCCTACGTCACCCCCACCCTCAGCGGCGCACATGTCAGCATCCAGCAGACCAACACTGCCGACATTGATGACGACGAAATCACCTACTCCCTCTCAGGTTCTTCTTCCGACGGTGAGTTCTACATGAAAGGCTCCTACAAAGCCACCATCGACCTCAACGGAGTGACCCTCACCAATGCCACCCCCGTCTATTCAGGAGCAGCACTCCACATTCAGGACGGCAAACGCATCAACATCTCCGTGAAGAAAGACACCGAGAACACCCTCACCGACTGTGCCAGCCCCTCCGACGACCTCGCTCAAAAAGCAGCCCTCTACGTGAAGGGACATGCCGAGTTCAAGGGCAAAGGCACCCTCAATGTCTATGGCAAATACAAGCATGCCATCAAGGCTGGTGAATACATCTCCATGAAGAACTGCACCATCAACGTCAAGAGTTCCGTGTCTGACGGCTTCAACTGCAATGAATACTTCCTCATGGAGAGCGGCACCCTCGCCCTCAGCGGCATTGGCGACGACGGCATCCAAGCCGATATTGACGAAGATGCCGATACCACTACAGAGACCACCGACCACGACGGAGAGAACTCAGGCAACCTCTATATCCTCGACGGCACCCTCACTGCCACCATCACAGCCACCGCAGCCAAAGGCGTGAAGGCAGCAGGCAGCATGACCATCAGTGGCGGCACCATCAACGTGACCACATCGGGCAACGGAGTTGTGGAGACAGAAACCGACAGCGACGGCACGACCACCACCGATGCCAAAGGAGCGGCAGGACTCAAGGCTGACAAGGACATGACCATCACAGGCGGTACCCTCACCCTCAAGAGCACAGGCACAGGTGGAAAGTGCATCAAGGCAGACGGCACCCTCACCATCTTGGGCGACGACACTGTCATCAGCGCCACCTCGTCAGGTTCCAACTACAGTTCAGGCTCCTACAGCGCATCCGCCAAAGCCATCAAGGCAGGCACCAAGACTGCCACCAGCAGCGGACGCAATGCCACCTACTCCTACACAGGCGGCATCGTTATCACAGGCGGCACCACCACAGCCACAGCCTCTGCCCACGAAGCCATCGAATCCAAGAGTACCATCGACATCAGCGGCGGCACCATCTATGCACAGAGTAAGGACGATGCTATCAACTCTGGCAGCACCTTTAACATTACAGGCGGCACCGTGTGCGGCTATTCCACAGGCAACGACGGACTCGATGCCAACGGCAACTTCAACATCTCGGGCGGCATTGTCTATGCCATCGGCACCACCTCACCCGAAGTGGGCATCGATGCCAACACAGAAGGCGGCTACAAACTCACTATCACAGGCGGCACTGTCGTTGCCATCGGTGGACTCGAATCGGGCAGCACCCTCTCACAGACCTGCTATCAACTCGGCAGCAGCACCAGTACAGGCGGTAACACTGGTGGACGTGGCGGCTGGGGAGGTGGCGGTTTCGGTCCTGGCGGCAACAGCGGTTCCCAATCATGGACAGCCAACACCTGGTATGGACTTTACTCTAACGGTACTCTCGCCCTTGCCTTCAAGACCCCCAGCAGCGGTGGTTCCTCACTCGTAGTCACCACCAACGGCACGACGACTCTCTCTTCTGGAGTCACCGTCAACGGCGCGACCATCTGGAATGGCATGGGTGCCCTCACCGAGGTTAGCGGTGGCAGTTCTGCCGAACTCAGCCAATATTCCAACAGCAGTAGCGGTGGTGGCAGAGGTTGGTAGTCATACCGCCACAGAAAGCCCTTTCAGCAAATTCTCTTCTCTTCATATAGCAAAAGAGCAAGTAAATAGGATAAAATTGACATAAGGTTTGGAAGGAAAAAGATTTTCCCTTATCTTTGTACCCCGAATTGATAGAATCGAAAAAACAAGACGCTATGCAAATGCCAATTGAGAGCCTAAACTTGCAGATGCTGAATGTAGGGTTTGCCCGACAGGACGGTGACTGGAACTGGCAGGACGTGAACTCACCGTTCACGAGAATATATTGTGTGACGGAGGGAGAGGCAAGACTGCATCTCCCTTCGAAGGTGATTTCCCTGACAGAGGGACATCTGTACATCATCCCAGCCTACACCACCCACTCGTATGAATGCAAGGGCGTGTTTTGTCACTATTACTTGCATATTTATGAGGGATTCAAGAAGGAGACGGACGTGATGGAACTGTATGACCTGCCAACAGAGGTGATAGCACAAGAAGGTGATGCATGGCTGATGGAGGGGATGTGCAAACGACATCCTGATACCATTTTGCCAGAGAGTAATCCGAGGTCGTATGACAACACGACGAAATTCACAGACTATGTGCGACGCTACAACGAAATGCCACTACATGAGAAGATGCAGTTGCGTGGGGCAATATTGATGCTGTTCTCGCGATTCATGGAACGGGCAACTCCTAAGATGTGGACTCAAGATGAGCGGATGATGAAAGTGCTTGAGCACATCCACCGTAGCATTGATGGCGACATCAACATCGATGCTCTGGCTGAAGAGGCATGTATCACAAAGCCCTATCTCATCCGCCTGTTCAAAAAGGAACTGGATATGCCACCATTGCAGTACATCAACCGCAAAAAAGTGGAGAAAGCGCAACTGCTCCTACTCACAGAAGACATGGCAGTGCAGGAAGTGGCATGGGCTTTGGGCTTCAACGACCATTCCTACTTCATCCGCCTGTTCAAGAAAATAACAGGAAGGACACCGATGGAGTATCGGATGATGTTTAATTGATAATCACAGGTGTCATTTTTGTCCTATCTTTTTGTTTTATTATCCGATTGTGTCAAGTGAAATGAGCGTAACTTTGCAGCGAAAAAACTTAACACAAGACCTTTATGAGATACACAGAACTTGGTAGGACGGGAATGAAAATTTCCCATCTTTGCTTCGGAGCCTCGTCACTCGGAAGCGTTTTTCATGAGACAAAAGAGGCTGAAAGTATCGAGGCAGTGGAAACTGCTATCGAAGGCGGTATCAACTTCATTGACGTGAGTCCATATTATGGACATTATAAGGCAGAAACAGTACTGGGTAAGGCTCTCCGCCGCATCCCACGAGATAAGTATTTCCTGAGCACCAAGGTAGGACGCTATGGCAAAGATGGCGTGAACACATGGGATTACTCGGGCAAACGTGCCACGGAGAGTGTCTATGAGAGCATGGAGCGTCTGGGCATTGACCACATCGACCTTATCAATGTGCATGACATTGAGTTTCAGGCTGCAATGGAGGGTGGATTACAGAAGGTTGTGGACGAGACATTGCCAGCACTAGTGGAGTTGAAGAAGAAAGGTGTGGTGGGTCATGTGGGCATCACGGATTTGCAATTGGAGAACCTGAAATGGGTAATTGAACACTCAGAGGAAGGTACGGTGGAAAGTGTGCTCAACTTCTGTCACTACTGCCTGAACGACGATAAGTTAACGGATTTTCTGGACTTTTTCGAGGCCAATGGTGTCGGTGTAATTAACGCATCACCATTGAGTATGGGATTGCTGAGCGTAAGGGGTGTGCCCGACTGGCATCCCGCACCGAAACCGTTGATAGAGGCTTGTGCCAAGGCTGCCAAACATTGTGCTGACAAGGGCTATGCGATTGAACGCCTTGCCATCCAATACTCGGTGAGCAACCCACGCATCGCTGGCACATTGTTCTCGTCTGCCAATCCTGCCAACGTGAGACGCAACATCGAATGGGCAAACGAGGAACCTGACTGGGAACTGGTGAAGGAAGTGCAGGACATCATCGGAGAACAAAAACGAGTCAGTTGGGCTAATTCTTAAAAAACAACGAATTTTCTAATGCCTCGAATAGGACAGAAGAACCTTCAGTTTGGCGTAGTCAACGCCACAAGCGGCGACTAATAAAAACGAATAGGGATGTACACCAGACATTCGTTTCCATTCGCTGTCGCTTGCGACATTGCCATTCAAAATTCGTAAAATTAGTTTCATTCGTTGTTCAAAAAAAATATGACATGTTGACAATCATCGATGCACATTCCCACCTATGGCTGAAACAGGACACATGGGTGGACGGAAAAAGAATCCTGTCGCTGAAAAATGGCAGGAGCATCTTCATGGACGAAGAAGTACAAATGGTGCCGCCGTTCATGGTGGATGGCGTGAACTCTGCTGAAGTGTTCCTGTCAAACATGAACTATGCACAAGTGGGCGCAGCCGTGGTGGTGCAGGAACTCATCGACGGCGACCAAAACGAGTACTTGACTACGGTACAACGTCAGTACCCTAACAGGTTCTTCTGCATGGGCATGGCATGGAACTTGGAAGAGGTGAAGGCTGTGCATGCATCAGGACTGAAAGGCATCGCTTTCCCTGGACACCGCATGAGGGAATCGCTCTTGGGACTTATACCTATATTTAAATATATGGAAGAGAAGGGCATGGTACTCTCCATGTGTCTCGGCGAAGAGGCTAAACAAATCGACGAAATGAAGGAGGTGATTCAAGAGTGCCCACGACTAAAAGTCGCCATCGGACATTTCGGCATGGTGACCACAAATGCCTTTGAGAGCCAAGTGAAACTGGCACGTGAAGGGGCGAACGTGATGGTGGAGTCAGGTGGCATCACATGGCTCTTCAATAGCGAGTTCTATCCCTACCCTTCTGCCGTTCGCAGCATCAGGCAAGCCGCCGACTGGGTGGGCATGGACAGACTCATGTGGGGCAGCGACTATCCTCGCACCATCACCGCCATCACCTATAAGATGTCGTATGACTTCATCACGAAGTCGAAGGAACTGACAGAAAAAGAAAAGCAGATGTTCCTCGGAGAGAATGCAAAAGCCTTCTACGGTTTCAAGAACTTACCAGAATTACCTTATATAAAAAATATGTCAGAATAACTAAAAACCTATTGATGCAAACATGAAGACTTATCCTAAAATCGGTATTCGCCCCACCATCGACGGAAGACAGGGCGGTGTGAGAGAGAGTTTGGAAGAGAAGACAATGCTACTGGCAAAGGCTGTGGCAAACCTTATCACAACCCACCTGAAGAATGGCGACGGCTCACCTGTAGAGTGCGTGATTGCCGACACGACAATTGGGCGTGTGGCTGAGAGTGCAGCCTGTGCGGAGAAGTTTGAACGGGAGGGAGTGGGCAGCACCATCACGGTGACATCGTGCTGGTGCTATGGTTCGGAGACGATGGACATGAACCCCTATTACCCGAAGGCGGTGTGGGGATTCAACGGCACGGAACGCCCCGGTGCGGTGTATCTGGCAGCGGTGCTGGCGGCTCATGCACAGAAAGGTCTGCCCGCATTCGGCATCTATGGGCACGACGTGCAGGACTTGGATGACAACACGATTCCTTCCGATGTAGCGGAGAAACTGCTGCGGTTTGCAAAGGCGGCTCAGGCAGTGGCAACGATGCGAGGCAAGTCGTACTTGTCGCTGGGCAACACCTGCATGGGCATTGCGGGTTCGATTGTCGATGCCGACTTTTTCCAAGACTATCTGGGCATGCGCACGGAATATGCCGACTTGGTGGAGATTCTGCGACGGGTGGAACTGGGCATCTACGACCCCAAGGAGTATGAGAAGGCGATTGCCTGGACAGAGCAGCACTGCAAGGTGAACGAGGGGTATGACTACAACGACGACAACGGCAAGGGCAAGACGCGTGAGGAGAAGGATGAGGACTGGCGGTTCACCGTGAAGAACATGCTGATTATCCGCGACCTGATGCACGGCAATCCTCGACTGAAGGAACTGGGATGGAAGGAGGAGGCTCTGGGACACAATGCGTTGCTGGCAGGTGTGCAGGGGCAGCGTCAGTGGACAGATTATAAGCCCAACTTCGATTTTCCCGAGGCGTTGATGTGTACGTCGTTCGACTGGAACGGCATCCGCGAGGCTGAGGTGTTGGCAACGGAGAATGACTCGCTGAACGGCGTGTCGATGCTGTTCGGACACTTGCTGACGAACAAGGGCGTGATGTTCAGCGACATCCGCACCTACTGGAGTCCTGAGGCGGTGAAGCGTGTGACGGGCAAGGAGCCGACAGGCATGGCGGCAGGAGGATTCATCCACCTGATTAACTCGGGTGCCACGTCGCTGGATGCCACAGGTGCCATGAAGGATGCTGAGGGAAGACCTGTGATGAAGTGCCCTTGGGAGATGACGGAGGAGGATGTGGAGGTTTGTCTGAAAGCCACGACGTGGTATCCAGCCGACCGTGGCTACTTCCGTGGCGGCGGCTATTCGAGCAACTTCCTCACGAAGGGTGGCATGCCGATGACGATGCTGCGTGTGAACAGGGTGAAGGGTCTTGGTCCCGTGCTGCAACTGGCTGAGGGATGGTCGGTTGACCTCGACCCCGAGATGCACGACATCCTCAACAAGCGCACGGACAAGACATGGCCGACCACGTGGTTTGTGCCGCGTCTGGACGAACGGAAGGATGCCTTCAAGGATGTCTATTCGGTGATGAACTGCTGGGGAGCCAACCACGGTGCCATTGCTTATGGACACATCGGAGCCGACATCATCACGCTGTGCTCCATCCTGCGCATCCCTGTGTGCATGCACAATGTGGCGAACGAGAAGATTTTCCGTCCTGCGGCGTGGAATGCGTTCGGCATGGACAAGGAGGGTGCCGACTACAGGGCATGTGAGAACTTTGGACCCATCTATGCATAGAAGGACGTACCAAACGGAAAGAAAACAACTGAAAGATTAAAATATGGAAAAGAAGAAACCTTTGGTATCGAAAAAGTACCTGTTCACGTTTATTCTCATCACCTCACTGTTTGCCTTGTGGGGATTTGCCAACGACATCACCAACCCGATGGTGGCAGCCTTCCAGACAGTGATGGAACTGTCGGCAGCCAAGGCATCGATGGTGCAATTCGCCTTCTACGGAGGTTATGCCACCATGGCGATTCCTGCGGCGTTGTTCATCCGACGCTACTCCTACAAGAGTGGCATTCTGTTGGGTTTGGCACTCTATGCTGTGGGTGCCTTCCTGTTCATCCCTGCGGCAGAATGGCAGGAGTTCAGTTTCTTCTGCGTGTCGCTCTACATCCTCACGTTCGGTTTGGCTTTCTTGGAGACAACAGCGAACCCCTTCATCCTTTCGTTAGGAGACAAGGAAACATCAACCCGCCGACTGAACTTGGCACAGGCTTTCAATCCAGTCGGTTCGTTAAGCGGTATGGCGGTGGCATCGTTCATCGTGCTGCCCCAACTGCTCTCCGACAAGCGCGATACAGCAGGACAAATCATCTTCCCCCTACTGTCAGAAGCAGAGAAAGCGGAGATTCGTCTGCACGACCTCGCCGTGATTCGCAACCCCTACGTAGCCATCGGCTTGGTGGTGGTGTGTGTGCTCATCGTCATCGCCCTGACCAAGATGCCGAAAACGGAGAGTGAGGAACAGAAGGCGGCTGGACAGACCCACACGGTGAAGGAAACGCTGTCAAACCTGTGGCACAACACCATCTACCGTGAGGGTGTCTTCGCACAGGTTTGCTATGTGGCAGCACAAATCATGGTGTGGACATTCATCATCCAGTATGCCGACCACCTGGGCATCAACAAGGCAACAGCACAGATGTTCAACATCGTAGCCATGTCGCTCAATCTGGGCGGAAGATTCATTGGCACGTACATCATGCGATATGTGAACACCCGCAAGTTGCTGATGTGGTTTGGCGTGGGAGCGTCGATCTGCACCCTGGGTGCCATCTGCATCGAAGGCATGTTAGGACTCTACAGCCTCGTCTGCATCAGCCTCTTCATGTCCATCATGTTCCCTTCCATCTACGGCATCGCACTGGAGAACGTCGATACGAAAGACACCCACCTCGGAGCCGCCTTCTTGGTCATGGCGATTGTGGGCGGTGCGCTGATGCCTCCCCTGCAAGGCACGATGATTGACCAACAGGTCATCCTTGGACACCCTGCGGTGAACGTCTCTTTCGTTCTCCCACTGGTGTGCTTCTTGGTGATTATCGTTTATGGATATAGAGCACTAAAAAGAATATAGTTTTATATGTATCGTACCCGAGGGGTACACCAAGGCGTACCCCTCGGGTACGGCACAGTGTACCCCTCGGGTACGGTCAACCGTTTTCTTCACCTCTTCCCTGTTGATGGGCGAATTGGAATCGAACTGAACATAAAAATAGATACACAGCAATGAAAGCAATTCAGATTACACACTCGCAAGAGTTGAACATCATCGAAGTAGAAAAACCTGCGGCACCAAAGGCAGACGAAGTGCTGCTCCGCTTGCAATACGTCGGATTCTGCGGCTCCGACATCAACACCTTCATGGGGCGCAACACCATGGCTCTCAACCCCGTCATTCCCGGGCATGAAGTAGGAGCCGTGATTGAAGCCGTGGGAAGCGATGTGCCCGACACTCTGAAAGTGGGCATGGTCGTAACCGTCAATCCCTACACCAACTGTGGCAAATGTGCTTCCTGCCGCAACGGACGGGTCAATGCCTGTCAACACAATGAAACACTGGGCGTTCAGCGCAACGGTGCCATGAAGGAGTACATCGTGCTGCCATGGGAGAAAATCATTCCAGCAGGAGGTTTGACCCCGAGGACCTGTGCTTTGATTGAGCCAATGAGCGTCGGCTTCCACGCTGTAAGCCGTGCCGAAGTGACCGACATCGACACCGTGCTCGTTCTCGGATGCGGCATGGTGGGTATGGGCGCCATCGTAAGGGCTGTCACCCGTGGAGCCACAGTGATTGCTGCCGACCTCGACGACGAGAAACTGGCACTCGCCAAGCAGATGGGAGCCACCTACGTGCTCAACACCAAGACCGAAGATGTTCACCAGCGTTTGCAGGACATCACAGCGGGCTATGGCCCCGACGTGGTCATCGAGGCTGTGGGCAATCCCTTCACCTACCAGATGGCAGTGAACGAAGTCGCCTTTACTGGACGGGTTGCCTGCATCGGCTATGCCAAAAGCGATGTCACCTTCCAGACCAAACTCTTCGTGCAGAAGGAACTCGACATCCGAGGTTCCCGCAACGCCACCCCTCAAGACTTTCGTGCCGTCATCCGCTATCTGGAGCGTGGCACCTGTCCCGTTGACAGCCTCATCACGCGAGTCATCCGCCCCGACGAGGCACTGGACACCCTGCACTGGTGGAGCGAGAATCCCGGCAAAGTGTTCCGCATTTTGGTCAACTTCTGATAACATTACAAAAACAGATATGGACGGATACATACAGAAACAATTTGAGGGCAAGACAAAGCGATTTGTGCAGACGCTGGACCTGAAGGATGACCCAGAGATGGTTCAGGAATACAAGAAATGGCACTCTCGGGAGTTTCAATGGAAAGAGATTCGTGAAGGCATCAAGGCTGTGGGCATCTTGGAGATGGAAATCTACATCCTCGGTACCCGTCTGGTGATGATTGTGGATGCTCCCGAAGACTTCGACTGGAAGGCGGCGATGGACAAACTTGCCACCCTGCCCCGACAAGCGGAGTGGGAAGCATTCGTGGCTCGTCTGCAAGGTTGCAGCGAAAATGCTCGAAGCGATGAGAAGTGGCGAATGATGGAGAGGATGTTTTACTTGTATGAATGAATACTCTTTTTTCCAATAAACACTATTTTTTCCTAATCTTTTCATCTGACTTTTGTTTTGCGACTAATGACTGACTAACTATTTTTGACCTAATAAAAAAGCAGAAACAAGACCATGACCTACTTATCAAAGACAATCATGACCACCCTGATGCTGGTAGCGACAGGGACGATGACAGCACAAAACTATCAAGTGCCTGTATTGGAAAACGACGAGCCGATGGCAACGGGACAGTTCACGCCCGATTGGGAATCGCTGCGACAGTATGAGGTGCCTGAGTGGTTCCGCGATGCGAAGTTCGGCATCTGGGCACATTGGGGTCCCCAGTGCGTGGAAGGTTCGGGCGACTGGATGGCTCGCGGACTCTATCTGGAGGGCGGCTGGCAATACCAATACCACAAGGAGCACTACGGACACCCTTCCGAATTTGGTTTCAAGGATGTGCTCCCCCTCTTCAAGGCTGAGAACTGGACACCAGAGGAACTGGTGAAGTTCTACAAGGAAGAATGTGGCGCACAGTATTTCTTTGCCCTCGGTAACCACCACGACAACTTTGACCTTTGGGATTCCAAGTATCAGGAATGGAACTCGCAGAACATCGGTCCCAAGAAAGACATTCTCGACGGATGGGCAAAGGCAGCCAAGAAAGCAGGCTTGCCCTTCGGCATCTCCTTCCATGCTGACCATGCTTGGACATGGTATGAGCCCAGTCGCCGTTTCGACCTGAAAGGTGAAAAACGTGGTGTGAAGTACGACGGCTGGCTGACCAAGGAAGATGGCTATAAGCCGAATGCCGACGGCACCGAGAAATGGTGGAAGGGACTTGACCCTCAGAAACTCTATGCCCAGAACCACGACCTTTCCGACAAAACATGGGACAACGGCACCATCCACAGCCAGTGGGGATGGCAGAATGGGGCATGCCCTCCAAGTCAGGAGTTCGTGACCAACTTCTACAACCGTACCCTCGATGCCATCAACCGCTACAACCCCGACCTCATCTACTTCGATGTGACCGTGCTGCCCTTCTACCCCCTGAGCGATGCAGGTTTGAAGATTGCTGCCCACATGTACAACCATAGTGCCGCCACCCACAAGGGCAAGAATCAGGCGGTGGTGTTCGGCAAGATTCTGGAAGAGGACATGAAGGATGCCCTTGTATGGGACGTCGAACGCGGTGCACCCAATGCTATCATGCCCCGTCCGTGGCAGTGCTGCAACTGCATCGGCGACTGGCACTACAACAACGGCGTGTATGAGCGCAACGGCTACAAGAGCGCTGCCACCGTGGCGAAACTGCTGGTGGACATCGTGAGCAAGAACGGCAACATGCTGCTCTCCGTTCCACTCCGAGCCGACGGCACTCCCGACGAGAAAGAACTGGCGATTATGAAGGAGTTCGGTGCCTGGATGAAAGTGAACAGCGAAAGCATCGTCAAGACCCGTCCGTGGACAGTCTTCGGCGAAGGTCCCATCGCCAATGCCGACATCAAAATCAATGCCCAGGGCTTCAACGACGGGCAATACACCAAGGCTGGCAGCGACGAAATCCGCTTCACACAGACGGAGAAGAACCTCTATGTCACCGCCTTGGCATGGCCAGAGAACCACACCATCCGCATCAAGTCATTAGCCGATGGCTCATCCCTCTACCCTGCCGCCATCAAGATCGTCGAACTCCTCGGCTATGGCAAAGTGAAGTTTGAGCGCACCAAGGATGCCCTCATCGTCACACTGCCTGAGAAGAACCTCAACAACATCATGCCTGTACTCAAAATCAAAAAATAACAACTTATGAATACCAAGACCTTCATCCTCAGCCTTTTGTCCGCTGTTCTCCTGCCTACCTTTCAGGCGACAGCACAAACCACCCTACCCCCTGCCCCCTGCGGTCCTCTGCCATCAGAGAACCAACTGCGGTGGCAAGACATGGAAATGTATGCATTTATCCACTATTCCATGAATACCTACACCGACCAGGAGTGGGGCTTCGGCAATGAGAATCTGGAACTGTTCAATCCCTCCGACCTCGACTGCCGACAGTGGGCAAGAGTGTGCAAACAGGCTGGCATGAAGGGCATCATCTTCACCGCCAAGCACCATTGTGGGTTCTGCATGTGGCCATCTGCCTACACGGAATATTCGGTAAAGAACACCCCGTGGAAGAATGGCAAGGGCGACGTAGTGCGCGAACTGGCTGACGCCTGCCGCAAGGAAGGGCTGAAGTTCGCCGTCTATCTCTCGCCTTGGGACAGAAACTATCCCGAATACGGCAAACCCGAATACGTGGAGTATTTCCGCAACCAACTCAGGGAACTGCTCACCCAGTACGGCGACATCTTCGAAGTGTGGTTCGACGGAGCCAATGGCGGCGACGGCTGGTATGGCGGTGCCAACGAGACCCGCAAAATAGACGGCAAGACCTGCTACCAGTGGGCAGAAACCTTCCGCATGATTCGTGAATTGCAGCCCCAAGCCGTCATCTGGAATGATGGTGGTGACCGTGGCGACCTCCGCTGGGTGGGCAACGAGGCTGGCAGCGTAGGCGAGACCAACTGGAGCCTCCTCAACAAGGAAGGTGACGTGCACGGAGGAATGCTGCGACACGGGCTCGAAGACGGCGACTCGTGGGTGGCAGCTGAGACCAACACCAGCATCCGCCCCGGATGGTTCTATCACGACACCGAAAACGAGAACGTGAAGAGTCTCTCCCGACTGATGAACACCTACTATCAGTCAGTGGGTCGCAACTCCTGCCTGCTGCTCAACTTCCCCATTGCCCCCAACGGACGCATCCACCCGACCGACAGTCTGCGAGGCATCGCCTTCAACAAGATGATTCACGAAGTGTTCAAGACCGACCTTGCCCGCCACACCCAAGTGACCGCCTCCAATGTGAGGGGCGGCAGCAAGCGCTACGGAGCCAAGCACGTGCTGGACGGAAAGACTAATACCTATTGGGCGACCGACGACGGAGTGACCCATGCCACGCTCACCCTCGAATTTGCCCAACCCACCACCTTCAACCGTTTCCTCGCCGAAGAGTACATCCCCCTAGGACAGCGTGTGAAAAAGTTCTCCCTCGAAGTATACGTGGATGGCAAATGGCAACCCCTGACCGATGCCTTGGCAGAGAACGGCGACGGACTCACCACCATCGGACACCGCCGCATCATCTGCTTCCCCACCCTCACCGCCACCAAGGTACGCTTCACCATCCTCGATGCCAAAGCCTGTCCCCTCATCTCCAAAGTGGGCATCTACCAGGCACCCCACATCGACCAAGACACCCCCAATGCCGGCGAGAAACATGCCTCCGACTACTACATCTTCTTCGGCGGCGACAAGGTGATGTTCATCAACCTTCCCCAAGAGGAGACCGTGACCGCCTTCCGCTATCTGCCCCCA
The DNA here is from genome assembly GCA_017470525.1 of Bacteroidaceae bacterium. GTDB lineage: Bacteria > Bacteroidota > Bacteroidia > Bacteroidales > Bacteroidaceae > Minthosoma. The sequence continues at coordinate 39,734 of JAFUYM010000031.1, forward strand.
CAAGACTCCAAGAACGGTATCATCACCCACTACCGCGTGGCAGCCACCACCGACTGGAACCATTGGGAGACTCTGGGCGAAGGCGAGTTCTCCAACATTGTCAACAACCCCATCTGGCAGACCCTCCGCTGCCAGCCCACCCGAGCCAAAGTCATCCGAGTGGAAGGGCTTCGTCTGGCACAGGGCGAACGCATGGGCTATAGCGATGTGGAAGTAGTGACTGAGAAATAGTTGAGGAAGTAAAATTTAGCGTTAAAAGCAATATGAAAGGAATCCTATCCATCCTCTTCTTGACAATCAGCTTTGCAGTTCAAGCACAGGAAAGCATCTACAATGGAGGAGAGCCTGTTGTCTATCGGTTTTCTCCTAGCGAAGTCCATCTGACCCAAAGCGAGATGCTCGAACGCCAGCAATGGGACGAACACTACATCCTGTCGCTTAATGCCGACAGACTCTTGTACTATTTCAGGCAAGAATGTGGGTTGGAAGCCTTACCCAATGTCATACCCTACCAAGGATGGGAAGCCACGGACTTGCGTGGTCACACCTTGGGGCATTGGCTCTCTGCCCTCGGTCTCATGGCGGGCGGTCAGGCTTCCACCGAGGCATTGAAGGAGGAAGCCCACAGCAGACTGAACCACACCATTGACGTGCTGTCCGAATGTCAGCAACGACGGGCACAACTTCATCCCGCTTCCGAGGGCTATCTCAGTGCCTTCCGAGAACAAATGCTGGACGTGGCAGACAACACTGGACAAGGATGGGCACCCTACTACACCCTGCACAAAATCATGCAGGGGCTACTGGACGCCTACCGTATGGACAACAACGACAAGGCGCTGAAAGTGGCGGTTTCGCTGGGCGACTACATCTACAGGAGAACTACCCGTCTGGATGAAACCAAGTGGCTGAAAGCCTTGGACATCATGGAGGTGGGCGGTTTTGCAGAGTCGATGCTGAATCTCTATCAGATAACGAAGAAGAAGGAACACCTCACCGCTGCCCAACGCTTCCAACAGCACAGCAAACTGCAACCTGCGGCACATGGAACGGACTCGCTGCACATCCATGTCAGCGACAACTACCATCACGCCAACTCCACCATTCCACAATTCATCGCTGCCAAGAGAGAGTATGACATCACGGGCAATAAGTATATGCTCAAAGCATCTGCCAACTTCTGGAACATGGTGACACGCCACAGAACCTACTGCAACGGCACTACAGGATTCCATGAACACTGGAATCTGCCCGGCGACCAACTATCGAAGGAACTTGATGCACAGGCGGGGGAAACTTGCTGCACCTACAACATGATTAAACTGAGCGATGAACTGTTTCTGACCCATCCCGATGCCCAATATCCTGAATACACGGAACGAGCCATCATCAATGACATCATGGGCACCATCGAACCTGAGACAGCCAACTTCATGTACTTCCATACACAGAAGCCTGGAGCATTCAAGACCTTCCCTCCCAATGCAAGCGTTTTCTACTGCTGCTCCGCATCGGGCATGGAAAGCCATCTGCGCTATGCTGCTGGCATCTATTTCCATACCGACGAGACACTTTACATCAACCAGTTCTTTCCTTCTACACTCGAATGGAAGCAGAAAGGCATCGTCTGCCATCAGACAACAGGATTCCCCCGTGAAGAAGGGACTGTCCTTTGTTTCGATGAGGCGGACAGCACTTTCGAGGTGCGGATAAGAATCCCTTCATGGTGTCAGGCAGGATTTGCCGTGAAACTGAACGGAAAGAAGGTGGCATGGACTCAAGAGAAAGGTTTTGCATGTATTCGCAGAAAATGGCAGAAGGGTGATGAATTGTCTGTCTCGTTGCCGATGGCACTCCATACAGAGCCTTTGGCGGATGCTCCCCACACGGCAGCCCTATGCTATGGTCCTGTGGTGCTTGCGGCTGACCTCGGCAAGGAAGGCGTGACCCAAGACCTCATCAACACAGGGGACAATTTCTACGGAGAAGTGAAAGAGCCGTGGCAAGTGAAAATGGAGATTCCTTCACTCTTGGGAAGTCCTGACAAACTGAAGGGGATGAAAAAACAAAACGGGAAGTTGCTGTTCAGCACATCACGCACCTCCGACGGAAAGACGATGCTGTTCCGACCTCTCTACGAGATACATGATTGCCGTTTTGCAGACTATCTGAATTTTACCGACAACTAATAATACATCACAATGAAAACAGTCCTTACTGCTTTAGTCTTCACGCTGAACCTTACTGCACAGGCACAAGGCAGTGTGCACGATTGGGAAAACCCCGCCATCCTCGGCATCAACAAACTGCCCTACCACGCCACCCTCCAACTCCCCTCCAAAGAGAAAGAGTGTCGAGAGATTCTGTCTCTCGACGGCAAATGGCGCTTCCACTGGTCGCCCAATCCCGACCAGCGTCCCGTCGGTTTCGAGCAGGAAGACTACGACGTAAGCGGCTGGGACTTCATCACCGTGCCCGGCAACTGGCAGATGCAGAACTACGGACTGCCCATCTACACCAACATCACCTACCCCTTCCAGCGCAACCGTCCCAGTGTGACCGGCGAGCCAGCGAAGGACTGGTATGCCTACGACCACCGCAACCCCGTCGGCTCCTATGTGACCGAGATGGAAGTGACGAAAGAGATGCTCGCCCAGCACCTCATCCTCCACTTTGGCGGCGTGAAGTCAGCCATGTACGTGTGGGTCAACGGCAAGCGAGTGGGCTACAGTCAGAACTCCATGTCGCCCGCCGAGTTCGACGTGACCTCCTTTGTGCGCAAAGGCAAGAACCGCCTTGCCGTCGAGGTGTATCGCTGGAGCGACGGCTCCTACCTGGAAGACCAAGACATGTGGCGACTCTCAGGCATCTTCCGCAGCGTACAGTTGTGGGTGCGACCCCTCGTCCACATCGCCGACTACAAAGTGGAAGCCATCCCCAATGCCGACTTCTCACAAGCCACCGTCCATGCCAAGATATCCGTATGCAACACAGGCAAGAAAACCGCCAAGAACCTGTTGGTGGAAATGCCCATCGGCTGCCCTGAACTTCATGGCGTCAACACCAACCCCCACCACCACAATGTCACCCTCCAACGCATTCCCCAACTTCCTGCTGGCGACACCATCACCGTGGAACTCACCTACCACGACGACACGTTCTATCCCCACTACCTGTGGTCAGCCGAAAAGCCCTGGCTCTTCCCCTACAGCGTGGAACTCTACGACCAGAAAGGAACGAAGACCGAACACTTCGACAACCACTTCGGCGTGAAGCGCGTGGAGTGCGTCGGCGAAGTCTTCAAAATCAACGGCAAAAACGTGAAACTGCGAGGCGTCAACCGCCACGACCACCATCCCCGCACAGGGCGATACGTCGATGATGCCACCTACGAACTCGACCTCCGACTGATGAAGCAGGCGAACATCAACTTCCTCCGCACCAGCCACTACCCCGACCGCCCCTACCTCTACGAACTCTGCGACCGCTACGGCATCTACGTCATGGACGAAGCCAACCAGGAGAGCCACGGCTACGGCTATGCCAACCACGAGATGGGCGAAGACCCCGACTGGAAAGCCGCCCACATCGACCGAGCCGTCTCGCTCGTCCAGCGCGACAAGAACCATCCCTGCGTCATCCTCTGGAGCCTCGGCAACGAAGGCGGAGTGGGTCCCAACATCCAAGCCATGTACGACACCGTCGTCCGCCTCGACTCCACCCGTATGCCCTTCTACGACTGCCACCCCCGCTATTCCGCCCTCCACGATTTTGGCTACCCCACCCCCGACGTGCTGAAACGCGAGGCAGAGAAAGAGAGCGAGAAACCCCTCATCGCCCGCGAATACGCCCATGCCATGGGCAACTCTATGGGCAACTTCCAAGAGTATTGGGATGTCATCTACGCCGACTCCTCCATCTGCGGAGCCGCCATCTGGGACTGGGTAGATCAAGGGATCGCCAAGCCCATCGACGGCAGCCCCCTCCGCTTTCCCACCGCCAATTCCTCCCTCTCCCTCCAGCCCGACGAGTTTTGGGCATACGGAGGCGACTTCGGCGACAAGCCCAACGACCGCAACTTCTGCATCAACGGGCTCCTCGCCCCCGACCGTACCCCCCATCCCCACTACTACGAGGTGCAGCACGTCTATCAGCCCATCACCTTCATTCGATCCGAAAACAAGACCTCCATCCATCTTATCAACCACGACTCCTTCACCAGCCTCGACGAATATGACTACACCTATGAGTTCCTTGCCGACGGAAAAGTGAGAGCATCAGTGGCGCTGACCCTGCAAGGCGACAGCCTGATTCTCCCATCCTTCCCTACCCCCATTGTAGGCGGCGGACCCTATCCAGAACTCGTCCACAACGTTGCGGCTCGCCTTCGCAACGCCACTCCATGGGCAGAAAAGGGATTCGCAGTGGCTCGTGAACAGTTTATCACAAAGCCTTATCAATTCCTCAAACATTCTCTCAGCGGAAAAGTGCCAGAGATGACGAAGACAGACAACGGCATCCTCATAACCACTCAAAACGGCTCCGTCTTCCTCGACAGAACTGGTGCCCTCACCTCATGGTTGATAGGTGGAGAGCAGATGTTGCAAGCCCCACTGGAACCCTACTTCTGGAAACCAGAGAACGACAACCAAAGGGCTGCCGGCTTTGCCCGTCGATTGGCTGTGTGGAAGGATACCGCCCAAAATCGTATCATAAATTCCATCCGTACAGAGAAGGACGAATCAACGCTGAAAGTCATCTATAATATCTCGCTGCCTTCTATGGGTACAGGCATCTTCCTCACATACGCCATCTCTTCCGACGGACACATCCAGGTGGAGATGAACTACATGCCCATCATGGCAGACATTCCGCTCATTCCCAAGTTCGGCATGCGCCTGCGACTGCCAGCCGACTACACCAGCATCGAGTATTATGGCAGGGGTCCTTGGGAGAACTATCCCGACCGCAAGCGCAGTGCCTTCATCGGTCGCTACCAGATGCCACTGAGCGAGTTCGAGACAGAGTATGTGCATCCGCAGGATAACGGTTGCCGCACGGATGTCCGCTGGTTCGACATCGACAACGGAAAGCACATCCTCCGTATCGACGGTTGCCAGCCCCTCTGCATCCGTGCATGGGACTATGGCGAGGAAGACCTTGAGAAGGCTGCCCATCCCCACGAACTCCAACGTGGCAACTTCGTCAACCTCAACATCGACCTCAACCTCCACGGTGTAGGCGGTGTCGATACCTGGGGACAGCGCACCCTTCCCCAATACACCATCGACGGCAGCCAACCCTACCACTACGCCTTCATCCTTCATTGGATGGAGAAACGCAGATAAACCCCATGTCAATATTCTCCTATATGCACACTCAGCACATATCTTTTCACGCACCCAGCGCATAAAATAACGAGCACCCAGCGCCTATCATTTCACGCTGGGTGCTCATTTTTTTGCAATCAATTATGATTAAAACAATTACACCTTTTGTCAAGAAAACCACTCCCATCAAGCCTCCCTTCACTTCTTGTCGCCTCTCCGTTCAAAAAAAGATAATTTTGTCCTATAATCAACACCTGTTCAACTCATTTGAGCACCTACAAAAATCAACACAAGGAACAAAGCCCTTTTCCTATTGATACACAATTACTTGCAAGAAATCATGTGTACTTTTTATGTACTTTTTCTTCCTCCTTTTCTTGGTTATTTACTCCTTTTGTTCTAATTTTGCATGATTTTTCAACAATGTCGTTGGAAACTCATTGAAAATAGAAGTAGAGATAATTGTTCCATCAAACAAAATGAAAGAGTTTTTAGAATTACGCATTGATTACAAATATGCTCATCTGCTTTTCAAAGAGGATGAGGGCGTAAATCTTGGCGACGATATCTTTGGTCCTTCAGTGAAAGTCGTGAAGATTGACACGGGTTCTCCAATCTTTGAAAAAGTTGGTCAAGTGAATAAAAGCGTTCGGGAAAAATATAATAATTTATTCTTTGCTGGTTGGAAATATATCAGGAAATACACTACGAAGGAATTGACTGATGCACGTTTGTTTCAGATGGATGTTCGTAAGTATTTTGAGCCTACAGGGGAAGAGTGTGGAACAGAGTATGATGAACATTGTGCATGTGAAATTTGCGGCTCAGGTCGTAAACAGGTTTCTCCTTTAAGATTAAAGAAGGGACGTTTCCTGAATAAACGAGATGTGGCTACTACGATTGGAAATGAAATTGTAGTTTCAAAACGATTTGTAGAAGTAATGAAAGAGAATTGCGTCAAAGGAATGACATTTGGTCCAGTTTATTGGGGAAAGAATCTTGCCGAAGATTGCTATCAACTAATGACTAAAGGAGAAGTTCTGGAAATCTCTGAGCAAACAAAATTCGGCATCAATCCTTACGATTTCTCGGAAAAGGAAGGAACCGAGGTGTTCAAATGCCCCCAAGGAGATAATCTGGGACTAAATATCTTGTCAGAAGTTTATGTGAAAGAAAATGCCTCCCTCTTTACGACAGATTTTTTCATCAGCAAGCAAACGTGCGGCATGAAAAGTGGCTATTTGAATCCAACTCATTTACTTTTCTGCTCTCCACGACTCTATCATGTCATTAAAGACAACGGTCTGAAAGGCTTTGATTTTGAGGTGGCGCATGTAGTGGAGAATATTGACTAACTTTCATTTCACAATTTTTTTTAATCGGCTTATGACTTACAAACAACAAATGGAGAAAGCGATCAAGGGGTATCTGGCTTCTGTTGGCTTTAAGTATTATGCACCGCGATACATCTACTTGAAAAGAATAGATAATGATACAATCAGTCCAATTATATATGGAGCATATAGTTATTATATAAAAGAGTATTATCAATTGAGTATTCATACAGGTCTCATATATCGGAGTTGGAACAATTTGCTCTATCAATTGACGGAAGGTTCCCGTGATTTTGATTCTTTTATGAATGGTCCCATTTTATTCCCGACTCACCCTAATAGGAATGAGCGTGTTGAGTTTACGGGTGCAAGGACATTGGAAGAGAATCTTGATGCCTTCAAGCAAGAAGTGGAAACATGGGCTTTCCCCATCTTGGAGAGGTATCAGGATAAAGATGCCTTATATCAAGATATGGTGAGGAACAAGAATGAATACTACTACAAGAAAAACAAAAAATGGTATATGCCCATCGCCCATTATGTCAATGGAAATCATCAAGAAGCCCTTCGTTTTGTGGAGGAGGTTTTAAGGGAATGTGAGCACAACTACGAGATGAATCCTAATGCCCCTGGATACATCAAGGATTTGCATGATTTTCGCCTGTATCACAAAAACCTGAAGAGGCTCATTGCAGGGGAAGAACTCCCTCCCCGTGAATCTCCATCGGTCTTAACAGAAATATTGGGGAAATTATATAAAAAAGGGAAATAAACCTCAAAAGAATGATATAAAAAACAAAATGAAAGAAATTTTAGAGTTACGCATCAATTACCAATATGCTCATTTACTTTTCAATGAGGATGAAGGCGTAAATCTTGGCGACCCTCTTTTCGGTCCCCCTTCTGTCAAAGTTGTGAAAGTTGACACAAGCACACCTCTTTGGGAACAAGTGAAGAAAACCTGTGATTATGTGTATGAGACGTACAAAAAAACGTTTTATTATAGTTGGAACTTCAAGCGCATATACACAACAAAAGAAATGGCTGAGGCAAAATTGTTCAAGATGGAAGTCCGCAAGTGTTTTGAACCTGCAGGTGAGGAATGTGGTACGAAATATGATGAACAGTCCGCTTGTCCGATTTGCGGCACTGGAAGAAAGCAGGTGTCTCCTCTAAAATTGAAAAAGGGACGATTCTTGAACAAAAGAGATGTGGCGAGAACGCTTTCGTATGAGATTGTGGTGTCCAAACGGTTTGTGGAAGTGGTGCAGAAAAATGACATCAAAGGAATGACCTTTGGCCCCGTTTATTTGAACAATAAACTTTCTGAAGACTGTTTTCAGTTGATGATGGAAGGTGAGCACCTTGAGGTGGATGAACAAACTAAATTTGGTGGAGAGCCTTATGATATTTATCCAGATGAGGGATGGGCTGAGGGATGCCCTAAAGGAGACCATTTAGGTCTAAATATCCTTTCTGAGGCATACGTGAAAGCATCGGAAGCCCTCTCTCAATATGATTTCCTTCTTAGTAGGCAGACTTACGGTGTGAAAAAATCCTTGTCTCCCAATAGTTTGTTTTATCCCCAACACCTGCTTTTCTGCTCTCCACGACTCTACCATGTCATTAAAGACAACGGTCTGAAAGGCTTTGATTTTGAGGTGGCGCATGTGGTGGAGAATATTGACCAACTTTCATTTCACAAATTATAATCGGCTTATGACTTACAACAAACAAAATGAAAGAAATCTTAGAGTTATGCATCAATCACCAATATGCTCATTTTTTGCAATCAACTATGATTAAAAACAATTAGACCCTCCACAAAGAAAATATGGAAAATAAGTTTTTCATCAACTTTCACAGAAACCTTTCAAAGACAAAATAATTTTGTCCTATAATCAATACCCGTTCGACTCATTTGAGGCATACCCCAAATGAACATAAAAAATTATCGGAACAAATTATCGTTAACCTTTAGTTCGGCGTAGCCAATTATCGGCAATTTGTTCCGATAATTTTGGTTTTATGGAGAAAATGCAACAGTTGACCCCGAAAAACACGTTGAATTCACACTCTCTTATGAATAATTGCCAGATTTTTTGTAACTTTACAGCCGAAATTTTAACGAAACCAATAAGATGAGAACACTTTTAACCATCGCGATGCTGGTTCTGTTCTGCCTGACCACGGCGGGGCAGAACCAGCAGGCCGAGGTGGCAAAAATCCGCCAGGCTTATGCGACAGCGAAGGCAGACGCGGACAAGGCACAGAAAGGCACAGACCCGCTGCTGGGCCACATGGAGATGACGGCAAACCACATCGAGCCAGGCATCGGACCACAAAAGGAGACGCTACAGTACTACTTTCGTCTTACGGAGGACCAGACGACGGGCATGTACTACCATGAACCGTTCCTCATCACCCGCAGATACAACGTCGCAGCGCAGGACTTCTACGAGGAGTTCCTCTACATCGGCTCCGACGAAGGACTGAACTTCTTCTTCCAAAAGAGCGGCGACAACGAGACACGCTATTACTTCTGGAGCGAGAATGGCGGCGGTTCGCACAGTGTCATCAAAGGGTCCCCCATGCTCGACGAGGTGTTCGCCATGCGACTGGCAACAGACTTGAGCGAGGCGTTCCACCGCCTAATGAACCGTGACTATTAAAAACAATATATGAAAAAAGTATTGATATTGATGGCCCTGATGGTGCCAATGATGGTGCAGGGCGTGTCCATCCAGACAATTAAGACGGGATGGAAGTCGAAAGTGATTAACAATGTTCCAACAGCCGGACTGGGCATCATGCTGGAACGCTTCGACCAGACGTGGCCTACGTCAGCCGTGGGCGATGTCTGCCAAGTGATGCAACTGGGTGTGGCAAAGAAAGTGCTCGACCAGAATGATGGTTACACCGTAGAGGTGGATGCGAAGAACGGCTATGTGGAGTCATACACTGAAGGCAGTAACCGCCAGTCTATGCAAGCCTGCGTGTGGCGACGCTCTAACGGTCATCGACTCTTCGCTGTTGTCATCAGTCAACCTGTAGATCCCGAAATGGAAATCATCTGTTTCTACGACTACGACCCGCAGAAGCACCGACTGACCCCAGAACCCAACGCCATTGGCGACTGGCTGGACAGAACTGCAAGGGGCGATTACAGTTTCACGTTACCCAGAGAAGGTAAGGAACTCCGCATCTTTGACAGCCGCGACCAACTGATGCATCATTTCAAGTGGGATGGCATGCGACCCGTTTTCGACCACACGGAGCAGATGGCAGACCTTGATCTGAGTGCATTCCCTGGCGGACTGGCTGATGACGGACGCGGTCCGGAGGAGACGGAACCCTACGGCATACCCGTCACATTCGACGGCGAGGAATATGTCCGCGTCGCGACTGCCGAGCAATTTGTCAATGCCCTGAAGTCGAACGCCATGATACTGGTGGCGAAGAATACGGAGATTAACCTGACCCCGCTGCTCGATGACCCCGCGCAGTTCCGCACCCTCTTCCGCCAGTGGCGTCCAGAGGGTTCGACAGAAGTGGGAGACAGAGAAGCCATCATCAGCGAGGCGGTCTTCGATGGTCGCCAGTTGACAATCTGCAACCACAAGCAGATGATCATTCGCGGCGAAGGTCACTCGTCGCTCGTCGTGGCTCCACGCTATGCTTTCTGCCTGAACTTCAAGGACTGCCAGCAGATTGAGATACGCAACTTGACCATTGGTCACACCATGGGCGGCTACTGCCAGGGAGGTGTCATCGGTGTACAGGGAGGTTGGCGCATCAGCATCCAGAACTGCGACCTGTACGGCTGCGGCACCTACGGTCTGGAACTCAACGACACCCGCGACTTCTCGATGTACCGTTCCAACATCCATGACTGCACCTATGGCATCATGACCCTCAACAATGTCGAATTTGCCAAGTTTGAAAAGTGTGACTTTTTCCACAACCGCGAGTTCACACTCGTCGAGAGCAGCGCTTCGAATGTTCAGTTCAACGAGTGCCGTTTCTACGACAACGAGCCCACATCGCCGCTGTTCGGGTTCGACCGCGAGTTCTACCTGGCAGGTTGCATCATCTGCCACCCCACGGAAAACCTTGGCACAATGAACATGGCTGACCAGTCGGGTGCGAAAAACTGGTTCGACCCTAATCCGCAGAACACCGACCTGCCACAACGTACAATCGGTCCCGATAGCAATTAAAAACCAAACGGTCATTAGGCTGCTTCGCTGAATAGTCACACGATCATTGGGATTGTCTAAAAATAATAAATATATTTTGTTTTTTGGTCGGTTTGCACTATCTTTGCATTCGGAATCAATAAAACATTTTTCGGGTTATGAACAAAGAATACATTGTGCTGAGCCGCCAGGATGCGGTGGCACGTAACAACTCGCCATACGTGAACTTGAAGATTGCCAATCTGGAGGGAGTGGAGAACATTTGTGTGTTTGATGTGCCGAAGTCGGCTGGCCCCAAGGTGGGACAACTGGTCACGTTTATCACCATCCGAGACTATCAGGGCAAGAAGTCGGCATCGAACATGGACATGGTGGTGGGCAATTTCCCTGTGGAGCAGCATCCACTCTATCAACTGGTGCCACGCCCTGTGAAGAAGGAAGTGTGGGATGCCACCATCGAGAGGTTGGTGTCGTTCTGCAAGGACGAAGTGCTGAAAGGATTCATCGAGCAACAAGCTGAGGTTCTTTTTCCTCAATACAGCAAATATCCTGCTGCCACGAGCGTACACCATGCCTTTCCCGGGGGATTGTTGAATCACACATGGCAAATGCTTCACCTGCTCGAAGGGGTTTATCCTGTCTATCCCTACCCCAACGAGTTGAAGGTGGAGCGTGTCATCATCGGCATCCTTTTCCACGACTGGGGAAAAATTTGCGAGTATAATGCGGAGGGTGAAAAGATGGAGAACGGTTTCTTGCTGGGACACATCTATATGTCTGCCAATTACCTGAACAACTTGCTACGTGACCTCGGCATCGACAAGCGCGAGACAAATTTCATCGTGCATTGTGTGTTGGCTCACCACGGACAATTGGAGTTTGGCAGTCCCGTTCTGCCCTGTATTCCTGAGGCACAACTCATCAACTACCTTGACAATATCTCTGCCAAGGCTGACATCTTCAGCACCACAGGCAACATGGAAAAAGCGTTTGCACTGGGAACGAATGTGGTGAAAGGGTGAGAAAAGGTATAATTAACAATGAACAATTAATAATTAACAATTAGGCTGACGCGATGCGCCAGAACTAAATGACCAACAAGCCGCATGGCAATTGTTAATTATTAATTGTTCATTGTTAAATAATCATTTCTCCTTACCCACTACGATATAAAAGAATCGTGGATAGGCTCCGATGGAGATGGTGTAGGTGCCTCCGTCGTCGGACAATTCATAGACATCGGTGCGGCTTCCACCACCAAATCCTCGTCCACGTGGTCCCCGACCATCAGGTCTTCTGCCTTCTGGTCCTCTTTGACCAGGACCTCTGCCGAACTGGGAACGGTTCTCATAGGTGGTCTCCTTGTAGTAAGGACGCAATTCGTGGTAGAGTGAGGCGATGGAGCCTTGAGGATAGACCATTTCTGTGCCGACAGAGAAATGCACTTCCTTCTCTTTCAGATTGTAGAGGAATGCGTTGACACACTTGGCATAGGCAAAGTTGTCGTTGCTTCCGTTCCAATAGGCAATGTAGTCATCACCCATTTTACGACCTTCATAGTGGTTGTCTTTCATGACTTGTTCAAACTGCGCCTCATTGAACGAGAGCAGCGTGAGGAGATTGGCTATGGTGGGTTTGATGACAGTAACAGCACCGCCTTCCCCGTATGTCTTGACAGACACATCCAACTGTTGTGCCTTGGCATTCATGCCGGCAGCCAACAACATGAGTAGAAAGAATAATTTTTTCATAAGCATCATCTTTATTAACAGGTTTGTTATAAGTTTTCGATTAGTGTCCCAAAGTTACAACTTATTTCAATACCTTGTATCTGCCATTCCCCTTTTTTTCTCGTCAGGAACAGAAAAAACATCTTTTTAGAACAAAAAAAAGAACGAAAGGAAAAATAATGAACAATTAATAATTAACAATGAACAATTAGGCTGGCGCGATGCGCTTGAACAGAGTGACCGACAAGCCGCATGGCAATTGCTAATTGTTCATTGCTAATTATTAATTGTTCATTGTTCACTAAAATTACCAAATCTTCACCCGCTTATCTTTAGGCACAAAGAGGGGGTCTTTCTCGGTGATGCCAAATGCGTCGTACCAGGCATCAACGAGGGGCAGGGCACCATTCACGCGCCATTCGCCCAAGGAATGGGGGTCGATGGTGGTGAGGCGACGCATTTCTGCCTCGGTGATGTTTTGTGCCCATACACTGGCATAGGCAAGGAAGAAGCGTTGCTCGGGGGTGAAGCCGTCCTTTACAGGGAGAGGATGGTCTTTGGTGGCGTTCTTGAAGGCGGCGTAGGCAAATTTCAGACCGCCGTGGTCACCGAGGTTCTCACCGCAGCAGAGGTCACCGTTGGCATTGAGGTCGGGCAACACCTTGATGGCTGAGAAGAAGTCTTTGATGACCTGGGCGCGCTGGTTGTACTTGTCACCATCACCTTCTGCCCACCAATCGCGGAAGTTGCCGTCCTTGTCGAACTGGCGACCTTGGTCGTCGAATCCATGCGACATCTCATGTCCGATGACCACTCCAATGGCTCCGTAGTTGAAAGCGTCGTCGGCTTCCATGTCGAAGAAGGGGTACTGGAGGATGCCCGCAGGGAAGCAGATTTCGTTGGTGGTGGGGTTGTAGTAGGCGTTGACAGTCTGGGGATTCATGTACCACTCATCGCGGTCAACGGGCTTTTTCCATTTGCGGGCAAGCATGTCAGCATGTGCCCATTTGCGGATTTCCTTCAGGTTCTCATAGAGAGATTTCCTGGGGTCAATGTCCATCTTGGAATAGTCGCGCCACTTGTTGGGATAGCCCACTTTCACATAGAAGGCGTCGAGTTTCTCGTGGGCGGCTGCTTTGGTGGCTGGACTCATCCACTCTTGTGCGTCGATGCGCTCACCAAGGGCTATCTGCAGGTTTTTGATGAGTTGCTCCATGCGAGCCTTGTTGGCTGGGGGAAAGTATTTCTCCACGTAAAGTTGACCGACAGCTTCTCCAAGCACCCCATTGACGGCACTGACACTACGTTTCCAGCGTGGTTGTGGTTCTTGGGCTCCTGTCATGATACGTCCGTAGAAGTCGAAGGACTGTTCATACATTTCATCGCCCAGCACACCACTGGCACTGTCGAGAATCTGCCATTGCATCCAGTCTTTCAGCACCTCGACAGGGGTGTCATCAAGCACTGCCAAGGCTTCCTTCACGGCTTCGGGCTGCCCGACGGAAAGGTTGTCAATGTCGGTGATGCCTTGTGTGTCGAAGTAAGTCTTCCAGTCAAATCCTTTGTACTCCTTGATGAAGTCGGCGAAGGACATCTTGTGATAGTTGGACGCAGGGTCACGCAAGGCTACGTTGTCACGTCCTGCTTTTGCCATACGAATCTCCAATGCCACGACGTTCTCCATCTTCTTCCGTGCCGCATCAGGGGTGTTGCCCACCAACTGGAACATCTTGACGATGTGCTCTCTGTATGCCTTGAGAATCTTCTGGTTTGCCTCATCGTCTTTCACGTAGTAGTCGCGGTCGATGGAATAGCCACCCTGCGAAATCTCCAGCAGGTTGTCGTTCGACGACATCATGTCGGCACCAATGTAAGCCCCCCACAATTCGCCAAACGCTACTCCTTCTGTGTTCATCTGATTGATGAGCGCAATGAGTTCTTGGGTGGTCTTCACGGCTGCCACACGATTCAGGTCGCTCATCACGGGGGTGACGCCCTCTTTGTTCTGGCGCACAGAGTCCATGCGCAGGGCATAGAGGTCGCCTATTTTCTGTCCGAGCGAGCCATGTTCCTGTGGCTTTGCCGCCAATTCTTCAATGATTTCGCGGATGCGCTTGCGGTTTTCCTCATCCACAGTGTTGAAACTGCCAAACCGTGCATACTCAGGTTTCAGCGGGTTGTTCTTCATCCAGCCTCCACAGGCATAACGATAGAAATCTGTACCAGGCTTGACAGTCTGATCCATGTTCTCCAACTTGATGCCCATCGTCTGAGCAGAAGCCGAAGCAGAAATTGCCATTGCAATCATAGAAATAAAATGTCTTGCTTTCATTACTGTTTGTATGTATATATAAATATGTATTCGGGCACAAATTTACGGATTTTAATTCATAATTCATAATTCATAATTC
>JAFUYM010000032.1 GCA_017470525.1 Bacteroidaceae bacterium
AGACCAGGGCGCAGATGCCTTCCTCGACCTGCTATCAATCGTTGAGACGGCCAAGAAGCACAACAACTCAACTTACGCAGCTATCCACGCTTTATTTTAAGCGAGGATAGGGCAATATGGCTAATCGCTGAATAGTTACTTATAAAATATAAACATTTAAAAATTTTTAAAATGCCATGCAAAAGATTCTACTACTGATTTTCTTTATGTCGTGCTCCGCTTCTTTTCATGCTCAAACCACAGATTTGCGGAAAATGAAGTCCCAACAAAGGAAGGAGTACCTGATGAAACTTGCCAAAGAAGTCGTCATGAACTTTGGACCTGATTATTACAGGGACTATAAGGAACCTGAAATTTCCAAAAAGCAAGTGTTTGAAGATGACTCTGAGGGAATACCAGAAGTCATGAGGAACGCTGGTCGCCCCTATTATACCGTGACACTCTTCTATGACAGAGAAAAAGAACAACTTGCCGAAAAATTTGCGGCAGCAATAGACATCTGGGCGGATGACGGAGAACCCATGAGGGTGCTGTTTGGAAATGGAATGGGCATCAACTTCTTTTTCAACCCTTACCGAGAGTGGACAAAAGCAGGTGTGAAGGATAGCGAAAAGATGCATTTTCAAACATTTTCTTTTTAGTTGAAGAATGGAAGAATTTCAATCATCCAAACCATGCCAAGATGAGGGAAACCTGTAACACACTCTTGCAGGATACACAGAAAATGCATAACTTTGCCGTCGATTTCAAAATCACCCTCAACAAACGAGCCTGAATCGCATGATGAACAAGTTCGTCCGCATCCTATTACTTTTCCTCGCGACTGTCCTGCCGCTCCATGCCCAACAGAATGAGGAAGCCACAAATGTGCTATCCTACATCCAGAAGGTGATGAACTTCAACAAGGTGGTGCCGCAGGAGAAGGTGTATCTGCACTTTGACAACACGGGGTACTTCAAGAACGAGACGATGTGGTTCAAGGCTTACGTGACACGAACGGACAACGGACGGGCGACGGACTTGAGCAAGGTGCTCTATGTGGAACTGCTGAACCCGACTGGGGATGTGATTCAGACACACAAATACCCGATTGACTCTCTGGGGCAGGCGCACGGGGAGATGAAAATGGACACCATCCTCGGCTCTGGATTCTACGAGGTGCGCGCCTACACACGCTACATGACCAACTGGGGCGTGAACGCCGTCTTTTCCAGAGTCTTCCCCGTGTTCAACACCCCCAAGACGGAGGGAGACTATTCCGACCTGACCATCAAGCCCGTCGATTACAGGCACAGACTCCCCAACCTGCGCGACACGAGCGACTCGCTCTACACAAATGCGGTGTTCTCCGACCTCTATTCCAGCAATCTCGCCAAAACGGTGAGTGTGCGGTTCTATCCCGAGGGAGGAAGCCTCATTGCAGGGAAGAGGTGCAGGGTTGCGATGCTGGCGGTGGACGACAACGGAAGGGCTTACGAGGGTGAGGGGTTCGTGATGAACACCAGGGGGGACGTGCTCGCCTCGGTGCAAACGGACACTTTGGGCAGGGGGCTCTTTGAACTGGTGCCTGACGTGGATTCGCTCACCTTCCAGATGCGCAACCTGAAGAAGAACAAACGGGGACAGGTGCAGTTCTTCCCCATGCCCAAGGCAAGGGCGGAGGGGTGTGCCCTGAGCATGGATGCCGTCAGCGAGAGGATGGTCGCCACCCTCCAGTGTACACGCGGCATCTGCGGGCGCCTGCTGGGCTATGCGGTGATGCACAATGGGAACATCACCTATTGTGACACGGTGGTGGCGCGCCCTCTCATCGAGATTGAACTGGACAGGCAGCGGCAGGAGGAAGGCGTGAGCCAACTCACGGTCTTCGACAGCAAGGGGGAGATTCTGGCGGAAAGGCTCTTCTTCATCTGCCCGAAGCATGACAGTGCCGACAGCGTCCGTGTTATGGAGAGGACGGAGAGGCTGAAGCCGTGCGGCAAGGTGGAGGTGGAACTGCGGACACGACCCAATGCCTCGCTGTCCTTCTCTGCCATTGACTATGCCACCATGAACAACGGGAAACAGGGGAACATGAAGACGTGGATGCTGATCGCCTCGGAGGTGAGGGGATACATCCACAACGTCGGCTATTATTTTGAGGCGGATGACAGGGAGCACCGCCTAAGTGCTGACCTGCTGATGATGACACAGGGATGGAGGCGGTATGACTGGAACCTCATGGCGGGGCTGCAAGGGCTTGAGAAGGTGCAGCCCATCGAGGACAGATTCTACCTGTACGGGAAACTGAACACGTACCGGAAGCGGAACCCTGTCGGGAATGTGAACATGGAGGTGCACCTGTACAACCAAGGAGGGCAGAGTCTGACGGGCAGGACACGCACGGACTCGCTGGGCTACTATTCCTTTGCCATGCCCTTCCTCGACGGGGAGTGGAAGATGCAGATTTACACGCGGAAAAAGATGGGGAAGGGAGATTGGAAGCGGAAGACCTACTATGTGGGTATCGACCGCAGGTTCTCGCCTACGGGCAGGTACATCACCCCGCTGGAGGCAAGCGCGCTGCATCCACTGACACCCAACCTATTCAGGAAAGACAAGCTGCAGGAACTATCCGAGGAGGACGAGTTCATCCCCATCACCCAGAAGAACCACGTGCTACAGAACGTGACGGTGAAAGCAAAGAGGAGGTATTTCACCAATGACGACTACATGTACAAGAACGAGGCTTTCGGAAAAAAGTATGCAGCTCTCTATTACAATATAGATAAGGAACTTGACAAGATTCTGGATATGGGAGGAGAGATTCCCACAATTACCGATTTCGTCAACAGCAAACTGAGAGCAGACCTTGATGTGTATGGAAATAGAGAGGACCGTTATCACGGGCGACCCATAGAATGGATTCTTGATAATAATGGCCGAAGAAGTGGTGCTTTTTCAGGATTTCTAGATGAAGTAAAATCCATCTATATTGTATTCAGTGGTGAAATCCCCGCTTCCATAATGACACCAACAAATTTGGGGAATCAGGATAATAGGATCCTCGTTTATGTCTATCACCATTTCATCTATTCTGCCGAAAGCCAGAAGGGACTGCGCAAGAGTTACTTTCAGGGCTTCAACAAGCCCGCAACCTTCAAGATGGAAGACTACAACGTAATCCCGCCCATGGCTGACTTCCGCCGAACCATCTACTGGAATCCTGACATCAAGACGGATGCCCAAGGCAAGGCAACGGTGGAGTTCTTCAACAACTCCACTTGTGAGGAAATGTACATCAGCACAGAAGGGATGACAAATGACGGCAAAATATTGGTCAATGAATAAGAAGATGGTAAACTGATTGCGGCAAAGAAGGTGAAGGTGCATCTTGAGGATGTCAAAAGAATCAAGGAAAACTGCAAATAAAATAACAATTGTTGAAGAAGTAACATTTGCATCTTTGTTTTACAAAAGCCTCCACGTAAAGAGTTTTTAACTTTCATGTGGTTAAAAAGAGTTAATTCTTACAGTTTTAACAAGACGGAGAACAATCCTTTTGTGAACTTATATTATATTTGCAATCGCTTTGTGGCTGAAACTAACCGCAACCATTCAAGCACCCATGAGTTGACGCTTTCTGGGGGGCTGACACCCTCAGGCTGATTTTGGCTCTCGGCTAATTACAGTAAATATCTCCAGTGAATTAAAAGAATTAAAAAAACAAATTTCTAACTTATATAAAACTAAAAACAATATCTAACCTTTATGGACAAACGCTTTTGTAAATTAGGACAGCATGCCGCCAAGGCACTCTTCCTATTTGCCATGTGTGGAGCGACTTACTCATGCAAGGACGATTACACGTTGGACGACAGCAATCCTTCGTGGCTCGGTTCCAGCATTTATGAGTATCTCGACAAGCAAGGCAATTACACCAACTTTGTCAGGCTCATCAATGACCTTGAGTACAAAGAGGTGCTGGCTCGTACGGGTTCGAAGACACTCTTCGTGGCAAACGACAGTGCTTTTTCAGCCTTCTACCAGAGCAATCCGTGGGGCGTTCGCAGTTACGACCAACTGACGAAGAATCAGAAGAAACTGCTGCTGAACAGTGCAATGGTTAACAATGCCTATCTGCTCGAAATGATGTCGAGCATCGAGGCTGGCAGCGGTGACAACGACGAGCCTCAGAAGGGTCAGTGTCTGCGCCGCGAGACGGCTGCCGATGTGACCGACTCTGTGCCGCATCTTTTTGCAGATGACCTGCCCATCAGTTACAATCCTGACGACAAGGATTATTGGGCACGTTTCCGCAACAACGAGAAGGGCATCTACCTCGCCCTTGATGCCACGACTCCGATGATGACTCACTTCCTTGCCACTCAGATGGCAACGAAGGAAATCACTGACGAGGACTTCGCCATCATCACTGGTCAGCCACGTACAAAGACTGATGCCTTTGTGTATGACAGCAAGGTGGTGGAACAGGACATCACTTGCCAGAACGGATATGTGAACCGTCTGGACAAGGTGCTGCTCAATCCGCAGAACATGGCGGAAACGCTGCGCACGAATGGCAGAACCAACATCTTCAGCCACATGCTCGACCGCTTCTCTGCACCGTTCTATAACAGCACACTGACTGACCGCTACCGCATGCTTTACGGCAACTCGGTCGATTCTGTGTTCCAGAAGCGTTATTTCTCTGAGCGTTCGCAGGGCAACAACACGCTCTACAGCGATGCTGGCACCGACCCTGTCGGCAACCCGAGCGGCAACGTGGTTTTCGATGCCAATGCCAACAAGCCTCTCCCCTTCGACCCAGGATGGAACACTTACATCAGCGACCCCAAACTGGCGAAGGAGCAGGACATGGGAACGATTTTCTGTCCGACCGACGAGAAACTCATGGAGTATTTCTTCAGCACCGATGGCGGCGGGCGCTTCCTGGTGAAGGCTTACGCTCCTGAAATGCTGGAAAAAATCACTGAAAACACAACTGACCTCGACCTCGTTTATCAGGCGATTGACCAAATTCCACGCAGAACCATCCGCGCGTTGCTCAACAACCTGATGAAGGAGTCGTTCAACAATACGGTGCCCAGCAAGTTCGAGACTATCAAGAACTCTGCGCAGGATGCCATGTTTGACGAGAAGTTTGACTACCACCGCGATAAGATTCTCGGTGTGCTCATTGCCAACAATGGTGTCATCTATCTGATGGACGAGGTGACCACTCCTGCCGAGTATGCGGCGGTGTCGGCTCCTGCATACGTGGAGACAGACAAGCGCATCTTCAACTGGGCTGTGCAAAGCGCAACTCTGGGCGACATCCCAACGACTTACTATGCTTACCTGCTCGCCATGAGTTCACGCTTCTCGTTCTTCGTCCCGAACGACGAGGACTTCTGGTATATCGACCCCATCTCTTTCCATTCTCCCGAATTATCGACGGGAAGCACCACGCTGACTGGCCGCGCCTACAAATACACTTGGAACGAGACCAGAAATGCCCCTCAGGTGGCTTCATACAAGTATGTCTATGACGTGGCAACGAAGCAGGGCACCATCGGCGACCTCGTTTCGAATGAGAACATCACTGAAAAGTGCTACGGCAACCGTCTGAAGGATATGCTGGAGACTCACACCATCATCCATGAAGACAACACTGAAAGTACTGGCATCGACGAAACCGAAACGGGTGTGGAGTGTGACAAGAAGTATTTCTACACGAAGAACAATGCTGTGCTTTATGTGGACAATGCCACCAAACGCAACAGCGGCATGACCGTGAAGGGCGGATGGCAAATCAACAACAACACCTACAGCACGGTGACGGGTTTCGACGACAAGTCTGCCCAGACTAATGGCTACGGTAACGGTTATGCCTACATGATTAACCAACCGCTCATCCCCACTATCGAGTCGGTTTATTCTGCGATGTACAATAACCCGAACTTCTCCAAGTTCTTTGAGTTGTGCCTGACGGATGAGGATGTTTTGAAGGAAATCGGCATTACTACCAACGCCGAGAAAGACAAGTATAACATCTTTGTGAACAACAACGGTCTGCCATGCTACGGGTACAAGAAGGATGCTGACGGCAACTTCACGTCTGAATTTGGTCAGATTGAGACGGTCACCAATGTCCGTTTCTTCAACAACTATCGCTACACGATCTACATCCCGGCCAACGATGCCATCGTGGCTGCTGAAAAGGCGGGCCTCCCAACATGGCAGTCCATCCGCGATTTCCTCGAACTGGACTTGGATGCAGAAGACAAAACTGAACTGACTCCCGAACAGGAAGAGGCTCGCAACCTGAAGGCGAAGGCTATGGCTACTTCTATCATTAATTTTGTGAAGTACCACTTCCAGGATAACAGCATCTTTGCCGACATCGCTCCTATCAGCGAGACTGCTTACGAAACTGCCACCATCAACAGCGAAACGGGTGTTTACCGCAAGGTGTCTGTTTCGAGTGCTGGCAACGGCACCCTGACGGTGAAGGATGCAACCAACACTTCCCGCGAGATTACGGCTGACAAGAACATCATCGCCCGTGACTACATCATCAGCGGAACTGGCACCAGTGCCATCACCAAGACTCTCACTTCCAGTTCGTCAGCAGTCATCCACGGCATCAACGGTGTGCTCAACTACAAGAAGTACGACAACAACCGCTACGATTCTGATTGGTCTTCGCTGGCAAAGGCACGTGCTTATTTACAGAAATATCAGATTGTTGAATAATTAAAACTTACATGGAACACTATGAACAAGATTAAATTCATTCTCACATCTCTCGTGCTGTTCTTCTGTGTAAGTTCAGCAATGGCTCAGTCACGACGCATCACGGGTTACGTGTATGACGACTTAGGCGGCATCATGATGGCAAACGTCGTGGAGCGAGATAACAACAACCGTATCGTGGAGCAGGCGGTCACCGATGTCAACGGTAACTTCTCCATGGTCATCAAGAACCCGAAGAACAAACTGGTGGTCAGTTACGTGGGCTACAAGACCTGGAGCCAGGTGATTGGCAACACCACCAAGTTCAACATCAAGATGCAGGACAACACCATGCTGGCAAACGTAGAGGTGATTGCAAAGCCTAAGGTGCAGAGCAACGGTATGTCCATCCCACTGAAGGAAATCTCTGTGGCAACCCAGACGATGAACATGGATGATGTGGAAGGTCTCTCCTTCGCATCTGCTGACGAGGCACTGCAAGGTAAGATTGCCGGTCTCGACATCATCTCCAACTCTGGTAACCTGGGTTCAGGAACTTCCATGCGTATGCGTGGTGTCAGCACCATCAATGGTTCAGCCGAACCTCTCATCGTGGTCGATGGCAATATCTTCGACCTTCCCGACGATGTGTCTGACGTGAACTTTGAAGACCTCGACAACGAAGAGCAGTTCTCAACCCTCCTTTCTGTCAACCCTGAGGATATCAAGGACATCAAGGTGCTGAAGGACGCAGCAGCCACTGCCATCTGGGGTTCTCGTGGTGCTAACGGTGTGATTGAAATCACAACTCGCCGTGGTACAGCAGGTAAGACGAAAATCAACTTCTCTTACCGATTCACTGGCTCTTGGGCACCTTCTGGTCTCAACATGCTCAATGGTGACGGGTACACGATGATGCTCAAGGAAGCATACTTCAATCCGAAGCAGAACACCGCTACGTCTGACATGGTCGAATTGAATTACGACCAATCCTACCCCATTCAGTATTATAACTTCAACAAGAATACGGATTGGGTGGATGCAGTCAACCAGTTCGGTCAGACGCACAACTATTACATCACCCTGAATGGTGGTGGTGAAAAGGCAAGATTCCGTATCTCTGGCGGCTACGACCATCAAACTGGTACGATTATCAAGCAGAAACTTGACCGTTTCTCCACTCGCTTGGTACTTGACTACGATGTGTCTGACCGCATCCGATTCTCCACGAACTTTGCGCTCACCTACACTGACAACCACCGTAACTGGGACGGAGGTTCCATTTCTTCCATCCTCGGTAAGGCATACAATGCAATGCCTAACATGTCCATCTACGAATATGACCAGACAGGAAGTCTGACTGGCGACTACTACAAGATGCTGCCTACCAACCCAACGAACTACGCTGGCGGCAACAACTACTATTCGTCTTATTATCTGTCGGACATGAAGGCTATCGGCAACCCTGTTGCCATCGCCAATCAGGCATTCAACAACCAATCGACCTACCGTATCAACCCACAGTTCAACCTTCAGTATAAACTGCTTTCGAAGGATGACGAGGGTCATCAACTTAACCTGAATGCGGAAGTGTATATGGACATCTACAATGAGTCTGTCAATACTTACTTCCCTTCTACGCTGACTACTGACTCTTGGTCAACAGGTGTCAACTCAACCACGAACAGTGAATACAAGTCACTTGCTTTCACCAATCGTGAATCACTCATCTTCATTCCTAAGACGAATTCTGACATCTGGACCATGAGTGCTTTGGCACGATTTGAGTTCACTTCAGGTAACGGTACCAGCCAGTACATTGCCCATAACGGCATTCCAACTGGAATCACATCGTCGGCTGCCAATGGCTATCTGACTTCATCGACCTCAGGAACCAGCCAGTGGCGCAATGCTGCCATGCTGGTAAGCACACACGTTGCTTTCTTCGACGGCCGCTACTCATTCGACATCACCTTGCGCCGTGACGGTTCCACCAAGTTCGGTGCAGGTCGTAAGTGGGGAACTTTCCCTGGCATCTCTGGTCGTTGGAACATCAGCCAGGAACCTTTCTTTGAGAAACTACGCATTGACAACATCGTCTCCATGCTCGCTTTCCGCCCATCATGGGGTAAAGTGGGTCGCCAGCCTGGTTCAGAGTACCTGATGTACAACCGCTACAGCAGTTACGGCGTTTATGGTTCGGGCAACAACACACTGTCTGCAATTGCTCCTGACAACCTCCGACTGACAGACCTTAAATGGGAGACCCTTTCATCTTGGAACCTCGGTGCCAACTTGAACTTATTCAAGGACTTGCTCCAGTTTGACTTCAACTACTACAACAGGCAAACCGAGAACCTCCTAATGGACGGCGTGGGAATCCCTGGCTCAACGGGCTTCGGTTCATTGTCGTGGAGAAATGTCGGTGGCATGCGTAACCGTGGTTGGGAACTCTACATGAACACAGGCAAACTCCTGAAGAAGGGTAAGTTCCACATGACTGTCAACTTCAACATTGCACAGAACATCAACACCATCACCGACATGGATGCAACTGTATTGGCAAGCAAGAATGGTGACTACTCTTACAACAACAGAGATTACCTGAAGCGTTTGCAGATTGGAAATGCAGTGGGTTCCATCTATGGTTTCCGCAACCTCGGTGTTTATCGTTACGACTACGACCACAGTGGTTACACAGAGACCTCACGCTCAACATACGGCGACAACACTGCGGCTGCGGCTGCTGAACGCGGTGAGAACGCCACCCTGCCTGTTGCACGTGACGAAAATGGTGCAATTCTCTATGACTCTAAGGGTAATCCGCTCCACATGTATTTCAATTATGGTGGAAAGAACTATGAGTTCAAGGGCGGTGATGTCATTTACGAAGACATCAACCACGATGGTCAAATTAACGAATTGGATATTGTCTATCTGGGCAACTCCAATGCAAAGGTGAACGGCGGTTTCGGACTGAACTTTAACTATGGTCAGTGGACACTCAAACTCTCGTTCAACTACCGCCTGGGCAACAAGATTGCGAACCTCGCACGTCTGGACAACGAATCCATGCGTTCCAACATCAACCAGTCACAGGCTGTTGCATGGCGTTGGCGCAAGAATGGCGACATCACAGAGATTCCTCGTGCCATGAACGCCAGAATCGGTGCTTCCTACAACGTGCTGGCAAGCGACCGCTATGTGGAGAAGGGTGACTACCTCCGTCTGCAATACATGCAACTTGGTTACAACCTCCCCAGCAACATCTGCAAAAACTTGGGAATCCAATCTCTTCGTCTCAGCGCATCAGCCAACAACCTCTTCTGCCTCACCAAATATACCGGTGTTGACCCTGAAGTGACCTATGGTGCATGGGGCGTCTGCTACGACAACTCCAAGACACCGCGAGCAAAGTCATTCACAATCAGTGTAAACCTTGGATTCTGATAAAGACTATAGACAACCATCATATAGCATTTATAGAACCCTGTTGAAACAGACAAGAAAATGAAAAAGATTATTAAGAATATAGCACTCTGCGGACTGATGACGTTTGGAGCAGGATTTGCACTCTCTTCTTGTGAGGACTTCCTGACCATCACGCCCACATCATCCATCGTAGAGGAAGATTACTGGCAGGACAAGAACGACTTGAAAAACGGTGTCATAGCATGCTACAAGCGCATGGTTGACAACGACCTGCTCCGTAAGTATGTCTATTGGGGCGAAGAGCGTTCGGACAACTTTGAGCGTTCAAGTTCTATCACCTCCTCTGGTCCTGTGGCAAACATCATGAATGCCAACCTCTTGCCAACCTACGACCAGTTTGACTGGACAAGCATGTACAATGCCATCAACTACTGCAACAAGGTGCTGGCGCATGGTCCCGAAGTGATTCAAATTGATGAGAGTTTTTCTGAAAACGACTGGAAGCCCATCCGTGCAGAAGTCATCACTTTGCGCGCTTTGTGCCACTTCTACCTTGTACGCACGTTTGGTGAGATTCCTTATGTCACTTCTGACTACAACAATGACTCGCAAGAACTCCGCTTGCCTCAATCCACCCAACTGACAGTGCTGGACAACATCATCGAAGATCTTGAATCCATCAAGAACGATGCCATGCTGGATTACGGCAATACCGTTGAGAACAAAGGACGCATCACGAAGAAAGCCGTTTATGCATTGCTGGCAGACGTTTATCTCTGGCGCGCTTCCTATAAGACCGGTAACAATCAGCCGTTCAAGAAGGTTGTCCTGTCAAGCAACTACATCGGTGACATGACAGAGGCGGAATTGGCTTCACGCCAAGAGGAGTACAGCACGACTGCGGCCGCTGACTATCAGAAGTGCATCGACTATTGCGACCAGATTATCGATATGGTAAAGCAGGAAAAGATTGAATACATCAACAAAAACGGTCTCAATATTGGTGGTGGCGACATCGACCTTGACTTGGAAGACCTTCTTGCTGGCAATGGTTCCTCTAACAAAACGAAAAGTTACATCATCTCATCGGGTAGTGCCTACAACTCCATTTTCGGAGCGGGCAATGCAGACGAGTCCATCTTTGAGTTGCAAGTGGAAGGAACGACTTACGGCAACTCAATGATTACAGACTTGTACTACAGCATCAAGGATGGCAAATCTGGTGCATTCACGGGTCCAGACGTGTTGTTTGGCGGTATTGAATCAACACCAAACACTACATCCACAGGATATGTGTTCACAAAAACCGACTACCGCCGTTGGGAAACCATCATTTTCGATGAGCCGGGTCAAAACTCTTTCGCTGTGGGCAAGTACATTAACCGCACGATCAGCCAGAACAATCCGAATTCCATCTACCTGACAGACAACTCGGCACAGAGCCTGACCAAGAACTACATTGAGCAGGCAAAGCGTTCGTCATCTAACGTGGATGCCAACTGGATTGTGTATCGCCTCTCCGAGATTTATCTCATGAAGGCTGAGGCTATCTCACAACTCTACAGCGATGAGGAGAACTTGACAGAAGCATTCAATTATGTTCGCGAAGTGTTCAAGCGTTCCAACCCATACGCTTATCAGGCAAACAACTCAACAGCCAACAACGATACGCTGAAGTTCGTCAACTTCTCAACACCTGAGAACTTGGAAATCCTTGTTCTGAAAGAACGTCAGCGCGAGTTCATTGGCGAAGGCAAACGCTGGTATGACCTCGTTCGCTACGCACTCCGCAGAGGCAGCACATCTGAGATGCTGGACATTCTGAGTCACAAGTACACCAACAGCAAGTCCATCAAAGCAAAACTCGCTGATATGCAGTCACTCTACTCTCCTGTCTATAACCAAGAAATCAAAAACAACAACTGGCTCTATCAAAACGGAGTTTGGTCTGTAAATGAGACTTCTTCAAGAACTGATGACCTTTAATCATTAAGAACAATGGATATTATTAAGAACATAAAGAATTATTGTGGAGCCGCACTTTTCATAGGTGTAGCATCTGCAGTAACGCTGAGTTCCTGTTCGGAGAACATCGATGAGAGTTCACTCTACACCTTCACGGGCGAGATGATGACCGACCACTTCGAGAACAACCCCGAAACATTCAGCAGTTACCTCACAATACTTGGCAAGGTTCACCAGAGCAAACGTTCTGCTTCTACAATGAAAGAACTGCTGGACGCTCGTGGCAACTACACTTGCTTCGCACCAACTAATGAAGCCATCACCCTCTTCCTCGATTCACTCGTGCAGATTGGCGAGGCTTCATCCACCGATGTGAACGAAATTCCTGACTCCGTGGCAGAAGCTATCGTCTTCAACTCCATCATTGAGAATGGCGATGAAGAAGCCTTTGCCACCACGTCTTTCGCCAATGACGAGCCACTCAGCATCACCAACATGAACGGGCGTTACGTCACTCCCTCGTATGGCAATGACGAGGAAAACAACACGGTGATTTATGTGAACATCTATTCTAAAATCATTGATGGTGACATCGAGGTAGAGAATGGATATATCCACACAATCGACCGTGTACTTTCCCCTTCCAATGCAACCATCGCCGACATGATTATCGCAACCGAAAACACACAACTCTTCGGTGAGTGTCTGTCACTGACAGGATGGGATGCCAAACTGACGAAATACAAGGACGAAGCATGGGAAGAGAAGTATGACGACATCCGTGGCACCAAATACTATGGTATCAACGGCGGCTGGGAAGGTCTCTATCCTGACAAACGCTTGTTTGGCTTCACCATCTTCGTGGAAACAGACTCTGTGTTTGCCGCCAACGACATCACAGACATCACTTCTTTGAAGACGTATGTGCTTGAGCACAACAACTTCGACGATGACACGAACCGTGGCAATGTGACCAGTTGGGGTGATGACTATGAGAGCGACTACAACTGGCTCAATCAGTTTGTGGCATACCACATTCTCCCAGAAAAACTCAGTTACAGCAACATGGTGACATTCGCAAATGAATATGGTTGCGATGCTTCCATGATGAAGAGCCGTACTGCCAACCAGTTCTACGTAAACGTATGGGAATATTGGGAAACAGTCGGTGTGCAGCGTCGTTCTGTGAAGATTACGGGTTGCCGAGTTAGTGGAGAAATCCAGCGTCGCATCAACCGTAAGTCTGTTTACAATCAGAGCAACTGCCGCGAAGTTCAGTCAGCCATTACAATTCCGGGCTTACTGGTTAGCCCCAACAATGCCGAATATGACAACGATGCACTCAACGGCATCTACTTCCCCATTGACGGCATTCTGCTGTGGTCGCCTGAGGTACCGAACCAAGTGCTCAACGAGCGTCTGCGCTACGACATCACCTCGCTCTTCCCTGAGTTGCTGACCAACAACATCAAGCAGAATCGTGTCAACTCATGGTATTTCATGACAGATTACCTTGACAACGTATATGAGATTGTGGACGGAACAGACTTCGAGTATCTGCCAAACACCAGTTACTCAACTGGTTTGGGTTCATGGATGGACTACCAGATTGACGAGTTCAATATCCGTGGTCAATTCGACTTCACGATGAAATTGCCTCCTGTTCCTTACACTGGCACTTATGAACTTCGCTATGGTGTATGGGCGAACAACAACCGTGGTATGGCACAGATTTACATGGGCAAGAACCCGAAAAACCTGCCAGCCATCGGCATTCCTATCGACCTCCGTGCGGCTTCAGGCACGAACCCATCTTCTACAGGATGGGTGGCAGAATCATCCATTGCACCCACAGGAGCAGACTCCACAGCCCTCTACGAAAACCAGAAGACCATGCGTAACCTTGGTTTCATGAAGGGTCCTAAGTACGTTCAAGTCAGCGGTGGTACAGCCCGTGATTCCCAGAACAATCTGCGTAAGATTATCTACACAGGTCAGTTCGAAGCAGGAGAGACCTACTGGATTCGCTATAAGTCTGTACTCCAAAGCACTTCGTCCGAGTTCTTCTACGACTATATTGAACTCGTTCCGAAGTCAGTGTACGCTGGTGAAAACAATGAAGATATTTGGTAACCAATAAACGAACAAATATGAAAATCAATAATATTAAATGGCTCACAGGTTCACTGATGGCAACGGCACTCGCCGCTGGCATCACAGCCTGCTCTGACGACCATTTCGACATATCGTCTGATGCCGCTGGCAAGCAGACCATTTGGCAGAACATCCAAGCCAACAAGGACCAGCTCAGCGAGTATGCCGACATCCTTCAGAGCGTTTATTACTCTCAGTCTGAAGAGAAGACAACCTCTGAAACGTATGCCGACATCCTGAATGGCGACCAGACCTTCACCATCTGGGCTCCTGTGAATGGTTCTTTCAACTACAACTACTATAAAGGACTGCTTGATTCCGGTGTACGCGAGAACATCTATAAAGTGGAAAAAGAACTTATCCGAAATAACATGACTCGCTACAGCAATGTCATCAACGGTTCAGACTCAGTGAAGATAGACCTCTTCAACAGCAAGGCTGCATGGTTGAACTACAGCAACCAGACCATCAAAGGTGTTGCTATCCGCAAAGCCAATATCGGTGCATCCAATGGAGTGCTCCACATCACCGCTGGTGCCGTGGATTATCAGCCCAACCTGTATGAGTATCTTGCTTCCCGCAACGACCTTGATTCCATCAATGCCTTCATCAAGAGTTTCCAGACCAACGAGTTCGATGAGAATGCATCAGCCAAAGGTCCAACCATTGATGGAAAGATTACATGGGTGGATTCCATCACCTACCTGTCAAACGATTACACGACAGGATTCATGCATGCTTACCTTGACCGAGAAGACTCCAGTTACGTAATGGTAGTCCCCACCAACGGAACCTGGAAGAACACACTGGAAAAGACCCAGCAGTACTTCAAGTTCAAGGCTTCCTACATTCAGGATATCAATACACAGACAGAATCAGGTGCCGACACACTTATCAAGGGTGCCGAGACCGCTTTCACACAAGCCGAACTCGACTCACTGAACAACCTGTATGCGAAGAATGCTATCTGTCAAGACCTCGCCTTCAACGCTAATTGGCAATATGAGCAGATTCCCATCACTTCCATTGCCGACATCCGCGCTGCAGATGCTCGTCAAGACTCTCTCCGTTCGACAGCATCCACGAAGTTCAAGAAGACAGGAACCCTCAACCAGACAAACAAGCAGTCTGGCATAAACAATTCTTCCAACGTGGTGGAAGTCGATGACTACACCAACTTGTTCGGTAATGCAGACCCTGTAGAAGTGAGCAATGGCTATGCATACGTGGTGGACAACTTCACATTCCCCTTCAAGACTTTTGCTCCCGACATTGATGCTCTCAACTACGAGTCTTGCGACAACATGTGCGAACCATACCAGAACAGCAAGACCTACATCAATCCAACAGTCATCATCGATGGAGACACTGTGCAGACTGATTCCACCTACAAGTACAACTACTTGGCAATGAAGAACAAGAGCACATCTTCCCACCCTGGAGCCTACTTCAAGATTTCCGACGTGCTCTCCTGTAAGTATGACATTTATGTAGTTATCGGCTACAACACCGACTACATGTTGCAGAACAAGTTCTATGCATACATATCATACGATACGGCAGAGAAACGCTTGTCAGACCAGCGATTCAAGAACCCGAACGAAGATGCTGTTGATGCGACAGGAGAAAGCATCTACAACACAGACTACTTCGTCAACCGAGGCATGCACTACAACGAAAAAGGTGAAGTTGATTTCACCGACACCATCTGCATCGCCAAGGACTTCGAGTTCCCCGTATGCTACTACAATCTGGACAACGCTTACCCAGTCATCAACATCAAGAGTGTCTTCAAGTCAACCGAAAAGGCATACTACTGTCGTGAAATCTGGGTGAACTCCATCATC
This sequence comes from Bacteroidaceae bacterium, assembly GCA_017470525.1. Classification (GTDB taxonomy): domain Bacteria; phylum Bacteroidota; class Bacteroidia; order Bacteroidales; family Bacteroidaceae; genus Minthosoma. Next base: position 16,116 of record JAFUYM010000032.1, read on the forward strand.
TTGAAATCTAAAGAATGGTAAAACTCCAAAATAACAAAGACATGAAAAATCAGAATATTCACACAGGCTTGCTTCGCCTCGGTATAGGTCTCATGATGTTATCAGGAGCAACTACCCTATTTGCACAAGAAGCAGAACAAGCAACAGCCAAGCCTGCCAGAACAACAGCCGCCCTTCCTCAATACGAGATGAAGGAGGTGAGCGGCTACGTTTACGATGCAGCCACCAAAGCACCCATCGACGGAGCCAAAGTGCAGGCATACGGAAACAGCAGATACACTATCATGACTGGCGAAGATGGTAAATACACCCTCAAGGTGCCCGTATTCATCAATTCGCTTTACATCACCGTGCCCGAGTACAACGACGTACAAGTGAGTTTCGATGGACCAACTGCACCCGATGCAGCACTCTACAGCAGTGTGTTCAACACCGTTTATGCTCCTACCACCAGCATCACTGCTGGTGCTGTAGCAAAAACTGGCGATATCACTTCAGCCATTGTTGTTGATGAAGAGATTGAGAACAAACTCTCTGGAGACATTCACACCATCAACCGTTCTGGAATGCGCGGACAAGGTGTTGCCATGTTCATTCGTGGTCTCAACTCCCTCAACATCAACGCCCAACCGCTCATCATCCTCGATGGCATGGTGATGGACCCTCAACTTGACCGCACCAGCATCCACGATGGTTTCTTCAACAACATCCTCGCAGGCATTGACCCTGAAGACATCGAGTCTGTCGAAGTGATGAAGAATGCCACCTCGCTCTATGGTTCACGCGGTGGCAACGGTGTTGTCATCATCAACACCAAGCGTGGTCACTCCATGGCAACCAAAATCAACGTGAGCCTCAATGCAGGTTTCGAGTTGGCGCCATCCCTCACCTCCATGATGAATGCTGGTCAATACCGCAGTTACGTGAGCGAACTGCTCGGCACCACCACATACGGTTCTGAGCACACAACGGCAAGCACCACCATTCCTTTCCTCAACAACAACACCTCTTACTACTGGTATCCGATGTACCACAACGAAACCGACTGGTCAGACAAACTCTACCGCACGGCAGGTACACAGAACTACAAGGTGAACGTGCAAGGTGGTGACGATGTGGCAATGTATAACCTTTCACTCGGTTACACCAATTCGCAGTCAACTGCTAAAGAGAACGGTTTTGACCGTTTGAACATCCGTTTCAACACTGATATCAAACTCATCAAAAACCTCTCCACACAACTTGACCTTGCCTACACCAAACTCTCCTACAACCTCCGCGACAACGGATGGGCTGAATCCTACACCACCAGCACCATTTCTTCGCCCAACGTGCTCGGACTTGTTCAGGCACCATTCCTGTCAAAGTATGGCTACTACACAGGAGACGACGGCAAACTCCACCTCTCTTCCGTCTATGCAGGCAAGTATATCGATGATGATAACTACCCCTTCAACTTTGCGTCCACCTACGGCACCAACACCGCCCTTGCCAACCCATACTGGATTCTCCAGAACGGTGATGGCGACAACAAGAACCGTCAGGAGGTCACTCAGTTCAACCTCAACATCATGCCGAAGTGGGAAATCAACAAGCACCTCAACCTCACCAACCGTTTTGCTTATCAGTTGAACCGTTCTAACGAGAAGTACTACCTTCCCGAGGCAGGTATTCCTATCTTCAACTACGAAGGCTACGGTGATGTCACTTCCGTTGTGAAGTCCCTGTTCTCCAAAGAAACCTCCGTGTTTGAAGACTTCCGCATCAACTGGAACAACAGTTATGGCATGCACGACATCACGGCATTCGGTGGCTTGCGCTTCACCAGCAACAGTTTCTCCGACTCCTACATGCGTTCCTACAACACTGGTAACGACAAGATGCCTAACCAGACTAACTCCAACAAGTTCCGCGCAGTCGATGGCAACCAAGACTCTTGGAACAACCTTGCCTACTACATCCAGGGACGCTGGGCTGTCAAGAACACTTACATCCTCGAAGGAACCCTCTCTGCCGAGACCTCTTCACGCTTCGGTGAAAAGTCAGAGGAAGGCATCAAACTCTTCGGCGTCAAGTGGGGCATCTTCCCCAGCATTCAGGCAGGATGGGTCATCACCAACGAGCCTTGGATGCGAAAAGTTTCTGGCATCAACTACCTCAAGTTCACAGCAGGTTACGACGAATCTGGTAACGACAACATCGACTATTCAGCCGCACGTACCTACTTCAAATCCTATACCTTCCTCAAGACCGCCACGGCGCTCCAACTCGAAAACATCGAGAACCCATCCATCCAGTGGGAGACCACACGCCGTTGGAACATCGGTCTCAACGGTTCGTTCCTCAACAACCGCATACAGGCAGGTGCCGACTTCTACATCTCCAACACCGACAACCTCATCACCCAGAAGAGCATCAGTTACCTCTCAGGCCTTGCAGGCTATCTCTGCAATGGGGGTTCACTCCGCAACACAGGTGTCGATGTGAGAGCCAACGTCATCCTCGTCAACACCAAGGACATCAAATGGCAACTTGGTGCCACTATGGGACACTACAAGAACAAACTCACCTCACTGCCCGAAGGCGACTACACCCAAAAGATTTACGGTGCCGAGGTGCTTACATCTGTGGGCAATCCCGCAGGAGTATTCTACGGCTACAAGACCGCAGGTATCTTCTCAACCGACGCCCAGGCATCTTCAGCCACCACTGCCACAGCGGATGGCTATCTGAAGTATCCTACAGGCATCACCAAGAACCCCTACCGCAACTTCTCGGCAGGTGACATTCACTTCGTTGACCTCGACGGCAACGGCATCATCAACGACGCAGACAAGACCGTTATCGGCGACCCCAATCCCGACATCTACGGTACCGTCTATACCAACCTTACCTACAAGCGTTGGAGCCTCGACATCAACTTCAAGTACTCCGTTGGCAACGACATCTACAACTACCAGCGCAGCCAACTCGAATCGCTCAACACGTTCTACAACCAGACTACAGCAGGAGTCAACCGCTGGACCTGCGAAGGCGACAATGCCCTGCTTCCACGCGTCATGTCACCCGAAGCAGACAACTGGGTTAACAACGAGCGTTTCTCCGACCGCTGGATTGAAGACGGCTCTTACTTCAAACTCAAGAAAGTGCGCCTCTCCTACCAGTTGCCCATCAACGCATCCTGGATTCAGGGACTCACCATTTGGGCAGAGAGCAACAACCTCTTCACCCTCACCAAATATACCGGCAAAGACCCAGAATTCTCCTGTGGCAACGGTGTGCTCTATCAGGGCATCGATGCAGGACTGCTCCCAAGCAACAGAAGTTTCAACCTCGGTGTAAAAATCAACTTGTAGCCCCCATCCCAAAAGGGGGGGAGGCCATTCGGAAAAATAACCCCACATAAATACATTATTATCATGATTACTTATAAGATAAAGAAATACATCCTTCGCACAGCAGCGTTAGCCCTCCCCCTTTGGGGACTGGGGGGCTTAACCTCCTGCGAGGACATGATGACCATCGATACAGGCGACAAGGCATATACCAATGCCCAAGACACGCTCTACTCCTATCTCGGCATCATGCGCGCCATGCAGGACGTGGCAGAGCGTCAAGTCATCCTCGGTGAAATTCGTGGCGACCTCGTTGTTTCCACCGACTACACCACCGACACACTCCATGCCATCTCCAACTTCGAAGACCCTGCCGACCAATCCTGCTCCATGCTGAAGGTCAGTGACTACTACAACGTCATCAACAACTGCAACTTCTACATCCACAACGCAGACACGGCAGCCGTGAAGTCAAACAACAAATTCATGGTGCCCGAATACGCGCAAGTCAAGGCAGTCCGTGCATGGGCATACCTCCAACTCGTCAAGAACTACAAGGAAGTGCCCTTCATCACCGAACCAGTCAGCAACCTCGGAATCATCGAAAACTTCGACTATGCCAACAACCTCGTCAACAAAGACAACCTCGTTGACAAACTCATCGAGGACGGCATCCTTCAGTTCATCGAGACCCCCTACCCTCAATATGGTTCTGCATCCGACACCTACGGCAAATGGAACAACGGCTACACCGACATCTACGCTCGGCTTCTCATGATTCCTATCCGCGTCGTGCTTGGCGACCTCTACCTCCTGCGTGGAGCCTCCACCAGCGACTACGAGAAAGCCGCACAATATTACTACGACTACCTGAAGAATGAGGCATCCCCCATGCCGATGCAGTACTGCACAGCCAACAACCGAGGCAGCGCAACCATCAGTTACAGCACCCCCAACAACGCCACCTGGGGCTATTGGGCATCCACCTACACCTACTCAGCCTCCTCGTCCGAAGTCATCTCCCTCATCCCCGGCTCAGCCAATGCAGGATTAGGCAAGATGCTCACACGCGTGGCAGACATCTACGGCTACACCCCATCCTCATCTCAGCAGTCCGAAGCCAGCACTTCGACCGACGACGACGGCAACACCACCACCAACAAGGATGCCAACGGCAACGAAGTCTATGAAGAGTCAGGAGCCATCACCGTCACCCGCAACTACAAGCGTCAGTACGGACCCTCCAATGCCTTCCAGAACATTGCCAACCAGCAGACCTACGTCAACTATTCCAACGTGACCACCTCCAACCCCATCGCCTCCTACATCGAGAACTGCGATGCCCGCTACGGCAACTCTATCGAGAACCTCACCTACGAAGGCGTTGGCTACCCACTCTGCTGCAAGGCAGCCCGAGGCTCCGCATTCTACTACACCATCCCAACCTACCGCAAGACCCTCATCTGGCTGCGCCTTGCCGAAGCCATCAACCGTGCAGGCTACCCAGAGTTCGCCTTCGCCATCCTCAAGGACGGTGTCAACCAATTCACCCTCCCCGAAGTCGTTGACCGCTACGACCTCCAGATTCGCCTCGATGCCAACGGCGACTCCATCCCCGTATGGAACAGCGACTCCACACGCATCTTGCGCTACGAGATGGACACCATCCGTTACCGTGCCATCGACCACGGCACCTATGGAGCCATGTACTACGTGACCGACACCCTGCAACTTCAGAAGTTCAATGCCTTCCTCAACTTCAAGGACAACGTGTGGGATGCCACCTACGGCGTACATGCCCGTGGAGCAGGTCGAGGCAGTTGGACAGCAGCCAATACAGGCGAAGTCATCACCAACATCGGTGGCTACCACGACTCCATCTACTACGACTACTCCAAGTTGCTCCTTGCCCAGGGCGTTACCCTCGGCACCGCATCGCAAGAAGATGTCATCAATGCCGTCGAGAACATCATCGTCGATGAACTCGCCCTCGAGACCGCCTTCGAAGGCAACCGATTCACTGACCTCGTCCGCATAGCCGAGCACAAGAATGCCTCCGGCTACGACGGCACCGAGTGGATTGCCCAGAAGATAGCCAACCGAGGCACCAAGTTAGCCACCAGCACCTCCGCTGCCGTCGATGGCTACGACGCCTCCATCTACGCCAAGTTGAAGAACCAAAACCTCTGGTACTTCAGCCTGCCCGTCTGGGCAAAGTGAAAGAACCGACACACCTCCCGACAAAAGGCACCAAGCACTCCCCGCTTGGTGCCTTTTTTGTGCCCTTTTGAAAAAAGTTAGGGAAATGTTTAGTGGTTTCAATCTTTTTCTGTTACTTTGTCACCGAATGAGTGGAAACACTCTCTGCGGTGCTTTTCGAGGTGCCGTGGCTTATTGTTAATTATAGAAGCGTTATGCTCTTTCTTGCAAGGTGAAAACCTGAGAAACTTTCAAATTGCAAAATTTTGAGGCGGCTTGTATGCTACTTGCCATGCTCGAAGTAAACGAAGGCGGACATAGCGGCTTCACGCATTATTGCGTGGAACTGCTTTAGTGAAACCATCTTGTTTATTTCGGGCAATTCTCAGGGCCCTCACCTTGAAGATGTGGACATACAGTTCCACGCTTCCTCGTATATTTATATTTGCCTTTGTTGGGGACTGACGGAGGTCGATTGTTTTTATTTTATGAGATTCAAAAACATTCTTTTACTACTTAATATCTTGTTAAGTTTGCATATTAAGGCCGCTGTTGGTGACGTTTTCACGGCGCAAATCCAAGAGGGTGTTACCATGACATTCAAAATTATAGATGAGTCGAACAAAACCGTACAAGTAGGTCGTGGCTTGGGAGAAGCATCTATTGCGCGTTCCTTTTCAGGTGCTATAACAATACCGAAAGTTGTCGAACATTTAGGTGAAAGATATTCTGTAGAAACTATAGGAATTAGTGCTTTTGAATTTTGTTTCAATATAACTTCGTTAACCATTCCCAATAGCATTAAAACAATAGATGCTAAAGCTTTTTATTATTGTCAAGGTCTAGCCTCCTTGACCATTCCCAGCAGTGTGACGAGCATCGGCAGTTATGCTTTTATAAATTGTAGTAGCCTAACCTCCATTACTATTCCAAGTAGTGTCACGGGCATTGGTAACCAGACTTTTGCATATTGTACAGCCTTGACCTCCTTTGTGTCGAACGTCAAAGTCCCCTTCACTATTTCTCTTGGGAATGAATTCTCTTCTATTTCTTCTTCATGCGTCCTCACAGTCCCCTACGGCACTAAAGACGCTTACATTGCCGCAGGCTGGACGGAAGGAACGTTCCAAGGTGGCATTGTGGAAATGCCAAATACAAGGGAGACTCAATCAATTGATTTGACGGAGTTACCCACCATGACTTACGGTGATGCATCTTATGTGTTGCCCACACAGACCACAGAAGGACTAACACTAACATGGGAAAGTGGCAACACTGATGTCGCAACCATCAGCGATAATACACTTACAATCGCAGGTGCAGGTTCTGCCACCATTACAGCCTCTCAAGAAGGTAACGACAAGTACAAGCCTTTCAGCAGGGAATACACATTGACAGTGGCAAAAGCCCCTCTCACCATCACGGCACAGAGTTATACCATTAAGGTCGATGATGCACTGCCAACCATGGAAGTGACCTATTCTGGCTTCAAAAATGGAGATTCTGAAGACGTGTTGACACCCCTACCTGTAGTGACAACAACTGCGACTTCGACCAATACAGAAGGAACTTTTGAAATAAATGTTTCGGGGGCTGAAGCACTAAATTATGAGATTTCGTATGTTTCTGGCACACTCTCCATTGTTGATGCAATACAATTTGCGGATGCCACGACGGAAGCACTCTGCTTGGAGGCTTGGGACAGTAATGGAGATGGGTACTTGAGCAAAACAGAGGCGGCCACAGTGACAAGTTTAGGCATGGTCTTCAACAACAACACAGAGGTGACGGCATTCGATGAACTGTCCTACTTTACGGGGTTGACGAGCATTGGGAGTCAAGCCTTCCGTGGGTGCAGTAGTCTTATTTCCATACAGATTCCTGGCGGTGTGACAACTATAGGCAACTGCGCTTTCTCTGGCTGTGACGGCTTAACCTCGATAGAAATAGGTGAAGGCATTCAATCCATTGGCGATTATGCCTTTGCCTCTTGCGGAGATTTACTCGATGTTTATTGCGCTGCAGAGACACCACCAAGTATGGGAACGGATGTGTTCAAAGGCTCATCTGTGGAATATGTTACCCTTCATGTGCCAAAAAGTAGTGGTCATGCGTATAGGGCAGCGGAAGGATGGAATGGTTTTAAGAACGTTGTGGTATTGAAGACCGGCGAAGAAATTCTGGAGGACATAGAATTGACTGAAAGCGCTGAACTGTACTATAATGAGTCGGAGAGAACTTGCAATTCCATCACCTACACCCGCACCTTCAACAACACCAACTGGCAAGCCCTTTATGTTCCTTTCTCTTTATCGTACAATGATTGGAAGGATGACTTTGAGGTGGCTCGCATCAATGCATTCTATGAGTACGACATGGACAATGACGGTGTGGTGGACAAGCAGGTGCTGGAGGTGCTGCCTGTGAAGGAGGGCAATGGTGATTTGAGACCCAACTATCCGTATCTGATTAAGGCGAAGACCACGGGAAAGAAAACGCTTGCACTGACAGATGCCACATTGTATCAAACAGTGGAGAACTCCATAGAGTGCTCGACGGTGGAAACGAAGTACACGTTCACAGGAACTTATCAGAAGATGAACGGCTTGAAGTCCGCTGGCTACTACTTCATGAGCGGTGGCGGCTTGAAGACGACTCCGTCGGATGCCTCCACGTTGGGTGCGTTCCGCTGGTATCTGAAGGCAGAGAGCAAGGGCGGCGCCCTCTTGCCACCCTCTGCTGAAATCAAGATTCGTGTGGTGGGTGAGGACGATGGCGAGGCAACGGAGATTGGAGAATTGAAGGGCTTGGGGCTTGCCTCATCGGATGCCGGTGAGGACTGGTACACCATCAATGGTGTGAAGTTGTCCGGCAAGCCCGCACAATCCGGTCTTTACATTCACAGGGGAAAGAAAATCTATATTCAGTAACAAGCAACATTAACAAGCAAAAGCGACACAGAACGATGAAAAAGTATTATGAGACTCCAGATTGGGACGTGGTTGAACTGGAAACGGCAGAAATGCTGATAGAAGGTTCCGGTATTGACATGGGTGGCGAGGATGAACCCGATTGACATCCTGCAAAACATTGACAACAGGAAACCGCTTGCAACCCTCTGATTGCAAGCGGCTTTTCGTTTGTTGTACCAACGTATTCGAATCCCTGTATGGAGTACAGAGGATGCACCCTCGCAAGACTCGCGAGGGTTGCGGGTGTGCGCTTTCAGCACCTCTCTTTCGGACTGCTCCACTCCGACGCATCGGACTGCTCCAGTGCGGCACGTCGGACTGGAGCAGTCCGATTTTTTGTGTGTAAGGACGAATTATCACAAAATATTTGGTGGGGAGAAATGGATTGTGTATCTTTGCATGCGAGTTAGCAAAAAGTGTATTCAACCTAAAATCTCTTTTTCGGAAAAATATGGCAACACCACATATTTCAGCAACTGCGGGCGATTTCGCCAAGACGGTATTGATGCCGGGAGACCCTCTGAGGGCTAAGTTCATTGCGGAGACCTTTCTGGAGGACGCGAAATTGGTGACGGCGGTGAGGAATGTGTTCGGATATACGGGCACGTACAAGGGTGTGCCTGTGTCGGTGATGGCAAGCGGGATGGGCATGCCCAGCATCGGGATTTACTCGTATGAGTTGTACCAGTTCTATGGGGTGGAGAACATCATCCGCATCGGGTCGGCTGGCAGTTACAGGGAGTGGCTGAATGTGATGGATGTGACGTTGGCTGAGTGTGCCGTGAGCGAGTCGTCGTATGCCAAGGTGCAGGGTGGAGAGGAAGCCCATCGGCTGAAACCTGACGGGGACTTGAATGCTGCCATCTGGAAGAAGGCGGAGGAAATGGGCATCGGGGTGAAGATGAGTGTGGTACATTCGAGCGACGTGTTCTACCGTGACCCGTCGCAAGGCTCGTGGAAAGACATTGCTGAGCGGACGGGGAGCGACTGCGTGGAGATGGAGAGTTTCGCGCTGTTCCACAATGCGAATGTGCTGGGCAAACGGGCTGCCTGTCTGCTGACCATCAGCGACTCGTTTGTGAATCACGTGGAACTGACGGCGGATGAGCGTCAGAACTCCTTCACGGAGATGATGACTCTGGCTTTGGAAACTGCGATTGATGATTTATAATTCATAAGGTATAAACAATTAATAATTAACAATTAGGCTGGCGCGATGCGCCTGAACGGAATAACATGAAAAAATTTCTACTGACTAACTTATGGGTACTGATGGCGGTGTGTGCCAATGCACAGACGGATGTGACCAATCAGCACATCAAGAATCCAGACTTTGAGATTAACTACTTGACCTATTGGACCAACACGGGCATGCAGATGCAGAACAATGTTTCGTTTGAGAAGCATGGAGCGGTGTATGTGGAGAAGTGGGTGGCAAAAGGCAGCAAGGTGGGCACCGGACATCTGCGCCAGGTACTGAAGAACTTGCCACAAGGCAAATACACCTTGACGGTGATGGCACAGAACATTCAGCAAGACGCTCCCAGCAAAGCCCAGACGGGTGCCATCATTTATGCTGGCGACGCTGAAACCATGGTGACCACGGCTGGGGATTACTCGGTGGATTTCACCCATCTGCACGGCAACATCACCATCGGTTTCAAACTGACCAACGCGACGGGCAATTATGCTTGTGTGGATAACTTCCGCCTGTATCGCAACGGCGATGCCTACGAGGGTGCGGCAGAGGATGATGCCAGGATGTATCAGGCTGAACGCGACTCGTTGGCTGACCTCTACGCCAATGCCAGCGGTGCCACCCCGATTGTGACGACGAGCGACTACATCGGTGTCGGCTCGACTTTTGCACTGGGACGCTCCACCATCAAACTGAACGGTGCCACCGTGAAGGAGCGTGGTTACTGCTATTCTGCCATCAATCCTGAGCCGACGGTGCTGGACAGCGTTACCACTTACTCATACGCGCATGAGGGTTCCATTTATGTGATGGAGCCTCTTGCCCCACAGACTTTCTACTGGGTGCGCCCTTACGCCATCACGAAAGACAATGTGGTGGCATACGGCGAGCCGAAGTATATCGCGACGCTGCCGAAGGGTGGCTGCATCTGGTCTTACGGCTATGAGGGGGATGACGAACAGAATGCCCGCATCGTGCAAGCCATCAACAATGGCATCGTGAACTACAATGACTGCATGGGACTGAAGGGCTTCGAATTGAAGGGGCATTACGTATATGGTGCCGGTGCCGGCGGCGGCACTGCCGACTGTTCGTATGGCGGCTACATGCGCATCAGCCAATCCACCTCTTATCAGCGGACGGGCACGGTGCAGCATGAGTTTGCGCATGGTGTGGGTGTGGGAACCCGCAAGGCTTCGTGGGGATATGAGACCGTGGGCAGTTGGGACGACACGAACGTGCATAACTGGGAGTGGTTCGGACGACGCGCCAACGACTTGGCTCACTTCCTGGAGAACTCGAAGGAAGTGCAGGTGGTAGGCGACGGCACACACACGTGGGTGCAGAACACCAACGGCCGCACGAACAAACTGATAAACTATGGCATCAACGGTGCCAACGAAGATGACAACACTCAGTTGCTCTACCGTGCCAATGCCATGATGGTGGAGGCTCTGCATGAGGATGGTTTGTGTGCCACCGACGACTATCATTGCGGAACTCCCGCCTACTCTTTCTATTATCAGCCAGGGAAGAAGTACTACATCAAGAGCAAGAACGCGGAACGCGGTCTGTATGACAGTTATCTCTACCAGCGCGCTGCCACGTTCATTGGCTGGAAGCCTTTTGACGGCGCAGAAGCGGTGTCCGACTCTGCGGCTTGGTATATTGAGTATATTCCTGCATCGGGCTATTACACTTTCAAGAATGTCGAGACAGGCAAGTATCTCACCCATGCTTCGGGCGGTTCGAGCGTGAGCCTCAAGACCATTGCTGAAAGCAAGAAGCCTGGCGCAACGGAGTATTTCCAACTGATGCCCGACCGCAAGGACGTGACGATTAAACAGGGTTCGGAGAAAGTGACCACTCACGGCTATTGGTTCTTGTGGTACGATGGCGGCAATAAGAGCATGTCTGCCAATAAGTATGGCGAACGCCTGGGGTACGGAACGGTGGCACAAGCCTCGCTGAACTTTGCGGATACGGCGACGGACCAGCAGTGGATTATCATCAGCGAAGACGAACTGGATGCCTACCAAGCCATTGCTGTGGCTTCGGGCATCAGCAAGATTTCCGTGAATGACTCTACTCCTGATGGGCTGAAGACGGTGGTGGGCATCTATGCCGTAGATGGCAAGGAACTGCAGAAGACCCAGAAGGGGTTCAACATTATCAGATATAATGACGGAACAAGCAAGAAAATTTTTGTGAAGTAACATGAAAGTCAGACTATTATCAATGATGGTATGCACGTTGATGTGCATACCATCTTTTGCCAAGAAGACGGCTGACCTGTGGCCTGACGGCACGGAGATTGGCGAGTGGTTCAGACAAACGGAGCCTGTGGATGTGAAGGCTTTGGGCAAGAAGTATCGGGTGACGGATTACGGTGTGGTGAACGATGGCAAACTGCACACGCAGGAGATGCAGGCACTGATTGACAAGGTGGCTGCCGACGGGGGCGGTCTGGTGGTGGTGCCCGAAGGAACGTACATGACCGGGGCATTGTTTTTCAAGCAGGGGGTGCATCTGCACATCTATGACGGCGGCACCCTGATGGGCAGCAGTGACCCCAGCGACTACCCTATTTTGAAAACACGCATGGAGGGTGAGACCTGCCTCTATTATGCAGCCCTCATCAATGCGGACGGATTGGATGGCTTCACGATTTCAGGCAAAGGCACGATTGACGGCAACGGATTCACATACTGGAAGCACTTTTGGGAGCGCAGAAGTTGGAATCCGCGCTGCACGAACAAGGACGAGCAACGCCCACGGCTGGTGTATGTGAGCAACAGCAAGAACGTGCAGATTGAGGGGGTGAAGTTGCAAAACTCGGCTTTCTGGACGACACATATCTATCACAGCGAGAACGTGAAACTGCTCCGTCTGCACATCTATTCGCCTGCCCAGCCCGTGAAGGCACCCAGCACGGATGCCATCGACCTCGACGTGGTGAAGAACATCTTGGTGAAGGACTGCTACATGAGCGTGAATGACGATGCGGTTGCCATCAAGGGGGGCAAGGGTCCTTACGCCGACTATTGGCGGACGACCTACAACGGCATCGACATCAACAAGTTTCCCGAGATGGTGGGTGACGGCGGCAATGAGAACATCATCATTGAGGACTGCGAGTATGGTTTCTGTCATGGTTGCCTGACATTGGGCAGTGAGTCGGTGTATGACCACAACATCATCCTCAGAAGAATCAAGGTGAACGAGGCAAATAACCTGCTGTGGCTGAAGATGCGTCCAGACACCCCACAACAGTATGAGTATGTGACGGTTGAAGACATCGAAGGGAACGGAAAGAACTTCCTGCTGGTAGCTCCTTGGACTCAGTTCTATGACCTGAAGGGGCGTGAAAGTGTGCCGATGTCGTACTCTGACCACATCACCATGCGGAACATTGACTTCGATTGCAACGTGTTCTTCAACGTGAAGCAGCAGGAAGACCAGTATCATCTTAGCAACTTCACCTTCGAAAATCTGACGGTTCGGGCTAAGAACAACGATTTCCACCCAGAATATGTGGAAAATTTCGTGGTGAAAAACGTGAAAGCCGAAAAAAAGCAGTAACTTTGCAGCCTCAAAAGAATCAGTAAGACAACATGGATTGGTTGATTGAATTATTTACGACGGGTGGCGGCGTGGCACATACGGTGATTCTGTATGCGGGCGTCATTGCTTTGGGTGTGTTTCTTGGCAACAAGATTAAGTTTGGAAGTGTCTCGCTGGGTGTGACATGGATTCTTTTTGTGGGAATCTTGGCTGGCGACCTGCTGATGCGTGGAGGAATCAAGGAGAACACTGCGGTCATCAATTTCATTCAAGACTTCGGACTCATCTTGTTCGTGTTCAGCATCGGTCTGCAAGTCGGTCCATCCTTCTTCACCTCATTGAAGCAGGGAGGACTGAAAGCGAATGGCGTGGCTGCAGGTGTGGTTTTGCTCAACATTGCGGTGATGCTTGCCATCTACTACGGATTCCGCAATGTCATTCCCGCTGTGGATAACCTGCCCATGATGGTCGGCACTTTATGTGGGGCCGTAACGAACACCCCTGGTCTTGGTGCTGCCAATGCCGCTTTGGAACAAATCAATCAGATTCATCCATTCGAGGGTGGTGTGCCTGTCATTGCCAATGGTTACGCTTGTGCCTACCCTCTTGCTGTCGTGGGCATCATTGGCAGCATCATCCTCATCCGCATCATCTTCAAGGTGAACTTCCAGAAAGAGGAGGAGCACTTCAACAAGAAGAACAACAAGGAGGCGGTGAAGCCTCATCTGATGACGGTGAAGGTGTTCAACCCTGCCATTGCCGACAAGAGCATCCTGCAAGTGAGAGGCTTCATCGGCAGAGACTTCGTTTGTTCCCGTATGCTGCATAACGGACATGTGGTTGTGCCCAACAAGGAGACCTTGCTGAATGTGGATGACAAACTCTACATCGTCTGTGCCGAGGAGGATGCCGCTGCCATCGTGGCGTTCATCGGTCCTGAAGTGGAGGTCGAATGGGACGAGCAGGATGTGCCAATGGCTTCACGGAAACATACTGTAACCAAGGAAGACATCAACGGAAAGACCCTCGGAAGTCTGCACCCCAGTTCGATGTACGGTGTCAACGTGACACGCCTGTATCGCTCTGGTATCGAGTTGTTTGCCAGTCCAAGTGTGATTCTGCAAGTGGGTGATATCCTGACTGTGGTAGGTCCTGAAGATGCCGTTGACCGCTTTGCCAACCGAATCGGTGACAAGAAGCAACAACTGGACAAGCCTAACCTGTTGACGCTCTTCGTGGGCATCCTCGTGGGTATCATCTTCGGTATGCTGCCTATCAACATCCCTGGCATGTCAATGCCTGTGAAGTTAGGTTTGGCAGGTGGTCCGCTTATCATCGCCATTTTATTAGGACGCTTCGGCTATAAACTGAAACTTGTGGCTTACACCACCAACTCTGCGTCGCTGATGATTCGAGACATCGGTTTGGTGCTGTTCTTGGCAAGTGTGGGCATCAAAGCAGGTGGCAACTTCGTCGATACGGTGATGAACGGTGGCATCCATTATGTTTGGATTGGATTCCTCATCACGGTGATACCGCTGATTGCGATGGGCATCTTTGCACGTATGAAGTGGAAGATGAACTACTTCCTGCTGATGGGTATCATGAGCGGCGCAACAACGGATCCACCAGCATTGGCATTCAGCACCTCCAATGCCAACAATGGCATCCCATCTGTCGGATATTCAACGGTTTATCCACTTTCCATGTTCCTGCGCATCATCACGGCGCAAGTCATCATCCTACTCTTATGCAGTTAAACATCCATGAGATATTAGATACTCTCGTGCAGTCAGCAGACTTACCTCTGTTGGCTGCATTTGTACTGGGTGTGCTGGTGGCACTCAATCCTTGCCAACTTGCCATCAGCGTGTCGGCATTGGCTTACGAATACCGCAACGGCAAGCGACTGATGGATGGGTTGGTGTATGCGTTGGGACGAAGCATCACCTATACGGTACTGGGATGGGTAACCATGTGTCTGATAGGCGGCGGCAGCAATGTGGCAGGTTTGCAGCATGTGCTTTCATTGGCTGAAGTAGTCGTTCCTTACGTGCTGATTGCCATTGGATTGTATCTCATCTTCAGAGCCTTTCACCGCCATCACCATGACGGAGAGAACTGCCACAACAGCGGCAAAATCATCAAACGGAACGGACCGCTCGGCTCATTGGTGCTGGGCATGACACTGGCTTTTGCCTTCTGTCCCGAAAGTGCTATTTTCTACTTTGGCATGATGATACCCCTGAGCATTTCCTGCAATGTTGGTGCCATGGTACCTTTGGTTTTCGGACTTTCGGCAAGCATTCCCGTGGTCGTGATAGCATGGCTGATGCACAAAGCGGTGAATGGTGCAGAAAGAATGAGCCGTGGCTTTGAGTATTTCCAGCAAATGCTGAATGGTGTCACAGGCTTTCTTTTTATCGCCATCGCCATCCTATTGTTGGCACAAAATTGAATAATTAAACAACTTTAAGAATACAAAACGCCAATAAATGATTTTTTTGTGCTACCTTCGCATCAAAATCAAGGCAAAAAACGCCTGACACATCACCATCATGGTCGAAGAAGAAGATAAACAACACCTGCAAGAAGAGTATTCAGGGAAAAGCGCAATGCAACTGATGCGCGAACTCCTGCGTCTTCTCCTTGTTTTAATCTGGCGATTCATCGTCTGGCTTTTCAAGAAAATCTTGAAGGGCATCCTGTGGTTGCTGGAAACGATTCAAGACGGATGGGAAAGGCTGGATGAGTGGTGGCACGACAACAGCACTCAGGAGAAAGTAGCCAAGACCAAAGCATGGCTCAAGATGGCAGTCAAGACGTTTGGCAGATGGTGTGTCATTGCCGCCCATGCAACAGCCAAAGGCACTGTCATTGGGGCGAAAGCCACATGGAAGGGGCTGAAAATTGCGACAAAAGCCACCATCAAAGGCATTACCATCGCCATCAAAGCGACCATCGAAGGCATCATCCACCTGCGCCCGACCATCAAGAAGATAGGTCAAGGCATTGTCAAAGGCGCCAAAGCGACGGTGGCTTGGATGAAGCGATGCAGACGCGGCATGAAACTCTCTCGCATCAGGCGGAAACGTGCTTACCAAGCCTTCAAGAGAAACGGAGGCGTGAAAGGTGCCATCGTCAACACCTCACGCAACGTCAAAAACAACATTGAAAGATTCATGGAGGAAGACCAGGAGGAGGCTGCTCCCGATGCCGTGACGGAGGATGACCTCATGGAGGAAACGCTGGAAGAAGGAGCCAATGGTGGCAAGAGAAGCATGAAAATCGGGAAGACCTTCATGTCGCATGCCAAGAACTTTATGGACGTAGAATAAAACCATCGACACAAAGACAACCGTGAAAAAGATTCTTTTTACATTACTGCTCCTCATGACGGCAACGCTACCGAGCCATGCCGTGCTCAAGGAGAAAGACCTCGGAAAGACCCTGCACGTCCTTCGCCTCGAACTCTACAGCAAATGGGTGAGGCAAAAGGAACGGATGAAGCAGATGGAAGAGCGCAACAAGGCTCAACATCAGAAGTTGGTCAGCATCATGGAACGCAGCGAAACCACCAGCCTCATTCTCTATTCTCAGGGACAAGATTTCACTTTTGATATCGCATACGCATGTCAAGAAGCAACGACCTTGTATCAGGAACTGAAAAGCAGCACGATTCCATACGACCAAATCAGGACATACATCGAAACGGAGATTGCCAATTACGACAGTCTGATATACTCACTGAAGCAAATCGAACCCGCCATCATTGATGCCAGTGAAAAAGCGGCAGACAGACACCCGGCACCCCATTCCCTCTTCAAGGAAAAGAATGAGGAAAACAGTCCTCTGATGCTGGATGCCCAAGGCATGAACGACCGCGCCATGTGCATCAACTACGCCAAGGTGCTGCGCCAGAACATGATACAGACCTTGAAGATTCTGGAGAAAGACAACCGCCACTACACCGACCTCTACATCCGTGTGGAACGGCTGAACGACTATGCCCAGAAGAAATACACGACATTACAGCAAAGCATCTTCATCAATCCCGGAACCAATTACTTCCAGATTCTGTCAAGGATTCCCCGTCAGTGGGAACGAATGAAAGAAGATTTCAGCACCAAGTACAAGCCATTGGAGGAAAAAAGCAGCAACGGGAAATCCCGCGTGTATAAATCCGAGTGGAGAGGTCCCATCGTACTGTTTTCCAGCATCTTCATGCTCGTCTATATCCTTGGTGGCTCCATCTTGAGCAACGTGATTCTGCGATGGCTCGTCCCCAAACGGTTCCGCACCGAGAAGTTCAAGCAGAAACGCGGCATCCTCATCATCGCCCTTGCCGTGCTCCTTTTTGCCATAGCCGTAATGGTGGTGCGCTCATTCATCCACCACAACCTGATGCTGATGGCAACCAGCCTCATGATAGAAATGGCATGGCTGGTCGAGGCTATCTACGTGTCGCTCATCATTCGTCTGAATGGCAGCCAAATCAAGGAGGGCGCCAAGATATATGCACCATTCATTCTGATGTCGATGATTGTCATCTGTTTCCGAATCACATTGATTCCCAACACATTGGTCAACATCATCTTTCCCCCCATCCTGTTGCTGTTCACCATCTGGCAATCCTTCATGCTGAAGAAATGCTGGAAGCATGTGCCGACAAGCGATGCCACCTACTGCTCCATCTCCCTGTTCGCCATGTTTGCCTCCTGCATCCTCTCATGGATTGGCTTCACACTGATGGCTGTGCAGATTATCGTGTGGTGGACATTCCAGTTGGCTGCCATTGCCACCATCACCTGCTGCTACGACCTGATGGAAATGTACGAGAACCGCATCCTCTGCAGGCGCATCAAGAAAGCATACGGCGATGCCGTGAAGGAAGACGACATCAGATTCAGAATGAAGCGGGGTGATTTCGTTGACCAGACCTGGGTGTACGACTTTGTCAACCGTGCGGTAGTGCCCGTTTGCTCGGTCTTCTCCGTCACACTCTGCATCTACTGGGCAGCCGAAATCTTCGACCTCCGCCACCTCTGCATGACCTGGTTCGTGAAAGAAATCAGCATACCCAGATTGCTGTCGGCATCAGCCTTCAAGATCAGCATCATTGCGGCAATGTTCTTCATTTTCAAATACATCAACTATCTGGTGCGTTCGTCGTGGTTCAAATATCGCCGCAAGAAGAAGAACAAAGACTTCAATGCCACCCTGTCCAAGAACATCATCGGACTGATTATCTGGGGCATCTACATCATCACCGTGTTCCTCATGCTTGATGTGCCAAGCACAGGCATCGCTGTCGTGACAGGCGGTCTTTCCACAGGTATGGGTTTCGCCTCCAAGAGCCTGCTGGAGAACTTCTTCTACGGCATCTCCCTCATGTCGGGTCGTGTGCGTGTGGGCGACTATATCGAATGTGACGGCATGACAGGAAAAGTGGAGAGCATCACCTACCAAAGCACACAAATCACCACGTTGGACGGCAGTGTCGTTGCCATTCTCAACTCCGACCTCTTCAGCAAGAACTTCAAAAACCTGACACGCAACCACCAGTATGAACGCCTGACCATTCCGTTCGGTGTGGCATACGGCACACAGGTTGATGCCGTGAGAAAGATGATTGTCGAAGGCATCAAGACACTCTGCAAGAAGACCCCCGACGGCAGAGAAATCGTCACCCCCAAGCACCCCATCCTGGTTGCATTTTCCGATTTCGGAGCCAGCAGCATCGACTTGAAACTGGTTGTATGGGTGCTCGTTGACCAGAAGATTTCCTTCACCGCACAAGCGAAGGAAAAAATCTATCAAGTGCTTAACGAAAACAACATCGAGATTCCGTTCCCGCAACAGGACATTTATATCAGAAGTATTACAAAAACAGAGCAGAACTGACACTGAAAACAAAAAAATCACACTCTTTTGATAAAAAAAACGTCAAATGTAGCGGACAAACAAAAAAAAAGTGTTACTTTTGCCTCGAATCAGCGAACGGGTATGCCCTTTCATCCTAAAAAAGGGGTGCTCGACACTGCTTCAAGACTCGGACAACTAAAAAATAAATATAATCTATGGAAGTAAAAAAATCGAAAAAAGCAGACCTCGAAGGTACCAAGGGTACCGGACTGCTCATCGGCTACATCGTAGCCCTGTCTGCTATGTTTGCATGCTTCGAGTTCACCACTCGTACGTATGAGGAGACAGATGTGGTCTATGCCACCACATCGTATGTGTCTGAGGAGGAAGTCATTCCTATCACTCAGCCAATCTTCACCGCAGCACCACCTCC
This sequence comes from Bacteroidaceae bacterium, assembly GCA_017470525.1. Lineage (GTDB taxonomy): Bacteria > Bacteroidota > Bacteroidia > Bacteroidales > Bacteroidaceae > Minthosoma. Next base: position 35,682 of record JAFUYM010000032.1, read on the forward strand.
ACCAGCAGAGACTCCTGCCGTGGCAGAAATCCTCGACATCGTGGACAACAACACCGAAATCGAAGAGGAAAAGATTGAGACTTCAGAGGACACTCACGAGGCACAGTCTGGTCCTTCAGCCCCAGTTCACAGCGGTCCCGCTATGGCAATGCCAGGTCCCGTGATGGAAGAGAACGACGAAGGCGAAATCTTCGAGGTGGTAGAACAGAACCCATCCTTCCCAGGTGGCGACAAGGCACTGATGGAGTGGTTGCACAAAAACCTCAAGTACCCATCTTATGCTCAGGAGAACAACATCCAGGGTCGTGTGATGGTACAGTTCGTGGTCAACAAGGACGGTTCAATCGTGGAGCCAAAGGTTCTTCGCGCCGTTGACCCATCGCTCGACAAAGAAGCCATGCGCGTAGTGCAGGCAATGCCTAAGTGGATTCCTGGCAAACAGCGTGGTAAGAATGTACGTGTACGTTTCACTCTCCCAGTCACATTCCGACTCCAGTAAACGAACACAGCCTTCATAAACAGATGAGGATGCGTCATAAGAAAAGGCACATCCTCATTTTTTATTTTATGCCTCAAAAACGGACTGCTCCAGTCCGATGCATCGGACTGGAGCAGTGCGGCACGTCGGACTGGAGCAGTCCGAAAGAGAGGCACTGAAACTGTTGGATTTTCACTTCACAAGCATTCCTATATATATAAATATGTATAGCATTACAGAACTCACAGAAAAAATCAACGCAGAGGTTGACAGGATTCAGTACAATGCCGAACCGAGAAATCTCTACGAACCCATCCGCTACATCCTCTCCATCGGCGGGAAGCGCATCCGTCCCCTGCTCATGCTGATGGGCTACAACCTCTATCGGGACGATGTCGATGCCATCATGAACAATGCGCTGGCACTGGAGACCTACCACAACTTCACATTGCTGCACGACGACCTGATGGACAAGAGCGACATGAGGCGCGGAAACCCTACCGTCCACAAGAAGTGGAACGACAACACAGCCATCCTTTCGGGCGACACCATGCTCATCATGGCATACCAACTGTTCAACAGGGGAACGCTGAACGATGCCGCATGGACCGCCTTCATCGAGGCAACCCTCGGTGTGTGTGAAGGGCAGCAATACGACATCGACTTCGAGACCCGCAATGACGTGACGGAAGCAGAATACATGGAGATGATTCGTCTGAAGACCTCTCTGCTGCTGGGCTATGCACTGAAAATCGGTGCTTTGCTGGGAGGTGCCGACCCTGAGGATGTGAACCATCTCTATGAGTTTGGGGAAAAGATGGGACTTGCCTACCAACTGCAAGACGACCTGCTCGACGTGTATGGTGACCCGACGAAATTCCAGAAGAAACTGGGTGGCGACATTGTAGATAACAAAAAGACATTCATGCTCATCAACGCACTGCAACTTGCCAACGCAGAACAGAAAGCGGAACTGGAGCGGTGGATTGCCACAACCGATGGTGACTCTGCCCAGAAAATTGCAGCCGTTACACATATATATAATATAATAGGCATTGACAAACTGGCACAGCAGAAGATTGAGGAACTGTTTGCCGAGTCGCTCAAAAGCCTCGACTGCGTGAAAGTGGCAGAAGAGAAGAAAGCAGGACTCCGTGCCTTTGCCGACAAACTGCTCGGAAGGAAGTATTAAGATGATTGACACCCACGCACATATCGACGGTCCCGAGTTTGCAGAAGATCTGGAGGCTGTCATCCAACGGGCAAAAGATGCCGGAGTGAGAAAAATCTTCATTCCCGGCATTTGCCTCAAAGACACCCCCCACCTGCTGGAGGTATGCCAAGCATATCCTGGCTACCTCCACCCCATGATTGGACTGCATCCCGAAAACATCATGGACGAGGACTACCATCATGCCCTCGACCAATTGGAACGTCTCCTCAAAGAACCAGAACTTCCCCACTCCACCTCCGATTCCCCCTCCCCCATCATTGCCATTGGCGAGGTGGGACTCGACTTCTACTGGGACGACACCCACAAGCAGGAACAAATCGAGGTGTTCGAGCGGCAAATTCAGTGGGCAGAACAATACAACCTTCCCCTGATGATACACTCCCGAAGCGCCCACACCGAACTGATGGAAACGATGGAACGCCACCGTGACAGCAACCTCAGCGGTGTGTTCCACTGCTTCACCGGCACCGAAGAGGAGGCGCGCGACTTGCTCTCCTTCCCCAACTTCATGCTCGGCATTGGCGGTGTGCTCACCTTCAGGAAGTCAACATTGAGGGAAGTGGTGAAGAATGCCATTCCGCTATCAAGAATTGTGCTCGAAACCGATTCACCCTACATGGCACCCGTACCAAATCGGGGCAAAAGGAACGAAAGTGCTTACGTGAAATGGGTCGCCGAAAAACTTGCCGAGACTTACAACCAAGATTTTGCAACAATTGCACATCAAACAACGGAAAATGCACTCAAAGTTTTCAAAAAAGTGACTTTTTTCGATAAAAATTAAAAGTTTCCGCACTTTTACGTTTATTAGTAAAAAAAAAATCATTATTTTTGTCCCGAATTATGGGTGCCGTCTCCATTTCTTTGAGAAAACGCACCCCAAAAGAAAGGGTTAATACCCCAATTTTGACAAAGGAGAGATGCTCGAGTGGCTGAAGAGGCACGCCTGGAAAGCGTGTAACCGTCCAAAGCGGTTCCGGGGTTCGAATCCCCGTCTCTCCGCAAGGAGGGGAGAAAGATGAAAATCAATCCCCGTCTCTCCGCAATAATCAAGAAATAGTAGAAAGTAAAAAATTAAATAATTTATTAATCTTAAAATTTTCAAGACAATGAAAAAAATTTTTGCAATCATTGCATTGATGGGTGTGTTTACATTTGGTATGACACAAACCGCTTCGGCTCAGGACGAAGAAGTAGATTCAGCAGCAACTGAGCAGGTAGATTCAGCAGCAGTCGATACAGTAGCAGACGTTGCAGTTGAAGAAGCCCCTGTTGAATCAGAACCAGTAGAGACTGGTATGTACAAGACAATCAAGACCAAGTTCATCGAAGGTTCTGCAGGCTTCATGGCACTCGTTGCCATTGCCCTCATCCTGGGTCTTGCTTTCTGTATCGAGCGTATCATTTACCTCGCTCTTTCTAAGGTGAACACTGTGAAGTTCATTGAGGATGTTGAGAACGCTCTCATCAACAAGGGTGACCTCGAAGGTGCCAAGGCTATCGCACGCGACACTCGCGGTCCTATCGCTTCCATCTACTATCAGGGTCTTCTCCGTCTGAACGACGGTGCTGATGCAGTGGAGAAGTCAGTTGTTGCTTATGGTGCAGTGCAGGCTTCCAAACTCGAAAGCGGTTGCTCTTGGATTACCCTCTTCATCGGTATGGCTCCATCTCTCGGATTCTTGGGAACTGTGATCGGTATGGTGCAGGCATTCGACGACATCCAGGCTGCAGGTGACATCTCTCCAACAGTCGTTGCAGGTGGTATGAAGGTGGCCCTTTTGACAACCATCTTCGGTATCGTCGTAGCCCTCATCCTTCAGGTATTCTACAACTACATTCTTGCTGAAATCGAAGGTCTTACCGCTAAGATGGAAGACGCAACCATTTCTCTCCTTGACATCGTTGCTAAGTACAACAACAAGAAGTAATTAGGAGACATCTGTTTTGAGTCACTAACCAATTCTAAAACTTAAAGGAGAAAAGAAAATGGATAACACTTTAGTAATTAGCGCACAGGATAAGGTCGAGAAGATTTCAAAGATTACGCTGTGGGTGCTCATCGGCATCTCCCTCGTAGTGTTGGCTCTCTTCCTCCTCGTAGGCTACAACACGCCTTATGAGGAAAATCCTACCAAGATGGTAGATCCCCAAATGACGGATCTCCTGATTATCTGGACCTACATCCTTATTATTGCAACAGCCGTTGCTGCAATCGGTGCTGTAATTTACGGCTTCGTCAGCGGTGGCAACAAGTCTAAGAATGAAGATGTTGGTCTTGCCAGCAAGGCAGGTCTCATCGCATGGGGCACATTTATTGTAAGCGTTGTCATCGGTCTCATCGTCGGCTTTGCCAACAAGGATGAACTGTTGATTTACAACACCAACGACAAGGCAACCCCAAGTGAAATCATCATGACAGACACTTCAATGATTTCCATCCTCATCCTGACGATTGTGACAATCATTGCAACTGTCTTCAGCATGGTAACTAACAAGAAGTAATCAACCCTTTAACTCGGAGCAAATAATATGGGAAAGAAAAGAAAAATGCCAGGACTGAACACCAGTTCTACAGCAGACATCTCATTCATGTTGCTCATCTTCTTCCTTGTGACAACGTCTATGGACACCGACCAGGGTTTGGCACGTACACTGCCTAAGCCACCAGAGGACGAGGACGCAAAGAACGAAATAAAAGTGAAGGAACGTAACATCCTGAACATTCGTATCAACAAGGATAACTATGTCATGATTGGCGACGACTACGCCACTCTTGCAGACATTAAGGAGAGAGCTAAAGAGTTCATCAAGAACGAGGACAACAAGCCCAACCTGCCAGAACTGAAACCTCACAAAGTCAAGGCTTTAGGCAAGACTTTCATGATAACTGAAAACCACGTTATCTCAGTTCAGACAGACCGTGGCACTGACTATGGAGTATATTTCGCCGTGCAGGATGCATTGGTGTCAGCCTACAACGAACTTCGTGACGAATTAGCAAAACAAGAATACGGCAGAAAGTACGAATTCTTGAAAGAAGAAGAAAAGAAGGCTATCCGCGAAGTATATCCACAGAAGATATCTGAGGCAGAACCAAAGAAATATGGAGGACAACAGTAATGAGCAGATTTAACAAAGGCGAAGGCAGAGAAATGCCTGAGATGAACACCTCATCTCTCCCTGACTTGATCTTCACCATCTTGTTCTTCTTCATGATGGTAACCACCATGCGTGAGGTGACACTGAGAGTGAAGTTTGAAAAGCCAATCGGTACGCAACTTGAGAAATTGGCTCGTAAGTCCAGTACTTCATTCATCTACATTGGCCAGCCAACAGATGCTCTGAAAGGTCAGTTCGGTACAGGACATCAGATTCAGATTAACGACCGTTATACTGATGCACAGGGGATCTACGATTTCGTGACAGAAGAACGTGGCGAAATGCCTGAGTCTGAGAAGCCTTTCTACACCGTTTCACTCAAGGTGGACCACCACACACCAATGGGTATCATCACTGACGTGAAGCAGGTGCTGCGTAAGGCATACGCTCTCAAGATTATGTACTCGGCTAACAAAAAGCAATAATTCAAACATTCTGACAATAAAAAAAGAGCGACTTTTTCACAAGTCGCTCTTTTTTTGTACCTTTGTCGCCACAAAATACGACAAACATGAATCTGATACAACTGATGCGCAAGATTGCGCCCTATGTTCGCCCATACCGCTGGTTAGTGGTGGCAACCCTCATTTTGACACTGGCTGGTTCACTCATCGCACAGGTCAATGCCGTTGTGCTCGACCGCACCGTCGATGCCATCAATGCCCTCATCGTGCCCGAAGGCTTCGAGTGGAGCAAGGCGGCAAACATTCTCACCATCATCAGCATCATCCTTTTAGGCAAGGAAATCCTTGCCGCCATCATCCGCTATGCCCAAAACTACTATGGTGAACGCATGCGCATCTTCGTCAGCAAAGACCTCTCCCAAGCCGTAGTCGATAGAATCCTCTCCTACCGCATGGCATTCTTCTCCCGTTCGGGCAACGAGACAGGCAAGTTGCAAACCCGCATCGACCAAGGTGTGGGCAGCCTCTCCAGCACCGTGCAGAGCGTCTTCATCGACCTCTTGCCCCTCTTCACCAGTGCCTTGCTCGCCCTCATCCTCATGTTTGCCGCCAATGTGTATGTGGGACTCACCGCCCTCTTCATCGTGCCCATCTACATCTGGATCACCATTGCCCAAGCCCACAAACTGAAAGGCTGGCGCGCCAACATGCGCATGTTCCGCGAACTGAAGAGCAACGGCATCGTCGGCATCATCGAGAGCATGAATGTCATCAAGTCCTTCAACCGTGAAAACATCGAGAGTAAGAAGCAATGGGACATTCAGACGCAGTTCACTGACAATCAGATGAAAGTGCGCAAGACATCCTTCTACTTCGACGGCATGAAGAGTCTTGTGCAGCAGGTGGGCACCGTGCTCATCATCATCCTTACCGCCTATCTCGTCCTCATCGAATATCCGGGCATGACTATCGGTAAAATCATGTACCACGTCATGCTCTTTGCCAATGTCACCGCCCCCATCACCCAATTGCAGCGCATCTTCGACTCCCTCAACGATGCCCTCATCTATGCCGAAGGCTTCTTCGACATCCTCGATGCCAAGGGTGAGACCGAGCCCTCGGGCACCTATCGTCCCGACACTGTGAAAGGCGAGTTTGAGATTCGCCATGTCGATTTCACCTACCCCAACGGCACCAAGGCACTTCACGACATCAACATGCACATCAGCAGCGGTCACATCACCGCCTTCGTCGGTCTTTCCGGCGCAGGTAAATCAACGATTGTCAATCTCTTAGACAAGTTCTATGAACCAGATTGCGGACAAGTCCTCCTCGACGGCATCGACCTACGAGAGTACGATACCCAGTTCCTTCGCGACCATATCGGACTTGTTCTTCAGAAGAACCACATCTTCGAAGGCACCATCGAAGAAAACATCCGCTACGGAAAGCCTGATGCCACTGAAGATGAGGTGATGGAGGCTGCCAAGAAAGCCTTCATCTATGACCAGGTGATGAAACTGCCCAAGGGTATGCAGAGCCAAGCCACCGCCCTCAGTGGCGGACAGCAGCAACGCATCGCCATTGCCCGCATGTTCCTCAAGAATCCCCCCATCATTTTCCTCGACGAGCCTACCGCCAGCCTCGATGCCGTTGCCACCGAGCAAATCAAAGCCTCCATCGATGCCATCAAACGGGACCGCACCGTCATCATCATCAGCCACAGCATCAGCCAAATCATTGATTCTGACATGGTGTATGCCCTCAAAGACGGTCGTGTTGAACAACATGGCGAACCTGACGAACTCTACAAGAAAGGTGGTGTATATAAAGACATTGTCGATGCTTCCGCTCGCAGCCTCAATATCGATAAACTGGCACACACACTCGACACAAACGGTGACGGACACCTCTTCGACTAATCTGCATATCAGCAAACAACGAGAGAATTCATGGCATCCCCATACAAAAATAAATGATTTTATTTTGTCCTTCGAGCGATTTGCTGTATCTTTGTAGCGAAAATCAACCTACATCTTAAAAATGAAACAATATCTTGACTTGCTCGACCGCATCCTGAAGGAGGGTGTGCAGAAGGGCGACCGCACGGGAACAGGCACCATTTCGGTGTTTGGAAACCAGATGAGGTTTAACCTCTCAGAGGGATTTCCCCTGCTGACAACGAAGAAGTTACACTTGAAGTCCATCATCTATGAGTTGCTGTGGTTCTTGCAGGGCAACACGAATGCGAAGTGGCTGCAGGAACGAGGTGTGCGCATCTGGAACGAGTGGGCTGACGAGGACGGAAACCTCGGTCACATCTACGGGTATCAGTGGCGCAGTTGGCCCGACTACAATGGCGGACATGTGGACCAGATCAGCGAGGTGATTGAGCAAATCAAGAACAATCCGAACTCACGCCGACTGATTGTTTCGGCATGGAACGTGGCTGACATCCAGAACATGAACCTGCCTCCTTGCCACATCCTGTTCCAGTTCTATGTGGCTGACGGGAAACTGAGTTGCCAACTCTATCAGCGCAGCGCCGACACGTTTTTGGGTGTACCGTTCAACATCGCCTCTTATGCCCTGTTGACCATGATGGTGGCACAGGTGTGCGACTTGCAACCGGGCGATTTTGTTTATACCACAGGTGACACCCACCTGTACCTCGACCACATCGAGCAAGCCAAACTCCAACTCACCCGTGAGCCTCGTCCGCTGCCGAAGATGAAAATCAATCCGAACGTGAAGAGCATCTTCGACTTCCAATATGAAGACTTTGAACTGACGGATTACGACCCGCATCCGCACATCAAAGCCACCGTTTCTGTATAAAACAAAAATTGATTGATGATAATTCGTGGACATTCATGGCAATTATATGTTAAAAATAAAACACGAAAGACCATAAATGCCCACGAATTATCATCAATCATACATTTCTGTAACGAACATGATTTCAATTATTGTAGCCATCGCCGAGAACAGAGCCATCGGCTCAGAGAACAAACTGATATATTGGTTGCCCAACGACCTGAAACGCTTCAAGGCATTGACCACAGGCAACACCATCATCATGGGCAGACGCACGTTTGAGAGCCTGCCCAAGGGTGCATTGCCCAACCGCCGCAATATCGTACTGTCGCGCAGAGGAAAGTCCGAGGATTTCCCTGGTGCTGACCTCTACCCTGACCTTGACGAGGCGCTTGCCTCCTGCGAGGGTGACGTCTATATCATCGGTGGTGCCTCCGTCTATAAACAGGCACTTCCCAAAGCTGACCGCCTCTGCCTCACCTACATCTATGACACTCCCGAAAAGGCAGACACCTTCTTCCCCGAAATCAATGAAAACGAATGGGTTGAGACGTTCCGGGAGGAACATGAGGTGGACGAAAAGCATGCCTATCGCTATGCGTTTGTGGATTTAGAAAGAAAAAGATGACACTACCTCCTGATTTTCAACGGACAATGACTAATTACCTCGGCAAAGAAGAGTATGCTCAACTTGCCGAGGCACTTACATTGCCTGCACCCACCAGCATACGCATCAATGGAAAGAAAGCCCCCCTCTTATTCCCTCAAGAGGGGAAGGTTCTATGGTGTGAGGATGGCTACTATCTGAAGGAACGCCCTTCCTTCACATTCGACCCACTTTTTCATGCAGGGTGCTATTATGTACAAGAGGCATCCTCCATGTTCTTGTCGCATATTCTGAAGCAATATGTGAATGAGCCAGTCGTGGCACTCGATTTGTGTGCTGCACCAGGAGGAAAATCAACGCTGGCACTGTCGCAGTTGCCCGAAGGGTCGCTACTGATTGCGAATGAGGTAGTCAGGCAGCGAGCCAACATCTTGGCTGAGAACTTGATGAAATGGGGCAATCCCAACTGCATCGTCACCAACAACTATGCCGAAGACTTTCAGGCATTTAGCAACACTTTCGACCTCATCATCTGCGATGCACCTTGCTCAGGAGAAGGGATGTTCCGCAAAGACCCCGACAGCATCAAGGAATGGAGCCTTGACAATGTGGAAGTGTGTTGGAGACGGCAACGAGACATCGTGCAGGACATCTGGCACACTCTCAAAGAAGGAGGTCTATTCATCTATAGCACATGCACTTACAACCCGCTCGAGGATGAAGAAAACGTGGAATGGATAACAAAAACACTGGGAGCAGAAGTGCTGTCGTGCCACCCACTGCCCGAATGGGGTTTGAGTGAAAAGAACACCCATTTCTTTCCGCATCGGACAAAAGGAGAAGGTTTTTTCATCAGTGTGATGCGAAAGACAGCAGACAATGGACAACAGACAATGGGTGAAAGGCGACACAAAAAATCAAAAGACGATAAGAGAGGAAAACAAAGTCCTAAGATTCCCAAGGAATTGAGGGATTGGTTGATTGAGAACCAAAACTTTACTTTCCTTGAAGAAGGAGAGGTTTTCCGTGCCTTCCCGACAGTCCATCTCGACCTCTACAAACAAGCAGCCCACACCCTGAAAGTGGTGCATGCAGGCATTGAACTCGCCACCAACCCACTCGCCGGACGACCCTCGCAAGCAAAATCCCCCACCCTTCGTCCCTGCCACAGTCTTGCCTTGAGCAACAGCCTCAACCACGAGGCATTTCCGATAGTCGAAGTGGATGAGCAGCAAGCCATCGCCTATCTGCGCACCGAAGCCCTGCAACTGCCGTCAGGCACACCGACGGGCTATGTGCTCATCACCTATCAGGGGCATCCACTGGGGTTCGTGAAGAACATCGGCAACCGTGCGAACAACCTTTATCCTTCAGAATGGAGAATCAGAAAAATGAAAAGTGAAGAATGAAAAGTGAAAAATTTGCTACCGCAGCAGTAAACCAACCGTTGATGTACACGTGCGGTAGCAAATTTTTCACTTTTCAAGCAGGCTTGAAAAACATTTCCCATTTTCTTTTGTCACTTTTCACTTTTTTGTCGTATCTTTGCACATTGAAAACAAAGCAATCCAATACAAATGAATTTATACGTTAGATATTTCGACCACGAACATTTGGCAAAATCCATTGATGACGCCATTGACTTTCTCCAGACTATTGATGAAATCAAACTCGAAAGCAACGCTGCCAACCGCATCAACACATTCCTCAACTCTTCCAACCTCTACCCTTTCCGTCTGAAGGTTAGTTATTCCAACTATGTGCTTTTCCTGAAGACTGAGGCTGAGACTCTGGAACAATTCAAAGAGGAAGAAACATTGCGCAAAGAGCAGAAGGCTGACCGTGTCATGACCATGGCTGAACGCAAGAAAAACATTCTTGATGCCCTCAACGAACAAAAAGTCGGTTGGTGGGACACCACACTCACTTTCAAGCGCGTCATCACAATGCCCGAAACAGGCAAGTGCAAATACATCGACACACGTTTCCGTGTGAAACAAAAAGCCCAAAGCGCGATGGATGCCTACAACCATCTTGTTGACTACCTGCAAGACCGTCCCGACCTTGACCCACGCTCACAGTTCCCCTCTGCCAAAAGCGAGAAGTTTGAATATGTTTTCTTAGGTGACGAGGACTCCCCTGAAGAAGTGACAGAAAAGGTTGAGAACGAGCAATAAAGGCTTTTGAGTTGGGCATAAAGAACTCACGGATAACAAAAAACAGGCGAAGACCATACGGTGTTCGCCTGTTTACGTTTTGTCAAACCAGCTTCTTTTCAGAAAACAAAGTCATCATCCACCGCATCCTCCTTGCGTTTGGCAGCAGCCTTCTTTTCCTCTTCCTCAGGTTTGTATTCGTTCAGCGTCGTGCCATAAGTGGTTCGAAGCACACGGAACTCGGTACGACGGTTCAGCGCATTGAGCACTTCTTGAGCATCTTTGTCTTTGAAAGCAAGGATATAATCCTCTGTCAGCGTGTCCGTTTCATGCACTTCCACCTTCGGGTCGCCTGCAAGGAGGGTTTCAGCCAATTTCTTCGACACGATTTTAGGTCTTGATTCACCATAACCGACAGCGGTGAGACGGTCCTTGGCAATATCATGCTGAATAAGGTAGCGAACCACCGACTCTGCACGTCGCTGAGAAAGCCGTTGGTTGTAATCGTCATTACCCCGATAGTCGCAATGGGCTGAAAGTTCGATAGTGATGTTGGGGTTTTCATTCATCATATCCACCAGCCGGTCAAGTGCCTCCGTCGATTCGGGAGTCAAGTCAGCCTTGTCGAACTCATAGAAGATATTATCAATCAAGACAGGCACATTAATCGGCGGCAACGGGAACTGCAAGGTATATTCGTGGCTTTCTTCCGCATCTTCCACACGGATTTCGTTCTTCACATTCAGATAGCCCTTACAAGTGCCCAACAGCACATAATCCACATTCGGTTTCAGTACCTGCGTGAACGAACCATCACCCTTCACCGAGAGTTTCAGGTTGGTGCCATCATTGCCCACCATATAAACCAATGCTTCGGGCAGTTCGTAGCCATCCTTCTCATATACCCAGCCCGTCACCGTCTGCAAAATTTCAGGACATTCAAAGGAGAAAATGTGTTCCCATCCCTTTCCGTCACCACGCGACGAACAGAAGTAGCCACGATTATGCACCCCTTCGAAAGTCATGCCAAAATCATCCATCGGTGAGTTGAGCGGATATTGCTGATTTTCAATGATTGTACCCACGATGGAGTCTTCATGAGCAATAAAAATGTCCAAACCACCCATGCCAGGATGCCCATCACTGGAAAAGTAGAGGTCACCATTGGGACGGAACGCCGGAAACATCTCATCGCCAGCCGTATTGATGGGGCGACCAAGGTTTTCCATACCTCCGAAACCACTGTCAAGGATGCGGGTGCGCCAAATGTCCAAGCCACCTTCACCCCCAGGCGAGTCACTGACAAAATAGAGCCACTGCCCATCGGGGCTAACGGCAGGATGGGCAAAAGAACTGAGTGTATCGCGAGAAATGGCGCACTTGGTAGGTTTGCTCCATGAGGCATCACTACGCTGCGACTTCCAAATCTCGGCATAACGCGGATAATCAGGGTCGCTGGAACAGCGAGTGAAATACATTGTCTTACCATCAGGACTGAGGCAGGGCGCACCTTCGTCATATTCCGTATTCACCTCACCTTCAATGATATCCACTGGCTGCCACTTGCCTTGTTCATTTTTTCTGGAAAAGAAGAGGTCGCCAAACTTCAAGCCCGTGATGCCCGAAACGTCGTCGCCCGTTGATTCCTTACGTGTAGAAGAAAGCACCAACTGGTCTGCATCATCTCCCACCAGCATAGGACTATAATCCGAACGACGGGAATTGAAAATCGCCTCTTTCTTCACCTTATACTGATTAGGCTTCGCCTTCCACTGCGGAGCCAATTCGCACGACATCAATCCACTACGTGCCAATTCGTTGTTCGGGTCAAACTCCAAAAAACGATTGAAATTCTGCACCGCCTGCTTATACTGCCCAGCCTTCAACTGCTGACGAGCCATGTGCAGATATGCCAAACTGTCCTCCACAGCATATCGGATGGCATTCTGATAAGCCGCAATCGCCTTCTGCGTGTACCCGATATGGCGATAACACTCCCCCATCTTGAACGCCCTCACCGCACGTTTCGCCTTCTCCTTCGGTGCACATCGCGAATATGACTTCTTATAATTGATCGAAGCCGCATAATACTCCCCAATGGCATAACTCTGCTCCGCCTTCTTAAAAGCGATACCCTCGTTGGAGCAAGCACACACCAAAGCGACAACCGCCCCCAAGACCGTTGTCACCCTCAAAATATGGTGAAATTTCTGCCACATATATTTATATAACGTTGAATCCGCCCGATTATTGTATCACTTCCCCAAATGATTCTGCCAACAGGTCAACCTATGCACAAAAATTCCTTCAAGAAAACAGCGTTTTCCTCCTCATCCATTTGCAAATGTCCTCGAAAATGCTTACCTTTGTACCTGTATAGGGGTGAGAGTCTCACCTATGGTATAGGTAAGACTCTGACCTATGGTATAGGTGAGACTCTCACCCCTTTAGAGGTTGCGAAAAGAAGGTAAAAGAGGCATTTAAAGAAAGGAGAAGTATGTTAACCGTAAGGAAAGCAAAGAAGAAAATCGTGCGACCAGACGGATTGCATGAGGCTTGGGTGTATCAGTCGCCCGCATTGCCACTCATCACGTTCAAGGAATTAGTGGCAGAGTGTGCCGAATCTTGTGGCGAGCCGTCCAACAAGACAACAGCCGTGGTCATGGCGTTGACAAACCGCATTTCACATTATCTGAGCATCGGGCGTTCGGTCAGAATTGAGGGTATCGGCACCATCAAACCTGTCATCTCTTCGGAATCTGCACCTGCAGCGGAAGAGTTGGGCACCCCCACTGATGCCATCAAAGGCATCAAACTCCGCTTCTATCCACATCAGCCGCTCCAGCAGGCAATAGCGGAGAACGGTTATGAATATCAGCCGGAGTTGGACGACGAGTAAGGCGAAGAGAAGCCAATTAACGGAACAAATGAATCGGGACATCCTCCCCTCCACATTCCGAAACTGAAAATCCTATTTTTCGTTACTTTTCTTGTCAGATAGCACTACAATTTAGAAAAAAGTTGTATCTTTGTACCCAGAGTCACCTTATTGTCAATGCCTACGACGAGCCGCACCTGCAGGAGTTCTACCAGCACAACGGCCTCAATCTGTTCTTTTCTTCCATCGAACAGGAGATGTTGTACCACAATTGGGACGTTGAGAAGGATGGCTCGTTGGAAACCCGTCTGATGTTCCGCGACATGATTCTGCTAAAGCGACCATCTATTAGATAGTGATACGAATAGACGTGGAATTATAATATAATAAAGGTAGAAAAACAAAGAGCGGGAAACCGAGGCCGAGAATGTCGGCACGGTTTCCCGCTCTTTGTTATAACTTTTCGTCACTTTTAACGGCAAACTAAAATAATTCTCGAAGAAAATGATTAACTTTGCACGCGAAAGAACAATAAAAACAAAAAAGATTATGTTTACGCAATATGCAGAATCACAGTATAAGGCTTATAAAGAAGCATTCGCTTTCTTCAAGCAGAATCCACAACGGCTGATTGATGTTGAGAAGTTTGTCATGGATGAGATCATCCATTTTATAGATATTCATCAGCCAGAGATTAAGCGTGATTACGATGAAGCATCTTATCTTTATTCTTTCTGGAAGAACTATCCGCCATTAGAAAGAGGCCGTGCTCCAATTGGAGACCAATATCCTTGGATTGAAGTCGGTGAGCAGGTTTTCGGTAATAAGCTTCAACGTCATTTCAACGCCAATTTCTCTGTAAAGGATTCTGGCCTGCCGTCGGGAGCGGATGACCGCTGCATTATATCAAGCGAACGTATCAGGCAGATACTCGGATTTACTGATTCTGTTTGGGTATTCATTGATATTAAGTCTGCTGGTCCTCGTGATGATTTCGACCACGCTGTTATGTCGCCATATCAGATTTCCGGTTCAGGGAACTGGTCAAAAGTAGAAGACGGAATGAAGAACAATCCCATCAAGGCGGAAGGGAAAATAGCCACTCATGATTTCTTCTGTTCGCTATCGCCCATCTATGTACTAAGTGACGGAACAGTTGCACCGCTTCTGACATTCGTTATCAAGCCGGTTTATGATATGGTGAAAGAATCTGGCTCCGACAAAACTATTGGCCAGCCTCTTGCAAGAATAAAGTTGGCCAGCATTCCTAATGGGATACTGTTAACGAAGAATCCGAATTATAACAAGAAACATCCAGGACTTTTCTTTCCTGGCAAAGACGACCAATCCAAGGATAAGCGCAAAATGCGTGCCCGTATCTCATTCAGCCTATTAAAGGAAATTGCAGACTGGAGAATCAAGGAAATTTTAGTAAAATAAATCGTATGTTAGAGCCAAACGGAATATATTGCGGTGATTCGCGCGACCTTCTGAAACAGATAGAGCCAAATTCTTTAGCTCTGTCTTTCTGGTCGCCACCTTATTTCCTCGGTAAGGATTATGAGCAAGGCGTATCTTACGACCAGTGGCAAAATATGTTGAAGGAAGTCATTACATTGCATTATGACATTCTCAAGCCAGGCGGTTTTATGGTAATTAACATAGCCGACATCCTTGCTTTTCAAGATGAGAAAATGCCTCGCATACAAGCAGACAATCCTTCAAATAAGAAGTGCTCTGTAACGCGTGAAATGGTCTTGGAAGCCAAAAGGCTCCACCCTGACTATAATCGCGACCAACTGGCTGCTTATCTCCATTGCAGTGAACAGACTGTTGACAGAAGACTAAACGGAAACAACATCCGTGGAGGTCGTAGTGCAGTAGGAACGCATGTAAAACTTGTGGGAGGACAACTTGAAGATTATGCTTATCAAGCTGGATTATATCTCTACGACAAGCGCATCTGGCAGAAAGACCCTGCGTGGGCTAACAGCAAATGGACGACAAGCACCCTGAAAGCTGTTAGTGAGACGGAAGACCTCTATGTATTTTGGAAACCGGGAGAATATGTAGTAAACAGAGACCGCCTAACACCATCAGAATGGAAAGAATGGGGCCTGCGACAAGTCTGGAACATCCCAAGCGTCAGAGCGAACGACATCCACCAAGCCATGTTCCCAATTGAACTGGCTTATCGCGTTATCAGACTTTATACCGATGAAGGTGACATTGTTCTTGACCCATTCCTCGGAAGTGGAACAACCGCTCTTGCCGCAATGGAGGCAAACAGAAGTTACATCGGTATTGAACTGATGGAACAGTATGCTGAACTGGCTCGAAAACGTGTCAAACAAGTCATAGATGCTCCCAAATTTGCGTTTGTATAACGCCAAATTATTATTTTAAGTTCAAAGAATGCGCCAACAGTAGTTTGTTTTTCACTAAAATAGTATAAAAATCGCATACGGATGAGATGCTGTATGCGATTTTTGTGTATCTTTACATTCGTAACGCAATTTTTGACGGAAAGAACACCCGTCTCTATGCTTGATTGAACGGCAAACGGTAGGTGCAGCCTTCCTTCCATCGAGAACATCCGTAGGCAGTTTTGCCTTTGATGATGCTTATTAATACAGGAAACCGACCAACCAAAGAGGAAGTTTTTTGCCTATTGGAAACTCCATAAAATCAGCAAGGACATAGGAGTTCGGGAGGTCTGCAATTTGGTCAAACGACTTGTCTTTACCACCCACCTCGAAAGTATACTTACCATCAACACGGAAATCACCTTGCGCTTTGTCATATTCGATAGTATGAGCCTCGGAAAACTGGTTCACAACAAAACACTCACGGATAGTACCAATGTTGTACTGAGTTCCGAGCGCATAAAGAATGTTGGGATTGTGCAAATAAATTTTATCAGGCTTCTGCATCTTTGTTACCGACTTGTTGTCAGCGTAGAGGAGATGGAGCAGTTCCGCCTTCTGCATACTGGCAAGATATGCCAGTACGGTACTTTTGTTGATTTCCAGATAGGTGGCGAATTTCGCAATGTTCACCTCGTAGGGCAGATTCTCTGCTAAATACATCATCATGGCTTTGACTTTGCGAGTATAAGCAGGTTCCACTCCACTAAACTGTGTCATTTCTTGGTCGATGATGAAACTGACCACATTCTCTATACGACTATAATACTCCACTTCGTTGCCATCATAAAAAGGATAATATCCAGCACGCAAATAATCTTCAAACAAAGGTTGGGGATGGCACACTTTATTTACTTCATCACAAATCGCATCGGCATCGGCAAGAAGCGTTTCTAAAGAGTGAGCCTTCAGAAAAAAAGGTTGGTCAAATAAACGATTTTGTAGCAAAACCGTTTGTTGCAATAAGCGATTTAAGGCAAAAATCGTTTAATGCAATCACCGACTTCATCACCTTATGCTTGATCGAACGGCAAGCGGTAGGTGCAGCCTTCCCTCCATCGGGAACAACCGTAGGCAGTTTTGCCTTTGATGATGTGACCTTGGTGGCAGACGGGGCAAGGCATGCCAATCACTTCGTCGGGGTTGTGTTCGGCTTTAACCTGCTCGGTGGTTTTCTTGGCAGATTTCTTCGACGCGGGTTTCTTCTTGGGTTGGAAACCTGCTGGGGCATTCGCTGGAGGTGCTTTGGGGGCTTTCTTTTTCTTTAGGTCTTCCTCGGTGGTGACAGCAACATGGCGGTTGGAGTTGTCATTGCGGACGGTGTTGATGATGTCGGTGACCATCTGCTTGAGTTCAGCGATGAAGGTTTGGGCATCGTATTGCTTTTTCTCGATCTCGCGAAGTTTCTTTTCCCAAAGACCTGTGAGTTCTGCACTTTTGAGGAGTTCCTCATGGATGATGCCAATGAGTTCCACGCCTGTTGGGGTGGCGATGAGGGTCTTGCGCTCCTTGCGGATGTAGCGGCGTTTGAAGAGGGTTTCGATGATGGCAGCACGGGTGGAAGGACGACCGATGCCATTTTCCTTCATGGCATCCCGAAGTTCTTCATTATCAACGAACTTGCCAGCGGTTTCCATCGCACGGAGGAGGGTTGCTTCGGTGTAGGGTTTGGGCGGCTGCGTCCATTTCTCGGAGAGCATGGGAAGATGTTCACCCTGTTCACCTTTAACAAATTGAGGAAGACCCTCTCCCCGCCCCTCCCCCGTAATGGGGAGGGATCCATCTGGCTGGTTTTCGTCAGATGTGTCTTTCGTGTCTTTGTAGATGACTTTCCAACCTTCATCCAAGATGGTGCGTCCGCTGGTTCTAAACATAACAGGTTCAATCTCTTGCGGCTTTACCTCCCCATAGATGGTGGTCGTCTCGAACTTGCAATCGGGATAGAAGACAGCAATGAAGGCACGGGTGACAAGGTCATAGACACGGCGTTCCATGTCGGTGAGACTGATGGCTGGCACTCCTGTCGGAATAATGGCATGGTGGTCGGTCACTTTGGAAGAGTCAAAGACTTTCTTTGACTTTGGCAACGGCTTCCCTTCAAGTGGCTGAGTGAACTGCTCATAGCCACGCAATCCCCGGAGTGTCTGAGGACATTTGGCATAAATGTCATCGCTGAGGAAAGTGGTGTCAACACGCGGATAGGTCGTAAATTTCTTCTCGTAGAGGCTCTGGATGAGTTGCAAGGTTTGTTCAGCAGAATAACCGAACTTACGGTTGCAATCCACCTGCAAGGATGTCAAGTCGTAGAGACGTGGCGGGGCTTCGGTGCCTTTCTTTTTCTGAATGTCGGTCACGGTGAAAGGCTGACCTGTAATCACTTCGAGCACAGCCCTACCCTCTTCCTCCGTCTGATATTCTATCTGTCTGTAAATCGGTCCTTTTCCCTTGAGGGTCTTGCCCTGCTCTGCAGCCGCTTTCACCTCGGCAGCGTCTTCGGCTTCAGCCTCTTCGTCATGAGCGATGGCAGTGAATTTTGTCTCGCGATAGAGGGTGGAGAGCACCCAACTCTGCTTGGGGACAAAGTTCTCTATTTCCTGCTGACGACGCACGATGAGTGCCAAGGTGGGAGTTTGTACACGCCCGATGGAGAGCACTTGCTTCTGCTGCCCATACTTGAGGGTGTAGAGGCGTGTAGCGTTCATGCCTAAAGTCCAGTCACCAATGGCGCGGCAAAGTCCTGCCTCATAGAGTGACTGGTATTCGATTTGGTCTTTCAACTGATTGAATCCCTCACGGATAGCCTCTTCGGTCAACGACGAAATCCAAAGACGTTTGACAGGGCATTTCGCTCCAGCCTTCTGCATCACCCAACGCTGGATGAGTTCACCTTCTTGCCCAGCATCGCCGCAGTTGATGATGCCATCAGCCGCTTGCATGAGTTTCTCGATGGTGGCAAACTGACGCTTCACGCCGTCATCGTTCTTCAAGCGGATGCCATAGCGCTGAGGAATCATGGGCAAGTCCCATAAGTCCCAACGCTTCCAACGAGGGTTGTACTCGTCAGGCTCTTTCAGTTCACACAGATGCCCGAACGTCCATGTGACCTGATAGCCGTTGCCCTCGATGTAACCTTGCTTCATCTCTCTGGCTCCCAGCACATTGGCGATGTCTCTCGCCACACTTGGTTTCTCCGCTATACAAACAATCATAATCTCATTATCATTCGAAGTGAATAGAGAAAAGTGAAAAATTTGCTACCGCACTAACATATCAACTGGATTGTGAACTACTGCGGCAGCAAATTTTTCACTTTTCATTTTTCACTTTTACCTTTATTCTGATCGTGCAGTTCCTTTGCCTGCCTCAATATGTCGCTGGCAAAGATGAAGTCCTCCAGTTTCTTGTTGGTGGCATCCATGATTTCCTTGTTGCTGCCTTGCCACTCTGCTCGTCCTTCGCAGATGAAGGTGATGTTCTCGCCAATGCCCATGACGGAGTTCATGTCGTGGGTATTGACGATGGTGGTGATTTTATCTTCATGAGTGATGCCTGCAATGAGTTCGTCAATCACGATGCTAGTTTTAGGGTCGAGACCTGAGTTGGGTTCGTCACAAAACAGGTATTTGGGTTGCAAAACAATGGCACGGGCAATGGCAACGCGCTTCTGCATACCACCTGAGATTTCCCCAGGAAACTTATTTTCAGCACCTTGCAGATTGACACGAGCAAGACAATCCAATGCACGTCGCTTCCGGTCTTCGTAGGAATCATACGAAAACATATTGAGGGGGAACATGACATTGTCAAGCACCGTCATAGAATCGAACAAGGCAGCACTCTGAAAAATCATGCCCATTTCTCGGCGCAGCAAAATCTTCTCCTTCTTCGAAAGTGACACAAAATCGCGATTATCGTAGTAGATACTACCTTTGGTGGGCGTGAGCAACCCCACGATATTTTTCATCAGCACCGTCTTACCACTACCGCTCTGCCCGATGATGAGATTCACCTCGCCGTCACGAAAGGTGGCATTGATGTCTTGAAGCACTTCGCGGTCGTCAAAACTCTTATATAAATGTTCTACTTTTATCATGTCAACATGTTTGTCAAGAAAATATCAGAAAAAAGCACGAGAACGCTGCTGGTGACAACGGCATCGGTGCTCGATTTGCCCACTTCCACACTACCGCCTTCCACCGTATAGCCCTTGTAAGCCGACACACTGGTGATGATAAAAGCATACACGATAGCCTTAATCATACCGCACCAGAAGAACCACTGGTTGAACTCATAGCGGAAACCCTCTGTCAGTTCGGGCACAGTAGTCGTTCCGAGCAAGGAGGTGGCATAGGCTCCAATGATACCCGCAGCCACACTCAACGTGACCAAAATGGGCATGATGGTCATCAATCCGACGATTTTCGGCAAGATGAGGTAGTTGGCAGAGTTAACCCCCATGATGTCGAGAGCATCAATCTGCTGGGTGATGCGCATGGTGCCGATTTCCGATGCTATGTTCGACCCGACCTTACCCGCCAAGATAAGACACATGATGCTGGACGAGAACTCCAGCAGCATGATTTCGCGGGTGGTGTACCCCACTACCATGCGAGGCATCCACGGGCTCTGGATGTTCAACTTAATCTGAAGGCAGATGACGGCTCCGATGAAGAAAGAAATGATGAGCACGATGCCAATCGAATTGTATCCCAACTGATACATCTCGGTCACATATTGCTTCAAAAACATCCGCCATCGGTCGGGTTGCGAAAGCACTCTTCCCATGAGCATGACATATCTGCCAAGATGTGTTAATCCACTCTTAATTGAAAACACTTTACTTGCGTTTTTAATGATTTACAAATAGCAAAAACTTCGCAAAATTAGTGAAATTTGTTCAAAAGAGAGGTTTTTAACATAGTTTTTTGTTTTAGAAAGTGACTAATCAACAAACAATTCGTACTTTTGTAACTAATTTGATAAAATATGGAGTTAAAAAACATATCCACAACCACCAATGCAGGCGATGAGGACATCCCCGAATACTCGGACGACCGCAACACGCTCTACACACGCAATCTGGTGAAAACCTATGGCAAACGAACGGTGGCAAACAATGTTTCCATCAGCGTGAGGCAAGGAGAGATTGTCGGGTTGTTAGGACCCAATGGAGCAGGAAAGACCACCTCGTTCTACATGACGACAGGATTGGTTGTACCCAATAGCGGACGGGTGTTCATCAACGATATGGAAATCACCAAAGACCCCGTATCGACACGCGCCAAGAAGGGAGTGGGCTATCTGGCGCAAGAGGCAAGCGTGTTCCGCACCATGAGCGTTGAAGACAACATCATGACGGTGCTGGAGATGAAATACAAATCGACCGAAGAGCAGCGGGAACACTTGGAACGGCTGCTTGATGAGTTCAACTTGCAGAAGGTGAGGAAAAATAGGGGAAACCAACTTTCGGGAGGTGAACGCCGCCGCTGCGAAATTGCCCGTTGTCTGGCGATTGACCCCAAGTTCATCATGCTCGACGAACCCTTTGCAGGTGTTGACCCCATTGCAGTAGAAGACATCCAATACGTGGTTTGGAAACTGAAAGACCGAAACATCGGCATCCTCATCACCGACCACAACGTACAGGAAACGCTCTGCATCACTGACCGCGCCTACCTGCTCTTCGAAGGACGCATCCTCTTCAAAGGTACACCGCCAGAACTGGCAAGCAACACTATCGTGAAAGAAAAATACCTCGGCAGCAATTTTGTGCTCCGACCCAAAAACTTCCAGATGATTGAGGAGAAGAAGAAGCGGGAAATGGAAGAAGACTGATACACATTATATATAATAAAAAGGATATAACATTACAATTCGACACACATTACATTGATTTCAATGACAGAAACCGAAAAGTTAGTAAAGTCCTGCATTGCAGGCATTCAAGAGAAGAAGGGAAAGAAAATCCGCATCGTCAACCTTGAGGGTATTGACGATACCATCACAAAATATCTGGTCATCGGCGAAGGAAACTCGCCCAGCCAAGTGGCTGCCCTCACCGAATCGGTGAGAGAGTTCGCCCGCAAACAGGCGAATGCACGTCCATCGGCTGTCGATGGTACGAGAAACAACCTTTGGGTGGCACTCGACTTCATCGACGTAGTGGTTCACATTTTTGTGCCTGATGCACGTGAATTTTACGATGTGGACAACCTTTGGGAAGATGCAGAAATCACTGATATTCCAGACATTGAATAAGAAACATGGATACGAACAACAACAATAGCAACAACGGAAACGGTAACAGCAACGGAAATAACCGCATGCAGAAACCGCGCTTCAATTTCACCTGGCTCTACATTCTGCTGATTGCAGGATTGGCATTCATGGTCTTCACACGCCATGACACCAGTGCATCACGCACGGTAGATTACACGACATTCAAGGAGTTTGTGACGAAAGGTTATGTGTCGGACGTGGTGGTCAACAAAGACAACAACACGCTCACGATTGGCATTGACAGCAAACACGAACGCCAAGTGTTTGGTGCCGCCAGCAAAAACAAGAAGGCTCCACGCATCAAGGTGGAATTTGGTTCTATCGACAACCTGGAGAGTTATCTTGACGAACAGAATGAGGAGGGAAATTTCACGGGAAAAGTCACCTACGAACGGGATAACGACTTTATCAGCAATCTCCTCTGGAACTTTGCACCCATCATCTTTATTGTGCTCATCTGGTTCTTCATCATGCGCGGAATGGGAGGTGGTGGCTTCATGGGAGGAGCAGGAAACATCTTCTCTGTGGGCAAATCGAAGGCGCAACTGTTTGAGAAAGACGATAAAAACTCACCACAAATCACATTTAAAGATGTGGCGGGACAAGCAGGTGCCAAGCAGGAGGTGCAGGAAATTGTGGATTTCTTGAAAAAGCCTGAAAAATACACGAATCTGGGTGGCAAGATTCCACAGGGTGCACTTCTTGTGGGTCCTCCAGGAACGGGTAAGACTCTGCTTGCCAAGGCTGTAGCAGGTGAGGCAGGTGTGCCGTTCTTCTCGCTGTCAGGTTCCGAATTTGTGGAAATGTTTGTGGGTGTGGGTGCCAGCCGTGTACGTGACCTTTTCCAACAGGCAAAGGCAAAAGCACCATGCATCATCTTCATTGACGAAATCGATGCGATTGGTCGTGCGCGCAGCAAGACGGCAGCGATGGGTGGAAATGACGAACGTGAAAGCACACTCAATCAGTTGCTCACTGAAATGGACGGCTTTGGTACCAATAGCGGTATCATCATCATGGCAGCCACTAACCGTGCTGACATTCTGGATGGTGCATTGCTCCGTGCCGGACGTTTCGACCGACAGATACACGTCGATCTGCCCGACCTCAGCGAACGCAAGGAAATCTTCATGGTGCATCTGAAGCCACTCAAAATCGACGAAACGGTAGATGTGGCTCAGTTGGCTCGCCAAACACCAGGATTCTCAGGTGCAGACATTGCGAATGTGTGCAATGAGGCTGCACTGATTGCTGCCCGCAACAATAAGGAATGGGTGGACAAGCAGTGTTTCCTCGATGCGGTTGACCGTATCATTGGCGGTTTGGAGAAGAAGACCAAACTACTCACTGCACACGAAAAACGCACTATCGCCCTGCACGAAGCAGGTCATGCCACCATCTCTTGGTTCCTCGAATACGCCAACCCACTCGTGAAGGTGACCATCGTTCCTCGCGGTCAGGCATTGGGTGCCGCTTGGTACATGCCCGAAGAAAGGCAAATCTCAACGAAAGAGGAGATTCTCGATGAAATCTGTGCCACATTAGGTGGTCGTGCAGCCGAAGAGTTGTGCATTGGACGCATTTCGACAGGTGCCATGAACGACCTGGAAAAGGTGACCAAACGTGCCTACGGCATGATTGCCTATGCAGGTATGGGAGAGAAACTGCCCAACCTCTGCTACTATGATAATCAGGAATACCAGTTCAGCAAACCCTATAGCGACAAGACCGCCGAAACAATTGACGAAGAGGTGCGCAATCTCATTGCTGGCGAATATGAACGTGCCAAGAAGGTGCTCATCGAGCATAAAGAGGGACATGCCAAACTGGCTCAGAAACTTATTGAGAAAGAAGTCATCTTTGCTGAAGACCTTGAAGAAATCTTTGGCAAACGTCCGTGGACCTCTCGCACCGACGAAATCCTTGCTGCCAATGCAGAGGAAAGCGAAAAGGAAGACGAGAACAAAACCACCGACTCAACTGACCACAAGAAAGAAAACGAGGAGTTTATCCGCCAGAAAATTGTTCAAGCAGTCATTGAAAAGGCTGAAAAAGCCAAAGGAGCAGAACAAAATGGACCAACATCCTCTGATTCTAATCAACAACCCGAACAAGACAAACCAAAAGAAGCGTGAAAAACTTGATTATACGTGCCATCACGGGCGCACTTTTCGTCATTGCACTAGTGTGCGGAATCGTGCTCAACCCCTACTCTCTGCTGATACTCTTCACCATCGTCACTGCACTGACGATATGGGAGTTCACTACGATTGTCAATCGGCACATGCATCTGCATGTCAACCGTTTTATCACCACAGTGGCAGGAGCCTATCTGTTTGTGGCGGTATGGGCATTCAACACCAATATCATGGGGGCAGAGGTCTTCATTCCCTACCTCATTTCCATCATCTATCTGCTGGTGGCAGAACTGTACTTTGACCGTCCCGACAACATCCAGAACTGGGCAATGACCTTTATGGCACAGTTGTACATCGCACTGCCATTTGCATCGCTCAACACTTTGTGCTTCATTGGCACACCTGCTGGCGTGACCTACTATTATTGGTACGCCCTTTCTCTTTTCATCTTCCTATGGGCAAACGACACAGGAGCCTATCTGATTGGCTCATGGTTGGGCAAGCATCGCCTCTTTCCACGCATATCTCCCAAGAAATCGTGGGAAGGCAGCATCGGTGGTGGAATCACTGCCATTATAGCCTCGCAAGTCATTGCCTATTTCATTCCGTTTGCCGAAACATTGACACCCCTGACAAGCCATCTTCTGTGGGCAGGACTCGCCTTGCTCACCGTCGTCATTGGCACATGGGGCGACCTTGTGGAGTCGTTGCTCAAACGTCGTTTGGGCATCAAAGACTCTGGCAACATTCTCCCAGGGCATGGAGGCATGCTCGATCGCTTTGATAGTTCACTGCTTGCCATACCAGCAGCAGTCGTCTATGTCTATACAATCATGCTTAACATAATACACTAAAAACAACTATGAGTGAAATTCAGAACCCCACTGAGGAGCCTGTAGTAGAATCTACAGCAGCACCAGCAACCGAACCCGTTGCAGAAGAAACTGCAACCGTTGTTGAACAAACAGCCACCGAAGAAGCAGCACCCGTTGAAGAGCCTGCAATCGAGGAAGTTGCCGAACCAGCAGCCGAAGCAACCACAGAACCCGTGGAAGAAGAAGCCGCCGAAGAGCCTCAGGCAGAAACCTCTACCACTTCTATCGCCACTTACGAGACAAAAGCCGAGGTCGTTGCCCGACTCAAGGAGATTGCCGCCAGTGACGAAGAGGTAACTCGCCAAGAACTCGACAGCCTCAAGAGCAACTTCTACCGCATCCACCATCAGGAATCGGAAGCCGCCTACAAGAAGTTTATAGACGAAGGAGGCAATGCCGAGGAATACACTCCTGCGCCTAATCTGGAAGAGGCGGATTTCAAGGAGCAGATGACTATCATCCGCGAGAAACGTGCTGCTCAAGCCGCCGCACAGGAACAGGAGCGCGAGGAAAACTATCAGAAGAAACTCAGCATTATCGAAAAGATAAACGCGCTGACGGAAAATCCTGATGAAATCAATCGTGGCTACAATGATTTCAAAGAACTGCAGCAGCAATGGAATGACATCAAGGACGTGCCAGCAGAAAAGGCGACCAACCTCTGGAAGACCTACCAGCAGGCTGTCGAGGCTTTCTACGACACGCTGAAACTCAGCAACGAACTACGTGCCTACGACTTCAAGAAGAACCTTGAAAAGAAGACCGCCCTTTGCGAAGCAGCCGAGAAACTGGCAGATGAACCAGACATCATCACAGCCTTCCGCAAACTGCAACAACTTCATCAGGACTTCCGCGAGACAGGTCCCGTAGCCAGCGACCTGCGCGAACAGATTTGGACACGCTTTAAGGAAGCATCCACAGTCATCAACAAGCGTCATCAAGAATATTTCGAGGCGCGCAAACAGAAGGAAGAGGAGAACCTCGAAAAGAAGACCGCCATCTGCGAAACCATCGAAGGCATCAACCTTGACGAACTCAAGACCTTTGCCGAGTGGAACGCCACTTCCGACAAGATTACAGCACTTCAGGCAGAATGGAAGACCATCGGCTATGCACCCCAGAAGATGAACACCAAAATCTTCGAGCGCTTCCGTGCCGCATGCGACCAGTTCTTCACACGCAAGAGCGAGTATTTCCAGACCGTTCGTGACAATCTCAATCAGAACTATGCCCTGAAACTCGACCTCGTAGAGCAGGCTGAGGCATTGAAAGACAGTACCGACTGGAAGGCTACAACCGATGTTCTCGTTGAATTGCAGAAGAAATGGAAGGAAATCGGCACCGTACCCAAGAAGTACAGCGACCAGATTTGGGAACGCTTCAATGCCGCTTGCGATGCCTTCTTTGCCGCAAAGAAAGAGGCAAATCAAGGAGCACATGCCGAACAGACGGAGAATCTGGAAAAGAAGAGAGGCATTGTCGAAATGTTGGCAGCCATTGTGCCTGAAGAGTTTGAAGGCGACCTCCGCACCAAACTGCGCGAAGCACAAGAAGCGTGGAACCAAATCGGTCATGTGCCATTCAAGGAGAAAGACAAGGTTTATAAACTCCTGCGTGAGCAGATGGACCGTCTGTATGGCTATGTGAACCAGAATGCTGCCAAGCGCCGCATGGACCGCTTCAAGGAAAGCATCAAGAGCGGTAATGGAAATGACCTCCGTTCACGCCTCACACGCCAGTTGGAAATTCTGAGAAATGAAATCAAGACCTACGAGAACAATCTTGGTTTCCTCAACCTCTCCAGCAAGTCGAAGCAAGGTAATGCCCTTGTGGAAGAACTGAACCGCAAGATGGACAAACTCAAGGCTGACATGGAAGAAGTGAAGGCAAAGATTGCAGCCCTCGAGGAAAGCAAATAACATCCAGAATCGATTACAACGCAACCGATTGACGGAAGCAAGAGACAGGGAAGAGCCATTTTCGGCACTTCCCTGTCTCTTTTATTGTGTAAAATAATGTAATTTTCGTGTGAGTTCGCTAAAAAAAGCGTATCTTTGCATCTTATAAACATTCACAAGACAATATTAAGATGAAAAAATACGTTATTATATGCGCATTGGGGTTGGCATTTTCACTGAGCGCAATGGCACAGAAGATTTCATTTGAGAAGAGCACAATCAACGCAGGAACAACGCTTTGGAAAAAACCTGTGACAGCGGTGTTTAAGTTTACAAACAAGGAGCGCGACCCGCTGTTTGTAAGAGAGGTGGATGCCGGTTGCGGCTGTATGAAGACGGAGTGGCCGACAGGTGCAATGATGAAGGGTGACGATGGTGAAATTCGTGTGACGTATGATGCCCAATTGCTGGGACACTTCGACCGCTACATCGACGTCTATACCAATGCCAGCGAAAAGCCTGTACGCATCCGTATGAAAGCATTGGTGAGCAATGGGGAGAAGAGCATGCAGACGATAGAGGAGATGTTTCCCTACAGTATTGACGACATCCTGCTGAGCACCAACAACGTAGAGTTCCTGGATGTCAATGCGGGTGATTCCGCCAAGGTGGAGATTGAAATTCTCAATAACGGTGACAATGTTTATACGCCGATGCTGATGCACTTGCCTGCCTATCTGACAGCGGAATATAAACCCGAAATGATAGCACGTGGCAGACGCGGCAAGATTGAATTGACGCTGCACAGTGAGGAACTGAAGGATTTGGGCCTGAACCAGACAAGCATCTATCTGGCACGTTTCTCAGGCGATAAGGTGGGAGCCAACAACGAATTGGCTGTTTCGGCTGTATTGTTGCCCGACCTCCATTATGCCGAAGAGTTTGTCCGCAAGCCGAACTTCCAGATTTCGACCACAGAACTGAACATTGGCAAGATGGGCAAGAAGACCAAACTGAAGGGTGTTGTAAAGTTGAGCAACAAAGGCAAAGGTGTTTTGAAATTCAATAAGATACAGGCATTCAACCAAGCCGTCACCGTGTCGCTGAAGAAGACGGAATTGCAACCAGGTGAGGAAGTGCTGATGAATGTTACAGTAGATGCTCGGTTCTTAGGTATCTCAAAAGCACAACCCCGTGTGCTCATTATCACCAACGACCCCAACCATCCCAAGGAAGTGGTGAATGTGAACTTTGAAAAATAAAAGAAACAATATGGAACATCCAGAGAATAGTGCGGAATATGCTGGTTTGCAGGTGAATGCAGGCGTGTCACAGCCATCCATCGTGAACCCTTATCTGAAGCAGATGAGGAAAAAACGACAGAAGTTGTTCACACCAGCGGAATACGTGGAGGGCATTCTGAAAGGCAACGTGAGCATGCTTGGTCAAGCGGTGACACTGATCGAAAGTACATTGCCCGAACATCAGGTGATTGCACAAGAGGTGATAGAAAAGTGTCTGCCCTACTCTGGCAACTCCGTCAGAATCGGCATCAGTGGTGTACCTGGAGCCGGCAAATCAACCAGCATCGACGCTTTTGGTGTGCATCTGCTGGAAAACTATGGCGGAAAACTGGCTGTACTTGCCATTGACCCTTCATCAGAAAAGACCAAAGGCAGCATCCTTGGTGACAAAACAAGGATGGAGAAGTTATCCGTGCATCCGAAATCGTTCATTCGTCCCAGTCCCACGGCAGGTAGCCTCGGCGGTGTAGCGCGCAAAACAAGGGAAACCATCATTCTGTGCGAGGCTGCTGGCTACGACAACATCTTCGTTGAGACGGTGGGCGTAGGACAGAGCGAAACCGCCTGCCACTCAATGGTTGATTACTTCTTGCTCATTCAATTGGCTGGTACGGGCGATGAACTGCAAGGCATCAAGCGAGGCATCATGGAGATTGCCGATGGCATTGTCATCAACAAAGCTGACGGTAACAACGTGGATAAAGCACAATTGGCTGCCACTCATTTCCGCAATGCGCTGCACTTGTTCCCGATACCCGACAGCGGTATCGTGCCTGAGGTGATGTGCTATTCGGGGTTCTATGAACTGAATATCGATGCGGTGCTGAAAATGATTTTCCGTTATATTGACCAAGTGAAGGAAAGCGGTTACTTCCAATACCGAAGGAACGAGCAGTCGAAATACTGGATGTATGAAAGCATCAATGAACACCTAAGAAATAGTTTCTACTATAACCCCACCATCAAAAACATGGTTGGCGAGATGGAAAAAGAAGTTCTGGGTGGACAAATCACATCTTTTGTGGCAGCCAAGAAGTTGTTAGACACTTATTATGAGATACTTAAATAGACTCTTTACACTGATTGCATGGATGTCTGCCGCCATGTCGGCATGGGCTCAAGATGGCAAGACGGGCTATCAGTTTCTGAATATTCCCATCGGTGCGCATTCGGCAGCGTTGGGTGGTGCTAACATCAGCATTGTGGAAGATGATGCCACAATGATGTGGACCAATGCTGCAATGCTGACCAACGTATCAGACAATAGCATCGTGCTGGGCTTCAACTCCTACATCCGTTCGAGTTCCCTGATGTCTGCTGGCTATACAAAGGCAATTGGCGAACGAGGCACATGGGCTTTGGGCGCACAAATGTTGGACTATGGCAAGATGGATGAGACGGACGAAATGGGCACAGTCTCTGGCAGTTTTTCTGCCAAGGATTTGAATTTCCAGACCTCCTATTCCTATTTGTTAAGCGACCGCTGGAGCGGTGCCATCACAGCAAAAGTTCTGTTGAGCAACTATGCCGACTATTCAAGCACAGCAATGGGAGCCGACTTGGCACTCAACTATTTTGATGAGGAGAAAGGTGTTTCGTTCTCTGTTGTAGGACGAAATCTGGGTGGACAAATCAAGTCATTCTATGAGGATGGCAGCAAAGAATCACTGCCGTTCGACTTGGCTTTTGGACTGAGCAAAGATTTTGCCAATGCCCCCCTGCGTGTATCGGTGACAGCCGATGACGTGACAAATTGGGACGATGTAAAGTTCATCCAACATTTCGTGCTGGGCATGGATATTCTGCCATCCAAAAATACATGGGTGGCACTGGGCTACAATTTCCGCCGTGCAAACGAGATGAAGGTGAACAAAAAGGGGCATTGGGCAGGATTCAGCATCGGTGCAGGACTGAACGTGAAGAAATTCAAGGTGGGTGTGACATACGGCAAGTACCATGTGGCAGCATCCTCCATATTGATAAATGCAGGTTTTTCATTGTAAATGAATAGATTGCAACAAGGTTGCAGCACACCAAAAGAAAATGACAAAGAAAATTATCATTGCAATAGATGGACACTCCAGTTGCGGCAAAAGCACAATGGCAAAGCAACTGGCGAAAGAGATTGGTTATGTGTATGTTGACACTGGTGCGATGTATCGTGCCGTGACACTTTATGCCATGCAGAAGGGGTTGTATCCCGACAGCGGCATCAAGGAAGCAGAACTGAAAGCCGCCATTGATGCGGGCAAGATACAGATTGGCTTCAAGTTCAACCCTGAAACCGGACGTCCTGACACATACTTGAATGGGCAGAAGGTGGAGAATGAGATTCGCCAAATGGATGTAAGCAACCGTGTAAGTCCAATTGCGGCATTGCCTTTTGTACGTGCTTTGCTGACTGAGCAACAGCAAGCCATGGGCAGAGAAAAAGGTATTGTGATGGACGGACGCGACATCGGCACGGCTGTGTTTCCACAGGCAGAACTGAAAGTGTTTGTCACTGCCACAGCAAAAGTTCGAGCACAGCGCAGATATGATGAGTTGATGGGCAAAGCGCAAACACAGGAAGAGAAAGATGCACTGAATTTTGAGGAAATCTTGAAAAATGTGGAAGAGCGCGATTATATCGACTCTCATCGCGAGGTGGCACCTTTAAGAAAGGCGGATGACGCTCTTGTACTGGACAATTCAGAACTGACGAGAGAAGAGCAAAGCGCATGGCTGCTGGAACGGTATAAGAAAATTGTGGGATAAGGCAACGACAGGGTCGCCGCATACAAAACGGAGAAGGAAAGAACATGCTGATAGAAATTGACGATGGGTCGGGGTTCTGCTTCGGAGTGACAACAGCCATCAAGAAAGCAGAAGAGGAACTGGCAAAGAGCGATTCGCTCTATTGCTTGGGTGACATCGTACACAATGGCAGAGAAGTGGAAAGATTGAAGAAATTAGGACTGATGACCGTAGAACACTCAGACCTCGACACCTTGCATGACACCAAAATGCTGCTCCGTGCCCATGGAGAGCCACCACAGACATACGCCAAGGCGAAGGAACAAAACATCAGCCTAATAGATGCCACCTGCCCCGTGGTGCTAAACCTTCAAAAACGCATCAAAAAGGCATACGAGGAAGGAGGACAGATTGTCATCTATGGCAAGAACGGACACGCTGAAGTGGTCGGTCTGGTGGGGCAAACAGACAGCACCGCCATCGTCATTGAGAATCTGGAAGATGCCAAGAAACTGGATTTTAGCCACGACATCCAACTCTTCTCACAGACAACAAAATCGTTGGAAGGGTTTCGTGAGATTGTCAGATACATTGCGGAAAACATGCAGGAAGGAGCGCGTTTTAACTACTTCGACACCATCTGCCGAAGGGTGGCAAACCGCATCCCCAATATCCGAAGTTTCGCCGCACAACACGATGTGATTCTCTTCGTGTGTGGCAAAAAGAGTTCCAACGGAAAAGTTCTCTATAACGAGTGTCTTTCCGTCAATCCACACACCTACATGATTGATGACCCTTCAGAAATGAACTTCCAATGGTTTGAAGGCGTGGAATCCATTGGCATTTGTGGAGCAACCAGCACCCCGAAGTGGCTGATGGAAGATTGTAAAAGAAAGATTGAGGAAGAACTCGTTTGACCAACAAGACAATGAAAAAACTTGACTACGAAATCATTGAATTGCCCAAGATAACAGACCCACGCGGCAATCTGACCGTGGCAGAGCAGATGAAAAATGTGCCTTTCGACATCAAGCGTGTCTATTGGACCTACGATGTACCAGGCGGAGAAAGCCGTGGCGGTCATGCACACAAAAACCTTTACCAGTTGGTAGTGGCAATGAGTGGCAGTTTCACCGTCACCCTCGACAATGGAGAAGAACGGGAAACCATCTTGCTCAACCACCCGTGGCAAGGACTACTCATCAAGCCCAACACATGGCGAACATTAGATGACTTTTCCAGTGGTGCCGTATGTATGGTACTGGCAAGCGAGTTATTCGATTTAGAAGACTATATCTACGAGTACGACAAGTTCCTTGAGTATGTTCGAAATCATTAGATACACATCTGAAAAGCAGGCAGAATGGGATGCTTTCATTGCCCAAAGCAAGAACGGCACATTCCTGATGTACAGAGGATATATGGATTATCACTCTGACAGATTTGCAGATTGCTCTTTGATGTTCTATCTGAAAGGACAACTCTATGCCGTAATACCAGCCAACATCAACGGACACACTTTTCATTCGCATCAAGGACTGACTTATGGTGGTGTCGTGATGAACGATAAATGCACCGCATCAAACATTCTGCATTTGTTTGAAGACATGAATGAGTTTCTGAAAAGCATTGGCGTGAAAAAGGTTGAATATAAACCTATACCTCACATTTATAGTTCCATGCCAGCAGAAGAGGATTTGTATGCACTGTTCAGATGCGGGGCAAGCATTGTGGCACGAGGCATTTCAACCTGTATCGACCTCCCCATCCATCGGAAATGGCGACAAAACCGACGTACCGCACTCAACAAGTCTGTCACCGATGGGATTACAGTAGAGATTTCAGATGATTTAGAAGACTTCTGGAACATCCTGGACACCAATCTGATGCAGTCACACGGCACACACCCTGTACACACTCTAAATGAAATGAGGAAACTGAAAGATGCTTTCCCAAAAAACATCGTGCTGTGGGTGGCAAAGAATCCAAGCGGCAACACGGTTGCAGGGATTCTACTGTATCAAACCACTCATGTGATACATTCACAATACATCTCCGCCACTCCCGAGGGTAAAAAATCGGGGGCAATTGATGCCATCATGCATGAAGTGCTGAAAAGTGAGAACCGATATTTCGATTTTGGCATTTCGACCGAACAAGGCGGGCAATACCTGAACGAGAAACTGATTTTCCAAAAAGAAGGATTCGGAGGCAGAGGCATCTGCTACGACACTTATGAATATACCCTATCTTGACTTGAAAAAAGTGACAGCCCTGCACGATGAAGAAATTCAACAGGCAGTGGCAAAAGTGGTGGGTAGCGGATGGTACCTGCAAGGAGAGGCTGTGCAACAATTCGAAAGGCATTATGCTGACTATATCGGCACACAATATTGTATCGGTGTGGCAAACGGTTTAGATGCACTCACCTTGACTCTCCGGGCATATTTGGCATTAGGAAAAATCCATGAAGGTGATGAAGTGCTCGTGCCAGCCAACACCTTCATCGCCACCGTTTTATCCATAACAGAGAACCGATTGGAACCTGTGTTTGTGGATGTTGAAGAAGACACGCTCGACATCAGCATCGAATCCTTAGAGAAAGCCATCAGCAAAAAATGTAAGGCACTCATGCTCGTGCATTTGTACGGGCGATGCACTTACAATAAAAAGATAGAAGAGATTTGCAAGGAAAACAACCTCCTATTGATTGAAGACAATGCACAGGCACATGGATGCTGGTACAATCGGCAAAGAACAGGCTCCCTCGGCCATGCCGCTTGCCACAGTTTTTATCCAGGCAAGAACCTTGGTGCATTAGGCGATGGTGGTGCTGTGACCACCGATGATGAAGAACTGGCAAAGACCATACACACCATTGCCAACTATGGCTTTTCCGAAAAATATGTCGCACCCCTTCAAGGCAAAAACAGCCGCCTTGACGAGATTCAGGCAGCCGTGCTGGATGTGAAGTTGAAACGCCTCGACGAGAATAACGAAAAGAGGCAGACACTCGCGCGTACATATTATACTTATATCAACAACGATGCGATACGCCTCCCCAGAATGATGGATGAAGGCAACAATGTTTATCACATCTTCCCCATCTTCTCCCCACTTCGTGACCAGTTGCAAGCCCATCTGCACGAAAAAGGCATCCACACCCTCATCCACTACCCCATTCCACCCCACAAACAGGCATGCTACCGCATCTACAACCACTTGCAACTGCCTGTCGCAGAACGGTTGGCAAAAGAAGAACTGAGTCTGCCATTGAATCAAACAATGGGCGTTGAAGATGTTCAATACGTCATTGAAGCACTCAATTCTTTCCAAAAATTTTGAAGAGTCAGATAAAATGCATAATTTTGCACCCATATCAACAAACGCATAAAACCCTACCCCATGGCAGAAATCAAATGCATAGGAATCATCACATCGGGCAATGACGCCCCCGGCATGAACAGCGCCATCCGAGCCGTCACCCGTTCAGCCATCTACAACGGACTGAAAGTCAAAGCCATCTATCGCGGTTACAAAGGTCTCATCGACGGAGAGATTGTCGAGTTCCAGACACAGAATGTCAGCAACATCCTGCAATATGGCGGCACCATCCTTAAGTCCTCTCCGTCCAAAGACTTCAAGAGTGCCGAGGGACGGAAGAAAGCCTACGAAAACCTTATCAAAGAGGAGATTGATGCCCTTATCGTGATAGGTGGAGACGGTTCCATCCATGGCGCACGAATCTTTGCACAAGAGTTTGATTTTCCATGCATTGCCATTCCTGCCACCATCGACAACAACCTCTGTGGAACCGACACCACCATTGGTTACGACACCGCTCTCAACACCATCATGCAGACGGTCGATAAAATCCGCGACACAGCCACCAGTCACGAACGCCTTTTCTTTGTAGAAGTGATGGGCGACGGTGCAGGTTTCCTTGCCCTCAACAGTGGCATTGCGGCAGGTGCAGAAGAAGCGATTGTGCCCACCATTGAAGTGGAAGACGATCAACTTAACCACTTCATTCAGAAAGGGTTCAGAAAGACAAAAGGCAGTTCCATAGTCTTGGTCGCCGCCAACGAACAGACAGGAGGTGCCATGCACTATGCCGATTTAGTGAAGAGCCAATATCCCGAACTCGACGTGCGCATCTCCATCATCGGACATGCCCAACGTGGCGGTCATCCCACGGCTCATGACCGCATCATAGCCAGCCGCATGGGTGCCGCCAGCATCCAAGCCCTGCTCAAGGGACTGCGCAACGTGATGGTCGGCATCGACAACGACGAAATTGTCTATGTCCCCTTCTCCCGAGCCATCAAGGACAACCGAGCCATCGACCGCAACCTGCTCGACATCCTGCACAACCTCTCCATTTAAGACATACAAAGACATAGAACAAAAAAATTAAAGGGAAGGACTAAAAAGTTCTTCCTTTTTTTGTTCCCGTTTGAAAAAATGAAAGGAAAGTTTGACCTGTAGTCTTATTTTGTCACGACTCAGCAGAAAAAATAAACTTTTTTCGGCATTCGCTGCTCCAAAATTTGGAGAATAAGGAAAAAAGTCCTTAATTTGCAAATGTAAACAGAAGAGACATGAGGCATTCACAGGTTATTGACAACATCAAGAAAGTGGCGAAGAAGGTTCTTCCCAAAGGCAGCACACTCTACCTCTATGGCTCCCGTGCCCGTGGCGACTACCACGATGACAGCGACTGGGATTTGCTGTTGTTGCTGGATAAACCGAGTGTTCACTATAAGGAAAGGGATGAATTGGAGTTCCCCTTTGTGGAGATGGGATGGGACATAGGTGAAGATGTCAGTGCACGTGCCTACACTAAGCAGCAATGGTATCATGGTCCCCACTCCCTTTTCTATTTCAATGTTGAACAAGACAAACAACTATTATATGAGTCTTAAAGAAGAGGATAGGAAGGTCCTTGTCACACTTGAACTGGAAAAAGTGGACAAGACGCTTGCCCAATTGGAAGTGCAATTGCAAGGGAAGCTGTGGGAAATGGCAGCCAACCGTTTGTATTATGCACTCTTCCATGCTGTGGGTGCGATGTTGATACACGATTCTCACGAAGTGGGCACACATCGCGGAGCAGTCAACAAGTTCAGTCTTTTTTATGTAAAGACAGGTATCTTTACGAAGGAAGAGGGCAGACTCTATTCCCGTCTGCAACAACTCCGAGAGGATGGCGATTACAATTGTTCCATTGATGTGGGGCAAGAGGAGGTGGAAGAGAAAATCGAGCCCACTCGTCAACTCATTGAGAAAATCAAGCGGTATATCGCTGACAAAGATAAGTGATGAAGGAACTTTATTCACATTAATACTCATGCCTATGTAACATCACAACATAAAGACATATTAAGAAAAGCGTCCGCTTAGAATCTTGTTTCAGATAATTGGGGAATTAGATGAAGCACACAAGAGTAAGGCTGATGCTCACGTCGTTAGGCGTGGGCTTTTACTCGTAAATGTGTGCATGGTTATCCCCAATACCTCTGAAACGTAGACGATAAAGTAATTGTCCACGTTTTCTTTGTATGTTGACGATTGAGACAGGGAGAAGTCGAACAAAAATGCTAACAATAAAACAAACCTATATGAAAAAGAAACTTCTTATGATCATGACGGCAATGTTGATGGGCACCATCGGAATCTGCCATGCACAAGACCTTGAACCGCTCCATGTGGACGGTCGCTACCTGAAGAACCCGAAGGGCGACATTGTGACGTTGCACGGACTTATGATGGCCGTTGGTGACGGTTGGTGTGAAGAACGTAAGTTCTGGCAAGGCGAAGACTATGAAGGGGCTGTCAGATACGAAAAGCAATGGGTGGACTCAGTACTGACATTAGGCTGGAAGATTGATTACATTCGTATTCTTGTCACTAATGGGTGGATATCTGAAAATGCTTCAGGGGCTTACGACTTAGGGGCTTTCAAGAGAAATAACAACTTCGAGAAAGTGTATGTTCCAATCATTGAGCATCTGAACAGCAAGGGTATCTATGCAGTGCTATACTATGACGGCATACGCCCAGAGGATGACTTGCACCAGATAGGCGACCAGGCCCAGCAATACGCCATCGAGTTTTGGGACTACATCAGTTCCCACCCCTATGTCAAGAACAACCCGGGTGTGATGATGGAACTGTACAACGAGCCAGCAAAAATGCTGGGTAGCGACGGTCGCCTGAATGATGCCAAGGATGTGAAGAACTATTTCCAGCCCATGGTGGACGTTATCCGGCGCAACGGCTGCGACAACGTGGTGTGGATTCCGGGCATGGGTCTTCAGTGCTACTATTCCAACTATGCCGTGCATCCCATAGAGGGCGAGAACATCGGCTATGCCTTCCATGGCTATTTTATAGGAAACACATGGGACCGCGAAATCACCCCCGTCTGCAACATGGCGCCGTGCCTCATCACAGAGATGGGGTGGTGGAATGAAAACGATGATGAGGACGAGACAAGCACTTTTGGCATTGCCCAGAAACGCGACATCGACAGAATGGGCAATGTGGGTTGGAACCCGCTCGTTGATGCTCAAGGGATATTTCTCCAGGTGAACCAGCCATCGCCTGATGGAAGCATGACGGTGTACAACGACCCAGAAGCCTTTATGGTGCCTACATATAACTGGTACAAGGAATATGCTGAGACGAAAATCATGTCCACAAGCCAACTGAAAGCCGTCAGCGTGGAAATGGAAGATGCACCCACATCAGTCTTTCCGGGCGAATCGTGCGCCATGAAGTTGATGGCCAAGTTCGCTGACGGGAGGTCGTGGAATGTGGCGGGCGATGCCGTCTGGACCAGTTCCGACGAGTCGGTGTTGAGCATCGACCGTGGCAACATCTATGTCAAGAAGGCAGGACAGACCACCATACACGGGACGTACACCGACGGCACTAGTCTGACTTTCGAGGTTCAGTTCGACGTCGTCAGCAGCATGTTCCCGCTGACAGCGACTTGTGTGAATTATTTTGACCGAGAGTTTCCCAATCAGTTTGACGAAGCCACAAAATCATTTTCTGGTGCAGGTTCCGGGGGGTGGTTCTGGACCGACGGCATCGACCTCTCAGCCTATCACTACTTGGTTGTGCGGTTTTCTGAGGGAGCAAATTTTCCTGCAACGCTTAACATACATGATGCTAAAGAAAGAGCGTTAAGTACAGAGGTCGCTGGGCAGACGGAAGTAGTCATAGACTTGCAGCAGGCAGAGGATATTGACTTGTCATGTGTGAAAACGGTTGATTTCTGGACATTGACCGAATCTGACAAATTGTATGTTAAGGAGATGTTTCTCAGCAACGACGGGATGAATCCCGCTGAGTCACCAACCATGCGTACCTTAGTCTATGCCGATGACAAATCGATGATATACGGCGATGAAGTGCCCGAACTGACCTACTCTGTTGTCGGAACAGCACCATCACAGACACCAACCCTCTCGACGGTCGCCACCAAGACATCGCCCGTAGGAACATATGAAATAACACAGACGGGCAGTGAAGACGGTGTGGACTATCAGTCTGGCACGCTCCAAGTACTGCCGGCCCCGCTCACCGTCACAACCGGTGACATAGTGATAGGCGCAGGTATGGACATCCCCGCGCTGACGCTGACCTACGAGGGCTTCCGCAATGGCGACACCGAGACAACAGCCCTGAGCGAAAAGCCCACGGTGACCACCACAGCCACGAAGGATTCTCCTTGCGGCAACTACGACATCACCGTGAGCGGCGGTTCTTCCGCTAACTACGACATGGCCTGCTACGGTGGCACACTGACCATCACCCCCAACCAGACCATCGCCCTGCCTGCCAACCGCACCAGCCACGTGGGCACATCGCAGGAAGACTGGCAGGCATGGGGCGTGTGCAGCACCGAATTTGCCCCCACCGTGACAACCGCCGACGGGCGCACGGCACAGATGGTGGAATGCTACGAAGAAACGGTGAACACCATGGGCACGATGATGGAGCAGACCGTCACGGGATTAGAGGACGGCAACTACACCCTCGTGCTCTGCGCCAACGCTTACTATACCGACGGGCGTGGCTTCCCCTCAGGCCTAAAGGAAGGAGCGACCGATGTGGTGTGCCTCCATGCCAACGATGTCACTGTGCCCATGACCGCACACATCGGCACTGCCACGACAAAGAACAATGAATACACGCTCGAAGTGACCGTCACCAGTGGCACCCTGCACATCAGCATGGAGAAGTTGAAGGTAGGCACCAACTGGCACACCCTACAGATCAAAAGCCTGACGCTGACCAGACAACTCTCACTCGAAGAGGCATACACCAAGACCTTGGCTGAAGCCGAGGAATTGCTGCCCAAGAAGATGGATATCTACGCAAAGAAAGCACTACAGCAAGGGATAGCGGCAGAACATACCTATGTCAATCTTTATCGGCTGACGGAAGCCATTGCCCAGGCCCGCAAGAGCATCGAGGCCATGAGGTTCGCAAAAAGCGCGATTGAGGTGATGAAGAACGAACTGCTGACATCCACCAATGTCTGCACACCAGAGGCGGAAAGAGAGTATAGGGAATATTGTGAACAACAGGAAAGAGCATACGAAGATGACTGGATGACAGACGATAGGGCTTATTTTGAACTGTATAATCCTTACGAAGGTGGCGGAGGATGGGGATTCGTAAAAACATTTGATTTCCTGATGAGTGCATGGGAGCAAGATGCACCATATGGCGTAGGCTTTGAATTTGGCTCTGATAATGACTTTTTCCCTCCATCCATCAGTTACCACGCCCAAGAGGGCAGCACAACGCTGGCAGCCCGCACACTGACAGCCACCATGACCGATATGGAGCCGGGCGAATACACGCTGACGGCCTTTGTCCGTCTGATTGCAGTTGATGGCAACGTGGCTCCGAAGGGCGTGTCCCTGCAACTGTGCGACGGCACACCTGTTCCC
>JAFUYM010000033.1 GCA_017470525.1 Bacteroidaceae bacterium
AGAGATGACAACCTTCTTGGCACCAGCCTCGATGTGAGCAGAAGCCTTAGCCTTAGAAGTGTAGAAACCAGTACACTCGAGCACTACGTCAACACCCAGTTCGCCCCAAGGGAGTTCTGCTGCGTTTGGCTTAGCGTAGATAGTGATTTCCTTACCGTCAACGATGATAGAGTTCTCTGTTGCCTCAACAGTGTGCTTGCCCTCGCCGAACTTGCCAGCGAAGCCACCCTGTGCAGTGTCATACTTGAGCAGGTGAGCCAACATCTTAGGGCTTGTCAAGTCGTTGATAGCGATTACTTCATAACCTTCAGCCTCGAACATCTGACGGAAAGCGAGGCGACCGATACGGCCAAAGCCGTTAATTGCTACTTTTGTCATTTTGATTGAATAAATTTATAAAGTTAATAAAACCAGAGTTTGATTAGTTGGAGTGGCATAAAACCTCCTATGTGGAGGCATACTCTCTCTCTTACAGACTGCAAAGGTAAGAAAAAAAACAACAATGTGAACGATTTTGGGGCTGTTTTCTTCAAAAAAATTGAAAGGCGAACGTCAAAAGCCTCCGATTGCGAGGTGCAGAGCCGCCCTCGCCCTTGCTTTTGTCAACTTGGGGTTGCAAAATGGTGAGGGCTTTTTAAATTTGTAATTCATAATTTACAATTTATAATTGGGCTAACGCGATGCGAAAAAGGGAAAAACACGCAGGATGGCAATAATTATGAATTATAAATTGTAAATTATGAATTAAAAGTCGTACCTTTGCACCCAAAATCCACAGAAGACATTATGATTACACTCTCTGATCTTGCCATACAGTTTGGCAAGCGCGTTCTCTATAAGGACGTGAACATGAAGTTTACCAATGGCAACATCTATGGGGTCATTGGTGCGAACGGTGCGGGCAAATCGACCCTGCTCAAAGCCATCAGTGGCGAACTCGAACCCACTAAAGGTACGATTACTCTCGGTCCCGGCGAACGCCTGTCGGTGCTGTCGCAGGATCACTTCAAATTTGATAACTGCACCGTGCTCAACACGGTGATGATGGGGCACTCGGTGCTGTGGGACATCATGAAGGAGAAGGATGCCCTCTATGCCAAGCCTGATTTCAGCGACGAGGATGGCATCCGTGCTGCCGAACTGGAGGAGAAGTTTGCGGAACTGGATGGCTGGAACGCCGAGAGTGATGCCGCGCAACTCCTGTCGGGCTTGGGCATCAAGGAGCATCTGCACCACAAGATGATGGCTGAACTGACGGGTAAGGAGAAGGTGCGCGTGATGCTGGCTCAGGCTCTCTATGGCAACCCCGACAACCTGCTGCTCGACGAGCCGACCAACGACCTCGACCTCGACACCGTGGAATGGCTTGAGGACTTCTTGGCGAACTTTGAGCACACGGTGCTTGTGGTCAGCCACGACCGCCACTTCCTCGATGCCGTCAGCACCCACACCGTCGACATCGACTTCAACAAGGTCAACCTCTTTGCCGGCAACTACTCCTTCTGGTACCAGTCGTCGCAACTCGCCCTGAAACAGGCGCAGAACCAGAAGGCGAAGGCTGACGAGAAGCGCAAGGAATTGGAGGAGTTTATCCGCCGATTCTCTGCTAACGCTGCCAAGAGCAAGCAGACGACTTCGCGCAAGAAGATGCTTGAGAAACTGAGTGTGGATGAGATTCAGCCTTCCACACGCAAATATCCTGGCATCATCTTCACCATGGACCGCGAGGCGGGCAACCAGATTCTGGAGGTGGAAGGGCTCACCGCCATCGAAGACGACGGCACCGTGCTCTTCAAAGACCTCACCTTCACCGTGGAGAAAGGGGAGAAGGTGGTCTTCCTCTCTCACAACCCTCGTGCCATGACTGCGCTGTTTGAAATTATCAATGGCAACCGCGAGCCTCAGGCTGGCACCTACAAGTGGGGCGTGACCATCACGACTGCCTATCTGCCTGTCGATAACACCGCATTCTTCCAGAGCGACAAGAATCTTGTCGAGTGGCTCAGCCAGTTTGGCGAAGGCAACGATGTCTTCTTCAAGGGCTACTTGGGCAGGATGCTCTTCAGCGGTGAGGAAGTGCTGAAGAAGGTCAACGTGCTCTCGGGAGGGGAGAAGATGCGCTGCATGATTGCCCGCATGCAACTCAAGAACGCCAACTGCCTCATTCTCGACACGCCCACCAACCACCTCGACCTTGAGTCTATTCAGGCATTCAACAACAACCTCAAACTCTTCAAGGGCAACATCCTCTTCGCCTCCCACGACCATGAGTTTATCCAGACCATTGCCAACCGCATCATCGAACTGGGTCCCAAGGGGCACATCGACAAACTCATGGAGTACGACGACTACGTGCACAGCGACGACATCAAGGAACTGCGCGGCACCATCTATTGACCTGTTCAATAGATGTGGATAGGACAAAATGAGCCTTTCTTGTCAGAATAGCCACAAAAACAGGAAGCGACTTCTTTTTTTCCTGTTTTCTTCAAAAAAAGCGTAACTGTCCTGACGACAGATCGTTGTGAAAACACGAGCACCCTGCACCAAATAATAGGCGCTGGGTGCTTGTCATTTTATGCGCTGGGTGCGCGAAAAGAGATGCGCTGAGTGCGCATATAGGAGGAAATTGATATCGCCATTCGACCGAGAACCGAAGATGAGAACACGCTTGATGTTCCGATGCTTTCTGAACACCCCTTGCAGTTCCTCTATAACCGTTTCATTGAGTCCGAACTTCATTGTTTTCCACAAAGATATATAATTTAAGTTTCGGGAGTTTGCCTCCCTTTGAAGTTAAAGAAGTTAGAGAAGTTAAAGACGATACTCTGCCAACAATACAACATTCGTCTCTAACTTCTGAGCGAAGCGATAACTTCCGAAAGTTGAGTACATAATATACTCCACCTCCATAAAAACATCCATTATCGGAACAAATTATCGTTAATTATCGTTAATTATCGTTTATCTTGCGCCGCAGCGCAAGAGGCTGCCCATGAAGATTTTTTGCTCCTTCGCCGCCAAAGGCGGCTTGGAAAAACGAAAATTACCGATAATTTTTTGTTTTATAGAGGAAAGATAAGAACTTCCTCGTTTAATTCCTAAAAAATCGGACATTTTTTCTTCGAAAGCCTGTAGTTTTTGTATTTTGTTGAAAAAAGTTTCAAGAAAATGAAAAACTTACACATATTTTTGTTTATCTTTGCAACTGTTCTCTTGCCGAAGTCCACTTTCGGGTGGGGTTGAGGGAGGGAACCTATATATAGAAAAGGCGTTACTTGCGCTTTGTGCTTGACGTTCGGGAATCTGGCAGTTCCATAAAAAAACAAGTCAAAAAACAAAGCAACAATGGCGTCCACTTGGTGTATATGATATGATACTATCAGTAAAAGCCCCATAGGCTTTATGTAACTGTTTTATCATTATATGCCAATGCGTGGGCTTCGGCGTTGCTCGTTTCGACTTGTTGGGCGATGCCAGAGCCTCTGAACGTGAGACGAGCAATAGGACAGAACTCTCACGCATTTTTTGTATATATGACTCAATCAAATCTTTGCTTACCCGCCAAGTTCGAGAGTTGCACGGCAATAAAACTTATTAAATATGAAAATATCATGTGGTATTGAACATGAACGTTTGGCTCTTGGATTTGACGATGTGCGTTTTATCTACATCAAAGGAACTTCTTATGCACCGTCACAAACATTCTTTGTGAAAAACGAAGACTTTTATGGTCGGAATGATATGTCTGTCGAAGAGAAGAATAATGCGTTGAAGGCGAT
This sequence comes from Bacteroidaceae bacterium, assembly GCA_017470525.1. Classification (GTDB taxonomy): domain Bacteria; phylum Bacteroidota; class Bacteroidia; order Bacteroidales; family Bacteroidaceae; genus Minthosoma. The sequence goes on from JAFUYM010000033.1 coordinate 3,783, forward strand.
TGATGCATACAATGCAAAGAATGCTTGGCAAATCGCTCTTGTGGATGACTAAAAAGAATGGAAAGTATAGGGTATAACCATAGGATACCCTATACTTTCCCTACGGTTTGTAAATGAACTTATAATATTAACCAAGCAATTAGAAAGAAATTATGGAGATACATTGAGAGAACTCTCCCCGCAAGCAGTGGAAGCCCTCAAAGAGATAAAGAAAACATGGGACAAACTACAGAAAGAGCCATATGGCAGATTTCTCCCAAACGGCATGTCATTGCCACCAAGTTCTGGAAATTATTTGTACAATGTTGACAAACTTGAGAAGCAAATAGGGCTTCTTTGTGATGAGACTTCTAATGCTTTTCAAACAGTGCTCAATGATTTTTGTCATACAGTTGATAAAGAATGTGCATATGTGAGAAATTATCGCGATGATTCGCGTAAAAGCAGAGAAAAGAATAATGCAGTTTTATCTGATTTGATGCGTAATGCGAATAATCAAATAGCATTGGATTTGTTTCCAGTTCTTAAGTTAACGCATAATTTATAAAATTTTTAAAAGAAGAGTGAGGCACGTTAATGCGTGACATTTTCATTACTTCAAAAACATTGCAAATATGAAAAAAAGTCCATGTATTTTAGTTTTAGTGTGCATGCTCATCATGTGCACATTGATATCTTGCAGCAAAAACAATGAGGGTGAGTCGGAAAACGAGGAAGTTGAAAATCGGATTACAGATGAAGAGGATGAAAGTTTTATGGTCTCCCTCACTGCCATAAATTACACAACAGATGGTTACTTTGACGGTGTGTTGTATTATCAAATAACATCAAACTTGGATAACACAGTAGAGGTCACAAAAGGTTCCAGGGGAATTTCCGTTGTCAAAATTCCTAAATATGTGATAATTAATGGAACTACATATTCTGTTACGAGTATTCATTCCGAAGCATTCCAACAATGTGAGAATTTGAGTTCAGTTATTATCTCTGACAATATTGTCTCTATTGGTGAAAATGCTTTTGAAGGAATACAAAATTTGGATTCTATTGTTTTCGGTAAGAATGTGATGACTATTGGCTATAATGCTTTTAGTGGATGTCCCATAAGTAAAATTGAATTTGCAGACGGAGAAAGCCTTGGGCGAATTATGTGTAAACGTGGATGGAGAGATACAATATATGAAACATGGTTGATGCAAAAACTCTATGGAGGAAGAGTACCCACGTACGATAACGATATACACTTATTTATTCAGGGGAAAGAAGTCCATGATATAATAATTCCTACAAGTGTCACATCAATAGATGAATGTGCTTTCGTCGGTTGTAACAATTTGAACTCTGTAACGATTTTCGATGGTGTAAAGGAAGTCGGTTTTGGGGCTTTTTATGGTTGTAGTAACTTGACATCTCTGACCATTTCTAATAGTGTTACTAAGATTGACCCTTATGCTTTCTACCAATGTAGTAGTTTGAACTCCTTGACTATACATGGCAATATTACATATATAGGCGAATATGCTTTTGGATTCTGTCAAAGATTGACCTCTTTGACCATCGATGGTGATGCCACAGGTATTGACGAACTTGCTTTTGGGGGGTGTAGTGGTTTAGAATCCGTAAATATAGATATAAAAGATTTATCAAGATGGTGTATTAGTAATTGTAATATTTTTATGAACTATAGCTATGCGATTAATTTATCTTTAAATGGTGAGATAATACGGAGTCTGATTATTCCAAACGCTGTTACATCTATCAGTGATTTTGTATTTCATAACTGCAGCGGCTTGACCTCATTGACCATCCCCAACAGCGTCACATCCATCGGCGAATCTGCTTTCGAGGGCTGCAGCGGCTTGACATCGCTGACTATCCCCAACAGCGTCACATCCATCGGATATCAGGCTTTTCGGAATTGCAGCGGCTTGACCTCATTGACCATCCCCAACAGCGTCACATCCATCGGCGAATCTGCTTTCGAGGGCTGCAGCGGCTTGACATCGCTGACTATCCCCAACAGCGTCACATCCATCGGCAGTTATGCTTTCGGGGGCTGCAGTGGCTTGACCTCTGTGACCATCCCCAACAGCGTCACATCTATTGGCAGTTCTGCTTTCTATGGCTGTAGCGGCTTGACCTCCTTGACCATCCCCAACAGCGTCACATCCATTGGCACCGGGGCTTTCGCTGGCTGTACCAATGTGAGTTCTATAACGATATGCGCATCTATACCTCCAACCATTTATTATTCATTTGATGGAAGAGATGATTGTCTTATTTATGTGCCGTCAGGAAGTGTCGAAGCATATAGAAATGCCGAAGGATGGGAATATTGCGCAGATAGAATTCGAGGATTTTGAGAATAATAAGATTTACACACAGGAAGGCAAACCCACCAAGACTTTGCAGAAAGGAGTGAACATCATCCGCTATTCTGACGGACAAGTGAAGAAGGTGCTGGTGAGATAGGAATCATCATGATTCGATAAACCCGAATAGGTCATTAGAACATAAATTGAATTTTTTAATGACCAATTTGGGATAAAAACAAAAGCCGCCCGCAATCGACTGGTTGCGGGCGGCTTTGTTATGCCGAGTGTTATGCCAGAGAAAGTAAGCCGGTCATTCTCCGTTGGTTGCAGTATTCTCCTGCTCTGCCATCAGGTTAGGGTCAGGCTGCGGAGTGGGGCTGTTGTCTTCGAGGGGGAAACGTCCTTTGGAGGAGTGGATGATGTAGTCGGTCATCTGTTCGTTGCTGCTGAAGTCGTAGCCAGAAAGTTGCTGGGTTTCACCATCAATTTCCATGTAGGCGGGGGAGTAGATGCGGTGGGCACGTGTGTCCCAATAGAGGAGGGTGGTCTTGAAGGTCTCGCCTTTCACATTTTTGGCGAGAACGCGACCATGAAGTTCCCAAAGCCCTTGATTATAGAAATTGTAAGCGGTGTCGGATGAGATGAAGGCTTCCGCCTGGAAGGATTTGTCGAAAGTCTCGATGAAGAGTCCTTTCATGAAGGACCAGTATTGCGGTTCTTTCTTGTCGTAGATGCACCATTCTTCGGCAATCATCTTGTAGCGGATGATGCCGGAGTCGCTGATGAGGGTGCTGACCCCGAGGGTCTGGAGGGTGGGCAAGGAATCACGTTCTCCAATGTCTGGCCCGACTTTCTTGTCGCTGTCGTCGCACGATTGGAGTGATAGCATTGCAGCAGCCATGATGACTGCTGCAACGCTGAATATGTGTGTGATTCTTTGTGTCATAGCCGTTCTTTAGCGGAGACGGAGCGTTGTGCTTCCGTAGCCAGGCACACTGACGGTCTGTCCTGCCTTGATGCCTGCGAAGAATGCCTCAGACTTGGGATAGAAGTGGGCTGCATATCCTGCTGCCGCACGGTTTGCCTTGGCTGCGGATGATGGGTCAACTGCCTTTGCCTTGTTGCAGTAGTCGTAGGCGAGGCAATAGTAGTAACTTCTCTGCAGTGCGTCGCCTGATGCGGCACGTGCGATGCAACTTGCCTGAAGGAGATACGCTCCACCGTTGGACGGGTTGTATTGGAGTGTCTTCTGGCAGTAGGAGCGGCACTGGCCGAGGTTGCCTTTACGGTACATGAGGGCTGCCACAATGTAGGAGTATTTTGCCTTCTTGGCATTGTCTGACTCAAGACCGATTGCCTCGTCGAAGTACTGGATGGCTCCGTTCACATCACCTTCCTTGAGCAACTTTGATGCCTTACCAATGGCTGCCTGTGGAGTCTTGTTGATCTGGTAAGCATAGTCAGCGGCTACGTAGTAGATGTTGGACTTGTCACATTCGAAGTTGGTGAGGATGGCAAGCACGGCGTTGAGGTACTGGAGGTTGGTCTTGTTGGCTTCAACCTGTGCGCCGTAAATCTTTTCGAGGGCGTCGCAGTCGGCTGCACCAGAGGAAACGAAGAGTTCGTTTGCCTTAATCTGCACGGGCTGGTAGTTATCGACGATTTTCTGAGCCTCGGGTGCGAGCACCACTTGCTCTACCCACTTGGTGGAGTCTTCAGACTCTGGGTCGGCTGGGATGGTCTCTGATGGATATTCCTTTGCCTGGTCGAGCAGACGGTCGCAGATGTCGTTGGTGTTCATGTAGTCCTGGATGAAATCTTGGCGAACATCGATGTTGTCCTTGTTCTGCAAGAAGCGGTTGTAGGAGCATTCGATGAATCCGTAGAGGACGAAGCCTTCGGTGTTGGGACCCATGTCGTCAATTCCTTCCTTGAACATCTTGTAGGCTACATTGTTATCTACCTTGGGGCAGAAATAGTAGTAGTCGTATGCCTTGCGGCAGATGATGTTACCCTTTGTAGAGGTGGTCTTTGGGGTGGCGAAGGAGTTGAGGGCATCGAGGTTGGCAAGACGCTGGTCGTAAATCTTCATGAGTTTGTCGAAATACTCCTGCTTCTTCCCTGCGTCGGTTTCCTTCTGGATGAGTTGCTCGAACATCCACGCTCCGTCGGTGTAAACGCGCACCATTGAGAGGGGAGCCTTTTCGAAGACGAACTCCCATGGTTCGAGTGCTTCAACGAAACTGTTGCGCTTGTATGCCTCCTGATAAAGCGAGAGGCTGCCGAGCACGTCAATAGAGTCCTGACCATGACCGATGCGGTCGTTGAGTGAAGTTCCCTTGAGGTTCTGTGCAGATGCTGCTACAGCAACGAATGCAAGGGCACATGCGAATAAAATCTTCTTCATAATCGTTTATTTGTGTGTGAATATTGTTTCTTTTCTCTTGTTTTGTCGTTTGACTTTGAATTTCAAGTGCAAAGGTAGTAAATGGATACCACATTCGGATGGGTTTTTCCGTTTTTTTCGAAGGAAATTCCTATTTCTCGGATGGATTTACCCTTTTGAATCCCTTGCAATTGCTTTCTTCCGGTCTTTTTAACGGAATTTCATTTTCTGGAACCAGGGTTCACTGAATGTAACGCCGATGCAGAGTCTGAGATAGTTCTCGGTGAGCGCATTCTGCCGCAGGGTGGTGGCATCCAGATAGGGGATGTTGGTGTGTACCCATTGTATGGACAGGTTGATGTGTGGCAGATTTCGTTGGCTTAGGTAGGTGACGTGTGCGTTGCCGATGGGGAGGGTGAGTCCAGCCGATAAGCCCATTTCGTAAGGCTTGTCGGTCACGGTTCCTGTGACATCTGCTTTTGCGTAGGTCCGTGAATAGTAGCCACCGACTTTATAGGTGCATCGTTTGAAGTATTTATTAGACAAGGGGTTCGGTGTCCAGTCGAGACCCGCCGCGATTTTTGAACGGTCATTTAACTGTCCTGTTGTGGAAGTGTAGGTGTCGGAGATGGTGCTGCCAGAGAACCCTGACTGCTGATTGGGGAATCGGCAACCGCTCCATCGCTGCAGTTCGAAGTCTGCTCCGATGCGAAGAGTGTTGGAGTGGTAGTAGGTGACACCTGCTGCAATGGATGTAGGCCATTGGAAGGCGTTTTTGATGGTGTCGTTCGTTTGTGTCTCAATGGTTGTTCCGTTGAGGGTTGCTGTTGTGCGTACTGCTTCGTTGGAAAAGTTGTGTCCTAACGTATAAGTGGCGCCGAGCACCAGTTGATCGTTCTTGCCGATGGGCTGAATGAACTGGGCACCTGCCTGAATGTTGTAGGTGCTGATGTCGGCAGCATAGGTGCGCCGCATGCTGAAGGCTGTGCTTTCACTGAAGGACATGGTCGCATTGTGGGAATAGTCTCCCCAGAGGTAACTCATGTTGAACCCGATAGAGATGGGCTTGAATGGTCGCCATCCTGCACCGAGAAAGACTTCACGCAGACCTCCATCGCCATTGAATGCGTAGGAGGATGTCACATTCTCTGTGCCTTCCAATGTTTCGCTGGAGGAGGCGAAACTGTATTTGATGTTGGTGATAGGCAGCACTCCGATTGTCATGCCGACATTTCTGAAAGCACGGAATTGAAACGCAAAGTAGTCAAAACTGGTGTTGCGAATGTTCTGCTGCAAATTGCCCATCTTATGGTTGCTGTTTTGCAGTGATATGCCAATGTCGAAGAGGGCGGTGATGGAATCGACCGCAGAATAAGATGCTGGGTTGGCTATGTTGATTTGTTGCCCGTTGCGGAAACCTTGTGCCACACCGCCCATACCTTTGTTGAATCCCATGGCGCGTTCGGACTGGATGCCGAATCCATAGCGGGAGTAGGGCGTGTTGATGCCATTTTGTGCATGAATGGTCATGAAAAATGACGCTGCGATGATGGCAAGTGTTATCTTCTTCATTCTTTCGTTGATGTGAAAAGTTGAATTTGAGTGCAAAATTAAGCCTTTTTGGGGAGTTCTTCAAAAAATCCCCTCTTTAAGCGAGTTAAAAAAACTGAAAGACCCCGATTAAGGCGTTGGTTGACTATTGAGGTCTGTTGTTTGAGGCTCCTTTATGACCTTTTCCTTTCCCGCCTCTCCGTTTGCTGTTATACCGTCCTTTGCCTCCGTGCCTGCCCGGTGTGTGTCGGCGACCACTGGATGCGTTTTTGCTGATTTCAGGTTTCTCGCCACATCCTTCAGGCAGGTCTGGTTTGGGTATTTCTTTTTCAATGAGTTTCTCAATCTTGAGCAGATGATGCCAATCACGTGGAGTGACGAGGGTGACGGCTTGACCGTCTCGGTTGGCACGTGCTGTACGCCCGATGCGATGCACGTAGTCCTCTGGGTCACGTGGCGTGTCATAATTGATGACCATCTGGATGTCGTCGATGTCGATGCCTCGGCTCACGATGTCGGTGGCAATGAGGATGCGGATGCGTCGATTTTTGAAACCGAGCATGATTTCTTCTCGTTCGCGTTGTTCGAGGTCGCTGTGCATGGCACCGACATTGTATCCCTTACGTTTCAGGGTGATGCTCAATTCCTTGACTTTCATCTTGGAAGAGGCGAAGAGGATGACGCGGTCGAGTGATTCGTCGCTCAGCACTTTCTCTACGATTCGGTCTTTCATGCCTTCGTAGCAGACATAGGCAATCTGCTGTATTTTTTCGGCGGGCTTCGATACGGCAATCTTCACTTCCACGGGATTGTGGAGGATGTTCTGCGCCAGTTTCAGAATGTTGTCAGGCATCGTGGCAGAGAACATGATGGTTTGCCTGTTCTCGGACAGATAACTGGTGATCTTCATAATGTCGTCGTAGAAACCCATGTCGAGCATACGGTCTGCCTCGTCGAGAATGAAGAACGACACTTTTTTCAGGTCGATATGTCCTCCATTGAGGTGGCTGATGAGTCGTCCAGGTGTGGCAATGATGATGTCGGCACCAAGTTCCAGTCCTTTGCGCTCCTGTTCGAAGCGGATGCCGTCGTTGCCTCCATAAACAGCAACGGATGATACACCATCGAGATAGTAGGCAAAGCCTTCCACCTGTTGGTCAATCTGCTGTGCCAGTTCACGGGTGGGTGACATAATGATGCAGTTGACGGAATCTTTCGGGTAATCTCCGTGGCTCAACTCGTCAAGCACAGGAAGCAGATAGGCTGCTGTTTTTCCCGTGCCGGTTTGTGCTATGCCCATCAGGTCATGCCCTTCAAGGATTTTGGGGATGGCTTGCTCTTGGATGGGGGTACACTCTTCAAAGTTCATTGCATCGAGCGCGTCGAGCAGTTCGTCTGATATGTTTAATTCGTCGAAATACACTTGTTTCTGTTTTTGAGTTAATTGAGTTTATCTGGGGGCTTTCTTGAAGTAGTAGAAAGCGATGATGGCATACACGAAGTTAGGAATCCATACGGCAATGACAGCAGGGAAGTTGGCATTGACAGCAAGGCTGGAAACCACTGTCTGGAACATGATATATGCAAGAATCAAAGCCAAACCGATACCCAATGCGATACCCATGCCGTTTTTACGTTTCCGTGCTGAGATTGATACGCCAATGATGGTCAGGATGAAGGTTGCAAATGCTGTTGCTCCGCGTTTGTAGTATTCCACTTCGAATGGCTGAATGTTGGCAAATCCACGTGCTTTTTGTCGTTCAATGTGCTTGCGCAATTCAGGGGTGGTGAGTGTCATCTCCATATCTCTCGATGCCATCAGGTCTTGTGGCTGTATCTTGATGATTGTATCAAGTTTGTTGCCACTTTTGATGATTTCCCGCATGCCTTGCAGGTCGCGTGTCTGATACCCTGTGATGACCCAATGGTAAGGTTCATACGAGAGGGTGTCATACTGGATAGCCATGGCTTGCAGGTGTTTCACCAATTTTTTGTCTTCAAACTTATCGAGGGTGAAGTCGAACGCCATCTTTTGACTTTCTTCATAACGTCCGAAGTAGGCAATGACTCCCGTGTCCACTTCCAATTGTACATTTGAGGTGAAATCTTGCCGACCACGATTCTTGTATCGGTTCTCAAACCTTACACGTTTGACATTTCCTTTGGGAATGATGTAAGAACCCAAACCATAATTGAGCAAGGCGATGATGGCTGCAGAAATCATGTAGGGGCGAACGATTCGTGTGAAACTGGTTCCCGTCGATAGCATAGCGATGATTTCCGAATTGTCCGCCAGTTTTGTCGTGAAGAAGATGACGGCAATGAAGACGAAGAGTTGGCTGAACATGTTGGAATAGAATGGGATAAAGTTCAGATAGTAATCGAACAGAATCTCATGCATCGGTACGTCATGTTGCAGGAATTTATCGATGTTCTCATTGATGTCGAACACCACGGCAATGCTGATAATCAAGACGATGGAGAAGAAGTAGGTGCCGAGGAACTTGCCAATGATGTAACGGTCAAGGCGCGACAACGGGGTGTGCTCAGCCAGCCACTTGAAAGCAGAAGACCGTTGGGCATACCTTTCACGGAGGGCACGTCGTCTTTTTCTCGTCTTCTGCCCTTTCTTGTAGTCAAGGTAAGCCTTGATGTCTTCCTCGCTTCCGTGGGGAACCAACTTTCCGTTTACTTCTTCAAATATGACCACCTTTTTACCTTCGTTATCTCTTTATATATAATATAATGTATATATATGTGTTACACTCTTCTGCCGAGTTCTTCCACCATCTTGGCTTTCCACACACAGAAGTCACCTGCAATGATATGCTGTCGTGCTTCGCCTACAAGCCACAGATAGAACGCGAGGTTGTGGATGGATGCTATCTGCATGGCAAGCAACTCTTGTGCTTTGAAAAGGTGGTGGACATACGCTTTTGTGTAGGCGGTGTCCACATAGGATGTCCCCTCTGGGTCGAGCGGGGAGAAGTCAAAGTCCCACTTCTTGTTGCGCAGATTGATGGTGCCATGTTTTGTGAAGATTTGAGCGTTGCGCCCATTGCGTGTGGGCATGACACAGTCAAACATATCCACACCTCTTTCGATGCCTTCCAATATGTTGATGGGTGTGCCGACCCCCATCAGATAGCGTGGCTTGTCTTTAGGTAGGATGGCATTCACCACTTCAATCATCTCATACATCACGTCTGTCGGTTCGCCTACTGCTAAACCGCCAATTGCGTTGCCATCTGCTCCCTTCGATGCCACATTCTCTGCCGCACGTTCCCGTAAATCCTTGTATGTGCAGCCTTGCACGATGGGGAAGAGGCTTTGCTGATAGCCGTATTTGGGCTCGGTCTCATTGAATCGTTTAATGCAGCGGTCAAGCCATCGCTCCGTCAAAGCCAACGATTTCTTGGAGTATTCGTAGTCACTGGTACCAGGAGGACATTCGTCGAATGCCATCATGATGTCTGCGCCAATCGAACGCTCAATGTCCATCACCTTTTCTGGCGTAAAGAAATGCTTGCTGCCGTCAATGTGGCTTCGGAACTCTACACCTTCTTCCTTGATTTTGCGGATGCCAGCCAAAGAGAACACTTGAAAACCACCGCTATCGGTCAACATCGGACGGTCAAATCCATTAAACTTGTGCAATCCACCAGCCGCCTCCAGCACTTCCAGTCCTGGACGTAGATAGAGGTGATAGGTGTTGCCAAGAATGATTTGTGCCTTGATGTCATCCTTCAGTTCATGCAGATGCACCGCCTTCACCGTGGCTTGAGTGCCCACGGGCATGAAGATGGGTGTCTGGATGTCTCCGTGGTCTGTATGGATGAGACCAGCACGGGCATTGCTCTTCGGGTCGTTATGTTGGAGTTCAAACGTCATGTTATATCAGTGCATAATCCAGCACATCCTTCACATTTTCTACATAATGGAACTTCACCCCCTTCACATACTTTGCTGGTATATCCTCAATGTTCTTCCTGTTTTCGTGGCAGATGAGAATGTCGGTGATTCCTGCTCGTTTTGCAGCCAAAATCTTCTCCTTGATGCCGCCTACAGGAAGCACTTTGCCACGTAGGGTGATTTCACCTGTCATGGCGATGTTCTTTCTCACCTTTCGCTTTGTGATGGCACTTGCCAGCGAGGTCGCGATGGTGATGCCTGCCGATGGTCCGTCCTTTGGCGTTGCTCCTTCGGGCACATGGATGTGGATGTTGTGGTTCTCAAAGAAACTGGGTTCGATGCCAATGACATCGCAATGCTCCTTCAGATACTGCAAGGCAATGGTTGCCGATTCTTTCATCACGTCACCCAGATTTCCAGTCAGACCGAGTTTTCCGCCCTTTCCGTTGTCAATGGAGGTCTCGATGAAAAGAATCTCGCCACCCACGCTTGTCCATGCCAAACCTGTCACCACACCGTAGTAGTCGTTGCCTTGATATTTGTCGCGGCTGAAAGGCTCAGTGCCGAGGTAGTCTTTGATATCTTCCACCTTCAGTTCTTCTTCTGGCAACACACCGTCCTTGGCATACTTGAGCGTGACTTTTCGGAGTACTTTGTTGATTTTCTTGTCAAGTTCTCGAACACCCGATTCCCTCGTGTAATCCTCAATCATCTTTTCAAGGGCAGGCTTGGAAATCTTCACGCCGCTGTCCTTCATGCCGAGATTTTCGAGTTCCTTCGGCACGAGGTGCCGCTTTGCGATTTCTATCTTCTCTTCGGTCAGGTAACCACTCACCTCAATCAGTTCCATGCGGTCAAGCAGTGGGGCAGGGATGGTGCTGATGTTATTTGCCGTGGCAATGAACATCACTTTCGAGAGGTCATAGTCGGTGTCGAGATAGTTGTCATGGAAGGCGATGTTCTGTTCAGGGTCAAGCACTTCCAGCAATGCCGATGCAGGGTCTCCATGGTTGGTGTTCTGTGTCACCTTGTCTATTTCATCGAGAATGAACACAGGGTTACTTGAGCCAGCCTTCTTGATATTCTTGATGATTTGTCCAGCCATTGCACCCACGTAGGTGCGGCGATGCCCACGGATTTCGGCTTCGTCATGCAGACCGCCTAACGACATCCGCACATACTTTCGCTTCATTGCTTTTGCAATGCTCTTTCCCAAAGAGGTCTTACCGACTCCAGGAGGTCCGTAAAGACAAAGGATGGGGCTCTTGAAGTCACCACGCATCTTCAGCACAGCCAAGTGCTCAATGATGCGTTCCTTCACCTTCTCCATTCCGTAGTGGTCTTTGTTCAGCACCTTTTCGGCATTGCTGAGGTTCAGGTTGTCTTTGGTGTATTCTCCCCAAGGCAGTTCAAGCATGGTCTGGGCGTATGCATATTCTGTCTGGTAGTCGGGAGAGTGGTTGCTCATGTGCGACATCTTGTCCAGTGTGTCATTAAACACCTTGGCTGTTGCCTCGCTCCATTTCTTCTTCTTGCCAGCCTCGCGCATCGCCTTGATTTCATCCTCGCTTTTTTCGCCCAGTTGTTCCTGAATCGTCTCCATCTCCTGGCGCAGGAAGTATTCCTTGTGTTGCTTGTCGAGTTCTTCGCGGGTACGCATCTGGAGGTCAATCTTCAGCATCACATACTGATACTCTCGTTGCAAGATGCTCAGCAGGCGGTAGGCGCGGTCATAGAGGTTGGTTTGTTCCAACAGCATGATACGTTCCTTATTGGTGATGTTGAGGTTGGCGCAAATAAAGTTGATGGCAAATGCACGGTCGGTGATGTTGTTGAGTGCAAAGGCAGAGCCGATGGTCTGTTCGCTTGTGCGCATCAGTTTGATGGCAGTCTCGCGGCAAGCATCCACTACGGCAGTGTATTCCCTGTCACCACGTGCAGGAATCACCTCGGGGTAGTTTTCCACACGCCCGATGTTATAGGTGCCGTTCCATCCCAGTTCAATCAGTCGGATGCGGTGGAAACCTTGTATGAGTGCCGTATGGCTTCCATCTGGCAATTTGATGATTTTCTGCACCTTGCCAATCACGCCCGTATGGTACAACTGGTCATAATCGGGTTCGTCAGTCGAGTCATCCACTTGCGTGAACACCGCAATGGCAGCATCCTTCTTCTGTGCATCTTTCAGCAATCTGAAGGAAGAATCGCGCCCAATCGAGATGGGCACCATCGTTTCAGGGAAGAGCATGACGCCCCTCAATGGTAAAATGGGAATGAAGTTCTCTGGTGAAATCTCCTGCTCTATGTTTCCCCTTACGGCTTTGTCAATGCTGGTGATAAAGCTGATCTTGCTCTCCACTGGTCCTTCCTCTATAATTTCGTCGAAGTTGAAATCCATCTTCAGTTTTTTCCTTTCCTTACTTAAGAATCTATTATTGAACGACTTTTTCTTATACAGATACAAAAACGCGTGCAAAGATAGTGAAAATTTCGGAATTAAGAGGGACGAATGCCAAAGAAATCATCAACTTAGCAGCAGAATTTAATAAAAGATAAGATTTATGAAGATGTCACTCGCAACTGATGAGCAGTATCGGATGATAGGGTGGCTGTGAAAAAAGAGGCGGCTTGGTTTGTCGAAGAAACCAAGCCGCCTCATTATTTAGAATCCGATTCTGTGGATGGATATCGGATTATTCGCCCTTTACGGCTGCAATGCCTGGGAGCACCTTACCCTCGATGGCTTCGAGGAGAGCACCACCACCTGTAGAGATGTAAGACACCTTGTCGGCAAGACCGAACTTGTTGACACAAGCCACAGAGTCGCCACCACCGATGAGGGAGAAGGCGCCTTCCTGAGTAGCCTTGGCAACAGCCTCACCTATGGCACGAGAACCTGCGGTGAAGTCTTCACACTCGAAGCAGCCAGCAGGACCGTTCCAGAGGATGGTCTTGGCACCTTCAATAGCCTTTGTGAACTTCTCGCGGCTCTTAGGACCGATGTCGAGACCGTCCCAACCGTCTTCGATAGCATTGGATGGGAATGTCTTGATTTCAGCACCTGGCTTCACAGCGAATGTAGAGAAGTCGTAGCCAGTGCAGCAAACAGAATCCTCACCGAGAACGAGTTCAACACCGTTCTTCTTTGCGAGTTCTTCCACGCCAAGAGCCACATCGAGTTTGTCCAACTCAACGATAGAGTTGCCGATTTCGCCACCGTGAGCCTTCATGAAGGTGTAAGTCATACCACCGCAGAGGATGAGTTTGTCCACCTTGCCGAGCAGATTCTCGATAATGCCAATCTTGGTGGAAACCTTTGAACCACCCATGATGGCAACGAATGGACGCTTGATGTTGTTGAGCACGTTGTCAACAGCCTGCACTTCCTTCTCCATGAGGAGACCGAGCATCACGTCGTTCTTGTCGAAGTAGTCAGCGATGACAGCGGTAGAAGCATGCTTGCGGTGAGCAGTACCGAAGGCATCCATCACCCAGCAGTCAGCGTAAGAAGCGAGTTTCTTGGCAAATTCCTTCTGGCTTGCCTTCATTGCCTTCTTTGCCTCGTCGTACTCTGGAGTGCCTTTCTCAACACCTACTGGCTTGCCTTCCTCTTCAGGATAGTAGCGGAGGTTCTCGAGCAGGAGCACTTCGCCAGGCTTCAGGGCAGCAGCCTGTGCGTCAGCCTTCTGGCAGTCATCTGCAAACTGTACCGGAACACCCAGTGCCTCGCTCACAGCAGGAACAATCTGCTTCAGCGAAAGTTCTGGCTTCACCTTGCCCTTTGGCTTGCCCATGTGAGACATGATGATGAGGGCACCACCTTTCTCAAGGATGAGTTTGAGGGTGGGAACTGCACCACGGATGCGGGTGTCGTCAGTGATGACGCCATTCTGAATTGGCACGTTGAAATCTACACGCACGATTGCCTTCTTACCGGCAAAATTGTACTCATTGATAGTCATAATGATTTTTGTTTTTTTAAGTTGTTTGAAATTTATTTCTTAATGGTCAATTGTTAATTCTCTCAATATTGTTCGTTCTCGTTCGGGAAGTTGCCCTCCTTCACATCCTCCACATAGTGTCCGATGGCATCGGTCATGATGGTGTTGAGGTCGGCATAGCGGCGAAGGAATTTTGGGGAGAAACCACGGGTCATGCCGAGCATGTCGGCTATAACGAGCACCTGCCCGTCGCATGCGCCACCTGCTCCGATGCCGATGACGGGGATTTTCAGTTCGCTGGTCACTTGTGCGGCGAGTTTGGCTGGAATCTTCTCCAGCACCACGGCAAAGCAGCCTGCCTCTTCCAGGGCGTGGGCGTCGCTGATGAGTTTCTGGGCTTCAGCCTCTTCTTTAGCACGGACGGTGTAGGTGCCGAACTTGTTGATGGCTTGAGGAGTCAAACCAAGGTGTCCACAGATGGGGATGCCGGCATCGAGAATCTTTCTGACGGCAGGAATGATTTCCACGCCACCTTCCAGTTTGAGGGCATCGCAGTGGGTTTCCTTCATGATGCGGACAGCGTTAGTGACAGCCTCAGTCTCGTTCACCTGATAGGTGCCGAAAGGCATATCACACACCACCAGAGCGCGCTTCACGGCGCGTACCACGCTCTTGGCGTGATAAATCATTTGGTCGAGTGTGATGGGGAGGGTGGTCCAGTTTCCCGCCATGACATTGCTGGCAGAGTCGCCAACAAGAATGACATCGATTCCTGCTGCATCTGTAATGCTGGCTGTTGTGTAGTCGTATGATGTCAGCATGGCAATCTTCTTGCCTTCTGCCTTCATCTGAATCAGTCTGTGGGTTGTGACCTTGCGTTGGTCTTCCACTAAGTATCCTGCCATAATTCTTTCGTTTTTTTCTTAATGAGCGGCAAATTTACGCATTATTCTTAAAACTCAAACAACAAACGGGCATTTATTTGCCGTCCGGTCAGGTAATTTGGCACCGCATATTGGTGATTTGTAATGTCCGTCACCCAATAATAACTGTTCACGTTGGCGATGTCGAGAATGTTGAAGGCATCTACACCCAGCCAGATGTTGCGGAAGGCTCGACCGATTCCTGTGTAGATGTGGTGGTCTTCGTTCTTCAGCAGTCGGTAACTGATGCCCAAATCGACACGCCGGTAACTCGACATGCGGAACACCTGCTTCTCGCGTCCAGAGTGAGGAGGACCGAAAGGCAAACCTCCTGCATAGTGTCCCTGCAAGGTCATTTTCCACTTGTCGGTATTGGGGAAGTAGTCGCTGAAGAACACAGCAAAATTGAGCCGTTGGTCGGTTGGTCTTGGCACGTATTTACTGCCGTTGATTTTCTCCTCCGTTTTCATGATGCCCAAACTCACCCATGAGTCTGTGCCTGGCACAAATTCTCCGTATATCTTCAGGTCGAGACCTGCTGCATAGCCTTTGGCGATGTTGCCGCCGTAATAGACAACGCGCACATTGTCAACATTGTATGGAACGAGATTGCTCAGTGCCTTGTAGTAGGCCTCAGCCGTGAATTTGAAGGGGCGCTGGTTCATCCTGAACTTATATTCCATGCCCAGCACAAAGTGGATGCTTCGTTGCGATTTGATGTCCTTGTTCAGCACGGCAATCGTGTTGCCATTCACAGTCACGGTATCTCTCATTTCCTTGTAGAAAGGAGTCTGATAATACACGCCAGTAGAGAAGCGATAAGTCAGGTCAGGATTCCCTGCGGGCGTGAAGGCGATGGTGGCTCGTGGAGAGAACAAGGTCTCTTTGTTCCAGTCCCAATGCGTCACTCTGGCACCATAGTTGATGACCAGTCCGCCATCGTCAAATTCCTTCCGATAAGTGTCTTGAAGGAAGAATTCATAATGCTTTGATTTCTCATTGTTTACGGAAACCATATTGTAGATGAGGTCTAAGCGGTCGGAAGAGTGGGGAAGTGAGTAGCCAGCCGAGTCTCTCATCTCCCATTCGCGCATCGTCTCGTCCACTTTTTCCATCTTCATCAGCAGCCCATATCGCAGTTGGTGGCTCGTGAAACGGTTCTGTCCTGCAATGCCCACATTCACCATGCTGGCGTTCAGACGGTTCCGGGCATGCTCGTGGTAAGTGCCGATGCCGAGGCTCTCGTCATCGCCGTCGTTGTTCAGCCAATACTCGCCGTTGATGTCGTAGGTTTCACGCTCTTGGGTCTTGAAGCCCGAAAAGTTGAACGTCAGCGAGTTCATCCTGTTGAAGTTGTGGGTGGCAGAAAAGGCACCGAAATAAGTGTGAAACTTGTCCTGCTCGCTGCCGTCGAAATAGACCTTGAACTCCTTCACATCCTCCGAGGTACCGAATTTGGTCGTGCGGTCGCTGGGGGTGAAGTCGTAGTCGTTGGTGGAAATCACACCCATCACGTCGAACGTCCACCGCTGGTTGGGGCTCCAACTCATATAGGTCTGATAGTCAAAATCACGCGGGTCATACTCTCCCTTTGTGTCGAGTGTCCCCAACAGGTTTTTCATCGTCTTGTAGCGGATGGCATGCGTCATCGAGAATTTTTCCGTGCCGAAGCCGATGTAGCCGCTGGCACCCAGCATGCTGGCACTCACGCTGCCTTCAAAGCCTTTCACCTTCTTGTAGGTGATGTCCAGCACACTCGACATCTTCTCCCCATAGCGTGCCTCGAAGCCACCAGCCGAGAAGCCGATTCTCTCCACCATGTCGGGATTGATGATGCTCAAACCCTCCTGCTGCCCGCTTCGGATGAGCAAGGGACGATATACCTCTATTCCATTGATATACACAGAGTTTTCGTCAAACGAGCCACCCCTCACATTGTATTGCGACGACAACTCATTGTGGGTGGAAACACCCGCCTGACTCGTAATCAGCCTTTCCACACCGCCACCCGAGGCATTGCCCATGTGCTTCATGTCCTGCATGCTCACATCCGTCATCGTGTTGGTTTGCCTCCTGATGTCAGTCACCTCCACATCGCCCAACTGATAGCCTAACGATGGCAGCATCACGTTCAGGGTCACCGAATCCACAGGATTCTCCAGCACACGTTTTCGGGTCTCATATCCCAGCATCGAGAAGACGACCACCATCGAGTCGGCACTTTCACAACT
The DNA here is from genome assembly GCA_017470525.1 of Bacteroidaceae bacterium. Classification (GTDB taxonomy): domain Bacteria; phylum Bacteroidota; class Bacteroidia; order Bacteroidales; family Bacteroidaceae; genus Minthosoma. The sequence continues at coordinate 21,042 of JAFUYM010000033.1, forward strand.
GAAGCGGAACTCTCCCTTCAGGTTGCACACCGCACCGCACCCCGTGCCTTCCACACGTACCTGTGCCAGTTCCAGTGGCGACTTCTTGTCGTCAATCACCTTGCCTTTTATCACAACCGTCTGGGCACCCCCCTCGGCAAAGCCCAGCACCATCAACGCCATCGTTGTTATATATATATGAATAATGTGTCGTACCATATAAACGAATAACGAAAGAATGCCTCCACATATTGTGTTTGCCCTCACTTTATCTTCATTCCGGCACATTCTTCATTCGCCTTCGCCCACAGCCTCTTTTTCGCACTGGAGCAGTCCGATGCATCGGACTGCTCCAGTGCGGCACGTCGGACTGCTCCAGTCCGATTTAGGGGTGCGGCTCATGTTGTTTTATAGAGGAAAGTGTTACGGCATGCGCTGGTAAACCGTATCTATTGTTGCCACGGCAAGGAACAGGACGATGGTGCTGCTCCAACGATAGAATGGGGCGGAAAAGGAACGTTGAATCATGGGTTATGAAATGTGTGATGAATCATTCTGTGTTGGTGGAAATTTGTTCGGAAAAGTAACTATTTCTTTTCAAATGACCAATGGAAATGAGGAAAAACTCACTTTTCTTTCCACAGATGTTTCATACACGGAAAAACTTTTGTAATTTTGCATTCAATTTTAACATTTTAATATAAAGAGACAACATGAGTGCAGAAAACACAGAAGAGTTGAAGGTTGAGGAGGCTAAGAAGGAATCGCTCAACTTTATCGAAGAGCAGTTGGTGAAGGATTTGGCTGAAGGCAAGAACGGAGGAAGGATGCAGACACGTTTCCCTCCAGAGCCGAATGGTTATCTGCATATAGGCCATGCGAAGGCGATTGCGCTGGATTTCGGCATGGCGGCTAAATATGGCGGGGTGTGCAACCTGCGCATGGACGACACCAACCCTCAGAAGGAGGACACGGAATATGTGGAAGCCATCAAGCGCGACATCGAGTGGCTGGGCTTCAAGTGGGGCAATATCTACTATGCCAGCGACTATTTCCAGCAGTTGTGGGACTTTGCGGTCGCCCTCATCAAGCAGGGCAGAGCCTACATCGACGAGCAGACGGCAGAACAGATTGCGGAACAGAAGGGCACACCGACACAGGCTGGTGTGAACTCGCCTTACCGTGACCGTCCAGTGGAGGAGAGTTTGCGCCTGTTTGAGGAAATGAACTCGGGCAAGATGGAGCCGGGGCGGATGGTGCTCAGAGCCAAGATTGACATGGCAAGCCCCAACATGCATTTCCGCGACCCCATCATGTACCGTGTGTTGAACATGCCGCACTGGCGCACTGGCAACACATGGAACGCTTACCCGATGTATGACTTCACGCACGGACAGTGTGACTATTGGGAGGGCGTGACCCACTCGTGGTGTACGCTGGAGTTTGTCAGTCACCGTCCGCTGTATGACCTCTTTGTCGATTGGGCAAAGGAGGTGGATGGCACAGACCATCCGATAGACGATAACCGCCCCCGTCAGACAGAGTTCAACAAACTGAACTTGACACATATTCTGCTTTCCAAGCGCAACTTGCTCGTTTTGGTGCAGGAGGGTGTGGTGAACGGATGGGATGACCCCCGCATGCCGACCATCTGCGGCTTCCGTCGCCGTGGTTGCAGCCCAGAGGGCATTCTTGCCTTCATCGACAAGATTGGCTATACGAAGTTCGATGCCCTTAATCAGATGTCGCTCTTCGAGGCTGCCATTCGCGACGACCTCAACAAGCGCGCCCAGCGAGTGAGTGCGGTCATCAACCCAGTCAAACTGGTCATTGACAACTTCCCTGAAGGAGAAGTGGAGACCTATACTGCCATCAACAACCCAGAGAATGAGGCGGACGGAACCCACGAGATTGAGTTCAGCCGTGAGTTGTGGATTGAACGTGAGGACTTCATGGAGGATGCTCCCAAGAAGTTCTTCCGTCTGGGTCCGGGCAAGCAGGTGCGTCTGAAGAATTCCTACATCATCGAATGTTCGGAGAATCCAGAAGAGTGCATCCGCAAGGATGCCGATGGCAACATCACGGAGATTCACGCCAACCTCATTCCTGACACGAAGACTGGACAGGCGAACAGCAACATGAAAATCAAGGGCAAGACCATCCACTGGGTGAGTTGCAACCATTGCCTCGAAGCCGAGGTGAGAAACTACGACCGCCTCTGGATGGTAGAGAATCCTCGAGACGAAGTGGCTGCCTACTCGAAGGAGCATGGTGACGTGCGTGGCATTGAGGCGATGCGTCCGTTCCTCAATCCTAATAGCCTTGAAGTCAAGAAGGCATACGTGGAGAAGTGGCTCGCCACTCGCAAGCCGATGGATTATTTGCAGTTCCAGCGTATCGGGTATTACAATGTGGATCCCGACTCTACGCCTGACCACTTGGTGTTCAACCGTACCGTCGGCTTGACTGACGCATGGAAGAAAATCAATCAGTAAACCAAACAGCATCCGTTAATGTCAAAAGACTATTTTCAATCACAGGAATTTAAGGACCTTCTGAAGTCTTACGAGACAGGGAAGGACAAGAGGAAAAGCATCTATCTGGATGCTGACGACTTTGCTGATATTGCGGATTACTACCTGAATATTGACAAGCCGGAGCGGGCGATGGAAGCCATTGGAATGGGGCTTTCCATCCACCCCGAGGAGGAGGTCTTGCTGATTGTTCAGAGTGCGGCATACATCTATCAACGTGAATTTGACAAGGCACAGGATATTGTCGTCAAACTGGATTCTGTTCATAACTCGGATGTGAAGTATCAGGTGGCACAACTGGAATATGCCAAGTATGGTAATGTAGAAAGTGCTGAGGAGATTTGGCGGATATGGATGGAGATGGAAAATGGCGACAATCCGTCTGAAGAACTGAAACGTGAGAGTTACATTCACATCATTTCGTCGATGGCTGAATTGCGTAACCGGGACGAGATGGATGATAAGGAAAAAGATTGTTTGTACAGGTGGATTAAGGAATATATTGACAAGTTCCAGCCGTTGGGGAAATACGAGGAGGATGTGCAATTGGCAGACATTTGCCGTGAGAGTGAATTGGCAGACTTGATGTGTGAGGTGCTTTCGCAGGTGCTGGAGGAACAGCCATATCTGCCCAAGGGGTGGTCGAACCTCGCGCTGGCTCAGTATCTGTTGCAACGGTATGACCAGGCGTTGGAGTCGTGTGACTTTGCGCTTGCGGTGAATCCCGATGACTTGGACTCCCTGCTGACGAAGGCACATTCTCTCCATGCGATGGGAGAAAGGAGTCTGTCGAAGCCTATCTTCAAGGAGTATCTTGATAAAGGCGGTGAGCCTGTTCAAGCCATTCCGTATGTGGAGGCATTGTTTCTGGACGGTGAGAAAGACAAAGCCATGCAGGAACTGAACTGGCTGTCCAGTTGCTTTGAGGAGAATCGAACTGAGATGGAAGAAAGGTGGGAGGCTGCCCAGAAACGCAAACTCAGTGCACGGGAACGGCAAGAGGAGCAGTCGCTGTATGAAGACTTTATCGACCTCTACAAAAAGATTTACACAGACATCAGCGACCTCTATCATCACAATGAGTGTTTTGAGGAGAGCCTTCATGCCAACGAGAAGATTCTGGAGGTTGACCCGACGTGTGCGGAAGCATTCTTTATGGTAGGCATTAACTATCTGGCACTTCGCAGTTATGAGGACGCTGCCCGCTATTTTGCGCTGGCACTGCAATATGCTGACGACCAAGTGATGATGGGGCTTGACATAGCGCTCACCTTCGTGTTGAACGATTTTGACAAATTTGCACTTGAGGTGTTGAATGCCGTCAGTCGGATTGCCGATGGCAGCAGAAGTCCTTTTGTCAAGAATATCCCGGCTGCCAAGTCGCTGACCTACCTGAAGATCGGACAGACTGACCAGTTCTTGAAGAACTTTAAGATTGCATGTAAGGAAACGCCTGATTTGATTCGGAAGGTTTATGAGGGTTACTTCCCGAAGAACATGCCAGTGGGTCAGTGGAGCGATTACGCTGAACGGGAAGTGGATACGCTGATGAAGAACTTTAAGAAAGGGAACTTGTATATAGCAGGTCTTTCATAATTCGTCGCCTGTTGGCTTCGCCGAAGGTACTTTCGTTCGGAAAAATTCAAATAAATTTGGTTTTTCGCCCACTTAGTCGTACCTTTGCAGCCGAAATTGAAAAGAAAACGTTTTCATCATATTATATGGTACATAACAAATTCAAAGGATTGGGCGTTGCGCTCATCACTCCTTTTACCAAAGAAGGCAAAGTGGATTTCACGGCACTCCGTCGTTTGCTTGATTATCAGATTTCCAATGGCGTGGATTTCATTTGTCTGCTTGGCACCACCGCCGAAACTCCCACTCTTTCTGAAGAAGAACGTCAACAGGTGAAAGACCTCGTTGTGGAAAAAGTGAATGGGCAAGTGCCTATTTTGATGGGGTGTGGAGGCAACAACACCGCAGCCATTGTGGAGCAGATTCAAAGAGGCGATTTCAAAGGCATCGAAGGCATCCTCAGTGTGTGTCCTTATTATAACAAACCATCGCAAGAAGGTCTTTATCAGCATTTTAAGGCAATTGCAGCCGCCGCTTCCGAACGTAATCTGTCTGTGGTCCTTTACAATGTGCCTGGACGTGTAGGTGTCAACATGACGGCCGAAACAACGCTTCGTCTTGCCAATGAATGTGAGAATATCGTTGCCATCAAAGAGGCTTCGGGTAACTTTGCACAGATTGATGACATCATCAAAAACAAACCTGACAATTTTGATGTGATTTCTGGTGATGACGGCATCACTTTCCCGCTTATTACGCTTGGTGCGGTGGGTGTCATCTCTGTCATTGGCAATGCACTTCCCCGAGAGTTCAGCCGCATGGTGAGACTCGCTCTTAACGGGGACTATCAGAATGCCTTGACGATTCATCATAAGTTTACGGAACTTTTCAAACTTCTCTTTGTGGATGGTAATCCTGCAGGTGTCAAGGCGATGCTCAATTCAATGGGGCTCATCGAAAACGAACTCCGTCTTCCTTTGGTTCCATCGCGTATCTCCACCTTTGAGAAGATTTCCGCGATTATCAAAGAACTCAACATCAAGTGCTAAAAGAAAGTTGGGGTATAAGTTATAATAAGAAATAAGAATTGTAAGATAAAAAAACGAGTGGCAACAGGACGACCTGCTGCCACTCTTGCTTTCGGGGTATTGTATGTAATGTATTTAATTAATATGTGCGGTAGAGAAGCCAAGCATCAGGATATGTACCACGAAGTTGATCGCGAGACTGGATGGCTGCCGCACGGTCGTCAAATGAAGAGGCAATGACACGGTACATGCCTGTCTCAGGATTTTGAGCCACTTGTGCGGAGTAACCTTTGGCTACGAGCGTGTTGCGGAGGTTGTTGGCGTTGTCAACACTGTTGAACGAACCACATACCACGTTGAATGCCTTGAGAGTGCCACCATTCATGACGGTGAGACGCTCTTGACGGTCGTTTGCGGTGTTAGCCTGAGTGGTGGTGGTTGGAGTAGTGACAACTGGTGTCACGGTCACAGGAGCCGTCTCCACTTGGTCTGCGGCGATGGTTCTTGCCTGTTCTTGTGCTTTGGCTTTTTCGTATGCCTTCTTGTAACTGCTCTCAGATGATTTACATGAAACGAAGGCAAGGGCTGCAACGAGTGCTAAACCCATCATGAGATTTTTCTTCATAATTTTTCTCCTTTATAATTAGATGGTGATTGAATGATTTCTACAAAGTTCGGGCTTTTTTGCCACATTGCAAAAGAGAAGTGTGCAAAAAAAAGTTAAACATCCAAAATTGTGTCGCTTTTTGACGAGAATGTTGTATCTTTGACCTCAAATTTGAAATTTATTCACTCAATTATCAACCTTAAAACTGATTAACATTATGACTAAAGGTGATGGAATTGCATTGGCAGCCGCATTTGTTGGCGGTGCTATTGCGGGAGCAGCAGTAGGTCTTCTTTTTGCTCCAGAGAAAGGTGAGGACCAACGTGCGAAAATCAAGGAAGCACTTGAGAAACGTGGTATAAAACTCGACAAGGAAGGTTTCGACAAACTGGTCGATGAAATCAAGAATATCGGTCGGAAGAAGAAGGAGACTGTTCCTGCTGAGGATTTTGATGCGGAGTGACCGACGGCGTTTCTGCGCACACCTTTCGTTTAATCAACAAAAAGTTTCGGAATGGACAATCGGATTACAGACGACTTTCGGCGACTTGCCTATCGGATGGAGCGTTATTTGCGCCTTGAGGCAACCGAACGCCTGACGGTGCTGACCACATGTGTGGTGTTGGCTGCCGTCATCTTTGCATTGTCAACAAGCGCCATCTTCTTTCTGAGCACAGGACTGGTGAAAACGCTGACTTTGCTGACTGAAAACGAGATGGCAAGTTACTACATTGTGGGTGCATTCCTGTTGCTCATCATTCTGCTTGTCTATTTGCTGCGTAAGCCACTGATTGAAAACCAATTCGTGAAAGTGTTCAGCAAAGAGTTTCTGGAAGGTCCCAGTTTGACGGAGCAGTTGGTGAAGAAGAAAAGAAATGACAGCCAGATTCGGAAGTTGGCAGAAAGTCTTGTACAGGAACTTGACGATTATGACGAGGAAGGAGGTGAGGCATGAAAAGAGACAGGTACACCTCGTTGGATGATATCCGTTTTGAGAAAGCGGAAGAGATGAGGCAGGTGAAGTTGGGCGTGAAGCGACTGAAGAATGATGTGACAGAACATTTTGTGCCGACCAACAACATTTTTCTCAATTCTTCCAACAAATACATGAACTTTATCGGTTATGCCATCACTGCTTATAAGACGATGACGACCGTGAAGGGAATGTTCAGATTTTTCTCGAAGTGGCTATAACTCGTGATAAAATGGTTACAAGTGCACTCGTAAGTCACTTTACGGGTGCATTTTCTTTGCCATGCCATTTTTTTGTGCTACCTTTGTAGCCGAATTAGAAAAAATATATCTGAAAGAGACATGAAGCAGTATTCGTCAGCATTGCTTGAGCGTGCCGTGGATGAGTTTTCCAAACTGCCAGGAGTGGGACGTAAGACGGCAATGCGGTTGGTGTTACATCTGTTGCGCCTTGATGTGGGAAAGATTGATGCCTTCACGGATGCTGTGTCAACATTGTGCCATGAGGTGCATTATTGTCAAGTGTGCCATAACATCAGCGATGATGACATCTGCCAAATTTGTGCCAATCCGAGCCGCGACGCATCGACCATCTGTGTGGTGGAGAATGTGCAGGACGTGATGGCAATAGAGCAGACGCAGCAATACCACGGTCTCTATCATGTGTTGGGCGGTGTCATCTCCCCGATGGATGGAGTGGGACCGAGCCAATTGGAACTGGATAGTTTAGTGGAACGGGTGGATAAAGGAGGTGTGTATGAGGTGATTCTTGCCTTGAGTTCGACGATGGAGGGCGATGCCACCAACTTTTTCATCTTCAAAAGGCTTTCTAAATATCCCGAGGTGAAACTGACGGTTTTGGCAAGAGGCATGAGCATCAATGATGAATTGCAATATACCGATGAGGTGACATTGGGACGTTCGCTCGTGAATCGTGTTCCTTTTATGGGCAAATAGACCGATTCTCATGTGGATATATAAATGAAAAGAACAATATAAGAAGATATGGTAAAATATATACAGAAACTTCTGAATGTGTTGAGAATGGAACTTGTGGTGGTGTGGATAAGTGTGGCGATTGCAGTTGTGTTGGGGGAATTGGATGTTATTCCCAATGGGGTCGTGATGCCTCAATCTTCAGATGAATTTAAGTTGAATACGGTTGTTATCGTATTGACCATCATTGGCATTCCTGCTGCCATTCGTTTGTTCATGCTGAACACGACCAAAGGGTTGCGTCGCATGAATAATGAAGAGGCACTTCGTTCCTATCATGTGTGGAGTATTGTGAGAATGGGAATCCTGTGCTTTGCAGCCGTGTTTAGTGTCGTTGTTTATTACCTTGCCACCAGCGTCAGCGGCATGCTCTGCGCACTTGTGGCTTTGTGTGCCACACTTTATTGTTGGCCTTCCAGCGAGAAAATTTCCTCCTATCTTGAAGGAGTCAATAAAGAGTAGGTGGCTGAAACATTGAAAGATAGATTGAGGTAAAGATTGAGAATGAGGGAACTAAAATAAAACAAGACGTTGAAACTTTCGATAGTCATAGTAAATTATAATGTACGCTACTTTCTTGAGCAGTGTTTGCTCTCGGTGGAGAAGGCACTGTATGGTGTGAGTGGTGAGGTGTTTGTGGTGGACAATCACAGCACTGACGATTCGATGCCCTATCTGAAAGGGAAATTCCCTTGGGTTCGCTACATCGAGAATGATGAGAATATAGGTTTCTCTCGTGCCAATAATCAGGCATTGCGGGAGGCGAGAGGGGAATATGTGTTGTTGCTGAATCCAGACACTTTTATTGGTGAACGAACCTTGCGTGAGTGCATAGACTTTATGGATAAGAACCCGCAAGCAGGAATGTGCGGTGTGGGAATGTTGAGGATAGATGGTTCGTTTGCTCCCGAATCGCGTAGAGGGGTTCCGACTCCTTTTGTGGCATTTTGCAAGATGTCTGGATTGGGTAGTTTATTCCCCAAGAGCCGTTTGTTTGGCAGATACTATATGCAGTATCTCAATAAGTTATCCATCAATCCTATAGAGATTGTGAGTGGTGCTTTCATGTTCATTCGTAAGTCGGCATTGGATAAGGTGGGGTTGCTGGACGAAGCCTTCTTCATGTACGGTGAGGATATTGACCTGAGTTACCGTGTGTTGAAGGCAGGCTATCAGAACTATTACATCCCGACGCAGATTTTACATTACAAAGGAGAAAGTACACAAAAGGATTCTTTGAAATATGTGAATGCTTTCCATAAAGCAATGGTCATTTTCTTTAAGAAACATTTCACACAATATAGTGGAATTTACTCCGCTTTCATCACTTTGACCATTGTGATGAAGGGGGCTATGACCTATCTGATGCACAAGACACGTGCATGGTCGCATAAGAAGGATGAGATGGAACGTCTGAAATTCTTGATTGTCAGCGATGGACAGAATCTTGATGACATGAAGAATATTGCGGAAAAGCATCAATTGCGCTATGATGTCTTCCACTCCCGATTGGGCGACATACCCAGTACGGACGTGCTGTACAGAGACTACGACTACATCGTGTTTGACACAAGTCGCTACCCGTACAGTTCCATTTTGGAGTTCTTCCGACACGACGAGTCCAATCGTCGGCGTCCATTTATAGCAACATACATCCCCTCAAATAAGTCTATCATGACTTTTTGCGGTGCATTGAATTGAATATCAAATAATCATTAACAAGAAAAAATCATCTATTATATATGTTACGTATTGCAGTACAATCAAAAGGTCGTCTCTTTGAAGACACGATGGACTTGTTGAAAGAGACCGGCATCAAGGTGAGCAGCAGCAAGCGCACCCTTCTCGTTCAATCCTCAAACTTCCCGTTGGAGGTTCTTTTCCTCCGCGATGACGATATTCCGCAGACCGTGGCAGACGGTGTGGCTGATGTAGGCATCGTGGGCGAGAATGAGTTTGTGGAGCGCAATGAGAATGCTGACGTTGTGAAGCGTCTGGGATTCAGTAAGTGTCGCATCTCCTTGGCAATCCCCAAGACAATCGAATACCCTGGTGTCGAGTGGTTCAATGGCAAGAAAATAGCAACCTCCTATCCTGTCATTCTGAAGAAGTTTTTGGATGAGAAAGGCGTGAAGACAGACATCCACGTGATTCAAGGCTCTGTAGAAATTGCACCCGGCATCGGATTGGCTGACGGTATCTTCGACATTGTCAGTTCAGGTTCCACGCTGGTGAGCAACAACCTGAAGGAAGTGGAAGTGGTGATGCAGAGCGAGGCATTGCTCATTGGCAACCCCAACCTCTCGGAAGAGAAGAAAGCCATCCTCGACGACCTCCTGTTCCGCATCAATTCAGTGTTGATTGCAGAGGACAAGAAGTATGTGCGCATGAATGCTCCCAAGGCACGTCTGGCAGAAATTGTGAAGGTGTTGCCTGGCTTGAAGAGCCCGACCATCATCCCACTGGCTGACGAGGACTGGTGCTCCGTTCATGCCGTGCTCGACGAGAAACACTTCTGGGAGATTGTAGGTCAGTTGAAGTCGCTTGGCGCAGAAGGAATCTTGGTTACACCCATTGAAAAAATGATATTGTAATGAACATCATTAAATATCCCCAATCTGAAGAGTGGGCAGCCTTGCTCGAACGTCCTCATCGCGATGCCTCCGAATTGCGTGAGACGGTGAAGACCGTGCTCGACCAGATTCGGCAATACGGCGATTCGGCGGTGAAAGCTTTTGAGGAGAAGTTCGACAAGGTTCGGCTTGACTCGCTCATTGTTTCCGAGGCGGAAATGGCAGAGGCTGAAACATTGGTGGCAGACGATTTGAAGGAAGCCCTGAAATTGGCTCATGCCAACATTGAGAAATTCCATGCCTCGCAGAAGTTTGAAGGCGAGAAGGTGGAAACCGCTCCTGGAGTTGTGTGCTGGCAAAAGTCGGTGGCAATAGAGAAAGTGGGTCTCTACATCCCAGGAGGCACGGCACCTCTGTTCTCCACGGTGCTGATGCTTGCCACTCCTGCCAAGATTGCAGGTTGCAAGGACATCGTGCTCTGCACCCCTCCGAACCGTGAAGGGAAAGTGCATCCAGCCATTCTGATGGCAGCCAAGGTGGCAGGTGTAAACAAAATCTTCAAGGCTGGTGGCGTTCAGGCTATCGGTGCTATGGCATACGGTACGGAGTCTGTGCCCAAGGTGAGCAAGATTTTCGGACCTGGCAATCAGTTCGTCATGGCAGCCAAGCAGCAGGTGAGTCTGCACGAGGTGGCAATCGACATGCCGGCAGGCCCCTCGGAAGTGGCTGTCGTGGCAGACGACACGGCAAATCCCGTCTTTGTGGCTGCCGACCTCCTTTCTCAGGCAGAACACGGCGTGGACTCTCAGGTCATCCTCATCACCACCTCCGGAGCGATGGCTGAGAAGGTCAATGCGGAGGTGGACCGCCAATTGGCATTGCTTCCTCGCAAAGAGATTGCCGAACAGTCTTTGCAGTATTCCAAACTCATCATTGTGAAAGATGTGGAGGAGGCTGTGGCAATGACCAACGACTATGCCCCAGAGCATCTGATTCTTGCCGTAGAGAACTATATGGACTTTGCCGAGAGGGTGGTGAACGCAGGAAGTGTCTTTCTGGGCAACTACTCTTGTGAATCGGCAGGTGACTATGCTTCGGGCACGAACCACACGCTGCCCACTTCGGGCTATGCCAAGGCATACAGCGGCGTGAACCTCGATTCGTTCTGCCGCAAGATTACGTTTCAGGAGTTGACAGCCGAGGGCATCCGTTCCATCGGTCGAGCCGTCGAACTGATGGCAGAGGCGGAGCAGTTGGATGCCCACAAAAATGCAATGACCGTAAGACTTCAATCATTATGAAATCACTTCAAGAATTAGTGCGTCCCAACATTTGGGCACTCAAACCATACAGCTGCGCCCGCGACGAGTTCAAGGGTGTGAAGGCTGATGCGTTCCTCGATGCCAACGAGAACCCCTATCCCAATGGTGTGAATCGTTACCCCGACCCCTTGCAGGAGCAACTGAAACAGATGATTTCTCCCATGAAGAATGTACCCATCGAGAACATCTTCTTGGGCAATGGCAGCGATGAGGCGATAGACTTGCCTTTCCGCATCTTCTGCCGTCCAGGCAAGGATAATGTGGTAGCAATCGACCCTACATACGGCATGTATGAAGTGTGTGCCGATGTGAACGATGTGGAGTACCGCAGGGTGTCGCTGGACGAGAACTACGACCTCGACCCCGATGCGCTCTTGGCAGCATGCGACGAGAACACCAAACTCCTGTTCATCTGTTCGCCCAACAACCCGACGGGCAATGCTTTCCAGCGTGAGAAAATCGAGGAGGTCATCACTGCTTTTCAGGGCATCGTGATAGTGGATGAGGCATACAGCGACTTCTCTGCACAGCGTCCTTTCCGCTTCGACATCCAGAAATATCCCAACCTCATTGTACTTGCCACTTTCTCGAAGGCCTGGGGAGCGGCGGGCATCCGTTTGGGTATGGCATTTGCCAGCACGGACATCATCGCCTTGTTCAATAAGGTGAAGTATCCCTACAATGTCAATGTGCTCACACAGAAGAAAGCGATGGAGATTTTGGGCAATGTGACGCTTCTGCAACGCCACATCACCATGATTCTCGAAGAGCGGGAGACCTTGATGAAAGCATTGGCGTTTCTTCCTCTTTGCAAAAAGGTCTATCCGACCGATGCCAACTTCATCCTTGCGAGAGTGACCGATGCCGACGGCATCTACAAGTATCTGGTCAGCAAGGGTGTCATCGTGCGCAACCGCAACCGTGTGCATCTCTGTGGCGGTTGTCTGCGCATCACCGTTGGCACCAAGGACGAGAACACCAAACTTCTCTCAGCATTGAGACAATACGTCTAATTTTCAACTCTTATGAAGCAAGCACTCTTTATCGACCGTGACGGCACCATCCTTGTGGAGCCAGCAGACGAACAAATAGACTCATTCGAGAAGTTCCAGTTTGTTCCGGGGGTGATTCGCAACCTCAACTTTATCCGCACGAAACTCGACTTCGAGTTTGTGATGGTGAGCAATCAGGACGGACTGGGCACTTCCTCCTATCCCGAGGAGGACTTCTTGCCTACGCACAACCTGATGCTCAACACGCTGAAAGGGGAGGGGGTCACGTTCGATGACATCCTGATTGACCGCTCTTTCCCTGAGGATAACCTGCCCACACGCAAGCCGGGTACGGGCATGTTGGGCAAGTACATGACAGGTGAGTATGACCTTGCCAACAGTTATGTGATTGGCGACCGTCCCACCGACAAACAATTGGCGGAGAACCTCGGTTGCAAAGCACTCATCTTGGGAGACAATGTGCAGTCATGGGACGAAATCACTGAAATCCTTTTTGCAGGAGAGCGCACCGCTTCCGTGCATCGCACGACCAAGGAGACGGACATCGACATCAGCCTCAATCTCGATGGAACGGGGCAGTGCGACATCGATACGGGTCTCGGCTTCTTCGACCACATGCTGGAACAGATTGGCAAGCACGGCTCCATCGACTTGCGTATCCATGTGAAGGGTGACCTCAATGTGGATGAGCATCACACCATCGAAGATACGGGCATTGCCTTGGGTGAATGTATCGCAAAGGCTTTGGGTGACAAGCGTGGCATAGAGCGTTACGGCTACACGCTTCCGATGGACGATTGCCTCTGTCAGGTGGCACTCGACTTTGGCGGTCGTGCCTGGTTGGTGTGGGATGCCGACTTCAAGCGCGAACGGGTAGGGGATATGCCTACCGAAATGTTCCTCCACTTCTTCAAGTCTTTTAGCGATGCCGCCCGTATGAACCTCAATATCAAGGCAGAAGGAGAGAACGAGCACCACAAAATTGAAGGCATCTTCAAAGCCCTTGCCCGCAGCATCAAGATGGCGGTCAAGCGCGACATCTACAAATTTCAGTTGCCCAGCAGCAAGGGAGTCCTATAAGTGAAATACAATAGAAATCGCACTGCTCCAGTCCGATGCATCGGACTGGAGCAGTGCGTTATGTCGGACTGGAGCAGTCCGAAAGAGAGGCTGTGTGGTGTCACTTGACTACCACTTTTTGCCCGTTCACAATGTACACACCCTTTTGGGTAGGCTTCGTGGCGAGTCGCACACCGCCCACGGTGTACCACACCTCAGCCTCTTCCGTGGCTGCGGCGTCGCTGATGCCCACAGGGTCGTAGATGCCATAGTTGAACGTCACCACGCGGCTCGCGTCGTTACCCTTC
>JAFUYM010000034.1 GCA_017470525.1 Bacteroidaceae bacterium
CTGATAACCAGATGCTTGCAAAAAATGAAGCCAAGAGGCTCTTGAAAAACAGAATTGTCGTACCCCCATACGAAATCACAGAATACTAGAATTCCATAGCACGTCCTGTGGATGTCTTGACTTAATCGCTGAATAGTTACCGTTTGGCGATACCTCGGATTAGCAATCGGGCAAGTCTCACACCTTTCTTTTTGCTGTGTCGCAAAAAAGAAAAAATTATGGGATACTTAAAATTATCACTTTACCAAGAGACTGCACCTTCTATGTATAAGGTGACAAATCCAGAACAGTACAAATTGTACAAAGAAGTTCTCACTTTTGATGGTGGAATGTCTTTTACTTCTGCCGACGAACTAATTGTTAAAAAGAAAGACGGAACAACTTTTAGAAGTTCTCTGCAACATTATGAGTCTGATTTCTTGACAGAAACTTATTTGGGGCATTTTCCCAATGGATTGCCATTCCGTTTTTTGTTTGCAAGTTCATCAAATCCCATGGCACAACTAAATCCCATGGTCTCTTTTGCAGGAATGGATAAAGACGGATGGGCTGTGCATTATCAAGTTCATTTATAGAAATAGTGATATTACAAGTTTAGCCACTTCAAAAAAAGGATTCAGATAATAACGGCAGAATAAACATGAGACAATCTGTGATTATTAAAACTGAGTAGAACAATGCTCAACCAAATTCAATTTTTTATTTAAATTACAAACTAAACTCTTTATGGCAAATTTCTTGTTTAAATCGCATTTTCAAAAAAGATTTGAGAACGGCAAATTGATTTCAGTTTCTCATGCTGAATATGACTTCCAAAACATTCCTATGGGACTTGGCGACGAGAATTCTTTAAACAATATAGTTGTTAAGGTTTATATTAAAGGTAGGGTTTCCTTTGAAGTTGTTAAGGTAGAAATAAAAAATGAGACCTATTTCTTCAAGGATAGAAGTGAGTGCATAGACGTTATCTATACTTTTGACAAGGATGAAAAGAAAATTAAATCAATCGAATTTGATAGGCATGACATCAAAGCTCGGTTTGTTTTTTTAGAGTCAGATGACAACGAAATAATTCCAAAAGACCTAATAACCAAGGATATTTCTTCATACGAGGAAATGGGTAGAGTTTACCCAGAAAGAATCTTTAGCGACAATAAACTTAAAGACGAAATCGACACATACGAAAGTCGAGTCGAAACAGCACGAATGTATTTAGAAGACGAGGATGATCCTACAGTAAGAGGTGTTCTTGCAAGCAGGTTAGGTTCTTACAGAATGACACTTCGACAGTTACTAGAGGAGAAAAAAAGAAGAGGATTGTAGGGCAATAATTTATCGATATTAAGATGATTTCAATACCGTATCTAAAATCAAAATAATTATGGAAATTAGAGAAAAAGCTAATAATTACGCAGAAAAGAAAACAAATGAAGTTCTTATTCAAGCTATAGCACAGGCTTATATAGATGGTTACCAAGACGGTTATCAAGCATGTAAAGAAGAAATTCCTCTGGATGTTCAGAAAGACCAAACTGTATATGTGGATTTAGGATTACCAAGTGGAACTTTGTGGGCAGCAGAAGATGAATGTAAAGATGGGAAAAGGATGTATTTGCCGTACGTCAAGGCTTCAGCATTTAATCTCCCCACCGAAGAGCAGTGGCGTGAATTGTTGCAAAAGTGTGAATGGGACTATAAGTATTTTAATGGCCATGACAAACGCTTTGTTTGTATAGGTCCTAATGGTAATGTAATTCACTTCGGCAATACAGGATTCAAAAAAGAGGAGAAGAGTGATATGTTTTCGGCAGGAAGAGTTTTCATGTGGATTAAAGATGATAGTATAGAACTTCAGAAAAATGCAGTAACAATGTATATTATGAATACGAACACATATTATAAAAAATGGAAAAAATGTTTAGTGGGTATAAACTTCCTATGAGATTAGTTCGATGAGACCCATTTTCTCTTTCTCCTCCTCAACCTCCTCCCCATGCCCTACGGTTGCCACATGCTTGTCCGTTTCGTGACGATGGTGGCATTCGGAGTGATGCACACCAGTTGTATGCTAAACATGAAGTGATATTGAAGTGAAACTGTGATATTCTGCAAAAAAGTGGCACAAGTGCCACTTTTTTACATAAAGACTTGCTCGTATCATCTTTTTGCCTACCACTACGTGAAAAAGGAAGAAGTAATGGAAAGAGGCGTGTCACACAAATTCCCAATAATTGTCTGGAGTGATGACAGAGAAGGAGGAGTTGGGATAGGCATCACGAAACGCTGATGGCATTTGGGGCATTCGCTTGAGGTTCCATTTGAATTCAAAAGTGTGTATTTGCCCGTCTTCCACTTCCACCAGGTCTATTTCCTTTTGGGTGTGGGTTCTCCAGAAATAGAGTTGAGCATAACTATCTGTGTAGGCATTGTGCTTGATTCGTTCGCTGATAATAAAATTCTCCCATAGTGCTCCTGTGTCGTTGCGAAGTTCCAGAGGTGCAAAGTTGGACAAGACAGCATTGCGGATGCCGTTGTCATAAAAATAAATCTTTTTTCCTTTTTTTATTTCTGTCCGGAGATTGTTGCTGAAAGAGTCAAGACGGAAAACCACAAAGCATTTCTCTAACAGCCCAATATAGTTCTCAACCGTTTCTTTGTCAATGCCCAGTAGGTTGCTGAGTTCGTTGTACGACACTTCACTCCCAACTTGCAAGGCTAAAGCACGAGTGAGTTTTTGCAGCATGTCTGGTTTCTTAATGCCTTTGTAGGAAAGAATGTCTTTATAGAGATAGTTGTTTGCGAGGGTCATCAAGGTACGTTTGGCATCGTTTGGATGAGTAACTACTTCTGGGTACATGCCATAGATGAGCCGTTGATTAAGCATCCTTTTTTCTTCCCGTTCTGACGTAGATGTGGCTAATTCTCTCAACGAAAATGGATAAAGGTAGAAGTCTATGATGCGACCTGTAGCAGGCTCATTGATATCGTTTGCAAGGTCAAGAGACGATGAGCCCGTCACAATCACTTGTGTGTTCAATTTTAGGTCTCCTATTTTTTTCAGTGTCAGTCCGATGTTTTTCACTCGTTGAGCCTCGTCTATAAACACCATGTCGTATGGTGAGAGTAAGGCGTGGAGTTCTGTTGATGTTTTCTCCTCAATGAGGAGCACATCGTCGAAGTTGTCACAATTGAGTAACAATATGTTTTTGTCATCATGGGCAAGCATTTCCATTAGGGTTGTTTTGCCAACCTGCCGTGCTCCAAGCAAAACGATGACTTTTTTCCTGTTCAGATATTGGATGAGTGTTTCTTGTAATTGCCTTTCAATCATAATCTGTGGATGTTAGTATGATGTTTGCAAAGGTACAGAAATATATTGTAACCGCCAAATTTATATTGAATTTAGTGGTTACAACCGCTGATTTTATATAAAATTTGGTGGTTTCAGCCCTTAAACTGCTATTGTTGAGGGTGCGCACTTCGGTTGGGTGAGGACAAATGGAACAGAATCTGCATGGTGGTGACCATTCATGATTGAAGCGTTTTTCTGCAATTTGGGTAATCAAATCCGTAATATTTGTAAAAGAGGTTTGGGATTTTCTTCCTAACTTTGCAGTCGAATCGAGAACAAATAAACAGAACGATGGAAACAATCAAACTTTCAAACGGCATTGAAATGCCATTGTTGGGATACGGCGTATTCCTTGTACCTCCTCAGGAGGCAGAGCGTTGCGTAAGCGATGCACTTTCGGTAGGTTACAGACTGATTGACACGGCTCAAGCCTATGCCAATGAAGAAGGTGTGGGTGCTGCGATTGCCAAGTCGGGCATCCAACGCGAGGACATTTTCCTGGTGACAAAAGTGTGGGTTTCAAATGCTGGTGAGGAAAAGGCAGCCGCCAGCATCGACGAGAGTCTGCGCAAATTGCAGACCGACTACATCGACCTGCTGCTGATTCATCAGGCTTATGGCGATGTGTTCGGTTCGTGGCGAGCAATGGAGAAGGCTTATCAGGCAGGTAAGGTACGTGCCATCGGCGTGAGCAACTTCCAGGCTGCCCGTTTCTTCGACTTTGCCCATTATGTGGATGTGAAGCCGATGGTGAACCAGTTGCAATGCAATGTGATGATTCAACAGACGGGCATCGAACCGATTCTGAATGAGACCGACACTAAGATGATGGCTTGGGGACCACTCGGCGGACAAGGTGTAGATGGCATCGTGAAGAGCGAGGTGCTGGCTGGCATCGGACAGAAGTACGGTAAGAGCGCGGCACAAGTGGCACTCCGCTGGCTCACACAACGCGGCATTGTGGCAATTCCTAAATCGAGTCACAAGGAGCGTATGGCACAGAATTTTGACATTTTCGACTTCGCTCTGACTGCCGAAGAAATGCAACAGATTGCCGCACTCAACCAACATGACACGGGCACCATCAATTTCCAAGACCCGCAATTTGTGAAATATCTGATAGAAACCTATGGATAACATGAAAGCATTGAAATACATTTTGGCATCGGCTGTGTGCATGCTGGTGTCCACCGCTTGCAGCGGAAGCAAAAAGAATGAAGCAAACGTGAATGAACCTGTTCAGGAGGAGGCACAGACGAATGCCGTGACAACAGACGGCAAGACATTGGTTGTGTTCTTCTCGCATGCCGGCGACAACTACTCGGTAGGCGACATCAAAGTGGGCAACACAAAGATTGTGGCTGACTACATTTCAGAACTGACAGGTGCTGACCAGTTTGAGATTAAAACCAACAAGTACGACGGAATGGCTTATAAGCCTTTGTGCGACCTTGCCAAAAAGGAGCAGGCAAACGGGGAGTTGCCAGCATTTGAAGGGGGCATTGACATCGATGCCTACGAGACCATCTTCATTGGAGGTCCCGTTTGGTGGGGCACTTATCCACAGGTGATGTTCACGTTCTTCTCGAAGTATGATTTGAATGGGAAGACCCTCATTCCGTTCACCACCCACGAGGGTTCTGGACTTGGCAACTGTGTGAAAGACGTGAAGAAGGCTTATCCGAAAGCCAATGTGACAGGCGAGTTCTCTATGTACGGGCATGATGTCCGCAGCGGCAAAGCAACCGTGGAGAAGTGGCTGAAAGGACTTGGCTACGGAAAGTAACCACCAAAACAAAAACGGTTATCCACAACCATACCACCTCCTTGCATGTGAACGTCTACGACACGATGGATGCCCATGAGATACATGGTCTGACACGTCGTATATCGGAACTAATGTTTGATGATATGAAAAGAATCTTTTTTGTTTTGTTGGTGACCATCTTCTTCACCACGAGCAATGCCCAAACAGGCTTGAAAAAAGTATATAATGAGGACATCAACCCACTGGAACAGATAGATCAAACGCTCGTCAAGGCGAAGTCTAAGGGAAAGTTCGTCATCTGCCAGGTTGGTGGCAATTGGTGCCCTTGGTGCTTGCGGTTTGCTACTTTTATCGTGAACGATAGCACCATCAGCAAAGTCATTGAGGACAACTTTGAGTATATCCATGTGAACTACAACCCCAAGAAGTCCGGAAGTGAAGTACAAATCCAACAGGCAGAAGCCCTGATGAAGCGACTGGATAATTGTGGACGTTTCGGCTTCCCTGTCTTCGTCGTCCTTGATGAAGAAGGCAAGGTCATCCACATTCAGGATTCCAGTTTCTTGGAAGAAGGACAAGGCTACAATCAGGAAAAAGTGCTGCGTTTCTTCAAGGGCTGGACACCTAATGCCGTCAAAAACAAATGAAGCACAGAGGAATCCCCTGTGCTTCATTTGTGGCAGTAGCAATTATCGTATCACTTTATTCAAAAACTCACGCATCAGCCTTGCAATCTCTGTGTGGTGGCTCTCCAAGGCAAAGTGTCCGCTGGGCACGAAATGAATCTCGGCGTTGGGCAGGTCACGCTTGAAGGCATTGGCTCCTGCTGGGATGAAGGATGGGTCATTCTCGCCCCACACAGCCAACAACGGGGGCTGATTGTCACGCAGGTATTTCTGGAAGTCGGGATAAAGTGCTACGTTCGAGCGATAGTCGAGAATGAGGTCATTCTGCATTTCTGCTCGTCCGGGCAGATTCACATAGTAGAAATCAAGCGAATAGCCGTCGGGACCCACGCAGCCTTCGGGAGTGCCGAAGGTGTATTGACCGATGATGGTCTCCAAAGCAAAGGCAGACGAGAACTGTTGACGCAGTTCTGGAGTCGGGTTCTTCCAATATGCCTTGCGAGCCTCCCATTTCTTGCCCAGTCCTTCGTCGTACATGTTACCGTTTTGCGACACGATGGCTGTGATACGTTCAGGATGCCACATCGCCAGACGGTAGCCAATGGGTGCGCCGTAGTCGAACACATACATGGCGAACTTCGTCAATCCGATAGTCTCTGTGAACTTATCCACAATCTTGGCAAGATAATCAAACGAATACGTAAACGCCTCACGACTTGGACTCTCCGTCTGTCCAAAGGAAGGAAAGTCGGGGGCGATGAGATGGAACTCGTCGCTCAGTTCGGGCATCAGTCCACGAAACATGTGGCTGCTGCTGGGAAATCCATGTAGCAAGAGCACGGCAGGCTTGTCTTTTGCACCCGCCTCGCGATAGAAGACATTGCAGTCCTCCACCTGAATTTTGTGGTACGTTATCATATTATCATTCATTTTTGTTTGAGCACTTGCTGTCATTGCAGCGACGATGGTTGCAAAAGTCATTAAGATTTTCTTCACGGCTAATTCTGTTTTTAGTTTAGTGATACAAAGATACAAAATTATTTCATTTTCAAGAAAATCTTTTGCATTGTTTTTGGATCGAGTGGTTGCATGGTGGGCAATTTCAACGATTTCACCATGTGTGTCGTTCCTTTCTTGTAGTGCAGGAAATGGTCTGTCTTCAAGTGCTGCTGGTAGGCTTCTTCGGAAGCGTAGATTTCGAGGATGCGGATGTGAGTGGGGGCTTCGGCACTCTGCATGGGGAAGAGACAAATGACACCTGGCTCACGCTCAACGGAAAGGCGGTCAACGTCGTTGGCAAAGGTCAGATATTCCGCAAGGTGTTCGGGATAGACTTCGATTTCGGCAAGGCGAATGAGCATCTTGCCACTGCCGACGAGAGCGGCAGGGCGTTCAGTTGTCATGCCTAACAGCCATTCGGCGTTTTTGTGCAGAATCATCTCGCGGAACGGTGCAAGGTCCGGTTCTTCGGTCAGATATTGCTTCATCCTGTTGAGGCTTGCCGTCAGCACCTGCGGGGCGACGTAGGGATAGTCGGAACCGTAGAGCAGGTGGTCGGGTGTGGTGATGGTGAGCAACATGCGGATGATTTCTGGGCTGTGGGCACCGGCAAGGTCGTAGTAGAGGGCTGCAAGGTTCGCCTCCCAGTCAATCTCGCCCACCATCTTGTTGGCTTGCATCACAGGTGTGAGCGACTTCATCCTCGGTACCATCAGCGACAGATAAGCACCGCAATGGGGCACAACTACCTTCACGTTCGGATAGCGTGCCAGCACGTTGCGGCTGATCATGTTGCTCACGGCGCGGGTGGTCTCCGAGAGATACTCCTGCATGGCGAGCGGTGTTTGCTCCATCACCTGTCTGTTGACAGGCTCAGGACGATGAGGATGCAGGATGACCACCGCCTTCCGCTCGTTCAGAAACGAGAAGAGCGTGTCGAGTTCCGGCGCACCGAGATACTGTCCACCAACGTTTGTTGCTAGTTTGATGCCGTCGGCTCCCAGCACGTCCAGCGCATAGCGAGCCTCCTCAATGGCAGCCTCGACATCGGGCAGCGGCAGGGCGGCACAGAAGCGGAATCTGTCAGGGTGCTCACACTTCAGCCGGGCAGCAGCCTCGTTGGTGGCTCTGACCACTTCTGCGGATGTCGGCTGTGGCGCCGCAAGTGTCAGCACCGACATCTGAATCCCCGCCTCGTCCATCCACTTTAACTGCGCTTCCGCATCCCACTTTGGCAACGGAAATCCCTCATCTAACAGTCTGCCCTCTGTTTCAAGTACAGACACAAACTCCGGCGTGATGATGTGCGAGTGTACATCAATCACGCCCTGAGCCATTGTATTTGCAGCAAATGCCATTGCAAATAATGCTATCCTAAATCTCATACCTTACTCCATCGAATGTTCCCAACCGCCACGGGTGTCAATGCCAGTAGCGTCGTCCTAGCAATATAATTTACCTCAAGTTCTCTTTAAAGAACTCCTCCATCTTGTCGTAGGGAACGACGCCAGCCTCGTCGTCATAAAGGTCAACGTGCGAGGCACCGGGGATGATGTAGAGTTCCTTGTTGCCGACCGTCATACTCTTGCCGTCGGGGTTGGTGCTAGTCATACGCTCGAAGGCGTACTCGCTGAAGTAACGGCTGTGGGCCTTCTCGCCGTGGATGAGCAGCACGGGGTTCTCAATCTCGTGCGCCCAGCAGAGAAGCGGCTGGTTGAGGAACGACTGACAGCCGATGACGTTCCAGCCGTCGGTCGAGTTGCCGCTGCGCTCGTGGTAGCCTCTCTTGGTCTTATAA
>JAFUYM010000035.1 GCA_017470525.1 Bacteroidaceae bacterium
CAACGACTACTTCAAGAAAAACGACTGGGTGGAACTCTACAACACCACCGCTGAAGACATCAACATCGCCGGCATGTACATCTCCGACAATGCCGAGAAGCCACAGAAGTACCAAGTGCCGGCAGACGACGTGAACCTCAACACCATCATCCCTGCACATGGTTACAAGGTCATCTGGTGCGACAAACTCGACAACATCGGTGCCGACATCCACACCTCCTTCAAACTTGCATCCGAAGGCGGTGACGTGCTCATCACCACCGACGCATACGCCGACACACTCCACTATGACACGCATCTCGGGACGCAGACCTTCGGACGCTATCCTGACGGAGGCAACGACACCTATGTGATGAATCAGCCCACCATCGCCAAGGCAAACCAGATTGGTTCTTACGACACGCTCTACATCAAGCCCGTCACTCCAGAACCTGACGCCATCCGCTCCTACACCAAGGAAGGCGGCATCACCATCGCATGTGTCGGCGGAGTCATCAATGTCAAGAGCGAGGATTCGCCCATCCGCAGCATCATGCTCTACAACACGTCGGGCATGAAGATGGACGTGACGACCTCCGTCCGCAACGGGGAACGTTTCGTGACCGTGCCAGTGGCATCACTGCCGAAGGGCATCTACATCGTCAGTGCAGCCACAGAATCGGGCGATGAGTGCCACATCAAATTCTTCATAAAGTAAGAAAAGTAGGTGTTTTTTTACCGAAAGCGACTTTTTTAGAAAAATAAATGAAAAATGAATTGTGAGGAATGAATAATTTATCTTATATTTGCAAAACAAAACAAGCAAACGAGGAGCAGGTGACAGGCTTTGCGAAGCCAAACATTCCTCACGATTCATTTTCTAATGAATACTAATTATTAAACCAAACACGCATGAAAGAAACAATTCTCGTGACCGGCGGAACAGGTTTCATCGGTTCACACACAACAGTAGAATTACAGCAGGCAGGTTATGATGTAGTCATCATCGACAACCTCTCAAACTCCAACGCCAATGTGATTGACGGCATCGAAAAAATCACAGGCATCCGTCCTGCATTCGAAAAGGTTGACCTCAACGACTTCGCAGCCACCGAGACAGTCTTCAAGAAATACTCCATCAAGGGCTGCATCCACTTCGCCGCATCAAAGGCTGTGGGTGAGTCTGTAGAGAAACCGCTGCTCTACTACCGCAACAACCTCAATTCGCTCATGAATGTGCTCGAACTGATGGCAAAATACGGCGGAAAGGGAATTATCTTCTCATCATCATGCACCGTGTATGGTCAACCCACCGAGGAGAACCTCCCCGTCACGGAACAGGCACCCATCCAGAAGGCACTCTCGCCCTACGGAAACACGAAGCAAATCAACGAGGAAATCATTCAGGACTACATCCACTCAGGAGCACCCATCAAGTCCATCATCCTCCGCTACTTCAACCCTATCGGTGCCCATCCGTCAGCATACATCGGCGAACTGCCCAACGGTGTGCCCATGAATCTGATTCCATTCGTCACTCAGACAGCCATCGGCATCCGCAAGCAACTCAAAATCTTCGGCAACGACTACAACACGCCCGACCACACCTGCATCCGCGACTACATCTATGTGGTTGACCTTGCCAAGGCACACGTGAAAGCCATGCAGAGAGTGCTCGAACAGGAAACAGAGCCAGTGGAGGTGTTCAACATCGGTACCGGTCACGGCTACTCAACACTGGAGATTGTGGAAGGATTTGAGAAAGCCACAGGCGTAAAACTCCCATGGGAGTATGCACCTCGCCGCGAAGGAGACATCGAAGCCATCTGGGGCAATGTCGATAAGGCAAACAAAGTGCTCGGCTGGAGTGCCGACACCCCGCTCGACGACATCCTCCGTTCCGCTTGGAAATGGCAAGAGAAACTGCGTGCCGACGGCATACAGTAAAAAAATGACATAACGCATCAGGCCTCACACACCCTGACGCGTCACCAGAACAACGTTCTGGGTACATCCAGAATCGTTTGTCGTGTTTTATTTTGTGTTTGTGTTGTGGCTATTCTTTTTCGTGAGAAACGGGGTAGCCCTTTTTTGTGCCCACCCTGCCCCCCTCCGAGCCCGCACCCACAGACCTCGTGAACTCTCACCCACCACCCTCGCGAGCCTTGTGAGTGCACCTTGCAACACTCGCCGGCTCCTCCTTCCCCTCATGTCAATATCCTCCTACACCCACACTCAGCGCGTATCTTTTCACGCAACCAGCACATAAAATGACGAGCACCCTGCACCTATCATTTTGCGCTGGATGCTCATTTTTTGGCAGACTGTAACAAACTATTGCACACAACATAAAAAGTGTGTAACTTTGCAAACGAATAGATTTTTTTATCATAATCATCTTTTACTACAACAATGAACAAAAAATTGTATCTGTCAGCGGCATTATGCCTCCAACTATTCGCTGCGCATGCACAGCAAACTGTGTTTCGTGCCCGTGTGGTGGATGCAGAGACGGAAGAGGCAATGCCCTATGTAAATGTATATCAAAAAGACGGAAGAGGATGTGTCAGCAATATGGAGGGTGACTTCACCATCATGGTGGATGCGGGAGACTCGGTGCGCTTCTCTTTTGTCGGGTATCAGACATGCAGTTGGAAGGCTAATGAAATTCCAAAAGTGGTGAAGATGCAGCCTGCCACCATTAGCATGGGGGACGTGACCATCTTATCCGATATCGCCATCTTGATGAACACCTACAAGACACTACAAAAGGAGTATCAACTGCACAAGGAGGCGACAAGCCCGTTCTTCAACCATGTCACACTGAAAAACAAGGCACAGACGGAAATGATTGAAGCCCTTCTGAGTGCGGAGTCTGCCGTCAACCTGCGCAAACCCAAACTCCATGCCGGACAATACTGGGGACTGTCGGCTGAAGGCGACACCCTCCCCTCGCTCATGGAGAAGATGGACATGCAAAACCTCATGAACATCGGGCTGATGATGCCAGACCATCCATCGAGGGAAAACACATTCACAATTCCTTTCCCATCCAAATGTTCCCCCTCACACCTGAAACGTCTGTACAATATCTCCAGTGTTCCGATGATGCATGATGCCCGCCTCATCTACCGCATCCAGTTAGAGAAAAAGAAACCTGAGAAGGACAGACTTTTAGGCGGAACACTCTACGTGGATGCAGAGTCCTTCCGCCCATTGCAGTTCGAGGGAGACATCAACATGACATTCTATGTGAAACGAGAGCAAGGGAAAATAGCCATCCATGAACGGGTGAAAGGACTGCTGAAACTGCACATCAATTATCAGAGCACAAAAGGATTCACGGAAGTGGCAAACCTTTCATACAATTTCAGTGTCAATGGCTTGGAGGTCCGTTCCATTCTTTTCAATGTGGAAGACTATGGATTCACATTGGGAAAACCTGTTCCGATACGTAACAACATACTTGCAGCCATCAGATGGACTTCACCCAATCCTCAATTCTTCAGGGAACAAAGCATCATCCAACGAACAAAAGAGGAAGAAGACATCATTAACCAATCCGCAATGGAAACCTCTCTGAAAAACGAGGATTGTGACATACAGGTTCCCAATTGATACACAATCACTTACATGAAATCATGTGTACTTTTCATGTACTTTATGTCCTCCGAACTAACGTGAGTTCGACAAAACTACAAATGGCAAAAGACACCTATAGCCAATACCCCCTAACAGGGCTAATGGATTCTTAATGGAAGATGACTCTTTATATGAAAAAGGGGACGCTCATTCGAATGTGCGTCCCCTTTGATTGATGATTGAGTATTTTACTTTTTCTCTTCCTTCTTAGGAGCAGTTTTTGTGTAACGCTTGTTGAGCGCCTTCACCACTTCGTCGGTCACGTCGTAGGCTTCGTTGGCGTAGAGCACGTTGTCGATGCCAGAGGACTTGCAGAGGATGAAGTCGTAGCCCTTCTCCTTGGCGTAGGACTTGGTGAAGTTCTGGATGGTGTCGGTCAGTGCCTGGAACTCGGTCTGATACTCTTCCTGAAGAGAGTTGCTCAGACGGTTCTGGAGGGCTTCAAGGTCTTGCTGAAGTTTGGCAAGACGCGCCTGCTCTGCCTCAAACTGCTGCTGGGTGAACTGGTTGCTCTGATACTTGCGGTTGAACTCCTGCATCTGTGCAGTGAAGTTCTTGCCCTTTGCGTTGATGGTTGCCTCGGCATTGGCACGTTTCTTCGTAAATTCCTCTTCGAGGTCTTTGCATTTCTGATACTGTGAGGTGAGCGTATCAATCTGCACGTAGGCAATCTTGTAACTCTGTGCTCCTTTTGCCGATGTTTTGACAGGGGCTGCCTCTGCAGCGTTGTCATTGTTGGCTTTGTTACATGAAGAGATGGTTGCAGCGGCTGCCACCATCAAAAGTCCGCCGAGGGCGAGTGTAGTAATCTTTCTCATATTTTTATTTATAACTTTATTTTTTCTTTATTCCTTGATGGCATGGGGCGACTTGTGACGCATGGCAAAGTCCTGGCTCTGCACACAGGTGATGCCCCGGTCGCGCATTGCCTTCGACTGGCTCACGTGCGTCTTCACAAACTGCCCGTTCTTTTTCAGCAGAATACGGACAGCGAGCAAAAGCACTGCCACACCGATAATAATTGCACAAAAAAAGAAAAGTTTCAGCATTTTTTTGTAATTTTGCAACGAAAATCGGTTGCAAAGATAAGGCTTAAAAACGTTGCCGCTCCACGATTTGCCCGTTTTTTAACCTTATTTAGGAAAAAAACATGGTTGAGCGAATAAAACTCATTTATTTATGGATAAGTCAGAACAAAGAAGTTACCCCAAAGGGCATTTTCCCGTGCGCATTTCTGTAGACAGAAAACAGGGCGATGCCAGTGCGCTGCATCTGCTCGGAGAGTTCATCGGCATGGCACAGGAAAAATATGAAACTGCCACGGTTGAACCATTGACAGGTGGCGCCCTGCATGCCGAGACCACGATTTCGGTGCCCTTTCCTGACCGAGAAAACATCCGCATCGATTTCAACATCTATGCCAGCGAAACGGAAGAAAAGCATGGCAAGGGGTTCTACTTCTACATGGAGAGTGCTTTCTGAAGGAGATATCTTTCCCCTATAAAACATAAAAATTATCGGAACAAATTATCGTTAACCTTTAGCTCGGCGTAGCCAATTATCGGTAATTATCGTTTTTCCAAACCACCTTGGTGGTGAAGGAGCAAAAAATCTTTATGGGCAGCCTCTTGCGCTGCGGCGCAAGATAAGCGATAATTACCAATAATTGGCTACGCCGAGCTAAAGGTTAACGATAATTTGTTCCGATAATTGATGTTTTTTTATGGAGGTGGACATATAAATCAATATTTTTATGTACATTTGCATGAAATTTAACCTATCAATTTTCTAAATAGTCAGAAAACTCATGAGTGAAGTAAGACCTTTCAAGGTATTCTCAGGTACAAAAACAAGGTATTTGGCAGAGCGCATCTGCCAGAGTTTAGGCTGTCCTCTCGGCAACATGGTCATTTCGCACTTTGCCGACGGCGAGTTTGCGGTATCGTTCGAGGAGTCTATTCGAGGAAAAGACGTGTTCCTCGTGCAATCGACCTTCCCCAACAGCGACAACCTGATGGAGTTGCTGCTGATGATTGATGCAGCCAAGCGCGCCAGTGCCCGCAGCATCGTGGCAGTCATCCCCTATTTCGGCTGGGCTCGTCAGGACCGCAAGGACAAACCGCGTGTGAGCATCGGCGCCAAGTTGGTGGCAGACCTGCTGAGTGTGGCTGGCATTGACCGCCTCATCACGATGGACCTGCATGCCGACCAGATTCAGGGCTTCTTCGATGTGCCTGTTGACCATCTTTACGGCTCACTCGTTGAGGTGCCCTACGTGGCTAATCTGAACCTGCCCGACCTCGTCATCGCCACTCCTGATGTGGGCGGTGCAAAACGCGCACGTCTGTTCGCCAAAAAACTGAATGCGCCCCTCGTGCTCTGCAACAAGGTGCGTCTGCAAGCGAATGTGGTCGATTCCATTCAGATTATCGGCGACGTGAAGGATAAGGACGTGGTGCTTGTGGATGACATGGTAGATACCGCTGGCACCATCACCCGTGCGGCAGACGAGATGCTGAAGGCTGGAGCCAAGAGTGTGCGCGCTGTGGCAAGCCACTGTGTGATGAGCGACCCTGCCAGCGACCGTGTGCAGAACTCCGCACTGGAGGAAATCGTGTTCACCGACTCTATCCCTTACGCACAGAAATGTCCAAAGGTGAAGCAACTCTCCATCGCCGACATGTTTGCCCGTGCCATCCGTGCCGTCTCTGAGCAGAAGAGCGTGAGTGAAGAGTTTAATTTTTAATGACCATGACGTTTGCCATCCTTGCAGCAGGAGAAGGTTCCCGACTGGCACAAGAGGGTGTGGAACTGCCCAAGCCATTGGTGAAGATTCAGGGTGAGGCGATGATTGACCGCCTCATCCGCATCTTCAACCATTGTGGGACTACGGACATCTACATCATCACCAACAACCTCACACCACTCACCCAGAATCATCTGCGAGCATTGCAGGAGGCGGACCCGAAGATACACCTGATTGTGAAGACCACCCCATCGTCCATGCACAGTTTTTATGAATTGCGGCAGGTGATGGAGCAGCGTTTCCAATCGACTGGCAAGAGCAAATTCTGCCTCACAACGGTAGATACGATTTTCCGCGAAGAGGAATTTCAACGATACATCGACGAATGGGAGAAATCGGCAGAGGACGGCTTGATGGCGGTGACCGATTACATTGACGACGAAAAACCACTCTACATTGCCACCGATGCAAATCTGACCATCACGGGGTTTCTCGACACGGAACCGCAGCGTTACATCTCAGGCGGCATCTATGGACTGGACGAACGGAGTTTCCCCGTCATTGACAAGTGCATCAAAGAGGGGCAGTCGCGCATGCGCAATTTCCAGCGGCAACTGGTGAAGGACGGACTCCAACTGAAGGCATACCCCTTCAGCAAAATCCTCGACGTGGACCATGCCACTGACATTGAGAAAGCAGAAGATTTTCTTATTGAGAAATAAATACAATCAATAACAATAACTAATTACCTAAACCTAACCAACATGAACAACAAATTCTTATTAGCAGCCGCCCTGTGCGCATCGCTCACAACATCGGTGATGGCTGGCAACCAGAACATTGCGAAGGATGAGCAGAATGACCCGAATGAAATGGTGGCTTATCTGTTCACCTACTTCAACAGCAATGACCCCAAGGATGAGCAGATTTGCTATGCTCTGAGTGACGACGGCTACAACTTCACGCCCCTGAACGACGGAGCACCCGTCATTTCGAGCGACACCATCGCCCTGACTCAGTGTGTGCGCGACCCACACATCTTGCGCTGTGAGGATGGCAAGACTTTCTACATGGTCGTGACCGACATGCGCTCTGCTTACGGATGGTCGAGCAACCGAGGAATGGTGCTGCTCAAATCGACCGACCTCATCAATTGGCAACACTCCACCATCAACTTCCCTACCCGATACACAAAGGCATGGAAGAATGTCATCCGCGTGTGGGCTCCCGAAACCATCTACGACCGCAAGGCTGGAAAGTACATGGTGTTCTACTCCCTGCGCACCAGCGACCCTGGCTCCTACGACAAGATTTACTATCAGTATGCCAATGCCGACTTCACCGACCTCGAAGGCGAACCCAAGTGGCTCTTCGATGCAGGCAATGCCACCATCGACGGTGACATCGTCTATAACGAGGCTGACCAACTCTACCACCTCTTCTACAAGCAGGAGTCTGGTCGCGGCATCTATCAGGCTGTGGCTAAGAACCTGACCGACAAGTGGCAGATGCTGGAGGGCAATGTGGAGCAGACCAAAGAGGCGGTGGAAGGTGTCGGAGTGTGCAAGACCATCGACGGCAAGTCGTGGATTATCATGTACGACTGCTACGGAAATGGTCACTACCAATTCTGCAAATCTGAAGACCTGAAGACCTTCCAGTTTGTGCAGAACACACAAACCAAGGGTAAGTTCACCCCACGTCATGGCACCATCATCCCCATCACTCGTGCAGAGAAGGAGCGACTGCTGAAAGCATATCCCAATCACAAACAGCCCATTTTGGAAGGTTTCCATGCAGACCCCGAGGTGCTCTATTCCAACAAGACCAAGAAATATTACATCTATAGCACAACCGACGGCACTCCAGGTTGGGGAGGTCATGACTTCAGTGTGTTCTCTTCCGACAATCTCATCGACTGGACAGACGAAGGCAAGATGCTCGACGTGAAGGGCGACCAAGTGAAGTGGGCAACAGGCAATGCCTGGGCACCCTGCATCATCGAACGCAAAGAAAAGAGTGGCTATAAGTACTACTTCTACTTCTCAGCCCACAATCCTCAGAGCAATCGCAAGGAGATTGGCGTGGCAGTGAGCGACAACCCTACAGGACCTTTCGTTGCCACAGACACTCCGATTGTGACTGATGCGGACAGACCCAAAGATGCCCGTGGCGGACAAGCCATCGACGTCGATGTGTTCCAAGACCCGAAGTCGGGCAAATACTACCTCTACTGGGGTAACGGTTTCATGGCTGGTGCAGAACTGAACGACGACATGCTCTCCATCAAGAAGGAAACCATCAAGCACATGACACCGAAAGGCGGTTCTTTGAAGACTTGGGCTTATCGCGAAGCACCCTACGTGTTCTATCGCAAAGGCACCTACTATTTCCTCTGGTCGGTGGATGACACGGGTTCTCCCAATTACCACGTATGCTACGGCACCAGCAAGACTCCACTGGGCGACATCCAGATTGACGAGCAGAACTATCGCGTCATCGAGCAAGTTCCTAATGAAGAGATTTATGGAACGGCACATAACTCCATTCTTCAGTTGCCAGGAAAAGATGAGTGGTACATCGTTTATCACCGCATCAACAAGAACTACATCAACCATGAGCCAGGCATCCACCGCGAAACCTGCATCGACAAGATGACTTTCGACAAGAAAGGCAACATCGTGCCTGTGAAGCCTACACTCAATGGTCCAGAACCTCTTAAACTGAAATAACCCTTTAGGTTTAAGGGCTTCATTAACTATACAAAAGAACTGAACAATGTTTCTTCCAGCAGAATGGCATCAGCAAGCATTTGTGCAACTCACGTGGCCTCACAAGGACACCGACTGGGCACCAGTGTTGGCTGATGCCATTCATTGCTTTTGTGCAATTGCACAAGAAGTGGCAAAGCGTGAGCCGTTACTGATTGTGGCACAAAAGCCTGATGAAGCAAAGGCGGAATTGACAAAACGAGGCATCTCCCTCGGCAACATTTCGTTTGTTCAATGCCCTACCAATGACACTTGGGCACGGGACCATGCTTTCATTACCTGCATGGATGAAGAACAACAAAAACTCATTCTCAACGATTTCCAGTTCAACGGATGGGGACTCAAATTTGCTGCCAACCACGACAACCAAATCAACAAAAACATATTTTCAGAAGTAGCCAAACTCTACCGAACCGCCGAAGTGAAATACAGGAATTGTCTTGACTTCGTTTTTGAGGGTGGCAGCGTTGAAAGCGATGGAGAAGGCACACTGATGGTCACTTCCAGTTGTCTTTTAGCAGAAAATCGGAACAACACTCTTTCTCAGCAAGATATAGAAAACAGGTTAAAGAAATACTTTAATGCCCAAAGAGTTCTTTGGCTCCATCATTCATGGTTGGCTGGCGATGACACCGACGGGCACATTGACACCGTGGCTCGCTTCTGTTCACCCACCTCCATTGCATACGTGAAATGCGGCGACAGAAACGATGAGCACTACGAAGAATTACGAGCAATGGAAGAGGAACTGCTTGCCATGCGAACCGCCAACGGAGAACCATACACCTTGTTCCCCCTTCCCCTCCCCGACCCTTGCCATGACGAAGAGGGCGAACGCCTTCCTGCCACATACGCCAATTTTCTCATCGTGAATGATGCCGTCCTCATGCCCACCTACAACCAACCCCAAAAGGATGCGGAAGCGGTTGCCATGCTCAAGACGGCATTCCCCAATCGTCAAATCGTTCCCATCGACTGCCGCATCCTCATTCTTCAGCATGGTTCGCTTCACTGTTCCACCATGCAATACCCCCGTTTTTGAAAATGATGTCCGATAATCAAGAGTTTGAACAATTACGCAATGCCATAGAGACGGCAGTAGGCAGGAAGATGGAATCGCCTCGCGACTTCAACTTCTTGGCACAAGCCATTTTCGAGAAAACCCATCAGTCCATCAGCACCTCCACGCTGAAACGCTTTTGGAACTATCTGCCTCAATACGCCACGATACGCATTTCCACCCTCAACCTCCTTTCACAGTTTATCGATTACAAGGATTGGGAGGATTTCTGTCAGGCACATGAACCTATCTCTATCCCCCCAGAAACGTCCTCACCCGCTCCTACATATTTAGGGGGGGGTAACAAGTTTCTGAATATCAAGCATCTATAACTTATCCTCGTCTTATTGCTCCTCGGTGGAGCCTTCCTACTTGGAGCCAGAATATTC
The DNA here is from genome assembly GCA_017470525.1 of Bacteroidaceae bacterium. Taxonomy (GTDB): domain Bacteria; phylum Bacteroidota; class Bacteroidia; order Bacteroidales; family Bacteroidaceae; genus Minthosoma. The sequence continues at coordinate 10,588 of JAFUYM010000035.1, forward strand.
AAAAAGAGCGCAGACGACTCACTCGAGAGCAGTCAGGCAAACATCCTCCGACGCGGACAAATCTTCAAGACCTGCAATGACTACCTTCGCCTTTTCGGTGTCACAGCATCAGAACACTGGTGGGACGAGCCACTGCCCCACCATGAAGGCATCATCATCTGGGGTCCCGAATTCCATCATCCCAATTGGCATAACGATGGACAGCCCGACAGCCTCATGCCGACCATCACTGAGTGGTGGACACCTGCCGACAGCCTCGATGGTGACGAAGCAGTAGAATTACAGAGCCTCTCCGAGGAAGAACGTCAACTGCTGACCAAAGAACGCAACGCCCAACTCTACTTCACCGTGATGCGAACCAACGAACTGCGCATCACCTTCATGAAAAACCTCGTCGATACCGGCTATGTCTTTCTCGGCATCTACCGCACGAACCCCATACAGTCCGACAGCACCCACATCGTGTGGGAACGCATCGCCGACGAATGTGACCTCGGCAATCTGACGTATCTACAACAGTTGCGACATTGAAAAAACGCCCATTCCATCGAAGGAAATAAGAAAAGAACCAAAAAGAATCAAAAAGAACCAAATAAGATACAAAAAGAATTTGGAACATTCGTCCAATGTGGCGAACTTTGTAGCACTTTATTATCAATAACAAAAATATTGAGTGCTTATGAACAAAAGAATTCTTACACTGTGTCTTATGCTGTTGACACTGCTCGGTGCCAGCCATGCACAAAACCTTGAACCGCTCCACGTAGACGGTCGGTATCTGAAGAACCCAAAGGGCGACATCGTGACGCTGCACGGTCTCATGATGGCAGTACATCCCTTTTGGTGTGAAGAAGGCGCGTATTGGGTGGGCGATGACTATGAGAGAGCAATAAGGTACGAAACTCAGTGGGTAGACTCACTGCTGGCGCTAGATTGGAAGATTGATTACATTCGTATTCTTGTCACTAATGAGTGGATATCTGAAAATGCTTCAGGGGTTTACGACTTAGGGGCTTTCAAGAGAAATGACAACTTCGAGAAAGTGTATGTTCCAATCATTGAGCATCTGAACAGCAAGGGCATCTATGCAGTGTTATACTATGACGGCATACGCCCGCAGGATGATTTGTGGCGTATAGGCGACAGGTCCCAGCAATTATCTATTGAGTTCTGGGATTACATCAGTTCACTTCCCTTTGTGAAGAACAATCCCGGCATCATGATGGAACTGTACAACGAACCCGTAACCATGGTGGGCAGTGATGGGTGCCGGAACAATTTCAAGGATGTGAAGAACTACTTCCAGCCCATGGTGGATGTCATCCGGCGGAATGGCTGCAACAATGTGGTCTGGGTTCCAGGTATGGGTGCACAACATCAATTAGCCGGCTATGCTACAAACCCCATCGAGGGCGAAAACATCGGCTATGCCATCCATGCCTATTGGATAGGAAACAGTTGGGATAATGAGATTATACCCGTGAGCAACATGGCACCATGCATTATTACCGAAATGGCTTGGGAAAATAAATACGACGATGAAGACGAGACAAGCACTTTTGGCATTGCCCTGAAGCACGACATCGACAGGACCGGCAATATAAGTTGGAATCCTCTTGTTGACGGCCAAGGAGTTTTCCTCCAAGTGAACCAGCCTTCGCCAGACGGTAGCCCGACGATTTATAACGACCCCGAAGCCTTTATGGTGCCCACATGGAACTGGTTTAAGGAGTATGCCAAAACGAAAAAGACGTCTTCCAACCAGCTGAAGGCTGTCAGCGTAGAGATGGAGGATGCCCCCACATCAGTCTTTCCCGGCGAATCGTGCGCCATGAAGCTGATGGCTAAGTTCGCTGACGGAAGGTCGTGGAATGTGGCGGGCGATGCCGTCTGGACCAGCTCCAACGAGTCGGTGCTGAGCATCGACCGAGGCAACATCTATGTCAAGAAAGCCGGGCAGACCACCATACACGGAACGTACACCGACGGCACTGGCCAGACGTTTGAAGTGCAGTTCGAGGTCGTCAGCAGCATGTTCCCCCTGACGGCGGTTGGCGTTAATTATTTCGACCTGCTGTTCCACAATCAGTTCGACGAAGCGACACGAACATTTTCTGGCGTTGGATTTGGGGGCTGGTGGTGGGCTGATGGCATCGACCTCTCTGCATATCGCTATCTAGTATTACATTTCTTTGAGGCTCCCTCTTGGCCAACATGCGTCAGGTTGGATGATTTCATGAGCAATGAATACCCCAATATAGAAGTCAGCAATCAAACCGAAGTGGTCATAGACTTGCAGCAGACAGAAGGTATTGATCTGTCCTGTATAAAAGATATTCTTTTGTTTACTCTAGGCACTACGGTGTCTATCAAGGAAATATTCCTCAGCAACGACGGCGTAACCCCTGCCGAGCCACCGACGATCCGCCGCCCACGTGTCTATGCCGACGACAAATCGATGATTTATGGTGACGAGGTGCCCGAATTGACGTATTCTGCCGTGGGTGCTGCACCCTCGCGGGCACCTGCCCTCTCGACTGCCGCCACCAAGACATCGCCCGTAGGAACCTACGAGATAAGCATAGCGGGCAGTGATGAAGGCGTGGACTATCAGCCCGGCACGCTCCAAGTACTGCCTGCCCCGCTCACCGTCACAACCGGTGACATAGTGATAGGCGCAGGTATGGACATCCCCGCGCTGACGCTGACCTACGAGGGCTTCCGCAATGGCGACACCGAGACAACAGCCCTGAGTGAAAAGCCCACGGTGACCACCACTGCCACGAAAGATTCTCCTTGCGGCAATTACGACATCACCGTGAGTGGCGGTTCTGCCGCTAACTACGACATGGTCTGCTACGGCGGCACGCTGACCATCACCCCCGACCTGAACATTGCCCTGCCCGCCGACCGCACTAACCACGTGGGCACGTCGCAGGAGGCATGGCAGGCTGGCGGTGTGTGCAGTACAGAATACGCTCCCGCCGTGACCACTGCCGACGGGCGCACCGCACCGATGGTGGAACGCTATGAAGGGACGGTGGAGACCATAGGCACAGTAATGGAGCAGACCATCACAGGCTTAGAGGACGGCAACTATACTCTCGTACTCGGCGCCAATGCCTACTACACCGATGGACGCGGCTTCGACTCCGACCTGACGGAAGGAGCGACCGATGTGATGTGTCTGCATGCCAACGACATCACCATGCCCATGACCGCCCATATCGGCACGGCTACCACGAAGAACGATGAATATACGCTCGAAGTGACCGTAACCAGCGACACCCTGCACATCAGCATGGAGAAACTGAAATCGGGCACCAACTGGCACACGCTGCAAATCAAGAGCCTGACGCTGACCAGACTGTTCTCGCTCGACGAAGCATACGCCAAGGCCTTGGCTGAAGCAGAGGAGTTACTGCCCCAGAAGATGGATATCTACGCAAAGAAGGCCCTGCAACAAGGGATAGTGGCAGAACATACATACGCAAACTACTACCGGCTGGCGGAGGCTATTAAGCAGGGCCGCAAGAGCGTTGACGCGCTGGCATTCGCAGCAAGAGCACTTGCAGTGATGAAGAACGAGATACTGACGGCCACCAATGTCTACACGCCGAATGCCGAGAAAGAGTTTCAGCAGTTCTATCAGTTAGCGGAAAGACTATACAAGGATGACTTTCTGACCACCGAAAGGGCCTATGATTTCTATAACCCTTACGAGGGAGGTGGTGGCTTTGGCTACTGGGAAATAGCGGAATTGCTGTCGAGTGCCTGGGAGATTGCAGGTATGGAAGAGCCACCCTACGGCGTGCCTTGGGCCGTGGTCACTGATGATGGCTTCGCTCCCCAATATATGAGTTACTACAATGCCCCAGATGGCAGCCCAACGCTGAAGGCCCGCACACTGACAGCCACCATGACCGATATGGAGCCGGGCGAATACACGCTGACGGCCTTTGTCCGTCTGATTGCAGTTGATGGCAACGTGGCTCCGAAGGGCGTGTCCCTGCAACTGTGCGACGGCACACCTGTTCCC